>NZ_JBFAJW010000001.1:0-871921 GCF_040655395.1 Nocardia sp. NPDC050435
GGCCGGCACACATCGGCGATGTCCTTGCCCTCGCCCAGCAGCCGATCGGCCTCGCCCAGCTTGCGCACGACCTGCTCCGGGGTGTGCCTCTTGCGTGTCGCCATCGTCTTCGAGCCTTCCTGCCCACTTCGCGGGTCGCAAGGCTCTCACAGACCCCGGGCCGAAATCACGGGGTCAGGTCACCTCGTGTGGACGCCGGAATCACCCTTTCGCACTTCCTCTTCGGAACGCCGCCCAGAATGAATAGTAGAGAAACAGTCGTGCGCGACGCGACCTATTTTTCGCGTCGGGCGATCAGTTCTGCGTACGGCTGCCCACGGTGTGCACGACGACCACCCGCGGATGCCACGGCACCAGATCTTCGACCTGCTTCTGCAATTGGTCCACCGGCGGCAGGTCTGCGGGTGCGAGGACCTCGATGGTGGCGGTGCTGCTGTGCACGGTCACCTGGGTGATCTCGGCGCCGGGGACATCGGTCAACCAGCCCCGGGCCGCGTGCGCGATGCGGTCGGCCCACACCGTGGACAGCGAGTTCACCACCATCGGCACCGCGACGAGGGTCAGCGCGGCCGCCAGTACCGCGTAGGCGCGCCCGCGCCGGGCCGCTCCGACTCCGGCTTCGTTCGCGTATCCGGTCGCGACGAAAATGATGGTGGCCGTGACGATCATCGCCACCATATTCGAGGCGAACAGAACGAAGGCGCCGAGCGCGAGGCCCGGGGCGTGCGAGCCGAGACACACGCCGACCACGCCGAGCGGCGGCACCAGGGAGATCGCGATCGCCACGCCGGGCAGCACGTCGCCCACATCCCGGCGGATCATCGCGATCACGCCGACCAACCCCGTCGCCAAGGCCGCGGTCAGGTCCATCAGCTTCGGTGAGGTGCGACCTGCCACCTGGGGGTTGGCCAGCACGTCGCCCGGATTGGGCAGTAGTTTCGCGGTCAGGAATCCGATCACCACCACCAGGGCGACGCCCGCGAGCACCAGCAGCAGGCTGCGCCCGATCAGCGCCGCACGGCCGGTGGCGATACCCAGCCCGACACCCAGGATCGGGACCGAGAGCGGTGCCACGATCATCGCGCCGATCACCGTGGCCGTGGAATCGCCGATCACGCCCGAGACCGCGATGACGCTGGACAGCGCGAGCATGAGCCAGAACGCGGAGCGTTTGGCGCGGACGTCGCCGTGGTCCAGATCGACTCGGTCCAGCAGTTCCTCCAGCGTCCGGCGTTGACTGCCGGGGGCCAGCACTCCCATGGTCGGTCCTCGATCCTGTAGTCGCGTTGCGGCGGCCCGGGGGTGGGGCGGGTGAGGACATCCGGGCACAGGGGGCCGCGCGATTATTTCAGCCGGCGGGCCGTTCGAGGCCGCACGACATTCGCCGGGGCGGCACCCCAGCGGGGGCTTGATGTGTCGGCGGGTATAAATGGTCGCTGCCGGGAGCGAGTCACGAAGGACTCCCTGCTCGTGCCGCGTAACCCGTGTTTGTGCGAATCACTCTGTCTTGGTGCGTTTTTGGAATAATCGTGGTCAGTCGTGGACAAGGAGCTCCTCATGCATGTCGCCGTCGAGACCGTCTCACCGCATCCCTCCGCGACCGTCTGGCGCGAAATCGCCGACTTCGGGGACATCCATCGCTGGCACCCGGCGATCGCGGCCAGCCGCCTGCACAGCGGTACGGACGCCGAGCCCGGTTGCGTCCGGGAGCTGACCACCGCGGACGGCGCCACGCTCACCGAGCGACTGGTGAGCCTCGACGCGGCGGGGATGGAGGTGGTCTACGAATTCGTCGAGCATCCCTTCCCCGTGACCGGCTACCGCGCCCGGATGAAGGTGCTGGAGAGCGGCGACCGGACGTGCCTGGTGCAATGGTCGGCGGAATTCGAACCGACCGAGGGGGACGGCCGCGCCCAGCGGGATTTCTTCGCCGAGAAAATCTTCGGCCCCGGATTGCTCGGCCTGAACGCCGCGATCGCCGCCCGGCAGCAGTAGCGTCCACTACTCCGGCAGCACCGGAACCAGCGCCTGCCCAACAGATTCCAGACGCTCGCAAGCGCTTACGCGATCGGTGTCACCGAATTCGATGGCAACGCTGATCTGGAGCACACCGTGGTGCGCCGGGAACAGGACGTGGCAGTTCCGATGCGCGGACGGGCCGGCCACCTCGAATCGCCGCCCCGGCCGGGCGGCGATCGTCACGTCGCGCCAACCGAAACTTCCCGATTCGTGCGCGAGTTCGATCGCGGCCTCGGCCGTGGAGAACACCGTCACCGTGTACGCATACCGCGGCGCGGCCCAGCGGCAGATCGCCCGCCCGGAATCCCGCGGCTGGGGGATTCCGCTATCCCTGGTGGCGGGGTCGAGCCCAGCGGCCAGCAGCGCGTCATCGGAGATGCCGGTACACGGATTCCACACCTCCGCGGGCGCACTCGACTTCCCGTACGCGCTGATGCCGTACACGAGTCCGATCACGCCAACGGCCGCGACAACACCCAACTTCACTCGATGGCTCATTCTCGCTCCCACTCGCCCGATCGGGCGCCGCGCCCGCCTACACCGACTGTCGTCGAATCGGCGGAATCTGTTCCGCGGCTATCGAACCCGGACGGGAAATCGGTCGATCAAACCGTTTCCGGGGCCGGGCGAATTCGAGAACATAGGAGATGTGCCCGACATCGCCGCCTCAACTGATGAGATCGAACCCGCTGAGCGCGAGGACTATTGGCATCACATACTGGCTGACACCTTCGCTCCGGTGCGGCTGGAGGGGTGGGATCGTTCGCCCGATCCGACGGCGCGGTTGCACGGAACGACCCGCGGGCGGCTGCTGTTCGCGGAGTTGACCGCGACCCCGCACGTCCATCGGCGCACACCGCGCTGCATCCGGGCCTCTGATGCCGCGTTCTTCCAGATCGCGGTCCTCACCGCAGGCGCCGCGTCGTTGGCGCAGGACGGCCGCGTCGCCGAGCTGACTCCGGGCGACTTCGTCGTGTACGAGAACGCCCGGCCGTTCACCTGGACGTTCACCCGGCCGTGGTCGGTCTCGGTGCTTTCGATACCGGCGGCGGCGGTCCCGCTCACGGACAAGGAACGCCGCGCCGCCGCCGGGCGTCCGCTCTCGGGCCGGCACGGACTCTCCGGCGTGGTCGGCCGATTCGTGCTCGATCTGATCCGGCACGGCGCAGAGCTGGCGGACTCGCGATCGGAGGAAGTGCTGGCCCGCACCACCGATCTGGCGCTGTGCCTGCTGGCCGAACCCGACGATGCCCGGCACGCCGACGCCGCACAGCGCAGTCTGGTGCCGCGCATCAAAGCCCACATCGATTGGCACCTGCGTGACCCGGGTCTCACTCCGGCGGAAATCGCTGCGGCGATGAATATTTCGACGCGCTACCTGCACAAGCTGTTCCAGGCCGAGAACGAATCGGTCGCGCTCTATCTGCGCCGCCGCCGATTGGCTTGCGTCCGCGCGGAACTCCTGGATCGCCGGCTCGAACACCTCAGCATCGCGGCGCTGGCGCACCGCGGCGGCTTCGGCGATCTCAGCGGCTTCAACCGGGCCTTCCGTGCGACCTATGGCGTGAGTCCCGGCGAGATGCGCCGCGGCCACCCGGATCCGGCGCCCCGGCAGTGATGCGCTGTCGTCCGCGCACAGTGCGCGGTCGTCCGCGTCACGGCGGCCGGTCCCGGTCGACGATGTGACCGGCAGTTCCGGGTGCGCGACCGCGCCACCCTGCCACCGAGGGAGGTTGCCATGAGCAAACCGACGATCGTGCTCGTACACGGGGGATTCGTCGACGGAGCCGGATGGCGCAACGTCTACGACGAGCTCACCGGGGACGGCTACACCGTTCGCGTAGTCCAGAACGCGACGAAATCCCTCGCGGACGACGCCGCGGCCACCCGGCTGATCCTCGACGGCGTCGAGGGTGAGGCGGTGCTGGTCGGGCATTCCTATGGTGGCGCGGTCATCACCGAAGCGGGCACCCATGAAAAGGTGAGCGCCTTGGTGTACATCACCGCGTTCGCCCCCGACAAGGACGAATCGGTGAACAGCCTCATCGCCACGTTCCCGCAGGACGGCCCGCAGCCTCCGATCCTCCCCCCGGTCGAAGGCTACCTGTTCCTGGACCGCGCCCGATTCCACGAGTCCTTCGCCGGTGACCTGCCCGCGGAAGATGCCGCCTTCCTGGCCGATTCCCAAGTTCCGTGGGGACTGGACGCGCTGGGCGGCCCGGTCGGCGAGCCCGCCTGGCGCAGCAAGCCCAGCTGGTATCTGCACGTCACCGAGGACAAGATGATCCCGCCCGCCGCCCAGGCGATGATGGCCGAGCGCATCGGTGCCACGGTGGCCGAAACGCCCGGTAGCCATGCCATCTACGTGTCGCGGCCGGATGTCGTGGCCGGCCTGATTCGCACCGCCGCCGACGCGGTCTAGTTCGACGCGCCCGGGTGGGTTGTCACCTGGGCGCATCGAAAGGCCAGGTGGGGCACCAGTTCGCGGGCGTTTCGTGATCGTGTGGCGGGGCATACCCGGAGTGGAGCCGGTCTGCTGTACCCACAGCATCTTTCGAGCATCAGCCGGTCAACGATGATCGTGCCGACAATGAAGTCTGCTCGAGAAGGCAGGGGTTCCTGCACATCCGAGGTGTGACAGTCATTCCGGAGCCTCGGTACCGGCGAGACGTCTGATCGCGAGCTCGGCGTGCGAGATCCGGCGCAGCGCGGCCAGCACCGGTTCGTACAGGGCGGTGCCGAGAACCGCGTATTCGACGGCGTGGGAGGGGGATTCGACGGGGAGGTGGTCGATGTCGTAGGCGGCGATCGCCATCACGTGCGGCGCGTAGGCGCGCAGTCGCTCTTCGGTCATCGGGAGGCCGGCGGCTTCGGCCGCGGCCAGAGCCTGCTCCAGCTGGATGACCGCCGGGTAGGTGGCGGGGAGGGTGTAGCCGACCGAGGCCAGCAGGGCGGCCACGCGAGAACGGTCGCCCTCGGTGTCAGGGTCGACGGCGGGCGGCAGGGCCGCGGTGGCATCGCCGAGAGTGTCCACCAGGGAATCGCCGGGGTGGTCGATGAGCTCGACGATCGATTTGATCCGGGCCATCGACAGGCCGAGCTGGGACAGGGCTTTGATCAGGGCGATGCGGCGGACGTGCGATTCGTCGTAGTGCGCCCGCGTCGCGCTGCTCGCGCGGCCCGGCGGCAGTACGCCTTCGCGGAGATAGAACTTCACCGTCGGCACCGGCACCCCGGTCTGCGCGGCCAGCTCCGAGATCAACACTGTGCACTCCTTCGCGACGACACCCTTGACATTGGATACTGTAACTATCCAAACTTAGATAGTTGCACTATCCAATAACTCGGAAGCAGGGGAATCCCGCCGTGTACGTCTCACCGATCAGTCCCATCGCCACCATCGCCTTCGGCGCGACCATCCTTTCCGTGGCGACCATCGCGTTCGGCGGCACCTTCCTGCTGCGGGTCGTCACCGGCGCCCAACCGGCCAACGAACTGCAGAAGTCGTTCTTTCGCGCCGGGCACGCGCACGCGGGTGTCCTGGTGATGCTCGGGCTGCTGCTGGGCGTGCTGGGTACCGCCGCGGGCGCGAGCCCGGGCTGGGCCCACGGCGGCGCGATCGCCGTGCTCGTCGCGGCCATCCTGATGCCCGCCGGCTTCTTCCTGTCGGTACTCGGCCGCGACCCGCAGCGTCCCAACCCGATGATCGCGAGCGTGTGGGTCGGCGCCACGGTGCTGGTGGCCGGCGTGCTCACCTCGGGGATCGCCGTCCTCGCCGCGGGTCTCGAGCGATTGTGACCGTCGGCGGCGGCCGGGCCTGAGGTGCGAATGCCGCCGTCGCACCGTGCGCTCTGGGCAATGAATGTCGCTGCATCCCAGCATGTCAGAGGCTGCAACGGGCGTCCGCAGGCGGGGTCTCGAGGCGGAGGAGATAAGCGTTCACCGTCTCGTCGACGCACTTGCTGCCGCCGAGCAGATACGCCCCGTGCTGCTTGCCCGCCACGGTGAGCAGGCTTCCGCCGAGCGCTCGCGCCATCGCGATGCCGCCCTCGTGCGGCGTCGCGGGATCACCGGTGGTCGAAACGACAAGCGTCGCGGGGAGGTCGGCGGGAACGGAGAGCCAGGGTTCGGCGCGCGTAGGCGGTGCGGGCCAGGCCGCGCACTCGCTGTGGAAGCTTCTCGCTGTGAACACGTCCAGGTCGAACATCGGTGCGGCGCGCCCGATTTCGCGGGCAAGGGCCGTGGTCTGCTCGGGCGACAAGCGAGGCGAATCCATGCAACGCACCGCGATGTTGGTGTCGAAGTCCATACCGTAGGCGCCGTCCGCCGCGCGGGCGTAGAAGGTGTCGCGCAGGGCGAGCATCTCGTCGCCGCGCCCGGCCTCGAGCGCGGTCAGGGCCGAAATGACGTCTGGCCACTTCGTTTCCGCATACAGGCCGCCGCTGATGCCGAGGTAGACGTCCCAGACGCTGACGGTACGGCCGCTGGTCGTCGGCGCCGGATTCGCGATGATCGGCCGCACGATTTCGCGCAGGCGATCGTTCGCCGCCCGTGGATCGGAACCCAGGACACAGTCGCGCGATCGGGCGCAGAGCGCGGCGAGATCGTCGAATCGGGCTTGCAGCCCACGAAATTGGGACAGGCGGAATTCGCGCGCCGTCAGATCCGGTGCGACCGCGCCGTCGAGCACGATCGCGCGGACCCGCTCGGGATAGGTAGCGGCGTACATGGCGCCGAGCTCGGAGCCGTAGCTGTAGCCGAGGTAGGTCAGCTGGTCGTCACCGAGCGCCGCTCGCAGGATGTCCATGTCGCGGACGACGTTCGTGGATCCGGCATTGGCCAGGTTCGCCGAGCCGGAGGCGGCGGCGCAGCGCGCCGCGAGCTCGGCGGCCTGTCCGGCGCTCGTGACGTCGTAGACCACGCCGAATCGCGGCACGGCACCGGTGTCGTACTCCGCGTCGGTGTAGCAGTCGAGGGCCGGGGTCGACGAGCCGATGCCGCGCGGATCGAAGCCGACGATGTCGAAGCGCTCGTTGACGGGGTTCGCCTGCCACAGCGGCACCGTCGACGCGATGAAGCCGGTGCCGGACCCGCCTGGGCCGCCCGGATCGATGAGCAACGAACCCTCGGCCTCGCCGGTGGCGGGCAGCCGCAGGAGTGCGATCTGCGCCCGCTCGCCTTCTGGGTCGTCGTAGTCGAGAGGCACCTGCGCCGAGGCGCATTCGAGCGCGGGGTTCGCGAATAGTTCGGCATCGGCCGTGCTGGTCGCGGTGTCCGCGCATCCGCCCCAGGCCAGTTCTTGGTCGAGATAGTGGCCGAGATCCGGGCCGGAACTCGAGGGGGGAGTAGCGGGTGTGCAGCCGGCGAGCAGGAGTGCGGCGACTGCGACGATCCCGCCCGTGACTCGTCGGAATCGACTCGAAGACAAGCGTTCTGATCGCAGGCGCGTTCTCCGTCCAGCATCGGTCGAGCGCGGCAGGCGGAGTTCTAGCATGGCCATGCCAAAAAAATTAGCACGATAATGCTAGAACCGCTAAGGTGAAGTTCGTGCCCAAGAGAGTCGACCCGGACACCCGCCGGGAGCAGGTCGCCGACGCCGTCATCGACGAAATCGCCGAGTACGGTCTCCGTTCGGTGACTCTCGCCCGGATCGCCGCCCGCACCGGTTTGGCCATCGGCAGCATCCGGCACTACTTCGGCGACACCGTCCGCGAGGTCATGCGCTTCACCCTGGGTGTCCTTATGCAGCGCGCCGTCGACCGCGCCGCGGCGATGTCCGACGACCCGGCCGCCCGGATCGTGGACATCATCGCCTTCGCCGCGCCCACCACCGAGCAGGAGGCCAAGGAGAACATCGCCCTGGTCGAATACCGCGTCCTGGCGCGCACGGACCCCGAGTTCGCCGCCGACATCGCCGCGACCTCCCACGCCGGCGCCGAGCTGATCCGCTCGCTGCTACGTGAGGCCCTGGCCGATCGCACCATCGACGAGGACGCGCTACACCGCGAGGCACACCTGTTGTTCGCCCTGATCGAAGGCTTCTCGTTCACTTCCGCCCTGCTCTCGACCCCGTTGAACGAGAACGACATTCGGGCCGCCGTCACGGCGACCGTGCATCGCCTGCGCGACGCCTACCCGCTCGGTCGCCGCGCAGGCGGAAACCGCCCGTGACGAGATCCGTTCTCGGTCCGACGTTTTCAGGCGGACAGCCAGTGAGCGAAGCGCCGGGTTAGCACCGGCATCACACCCCACACCATCGCGGCGACCGCAACCGGCATGATGCAGGCGAGTCGCAGCGGTGTCGGCAGCGGTTCGAGCAGGGGCGCGGTGACCATCACCAACGCGACCAGCAAGGGGTACAGGCCCGCGAGGGTCAGGAGCCACATCTTCCACCGCACCGGATGTCCGCTCGCTCGGGTCTCCGCCGGAATGTGCTGCTGCATCGTCATGATCGTGTCCTTTGTCGTTCGTTCACTGTTATCGAGATGACGAGACGGGGCGGGGCACTGTGACATCACCTCGACGCGCCCTGTAACGAGCGCCGCGGCCACCGCGACTTCACGCACGCGAGGGACAGCACCAAAGGAGCCCCTTATGTTGGGTAGTCGCACATCGACGGCGCTGCTGGCCGCGGCCCTCGGCATGGCCTCGATCCTCACGGCATGCGGTAACGACCAATCGTCCGCGACCCCCTCGAGTTCCACCCCGCCGGCGAGCACCACCGCTACGAGTAGCGCGAGCCCGAGCGAACCGGCCCCGGAACCGCCATCCACCACGAAAGCGCCTGTCGTGCTCTGGAATCCGTGCGGAATCGCCGCGTCCGACATCAACCGGCAGGGCTACCGCCCGGAAAGTAAAGCGGTGATCACCGACGATTCCGGTGACCTCGCCTGTCGCTGGCAGTCTTCGACCGGCAAGTCCGAGGTGACGATCACCGCCACCCGCAAGACGATCCAGGACTTCACCCAGAACGGCCGCTACGTCGATTTCACCCCGCTGACGGTCGCCGCCCGCCCATCCCACCAGTTCCGCGCCGCCCAGGACTCGAACCGAATCGGCTGCTACATCGGCGTGACCGTCCCCATGGGCCTGATCATCTTCACTATCCGCAATCTGAACCCCGACGCGCCGGAGCCCTGCGCGGCTGCCCGCCAGATCGGCGACGGACTGACCCACTACCTGCACTGACTCGCGCGGGCCGTTCAGTGCGGCGGCGACGCCATCGCTTGGATACGCTCTGCCAGCGCGCCGTGATCTATCGGCCCGGTGGTGTCGACGACCAGGACCGGCGCGAGGCCGAGCGGTGCGGCGTGGGCGGCCCATTCGTCCCAGTGCTCGGCCAGACGCTGCCGATCGCGATGGATCGGCGCCCGTTGCCGTGCGGCATAACGGGATCGCGCGGTCGCCGCGGGCAGGTCACACCACACCTCGAGGGTGCGGCGGGCTCCGGCCCCGGCGATGCCCGCGCGGGCGAAGGCGAGGTCGCGCGGCTTGAACCACCAGGAGTCGATGACGACGTCGGCCGGCGCTCGAGCGGCCAGCGCCCAGATCGTGTCCATGGCGACGCCACCCAAGTCGGGTGTCTCGACCGCGTTTTCGAGGCACCCGGCCAAAGCCTCCTTGATGACGTCCTTGGACAGGAACCACGCGTTCAACGACCGTGCGAGCCCGGTGCCCAGAGTTGTCTTCCCCGCGCCCGGGAGCCCGTTCACCAAGACCAGCAGTTTGTCCACGGATCGATGGTGCCACCATCGACGCGGGCATACGAGCAGCTAGAGCCGATAGCTATTGCCGGCGGGCCGCAGCGAGCACGCCAGGGGCAGAAGGTGATTCGGCACTCGGGCACTGAGCGAGCCAGGCGGTAGCTGCGCGGTGGCGGGGGCGCGCGCCGACCCGCATTCGACAGATATAAGGTAAGCCTTGCCTTTGTGTCCGTCGATGTCTGGAGTTCGAATGCCGCGCACGTCCCGCCCCCTGCACATCTTCCCGATCGTGATGCGCCGGGCGCAGGTGGCCGCGGTCGTCGATGTTACGCCGAACATGCGCCGGATCACCCTGGCGGGCCCCGAGTTGGCCGAAGGGACGATGGGCGAGGGCTTCCCGCGCGCGGCGTTCCAGTCCGACGGGTTCGACGATCACGTCAAGCTGATCGTGCCGCCCGCCGACGGCCCGCTGCCCCGGCTCGGCACGCAGGAGGCGAACCGTTTCTCCTGGAACCCGGAGGTACTGGCCAACACTCGCGACTACACCGTCCGCGCCTGGGATCCGGAGCGCAATACCTTCGACATCGATGTCGTCCGCCACGACCACGGCCTCGCCGCGTCCTGGGCGTTCACCGCCGAGCCCGGCGACGAGATCGCCTTCGCGGGACCGAAATCCTGTGCGCTGATCAATACCGACGCCGACTGGCACCTGCTCGCCGGTGACGAAACCGCGCTGCCCGCCATCGCCCGCTGGCTCGAGGACGCCCCGGCGGGGACACGCGGACACGTCGTCATCGAGGTGCCCACCGAGGCGGATCGCCAGCAGACGCCGACCCGGCCCGAGGTCGTCGTCGAGTGGCTGGTCCGCGACGGCGTCGCGTCGGGGGAGAACACGCTGCTCTTCGACGCGGTGCGCCGCATCGCTTTCCCCGAGGGCCGCGCCTACGCCTGGGTGGCGGGCGAAGCCATGACCATCGCCCCGATCCGCCGCTACCTGCGCACCGAACGGGGTCTGCCCAAGGAGGACGTCGAGGTCGTCGGGTACTGGCGCCGCCCCAAGACCCAGCAGACCGTCCAGACGCCCGACACCGCGGAAAGCCTGACCCCGGCCGCCGGGGCGGAGGAGGAAACCGCCGCCGCCCTGCTGCGCCAACTGCACGAGATGACCGAACTGCTGCCGCCCGTGCTGACCCGGGTTGCGGTCACGCTGGGCATCAACGCCACCGTCGCCTACGGCGTCGACACCCTGACCGGCCTGGCCGCCGAGACCGCGATTCCGGCCGACCGCCTGTTGCCGCTGCTCGACGGGATGACCTCGCTCGGACTGCTCGAATCCGACGGCGACCGCTACCGCAACACCCCGCTCGGCGCCGCGCTCTGCGAAGACGCCGCGCACGAGGAACTCTCGCTCGACAATCCCGTGAATCGGGAAGCGCTGGCCCTGGTGGACCTGCTCGACGTGCTGCGCTCCGGCGGGCACGCAGCCCGGCTCGGCACCCTCGGCTGGCGCGAGCGCCGGGCCGCCGACCCCGCGCTGGACGCCGCCCACGCGGACCGGGCCGCCGAACAACTGGCCTACGTCCTGGACGTGCTGCCCGACCTTCCCGCCGTCCAGGCCGCCCGGACGCTGGCCGTCACCGGCGACTCGGCCGCGCTGATCGCCGAGCGAATCGCGCGCGGCCGCACCGTGCATCTGCCGGGCGCGGCCGCCGAGGAATGGCCGGCGCACGACTGCGCCGTGCTCGTCGCCGCCCTGGCCGGCCGCACCGACGAGCAGTGCCTGGCACTGCTGCGCACGGCCTTCGCGGCCGGTGGCTGCCTGGTGGTGTTCGAACCGACCGGCGACCGCGCCGCCGTCGACGACCACGTCGCCGAGCAGGCGCTCACCAGCCTGGCCGTCACCGGCGCGCCGCTGCGCGCCCAGGCGCGGATCACGGAGCTGTTGCGCGCCGCGGGCGCGGTCGGTGTCGAGAACACCCAGCTCGGTTGGGGTTTCGGCCCCTTCGGCAGAGTAACCGTCGCCCATGTCTGATTCCGCTGGACTCGGCGCTCGAACCGTCGTCGTCGCGGGCGCGGTAGCCGGGGCGCTGCTGCTGTGTGTGGCGGCGAGCCTGCTGGTCGGCGCCGAAAGCATCGCCCCCGGACGCGTTCTCGCCGCCGTCCTCGGCCACGGTGACCAGCAAGCCGACGCCCTGGTCCTCGACCTGCGACTGCCGCGCACCGCGGTGGCGATCGCGGTCGGCGCGGCCCTGGGCGTGGGTGGCGCGCTCATCCAGGCCTACACCCGCAACCCGTTGGCGGACCCCGGCATTCTCGGTGTGAACGGCGGTGCGGCACTGGGGGTTACCCTCGCGCTGTGGACCGGAGCGGCGAGTACCACTAGTGCCCTGGTGCTGCCCGCGCTCGCCGGTTCCCTGATCGCGACGATCATGCTGCTGACCCTGGCCGCCGCGGGCCGCGGCCCCGCCACCCCGCTGCGGATGATCCTCGCCGGGGTCGCGCTCGCGGCGGTCCTGGGCGGCTTGACCACGGCGATCCGGTTGACCGACGCCGGCGCGTTCGACGGCTATCGCTCGTGGGTCGCGGGTTCGGTCGCCGGTCGCGCGCTCTCGGACCTCGCCGGAATCGCTCCCTACCTCGGCGCCGGATTGCTGCTCGCTTTCCTGCTGGTGCGTCCGCTCAACGCGGTCGCGCTCGGTGAAGACACCGCTGCCGCACTGGGTGTGGACACCCGCCGCGTGCGGGTCGGCACCGTGCTCGCGGTGACGCTGCTGACCGGCGCGGCCACCGCGGTCGCGGGTCCGGTGGCGTTCCTCGGGCTGATGGTGCCGCACGTGTGCCGGCTGCTGGTCGGCAACGATCAGCGCCGCATCATTCCGCTCTGCGCGCTGGTCGCGCCCGTCGTGCTGTTGAGCGCGGACGTGCTGGCGCGGGTGGCGCTGCCGCTGCGCGAAATGCCGGTCGGCGTGGTGACCGCCTTCGTGGGCGCACCGGTGCTGATCCGGCTCGTCTCCAGCAAGAAGGTGCACGCCCAATGACAGCGTCGATCGATACCGGTGCGCTGGTGTTGCGCGGGCCCGGTGTGTCCGCCCGCATCCCGCTGCGCTCCGCGGCGGTGTGCGCGGGGTTGCTGCTGCTGACCGCGGGCGTCACCCTGGCCGCGCTGATGCTGGGCAAGGTGACGTACTCGCCGTCGGCGGTGTTCGCGGCGCTGACCGGGCACGGCACCCGCACGTCGGAGCTGTTCATCGTGCAGTGGCGGTTGCCACGCGCGACCGCCGCGGTGCTGCTCGGCGCGATGCTCGGCGTGGCCGGGGCGCTGTTCCAGTGCATCACGCGCAATCCGCTCGGCAGCCCCGACGTCATCGGCTTCACCGCGGGCGCCTCGGCCGGCGGCGTCGCCGTGATCAGTTTCGCCGGAGTCGGTTTCGCGGCGGTCGCGGGCGGTGCGCTGGCGGGCGGGCTGGTCGTCACCCTGCTGGTGCTGCTGCTCAGCCGCGGTGGGGGAGCGGCCGGATTCCGCTTGGTGATCGTCGGCATCGGCCTCAACGCCATGATGGTGGCGCTGGAGACCTACTTCCATCTGGTGGCCGATTCGGAGATCTCGCAGATCGCCACCGTGTGGGGCGCCGGTTCGCTGAACGCCGTCAGTTTCACCCACACCGGCCCGGCCCTGGTCACGGGCGCGCTGCTCACGATCGCGGTCTGCGTGGGCTTCCAGCGCGCGCTGCCGGTGCTCGATCTCGGTGAGGACGTGGCCGCCGCGCTCGGCGTCGACCCGGCGCGCCGGCGGCTGGCCCTGGTGCTCGGCGGCGTGGTGCTCGTCGCGGTCGCCACCGCCGCCGCGGGCCCGATCGCCTTCGTGGCCTTGGCCGCACCGCATATCGGCCGCCGGCTGGCCGGCGCGTCCGGCACGGCCCTGGCCCCGGCCGCCGCGGCGGGCGCGCTGATTCTGGCCAGCGCCGATCTCGTCGCCCAGCACGCCGTGCCCGGCCACGCCTATCCCGTCGGCGTGGTCACCGTGGCCGTCGGCGGCCTCTACCTGCTGACCCTGCTCGTGCGGGAGAACCGGAAAGGAGCCCTGTGACCACACCCGATCAGCGCGGCGCCGCCCTGCGCGCCGACGACATCACCATGGCCTACGACGGCCGCGTCATCGGCGAGCACCTCTCGGTCGAGATACCCGACGGCGAGTTCACCGTGATCCTCGGCCCGAACGCCAGCGGCAAATCCACCCTGCTGCGGTCGCTGTCCCGGTTGCTGCGGCCCACCGTGGGCGCGGTGTACCTGGACGGCAAGGACATTCACCGCATGCGCGCCAAAGACCTGGCCACCCGGCTGGGCCTGCTGCCGCAATCGGCGATCACCCCGGCGGGGATCTCGGTGCTCGATCTCGTGCGCCGCGGTCGCTACCCCCATCAATCGGTGCTCGCGCGCTGGAGCCCCGAGGACGAACGCAGCGTGCGCCATGCGCTGGAGCAGACCGGCCTCACCGAACTGACCGCGCGCCCGGTCGACGAACTCTCCGGCGGCCAGCGCCAGCGCGCCTGGGTCGCGATGACCCTGGCCCAAGAGAGCCCCATTCTGCTGCTCGACGAGCCGACGACGTTTCTCGATGTCGCACACCAGATCTCACTGCTGGATCTGTTCGCCGACCTCAACCACACCACCGGCCGCACGATCGTCGCGGTGCTGCACGACATCAATCACGCGGCCCGCTACGCCGGACATCTGATCGTGCTCTCCCAGGGGCGAATCGTCGCCCAGGGCACTCCCGGCGAGGTGCTCACCCCCGAACTCTTCGCCGAGGTCTTCGACATCGAAGCCACCGTAATCGAGGATCCCGTGAACGGCGGGCCTCACCTCATCACCCGGCACCGGGGCCGCCGCGCGGTCCCCGGCGCCGATACCCGGAAGGTCGCTCCATGAAGTCCCTATGTCTGTCGCTGGTCGCAGCCGCCGCGCTGGTCCTGACCGGTTGCTCGGCCGCCGAGGACGGCGGCACCGCCGCCGCGGCGACCCGCACCGTCACCGACGCCACCGGCGCCGCGGTCACCGTGCCCGAAACGCCCCAGCGGATCGTCACGCTGCACTACGCGGCCACCCAGCCCGTCTACGATCTCGGCTTCACCCCGATCGGCCAGGGCGCGTTCGAGCCCGGCATCATCCCCGAGTCCAAACTGGCCGCGGTGCAACAGGTCCCGGTGGTCGCGACCCAGGAACCGAAGCTCGAGGACATCGCCGCCCTGAACCCGGATCTGATCTTCGCGCCGAACATCTACGACGAGAAGACCACCGCGGCGCTGCGCGAGATCGCCCCCGTGTACACCTTCACCCTGCGCGGCGGCGATCGCGCCAAGTGGACCTTGCGCACCGAGCAGATCGCCGACGCGCTCGGCGTCCGCGCCAAGGCCGAGGCGCTCCAAGCCGCGTTCGGCCAGCGGCAGCGCGGCATCGCCGAGACCTACAAGGACGTCATCCAGGGCAAGCGGGTCGGCGTGATCGGCTCCTACGAGGAGAACAACTTCTACGCCTGGGGTGAGAACTCCATGCAGGGCACGCTGCTGCGCCCGCTGGGCTTCGCCTGGTCCGGCCAGGAGAACGCGGTGGTCCAGGGGAAGAAGGAAGCCGAGGCAACTCTTTCCAACGAGAAGCTGGACTCCGCCGTCGGCGACGCGGACGTGCTGTTCCTGGATTCCAATCTGCGCGGCGCGGTCAACCCGTTCATGAAGACCGTGCAGGGGACCTCGCTCTACCAGCAGCTGCCCGCGGTCAAGGGCGGCCGGGTCTATGTGGGCGGCAAGAACACCGTCGCCGGGTACACCGACGCCAACTACACCCTGGACCGGGTGGAGGAGGCGCTGAAGGACCTGCGCACCAAGTGATCCCGGCGAGGCCGGTGTGCTCGCGCACCGGCCTCAGGGCTGGTCCGCCGCCAGGCCGGCCAGCAGGGCGGCCGCCCAGCAGCACCAGTCGTGGCCGCCCGCGTAGACCTCCAGCGCGGCGTCGAAGCCACGCGTGATCAGCAGTTCGCGCAGCGCCGCCAGGTCGCGGCGCATCGGCCCCTCGTTCGCTCCGACGGCCATCCGTATCCGCACCGCCGAGACCGGCGCGACGGCGGCCTGCTCGGCGAGCCAGGTGTCGCCGTCTCCGAATCGCGTTGGGCGAGTGGTCATCCCGGGCCGCCACCAGGTGGACGCCGACTGCGCCAGCACCGTGTCGAAGGCGTCGGGGCGCCACAGCGCGGCCGCCACAGCGGTGAGCCCGCCCAGACTTTGACCGCACAGCGTGACGTGCGCCGGAGCCGGGGCGACGGCCGGCAGGATCTCGTCGGCCAGCGTGTCGATGAAAGCCGGGTCGGCTCCGAGCTGCCGCATCCGGTCCTCGGGGGGACCGGCTTCGACCCCCACCACGAGGGTGGGAGCGATCCGCCCGGCGGTCACGGCCGCCGAGATCGCGCCGACGATGCCGAAGTCGCCGAACCAGCGCTCGGCATCGGTCACCACCAGCACCCGGGGCTCCGGGTCGAAATCCGCAGGGACGAAACGACGTAACCGATACCGGGCACCGGTCGAGGCGGTGAACTCGATCGCGGTGGTCCGGTCGTCCAGCACCGGTTTCGCGGTCCACTCGGCGAGGCTGGGCGCGCCCTCCAGCTCGATCATCGAACCGAACGGCCCGTTCGCGTGCGCGTTCAACGGATCCGATCGATCGTCGGGGAGCCAGCGCGCCGACCCGCCGCGCGGCCCGTCCTCGGTGAGGTGCGGATCATCCGCATCGAAAGGGTGAATGCGGTAGGAGCACCGCGAGCCCACGGGTAGTCGCAGGCTGGCATACCAGACATCGGTCCCGTCGATCCGGCGCATCATGCCCCGCCGCGCGTTCGCGCCGTCGGTGACCCGGTTCGCCAGCACATACACCCCGCTGACCGATCGCGTCTCCCGCCACACCACCGTGACCAGTCGCTCGTCCGGCCGGCCGGGAACCGGCTCGATCAGCGGCGCGCCGCTCGCGGCCAGCTCCGCCCAGAAGCGCTCGAGCGCCGCCGCGTCCGCGCGGATCTCGCGCTCCAGCGTGCGTAATCGAGGGCTTTTCACTCCGAGCAGGCTAATGCCTCCGTCTGCAGCCGTGTGCGACCGGTCAGGCCAGGCAGAATGCGGCAGTGACGGTCGCGTAGAACGGTAGCGCGTTCGCGGAACCGGCCGAGGCGATCACCATGGACAGCGAACGCTCGGCCGCCGACCGGTAGGCGAAGGTCAGGTAGCCGAGCAGCTCGCCCCCGTGACCCCAGATCGATTCGCCGCACGGCGGATCGAACCGTTGCAGGCCGAGGCCGTAGTGGAACCCCATGCCCATCGGCACCGAGCGCTTCATCTCCGTCAACGCGGCGGCGCTGATCAGCTCGCCGCCGAGGAGCGCTCCCAGGAATCTGTCGAGATCGGCTGTGGTGGAGAGCATCTCGCCCGCCGCCCAGTCCAGCGAGGGATTCATCTCGGTGACGTCGGCGACGGTTCCGTCGGTGATCGGCTGCCGGGCCCGGATCGCCGGCTCCGGTATCGCGGGATCCGCACCCGGCACGGTGGTATGGGACAGTCGCAGTGGCGCCAGGATCCGCCGCTCGACCTCCGCACCGTAGTGCGCGCCGGTGACGCGCTCGATCAGGCTGCCGAGCACGATGTAGTTGGTGTTGGAGTAGCGGAACCGGGCGCCCGGTTCGAAGTAGGGCGGGTGCCGGAAGGCGGCTTCCAGCAGGTGCTCGGGGCGGTAGGTGGCGAAGCGCTCGGTGCCGCGCCAGCGGTTGGTCGACATGCCGGGGTTCTTCATGTAGTCGTAGAGGCCGCTGGTGTGGTTGAGCAACTGCCGCACGGTGATTCGCTCACCGCCGGGTACCACCCCGGGCAAGTGGTCGGCGATCGGCCGGTCCAGCCCGACGCGCCCTTCGTCCACCAGCTGCAACACCACCGTGGCGACGAAAGTCTTGGTGATACTGCCGATCCGAAACCGGCTGTCCGGCCCCAGCGGCTCGCGGTGCGGGACGCCCGCCCCGGTGCCGGTCCAGACCCGGTTCCGGCTGGGATCCGAAATACGCAGCACCACATCGACATTCGACCAATCCGCGGTACGTCCCACGACTCCGGCGAGCATCTGATCCCGCCGGGTGACCAGCACCAGCGCGAACACCAGAACGAAGGTGACAACGACCGCGCCGAGCGCCAGCGCGCTCCGAAACAGTTTCTTGCGCATGCCTCGACGTTAGGAACCGGCCGACCCGTCCGTGATGCGGTAAACCCTGCCTTCTCCTGCGGAAAACCCCACCCCGGCCGGTGCGGATGTCCCGCGCCCGCCCGGCGGCGAGCACCAGTGCCCGCGCGCCCCGCGATTCCTAGCGTCGAAACCATGGATACGATCACGAATTCGACCGGCGGCGAACTCTCGGGCCTTGCGGGCTGGGCGGTGCGGCTGATGGAAACACTGGGCAGTCCCGGCGCGGGCCTGGGCATCGCCCTGGAGAATCTGTTTCCACCGTTGCCGAGTGAGATCATTCTGCCGCTGGCCGGATTTACCGCCAGCCGCGGTGATTTCACGCTGGCCGAGGCATTGTTCTGGACCACGGCGGGATCGGTGGCGGGCGCCCTGGTGCTCTACGGCCTCGGAGCGCTGCTCGGCCGCGACCGGATGCGCCGCATCGTGGCCTGGCTGCCGCTGGTGCGCGTCGGCGACGTCGACAAGGCCGAGGCGTGGTTCCAGCGGCACGGCACCAAGGCGGTGTTCTTCGGGCGGATGATCCCGCTGTTCCGTAGCCTGATCTCGATCCCGGCCGGGATCGAGCGGATGAGCGTCGTCCGGTTCACGGTCCTCACGACTGCCGGCAGCTTGATCTGGAACACGATCTTCGTGCTCTCGGGCTACTACCTCGGGGAGAACTGGGACGCCGTAGAGCCCTATGCCGATGTCCTGCAGAAACTTGTCGTTCTCACCGTCTTCGTCGCTGTCGCGGTCTTCGTGGTGCGCCGGGTCGGTGGCCGGCGGCGGGGACGGCACGAGAGAATCGGAGGATGACGAGAGCGGCCCCGTGGACTCCGGCCGGGGGAGTGCGTCGCGCCGGCCGCGTCGCGGTTGGGCTCGGCCTGGGTGTGCTCATGGCGCCGGTCGACGTCGCCGGAGCGCTGACCGGTCTGCTCGCGCCGCGCGCGGTGGAATCGGTGATCGCGCTCGAGCGAATTCGGCTGGCTCCCCTGTGCGGTGCCCGGCTGCGCGGTCGCCCGGCGGGTCGCCGGGCGACGGCCTATCTGGGGATGCGCGCGCTGGTCGGCCTGCTCACCGCGATCATTCTGCTGCTGATCGTCGCGGGCGTCGCGGTCACGGTCAGCGTGCTGATCGGGGCGGCCACCGGCGGTGCGGTACCGCTGATGGACGCGCCCGAGCCCGGGCGCGTGACGTGGATGACCGTCGCGGTACTGATCCTGCCCGGCCTGGTGCTGGGATATCTGGCCGCACAGGGCGTGGCCGGGCTGGTCGGCATGGAGGCGCGGCTGTGGAATCTGTTCTCCCGGCCCGGATCCGAGGAGCTGGCGCAGCGGGTGGACCGGTTGACCTCGGCGCGGGCCGAGGTGGTCGCCGCGATCGACGAAGAGCGCCGCCGCATCGAGCGCGACATTCACGACGGCGTGCAGCAGCGGGTGGTCGCGCTCTCGATTCTGCTCGGGCGCGCGGAGCGCACCGCCGAGCCCGGCCCGCAGGCCGAACTGCATCGCCGCGCCCTCGCCGAGACGCACAGCATTCTCGCGGATCTGCGCGCGGTGTCCGGGCGCGTCTATCCCGCCATGCTGGACCGCGACGGACTGCGGTGCGCGCTCGACGCCCTGGCCGATCGCACGCCGGTGCCGATTCACCTCGAGTACCGGCTCGCGACGCGCCCGCCGCGACCGGTCGAGTCGGCCTGCTACTTCACCGCGAGCGAGGCGATCACGAACGTGATCAAGCATGCTGCGGCGCAGCGGGTCGACATCGCCGTCACGCAGACGGCGGGTGTGCTCAGCCTGGTGGTCCGCGACGACGGCCGTGGCGGGGCGGATTCGTCTGGCCACGGGCTCACCGGCATCGCCGCGCGGGTCGGCGCGCTGGACGGGACGCTGCGCGTCGAGAGCCCGGCCGGTGGTCCGACCATTCTGCGGATGGAGGTGCCGTGCGCATAACCCTGGCCGAGGATTCGGCGCTGCTGCGCGAGAGCATCGCCCAGTTGCTCGCCGCGGAGGGCCACGAGATCGTCGACTCGGTGGGCACCGCCGTCGAATTGCTCGCCGCGGTGGCGCTGCGTCCGCCGGATCTGGTCATCGCCGACGTCCGGATGCCGCCGGATCATCTCGACGAGGGGATCCGGGCGGCGCTCGAGATCCGGCGGCGCTGGCCGGGCGTCGGGGTGCTCGTGCTCTCGCAATACATCGAAAGGCGTTACGCGACAGAGTTCTTGACCGGGAGCGGGGGCATCGGCTACCTGCTCAAGGATCGCGTCTCGGCGATCGACGCGTTCCTCGACGCCGTCGAACGGGTCGGTCGGGGAGGTACCGCCTTCGACCCCGAGGTGGTACGTCAACTGTTGCTGCACAGCCGTGCCGAATCGCCGCTGAACCGCCTCACCGAGCGGGAGCGCGCGGTGCTTACGCTGATGGCCGAGGGCCACAGCAACGCCGCCATCTGCGCCGAGCTGTACGTCACCCGCAGCGCGGTGGAAAAACACATCAACGCGATCTTTACCAAGCTCGATCTGCCGCCGGGCGCCGCGCGCAATCGGCGGGTGCTCGCGATTCTGGAGTATCTGCGCGCGGACGCCGGTCCGGATTAGAGTCCGCGGTCGAGCATCTCGAGCAGCTGCGCGGTGACGTCGTCGAGTTGCTCGGGCTCCAAGAACCGCAGCGGGCCGTCCACGGCGAGGTAGGCCAGTCCGTGCACGGTCGGCCAGGCTTTGAACTCCGCTCCCGGGCGACGGTCGGCGGCCAGAAGCCCGGCCTCGACCAGGCCGTCGAGGGAGTCCGACAGCAGATCGATGGCCGAGCGGCCCGTGGGTCCCGCCGCGGCCGGCTCGGCGACCGCGCTCACGTCGCTCTGGGTGGTGAAGGCGGTCCGGAACAGGCCGGGTTCTTCCCGGGCGAACCGCAGATACCCCGTCCCGACCGCGTGGAAGCGCGCGCGGGCGGTTCCGGCGGGATCGTCGGAGGGCGTCACCGCCTCTTGCTCGGCGACCATGGTCGCCGCCAGCTTCGCCAGCGCGACCCGGGCGACGGCCTGGATCAGCGCGTCCTTGTTCGCGAAATGCGTATAGGCCGCGTTCGGTGCGACGCCCGCCTGCCGGGCCGCCTCCCGCAGCGCGATGCCCTGCGGCCCGCCGCTTTCCCGCGCCATCGCCACGCCCGCCTCGATCAGCGCCTCTTTCAGCGCGCCGTGCCGATAGGTCGACCGCTTCGTTCCGGTATCGCCCACGCGTCCTCCATGTGACGTGCACCACTATATCTGGACGCTGTCCAGAAGTGGTCGTATGTTCTCTTCTGAACAGCGTACAGATTATCTGGCGCCGCACCCGCATCCCCCCGACGAAAGATTCTGATGAAGACCGAAAAGCTGCTCGCCGCAGGCGTTTACGCCACCCCCGCCTTCTTCGTCGTGGCGCTGGCCCAGGCCGCGACCCGCGACGGGTTCGACCTGCGCCGTCATATGCTCAGCCAGCTCGCCCTGGGCGAACTGGGCTGGATCCAGATCGCCAATTTCGTGCTCACCGGGCTGATGTTCCTGGCCGCCGCGATCGGCCTGCGCCGCACCATGACGACCGGCCCCGGGCACGTCTGGATTCCGCGCCTGGTCGGCGTGTTCGGCGCGGGTCTCGTCGCGGCGGGGGTGCTCGTCTGCGATCCGGTGCAGAACTTTCCGGTCGGTGCCGCCGACACCCTGACCTGGCACGGCATCGGGCACGGGGTAGCGGCGATGATCGCCGGTGTCGCCCTGGTGGCCGCCGAGATCGTGCTCGCCCGTCGCTTCGCCGCGCAGGGGCGCAATGCCATGGCCGTCGCGAGTGTCGCGGTGGGCATCGCCTACCTGGTCCTGCCCTATGTCGTTCCCGGCCTCACCAGTGTGCTGTTCGCTGCCGCGTCCCTGCTCGCCTGGGGCTGGATCGGAGCGTTCATCCGAACCCAGGTCGGCGCTATCGAGCAGCCGGCGGCCCCCGCGACCGAGGTTCGGCCCCGCGCCGCCGCGCTGGTCTGACCATCCGACAACCCCCAAAACCATCGCTAAACAAGGAGTTTCACCATGTTCACACGCACCACCTCACGCTTGGCGAAGGTCGCCACGGTGACCGCGGCAGCCCTGACGGCGATGCTGCTGAGCAGTTGCAGCGAGGGCAGCCCCGCCTCGCCGCCCGCGGCAGCCGACCAGGCCTCCGCCGACGGCAAAGGCCACTACGCCGAAATCAACGGCGGCCGAATCTATTACGAGACCCACGGCACCGGTGCGCCACTGATCCTGCTGCACGGCGGCCTGGTTACCGGTGAAGCCACCTTCGGTGCAATGGTCCCGGAACTCGCGAAGACCCGGCAGGTCGTGCTGGTGGATCTGCAAGCCCACGGACACAGCCCCGACTTCGATCGGCCCCTGTCCTACGAGGCGCTGGCCGACGATGTGGCAGCGCTGACCGAACACCTGGCGCTGGGCAGGGCCGACGTGCTCGGCTACTCGCTCGGCGGCGGCGTCGCCCTGCAAATGGCCGCTCGCACTCCCGAACTCGTCGACCGCCTGATCATCGCCTCGGCCCCGTTCCGCTCCTCGGGCTGGCTGCCCGAGACCCGCGCCGGCATGGCCGCGATGGATCCCGAGGCGATGCGGCAGACACCGCTGTATCAGATGTATACCGCGGTCGCGCCGAACCCGGCCGGATGGGCCGACTTGGTCACCAAGACAAGGCAATTGCTCACCCAGGACTACGACTGGACCACCCAGCTGGATCAGATCCGCGCCCGCACACTCGTCCTGACCGCCGAATCCGACGCGCTCGCACGCGATCACGCCGTCGAGATGGTCGCCCGGTTCGAGGCCGCCGCGCCCGGCCGGGCACGGCTGGAAACCGTGCCCGGCACCACCCACAACGACATCACCTTCCGGTCGGACCTGCTCCTGCCGTTGCTCAACGGTTTTCTCGACGACGCTTCGAAGTAGATCGGTTCGGGTCCCGCACTTTTCGGTGCGGGGTTTCGGGCCCGGAGGAGCGGGTACGGCGACGACCATCAGCCGGATGCCGGACCATCCGGCCTCCGATCACCACCGAGGATGGCCCCATGGGATACCAGAACATCATCGCCCAGCTGCGCGAGGACATCAGCACGGCCGAGCAGGCCGGTGATCACGCGACCGCGCAACGGCTCGAGGACGAGTTGAGCGCTGCCATCGACGTGGCCGATCGCAGCTCCGAGGACGACCGCACCGACGTGGCCGCCGAAACGGATCTGGTGGGTTCGGGCACCGCTCCACAGCGCGACGACCTCGACGCCGAGAGCCGCAGCCCCGAGGCGACGGAACCACCGGACTGAGCGGCGCCCGCTGATCGGTCAGCGGACGCCACGGGCAGGGTGGTTACGTCCAGATCCAGAAGTCGTCGCCGTTGTACTGCCCCCAGTAGTTCTCGGTGTGGATGTTCGCCTTCAGGTTGTCTTCCCACTGCGAGTTGTAGCTGAAGTCCACGCACTTGCCGTTGCCGTGGGCTTCGGGGTGCTCGGTGCGCGAGGGCCCGTTCCAGTTGTGATTCCACCAGAGACTCAGCGCGGCCGACCGCTCGTCGCTCGCGGTGTCACACAGCGTGCCCTCGACATAGGAGCGGCCCCCGCTGAACCAGTAGGTGCCCCACGCCTTGGCCCCGGCGGTCTTGGCGGACCACTCCGTCGCGGCCTGCGCGGGGCGCGCCGTCACGGTCGCCGCGCCGCCGAGAATCAGGACGGACGCGAACGCGGCCGCCGTCGCCTTGATCGTCTTGCTCTTCATCGTAATTCCTTGTGCGCGAGTCCTTTCACGGCCCCGCCGTCCCTGACCGGGCCGCCTCGCGAGTCAAAAGTAGAACGCCGCCATTGCAGAACTCTGCGCCAATCCTTGAGCCCGGCGCTGTGTCAGTCGAGCGAAAGCTCGGCGCGGACCTCGTCTCCCGCCACGATGATCGCCGCCCTCGTCGCCAAGGGCTCGTCCAAGGGCCGGAGCGTTACGTCGGTCACGCCTGGAGTTTCGCATCCGGCGGCAGTGCTAAGTTCCGCCTCCAGGTTCCATCAGGGAGGCAAGTCGTGTTCACGCCCCACCGAGTCGTTCCCGGGCCCAGCGCATGACGGGGGAGAGGGGCTTTCTGCTCGGGCGCGACGACCAGTTGGCCGAAATCGCCGGCCTGCTCTCGATCGTGCGCAACAGCCAGGGGCGGGCGCTGCGGCTGCTGGGGGACCCGGGTATCGGAAAGACCGCCCTGCTCGAGGCCGCCGTCACCCGGGCCGCGGGATTCCGGATCCTGCGCTCGGACGGTTTCGAGGTGGAACAGGCGCTGCCCTACGCCGGTCTGCAACGGTTGCTCGCGCGCCTGGAGCCGGATTCGGCCGTGTTGCCGGCCCAGGAACGCCAAGGGCTGGAGGTCGCGGTCGGCCGCAGCCGAGGCCCGGTGCCCGATCGGTTCCTGGTCGGGCGCGCGCTGCTGGGTCTGCTCGCGTACGTGGCTCGTGAGGTTCCGGTGCTGTGCGTCGTCGACGACGTCCAGTGGATGGACCGGGAATCGCTGGACGCCTTGGGTTTCGCGGCCCGCCGTCTGCATGCCGAGGCGGTGCTGGTGCTCTTCGCCGCCCGGCCGGACCCCGATGTCGACGTGCATCTGGGCGGCGTGCCGGTGGTCGAGCTCGCCGAGTTGGACCGGGCCGATGCCATCGCCCTGCTCACCACCCGGCTCGGCGTGACCTCCGATCCACTGGTGGCCGCGGGAATCGTCGACGCGGTCGGCGGCAATCCGCTGGCCCTGACCGACCTCGGCGAGGATCTGGGTGTGCGGCGGCTGGCAGATTCGTCGTTCATTCCCTCCCCGCTGGGCTCGGGCCGGCAGCTGGAGCAGCTCTATCAGCGCCAGGCCCGCTCGCTACCGGTGCCGGCGCAGCAGTGGCTGCTGGTCGCCGCCGCGGAGTCGACCGGTGACCTGCGGCTGGTCGACGAGGCCGCGGCACTGCTCGGCGTGGACGAGAGTGCCGGTGAGACAGCGGATTCGGCCGGTCTGGTGATCATCGGGGGGACCGTGCGCTTCCGGCACCCGCTCATCCAGACCGCGGTCTACAGCGCCGTACCGGCCGCCGACCGCCGCCGCGTGCACGCCGCGCTCGCGGTCGCTGCCCGCGCCCGTGACCTGGACGATCTCGCGGCCTGGCACGCCGCCGAAGCCGCCGCCCGCCCCGACGACGGCGTCGCGGACCGCCTCGCCGCGGCGGCCTACCGCGCCGCCCGGCGCGGTGGCCTGATCTCGCAGGCAAGCCTGCTGACCAAGGCCGCCGAGCTCACCGTCGACCCGGATCGCCGGCAGGAACGCTTGATCGACGCCGCCGAAGCTGCGGCGGCCGCCGGGGCGGGCCGGTTCGCGCTGGAGCTGCTCGAACGCGGCGGCGGTGCCGACGGCGATCCGATCCGGACCGGCCGGCGCCTGGCGCTGCGCGCCTCGCTGGCGGTGTTCCTGCTCGACGCGGCGGCCATCCCCGAGGCCGCCGCCCACCTGGTCGCGGCGGCGGAGCTGTTCCGGGACCGGGATCCGGACCGCGAGCGGCAGGCGCTGCTGCACGCCTTCGATCTCGCCCTGCCGGTCGAAAGCCGTTTGCGCGGAACAACATTCGCCGAGATCGGCACCCGGATGCGGCGGGCCGCCGGGACGTCCGGCGATGTGGTCGCCACCGTGCTCACCGGCGTGGCAGCCCTGATCCTGGACCCCTACGCCGAGGCCGTGGCCCCGATTCGCGCCGCGGTCGAGGCCATCGCCGCGCTCGGCGACGATCCGCGCATTCTGCTGTTCGGCCCGGCCGGGGTGGCGCTGACGACGGCGCTGTGGGACGAGCGTGCCCGGGACCGGCATCTGGACCAGAGCGAACGCGTCGCCGTGGCCGGCGGTGCGCTCAAGGCCCTCGACACCTACCTGTGGATGCGGTCGGTGTGTGATGTCGACCGCAGCGATCCGCTCGCGGCGAGTCGCACGATCGAGCGGGTGCGCGAAACCCGGCGCGCCATGGGCTATCCCGCCGAGCACGTCCGCAACGGCGCCTATCTGGCCTGGTCCGGGCAAGCGCCGGAACTGGTGGAGCAGGTCGCGTCGGCGGGCCTGGCGGCGGGCTACGGCGCCGTCCACTCCACGACCCTGCACGCGCTGGCGGTGCGGGATCTGGCCCGGGGCGCCCCCGAAGCCGCCCTCGCGAAGCTGACCGACGTGTTGCGGCACGCCGTCCCCCAGGCCCTGCTCCGGTATCTGCCCGAACACGTGGAAGCCGCTGTGCGCTGCGGGCATCGGGCGGACGCGGCCCGCGGCGCCGCGACGCTGGCGGAGGTGGCCGCCGCGTCCGGGTCACCGTGGGCGCGCGGCGTCAGCGCCCGCTGTCAGGCGCTGCTCGACGAAACCCCCGCCGCCGAGCAGCATTTCCGCACCGCACTGGAGTTGCTCGCGACGACGAACGCTCCCGGCGACCTGGACCGAACCCACCTGCTCTACGGCGAATGGCTGCGCCGTAACCGGCGCCGCAAGGACGCCGGCATCCACTTGCGCCGCGCGAGCGCGGGTTTCGAGCAAGCCGGTATCACCGCCTTCGTCGAGCGTGCCCACCGCGAACTGGCGGCGCTGGGCGAATCTGCCGCGCTCGGCGCACCCGCGAGCGCGCCGCGACTGACCGTGCAGGAGGCTCAGGTCGCACGGCTGGCCGCGGCCGGGGCGACGAATCCGGAGATCGCCTCCACCTTGTTCCTCAGCCCGAACACCGTCGACTATCACCTGCGCAAGGTCTTCCGGAAATTGAACATCTCCTCGCGCCGCCAGCTGCGCGAACACCGGGCGGTGCTGGAGCGGACCTGAAGACTACGTGCTTCACGTGGTCCGGAATCCGGTGCGGGACGGCACTGTCGAGGAAAACTCGAGTTACGCGTGTCAAGGAGTTCCGGTGCGGTCGATGTCCCCCTTGCACGGCCGCACCGAGGACCTGGCGTGGCTGCGTGCGCTGTGCGCCGCCGCCGAATCCGGTCGCAGCTCGACCACGGTGCTCGAAGGCGACGCGGGCATCGGCAAGACGGCACTCGTCACCGAGGTGCTGGCCGAACTCGCCGGATTCGAGGTGGTGCACCTCACCGGCGCGGAGGTGGAATTCGATCTGCCGTTCGCCGCACTGCAACGACTCGTGCTCGCGCACCGCGACGCGCTCGATCGGCTCGCCGACACCCATCGCACGACCTTGCTCGTCGCCTCCGGCCTGGCCGACGGCGCGAACGGCAACCGGGCGGCGATCGGGCTGGCGCTGCTGTCGCTGGTCACTCTGCTCGCCGCGGAACGACCGGTGTTCTGCTGGATCGATGACGCGCAGTGGATCGACGAGGATTCCCTGAACGCGTTCGCCTTCGTCGGGCGCCGGTTGCTCGCCGACCCGATCGTGCTGGTCTTCGGGTGCCGAACCGACGCCGTCGGTCCCCAGCTGACGGGCCTGCCGGTCCGCCGGCTGACCGGGCTGCCGGCCGCCGCCGCGGTCTCCCTGCTGCGCGCGGTGGTGGCCGCGGACATCGAACCGGCGGTAGCCGAACGGATCGCCGACGCGACCGGCGGCAATCCGCTGGCACTGCGTGACCTGGGCGACGAGCTGACCCGGCGGCAACTCGAAGGCGCCGCGCTGCTGCCCGAGCCGATTCCGCTCGGCGCGCACCTGCAGTCGCAATACCTGCGCCAGGTCGACGCGTTGCCGCCCGCCGGCCGGCACTGGCTGCTGATCGCCGCACTGGACGCCGAGGGCGCGCTGAGCGTGATCGCCGCCGCCGCCGGCCAGGCGGGATTACCGGCAGACGCCTCCACCTCGGCCGAACTCGCCGACCTCGTCGCGATCTCGGACCGAGTGCTGTTCCGGCACCAGCTGATTCGCTCGGCGGTGCACGCGGGCAGCACCCTCGAGCAGCGCCGCGACGCGCACCGCTACCTCGCCCGCGCCGCCGCGGACCTGCACCTGGAGCAGCGGGCGCTGCTGCACCGCGCCGCGGCGAGCAGCGGGGTCGACGACGAGCTCGCCGATCAACTGGAGCTCGCCGCGGCGGAGTCGGGCCGCCGGGGCGATTACGCGACCCGGACCCGGCTGCTGGTGCGCGCGGCCGACGCCTGCCTCGGCGCTCGGCGCGCGAGCCGCCTGCTGGCGGCCGCCCAGTCCGCGCTGCTGGCCGGGGCGATGCTCCAGTCCCGGGCGCTCACCGGAGAAATCGACACGCGGTTCCTGCGCGCCGATCAGAATGCCGAACTCGACGTCGTGCGGGCCGAGAGCCTGATCCCGACGATCGACGCGGGTGCCTTCGGCGGCCGGGCGGACGCGCTGCTCCGGCTGGCCCGTGCGCTGGAGTCGGCGCGGCGGCCCGACCAAGCGCTCGACGCGCTGGGTATGGGAATCCGCGCAACCTGGCTCTCGACCTATCTGACGACCACGGCGACCGCGCCCGAACTCGCGCACGCGGCGGAGCGCTTGACACGCGACCGCCCGCCCGGTGCGGCGACCCTCGCCCTGCGCTGCTACGCCGAGTTCGTGCTGGGCCGCCCCGGCATGCGCGCCACCTATCAGGCGGCGGTGCGGGAATTCCTGCGGCAGCACTCGCCCGATCTGGGCTATCTGACCACCTACAGCGGTGTGGTGCACACCGCGGGCGCGTTGCTCGACGACGCCGGTCGCGACGCCGTACTCGCCGGCCTCGAGGCCTCGGCACGCGGCGCCGTCAGCGACTATCTGCTCGTCAATATCGTCTCGTTCCGGGCGCACTTCGACATCCAGGTCGGCCGCGTCGCCACCGGTCGGGCCCGGATCGCCGAAACGATTGTGCTGCTGACGGTTTCGGGATATCCCGAGGATCACCTCTCGGTGCGCGCGCTGCGGGCCGGACTGCGGGGCTGGACGGGCGAACCCGCCATCGATCCGAAGGAGGCCGCCACCGAGGCCGAAGCCTGTCGGCTCGCGGATTTCGGTGCGGGCGTGGAACTGTGGGTCCGCGCCGAACTGCTGCAACACCTGGCGGCGAACAACCGCGACGCGGCCTGGGACGCCGCGCACCGATTGCTGGCCACCGGAACCGATCCCGACGCCTGGCTGGCCGTCGACCTCATCGAAGCCGCGGTGCACCACGCGGAACTGCGCACCGCCACGGCCCTGCGAGATCGGCTCGAGCGCGACAGCCGAGTACTGAACACACCCGTCGGGGCGGGACTGCGCGCGATGAGCGCGGCCCTGCTGGCCGCGGACCCGGAACCCCCGCTGCGCGAGGCGATCACGGCGCTGGCGGCGGCGGACAACCCGATGTACGCCGGCCGGGCGCACCTGTTGCTGGGGGAGTGGTTGCGCAGGGCGCGGCGCCGCAGCGAGGCCACGGCGCATCTGGAGCAGGCCGCGAGCCGCTTCCGCGCCGAGGGCGCCGAATCCTGGCTGGCCCGCGCCGCACGCGAACTCGCACCGCTCGGCATCGTCTCGGACCTGCCGCAGCGCCGCCCGACGGCGCTCACCGCCCAGGAGGAGGCGATCGCGAACCTGGCCGGCGACGGCGTCACCAACCAGGTCATCGCCGAGCGACTGTTCCTCAGCCCCAGCACCGTCGACTACCACCTGCGCAAGGTCTTCCGGAAGCTCGACGTCACCTCGCGCCGGCAGCTGGCGGCGGCGCTGAATCGCTGACAGCGCCGCCGCTTTCGCCGATCCCCGGACTATCGAATCAGCGCGTCGCGGTGACGGCGGCCTCGATGGTGTCGGCGACGGTCCCGGGCCGCGAGACCAGGGAGGCGTGGGACGCGGGGATCTCGGTGGTGCGCGCGGCGGCCGCGCGGTTGGCCATGAACCGTTGCGCGGCGGCGGGAATCACGTTGTCCTGCTGGGAGAGCAGGTACCAGCTGGGGACGTTCGCCCAGGACGGCGCGCCGCTGGGTTCCAGATTGGCCAGCAGTGAGGCCGAGTTCTGATGCGCGAACATGGTCGCGGCGGTCTCCGCGCCGACATCCTGGGCGAAGATCTCGTGGAAGTAGGGTTCGGCGATGAACCCGTCGAGTCCGGCGCCCACCGGCCGCAATTGCAGTGCGGGCGGCAGGATCCGGCTACCGGGGAAGCGGATCGGGTCGAGCAGGCCCTGCACGAATTCGCCCGCGGCCGGGGCGAAGGCGGCGATGTAGACATTGGCGCGCACGTCGGAGTCGTGGGTGTTGGTGATGACCGCGCCCCCGTAGGAATGGCCGACGAGCACGACCGGTCCGGCGATGGTGTCCAGGACGCGCTGCACCGCGGCGGCGTCGTTGCGCGGGCCGCGCAACGGATTGTCTACCGTGACAACGGTATAACCGCGGCCGCGGAGCTCAGCGGCGACCGCGTCCCAGCTCGTGGCGTCGGCGAACGCGCCGTGCACCAGCACGATGGTGGGGTCGGCCGGCGCGGCTCCGGCGGCGGGGAGCGGGCCCGCGGTGATAAGGGTGGCGGCGGCCAGGGCTGTCAGCCAGTGGCGCAGAGAACGTGCGGACATGATCATTCTTCTTTCGTGGAGCGGGAATCGGTGAATTGGACGGATCGGGTCGCGGCGTGGCGCAGCGCCCAGTCCAGCGCGTGATCGGCGATCTCCTCCCAGCCGTCCTGGCTGACCAGCCGGTGCGTGCGGCCGGGATACTCGACCCGCTCGACCACCGCGGTGCCCTCGGCGTATTCGGCGAGGGTGGCGCGCTGAATACGCGGCGGGGCGACGTGGTCCCGCTCGGCCGAGATCAGCAGCAGGGGCGCCCGATCCGGTTTCCTGAAGTCCACGGCCGTGATCCCGGAGCGGGCCCGGGGCAAGGACAGCACGCCTTCGAAGAACACGCGGTTGTAGGAGTGCACCGCGCTCCGCTCCCACTCCCGGTCGGAGTCGGCGCGGGACAGGTCGTTGCCGAAGGTGTAGTGGAAGTGACGCTTGGAGATCGGCGACGCCTTGTTCTTACGGAACGGATTCGACAGCACCGGCAACCCGGTGCGCAGCGTCGAGAACGGCAGTGCGGTCACCCCGGCCGGCTGCCCGGGCGCGACGCCGACACCGGCGACCCCCAAGCCGCGGTCGAGCAGCATCTGGGCGAAGATGCCGCCGAAGGAGTGCCCCATGATGATCGGCTGTTCGGGCAGGGCGCGGATGATCTCGTCGTAATGGTCGACGATCTCCTTGATTCCGATGCCTGCCAGGGCTTTCGGATCGGCGCGGACCTCGGCGGGGCTGCGGTCACCCAGTCCCGGCCAGCCCGGGACGAGCACCTGATGGCCGCGGGCACGGAAGCGGCCGGCCCAGGTGTCCCAGCTCGCGGGGGTCATCCAGAGTCCGTGGATGAGAACGATCGGCGGTTTGTGCATGATGATGTCCGTTCAGGAGCGGATGAAGGTGAGCAGATCCTCGGCGAGGCGGTCTTTTTCGGTGTCGGGCAGTGCGTGCCCGGCGCCGGCGTAGACCCTCAGTTCGGCTTTGGGGATGAGTTCGGCCGAGCGCCGGCCACCGACCTCGAACGGCACGATCTGATCGTCGTCGCCGTGGATGACCAGGGCCGGCACGTCGACGCGCGCCAGGTCGTCACGAAAGTCCGTGGCCGAGAACGCCGCTATGCACTCGTAGGCGTTGCGATGCCCGGAGGCCATGCCCTGCGACCAGAACGCGTCCCGCACGCCCTGCGGAATGTCGCCGCGGCGGTTGTGACCGAAGAACGGCCCGTCGGCCAACTCGCGATACAGCTGCGCCCGCGAGGCGCGCTCACCGGCGCGGATGCCGTCGAAGACCTCGATCGGCAGCCCCTCGGGGTTGTCGTCGGTGCGCAGCATGAGCGGCGGAACCGCCGAGACGAGAACGAGTTTCGCGACCCGGGCCGAGCCGTGCCGGCCCAGATAGCGGGTGATCTCGCCACCGCCGGTGGAGTGGCCGACCAGCGTCACGCCGAGCAGATCCAGGGTGTCGAGCAGGGTCGCCAGATCGTCGGCGTAGGTGTCCATCTCGTTGCCGGTCCAGGTCTGGGTGGACCGGCCGTGGCCGCGGCGGTCGTGCGCGATGACCCGGCAGCCGTGCTCGGCCAGATACAGCGCCTGGCTCTCCCAGCTGTCGGAGTTCAGCGGCCAGCCATGGCTGAGCAGCACGGGAATCCCGTCGTCGGGCCCCCAGTCCTTGTAGAAGATTCGAGTGCCGTCCTCGGTGGTCACATAAGTCATCGGGTCTCCTTCGATCAGGTACCTCTCGAAGATCCCGCAAACGCGCGGCTCCGCGAATCACGCGAAACACATAGTCCCCGCACCCGAATCGCTCCACCCGACTACGTGATTCGGCGCTGCCGACTGGATGTCGAGCACGATCTCGGTGTGGCTGGAGATTCCGCCCGCGGATGGCGTGCCGAGGTCAGGTCCGTTCGGCGGTGAGGTCGGTGGTGATGCGCTCGACGCTCAGCGGGGCGGGCAGGGCGGTGGGCGCGGCGGCGGACATTCCGTCCAGCAGGGTGGTGAGCATCCGGGCGCGCACCTCGTCGTTGAACGCGGCCGACAGCGCGGGCAGCGGCCGGGTCAGGACGGTGAGGAACATGACCAGATCGGCGGTTCCGAGATCCGCTCGTAGCGCGCCCTGTTCGTGGGCCGCCGTCGTCAGCGCGTCCACCGCTACCACCAGAGTGCTTCTGGCAGTGGTGAAGTCGGCGGACTCCTCGAGATGACCGCCCAGAATGGGCAGCATGGCCACGATCCGGCGCTCCACCACCTCACGCGCGAAGGCCGCCAGCGCTTCGCGGGCGGTGGGTTGCGTTGCCAGCGCCCGGTTCGCCGCGTCGGTCACCTGCGCCATGCGGTCGATCGCCACCGCGCGGATCAGCTCGGCCCGCGTCGGAAAGTGCCGGTAGAGCGTCGCATTGCCGATCCCGGCCCGCTCGGCGATGCGATCGAGCGGCGCTTCGGGACCGTGATCCAGGAACACCTGCTGTGCCGCCAGCAGAATCTGCTCGCGATTGCGTTTGGCATCGGCGCGTAGTTCTTTCACAGCCACCTTCCAACCGTGGACAATTTCCCCGCTTACGGTAGCATCGCCATTAAACGGGGAATTAGTCCCCGATTAGTGGAGGTGTGTCATGGCCGCTGTTTCGAAGCAGTCGGTGTCCTGTGTGATCGTCGGCGGCGGCCCCGCGGGCCTGATGCTGGGCCTGCTGCTCGCCCGAGCGGGAGTGCCGGTCGCGGTACTGGAGAAATATCCGGACTTCCTGCGCGACTTCCGCGGCGATACCGTGCATGCCTCGACCCTGGGCCTGCTCGACGAACTGGGCCTCGGTGACCGCTTCGCCGCCCTGCCGCAGCAGCGAGTCCAGCGCCTGGTCATGGATTTCGACGACGGTTCGCTCACCGAGGATTTCAGCCGCCTGCCCGGCCGGCATCAGCACATCGCCCTGGTGCCGCAATGGGACCTGCTCAACCTGCTCGCCGAGACCGCCTGCGCCGAAACGACATTCGATCTGGCGCAGAACGCCGAGGTCGACGATCTGCTGTGGTCCGATGGCCGGGTGCGCGGCGTGCGCTATCTGGACAAGGACACCGGCCGCCACCATCACCTCGAGGCGGACCTGGTGGTGGCAACCGACGGCCGGCACTCCACGGTCCGCCGCCTGCTCGGGCTGCGGCCGCGCACCTCGGCCGCGCCGCACGACTGCCTCTACATCCGAATCCCGCGGCTGCCGGGCGATCCCGAGACGACCACGCTGCGCTTCTCCGGCTCCGGCGGCCTGATCCTGATCAACCGCGGCGACTACTGGCAGGCGGCGCTGCTGATCGACAAGGGCGCGGCCGACGCGGTCCGCGCCGACGACGGTGCGTGGGTGCGCCGGACCGTCGCGCGCCTGGCGCCGTTCCTCGCCGCCCGTGCCGCCGACATCCACACCGGCGACATCGCCGCCCTGGAGGTCCGCATCGATCGCCTGCGCCGCTGGTGGACGCCCGGCGCACTACTGATCGGCGATGCGGCCCACGCCATGTCGCCCATCGCCGGCGTCGGCATCAACCTGGCCGTGCAGGACGCCGTCGCCGCCGCCCGCATCCTGGCCCCGGCCCTGCGCGAAGGCCGGCTGCGTGACCGTGACCTCGCCCGCGTGCAGCGCCGCCGGTATCGGCCCGCGATGCTTACTCAGCTCGCTCAGCGGCGCGCCCAGCGCAACTTCCTCGCCGCACCCTCCATCGAAGGCTCCGAAACCATTGCGCCCCTGCGGCTTCCGCAACCGCTGCGCGCGCTTCGACACTGGTCGGGCTTGCCGCACCTGTTCGGCCGGCTCGTAGCGTTCGGGGTGCGGCCCGAGCATCTGACCGGATCGCTGAAACCGCTGCGCCGTGCGTGATGCTCCACTTGGTCGCCGCCGATCCGGCGCTGCTGGGTCACCCTCGATTCCGCATCCTGGTGAAATGCACCGCCGGTTCCCTCGTGATCAGCCCGTACCCCCGGTCCGGAGTCGCCGCGAACGGAGCGGGCAGATACAGCACCGGCAGCACCTCGCCGATCAACGGCCGCGGCTCCCGTGTGATCCGATAACCGATCTCGGCTGCTTCGGGCACAGCGTCATCGACCTCGGCATCCCCGTCGCGCCGGACGCACCGATGCGGTTCGAGCCGCACCTTCCGAATCGCCGTCCGCTCCCAGCGGAACAGTACGTACTCGCGCACATCCGGCCGCGCGTACTCCACCAAACCGACACCGTCACTCCAGAAGACGAACTGCTCGTCCTCCATCGAGCTGTGATATCCGGCGTCGGCACTCCACTGACCGAGGATCTCGTCACCACGCACCGACCGATTGAACCACCGGCCGGCGCCGGAATCACTCCTCGGTCAGCTGCTCACGCAAACCCTGCCGACACCCCCCGCCTGCCCGGCCTGCCCGAGCTGCGCGCGATTCCCCTCGAATCGGATATAGCCTTTCGCTATGGCTGAATATTCGATCTTCGAGGCGGAGGCCGCCGATATCGACCGCGTCGAGCCGCTGTGGCTGTCGATGCTCGGTCACCATCGGGACAATCCACCCTCCGAACTGGTAGTCGAAGTGCCTTTCCGGGAGCAGGGTTCCAGCTGGGAGCACCGAAGCGAGCGCTACCGGCAGTGGCTGGCTACCGACGCGGGCGCCAGGCTCTTTCTCGCCCAGGACGCGAATGGCCGCGCTGTCGGGTACGCGTTCGTCCGGGTGACCGGCGCCCAGGCGTCGATGGAGACCGGCCGGATCGGCATGCTGGAATCGCTGGCGGTCCTGCCGGATCAGCGTGGCAGCGGACTCGGCACGGCCCTGGTGGACACCGTGCTCGACCATTTCCGGCGGCTGGGTCTGCGGCAATGGAGCCTGGAGGTGTTCGTCGGCAACGATCGGGTGCGGCGGTACTACGAGAGTCTGGGCCTGCGGCCGTACATGGTGGTGATGCTCGGGCAGGTGCCCGGCAGCGCGTCCGAAGGAGTGCCGCGGTTTGAACCTATCGAGTAGTCGCGGGGTGGTTGGCCCGCCCCGTGACTCCGACGAGACGGTCCGGCCAACCCGACCGGACCGCCCCGGAACGCACAACGCGGCTACCGGCGGCTCGGTAGCCGCCGGTAGCCGGGCGTTATGCGGGGGTCATCGCTTGATCAGCGTGCGCAGTTCGGTGAGCGAGGCGCGGCGTTCGTAGGCGATCCAGGCGAAGATCGCGGTGAGCGCCAGCGGGAAGGGGGCCAGCTCCGGGGATCCGGCCAGGAAGACGTTGAAGCCGGCGGCGAGGAAGGTGACGATCGCCAGGCCGATCGCGGCGGCCGCGGCCAGGCGGGGCACCATGAGTCCGATGCCGCCGGCGACCTCGGCGAGACCGATGAAGATCAGCAGCCCCAGCGGGATCGAGAAGGCGGTGGCGTTGCTTTCCATCAGAGTCTGGGGGATGACCAGCTTCGGGCCGCCGGAGGCGATGATGAAGAACAGGCCGAGCACGATCTGCAGGGTCCACAGGACACGGTTGCGGATCTTGCCGGGGTGGACGGTGGCGGTCTGGGTGGCGGTGGTGGCGGTCATCTCGTGGTCCTCACTGAATTGGTCGCGCTGGGTTGGTAGCGCGTTCACCGGTAAAGACGAGGGTGCTCCGGAAAAGTCATCGCTGCGGCGGAAAATTCTTCAACGCGCGGTGGGTGAATGAGATCGGTTGAGGTTAAGGACATCTCGCTCGCTTCAACATCTAACTGTCTAGATATGCGCATCTATTGATGAGCAACGTCGCTCAGGCCCAAAGGTCAAAAATCACAGCGAGGGGCAATCGAAGAGCCTGTCGAGGTAGTAATCGATAGCCGCCGACGCGGCCTCGGGATCGATGACGTCGAGGTCGAGAAGTGGGGTGAAGCCGGTCAGCGCGAGAACGAGGTTCGTCTCGATGACCGGGTCGCGATCCGGCGCAATGTGGCCGTCGGCGATTGCTTGCCTGATCAGGCGCTCGGTCAGTGCCCTGCCGTCCTGGAGTCCGCGCCGCGCCCGTTCGTGCAGTTCCGGGTCGTGCAGCGCCTCGAGGGTGTAGGCGGCGCTCATGCGGCTGGTGGCCCGGGCGTCCGCGTGCAGGGGGAGCATCTCCAGGAGGGTCACGCGCAGTGCGTCCCGGGGATGCGGTGGCGAGTCGAGCCGGTCGAGGCTCTGGACGATGCGCTGCGAGGTCTGCTCGGAGGCGAACTCCATCGCGAACTCCAGCATCGCTGTCCGCGAGGCGAAATAGTGCTGGACCTGTCCGAGCGAGACGCCCGCCGCGCCGGCGACCTCGCGCATCGTCGCGCGCGCCCAGCCTTGTTGTTCCACCACTCGCCACAGTGCGCGTGCGATGGTCTCGCGGCGTTCCCGGTGATCGACCTGCTTCGGCACGCGAACCCCTTCCCTTCGTTTCCATACATCTGACATAATACAGCTGACTTGGAAAGGATTGGTGACAATGTCCCGAGTAACGGATTCGAGTTCGGGGGCGAGCGCCTTCGCCACCCCTGAGCTGGAGAGAGCATTTTTCGCCGCCTACGACACAGTGATGTCGTACTGGCCGGTGCCGGCCGAGCCGGTAGATCTTCCGGGCCGGTATGGAACGACACGAGTCACCTCCGCGGGTTCGGCCGCGGCGCGGTCGCTGGTCCTGCTCCACGGCTACGGCGGCACGTCCGGAATGTGGTGGCCGGTAGTCGGTTCGCTGGCCGAAGAGCATCACGTGCGTGCAGTGGACGTCATGGGCGAGCCCGGCCGCAGTCGGCACACCGGCACGGCCTTGAACAGCATGGACGATCTCGTGGACTGGCTCGCGGAAACCTTCGATCTGCTCGGACTCCCCGCCGCCGACCTGTGCGGCCAGTCCCTGGGCGGGCACCTCGCGTTCCGATTCGCGCTCGCCCATCCCGACCGCGTGCGCCGCCTGGTCCTGCTCGATCCGCCCCTCGTCTTCGCCGGGCTCAGCCCGGAATTCGAGGAGCTGGGCCGCAACCGCGACCCACACCCCACCTTCGAGAATGCCCGCGCGCTGCTGGCCCCGGACGGCCCCGGCACCGCGCCCGCGGACGTAGAGGCCTACTTCGACCTGCTCGCTCACGGCGCCGCCCACTTCCCGGCTTCACCGATCGTGTACCCGCACCTGCCAGAAGAGCTGACACAGCTGCCGATCCCGACCCTCGTCGCCCTGGCCGGGGCGAGCCAGGTGCACGATTCGGAGGCGGCCGCGGAGGTCGCGCGGCGCGCCGGCGCGCAGACGGTGATCCTGCCCGATGCGGGGCACGGCCTCCTGGCCGACGTCGAACCTGTCCGCAGCCTCGTCCTCGAACACCTCCGCCGAGAGGACTCGTAGACGTGTCACTGCGGCAACGAATTCCGGGCGAGAGCTGCCCATGCCGGATATCGCGCTGTGCGGAATGCTGTTGTCATGGCCGACCTGCCCCGATACTGGGATCCTCTGAATTCGACACCCTCGGACACCTTCGGCATCACCTTTGACGATGGGAGTAGGTGGGCCGATAAGCATTGGTTGAACGTGCCGGGCCCGGTCTACACCGGTCAGACCGATACCTGTTGGACTGGAAGAGATTACGCGCCGCGGCACGTTCTGTACGGGGGCGAGTACTACAACGAGTTCGTCTACCGGCAACCGAAGTCGCCCGCTGAGGTGAAATGTCTGCTGGACGCGGCAAACGACGACCCTTGCGGTGGCTACGCCTTCGATGGTGACGCGCGATGGACACCCGCGACGGTTCGCGCGTGGTGGAGTGATCGCAACAAGGTCGAGCGGCACCTTGCCGATTTGCTCGCCGAGTGGACCGGAGCGGGTGTCGATGCGCAGCGCGCCGAGGCGGCCGCAGGCGTACGGGATTTCCTCACCTACCTGGCCACCGACCTCGAGGATGACCTTCGGGCATACCTGTTCAGATTGGAGAATGGGCGATACCCCGAGGCAGGGGACCACCTGCCGACGTTATAGCTTTCAACCGACGCGGCACCGCACTCCGGCGCGACGCGCGATCCGCTCACTGCCGACGAACAGATGAAAATCGTTGTTCTCGTCGATCCGGATGTCTTTCTCGGACTGCTGCTGGACCAGTCGATCGATCGTCGCTCGGAGAGCGCTCACGAAGTGCTCGGGCCATCGAACCGTTCGAACGGCCAGCACTGGCGTGGCATCGACCTCCGCCAGGCCCAATCTGAACGTCAAAGTCTGTCCTGATTCGACAGTCGGCAGGCCGGCGATCTTCCCGGGTGGGGTGTCGTCGTGCGGGTTGTATGCGTAATGCTGCCAGGGGCTTCGGCTGAACCGGTAGCACAGAATTCCATGGTGCCGCGCGTCGAGCCACGCGAATTGTGCAGGTGCAGAATCGAACTCGGCAATCTGCTCACGCGAAGGCGAGTTGGCATCGATCAGGAACAACCCACCCTCGGTGGTGAGAACAAGCTCCGAGCCTGGCCAACGCTGGATGCCCGAATCGTAGAAGTCGCCGACAAGCAGCCTGAGTGGGTCACGCATGCGACCATCCTGCCTGCCGCACCAGAGTCCGCTCCGCTGAACGCGGCGTTCACCCAAGGTTCGAGTCGTCTGCCGCCCGCAGAGCCAACGCTAGCGCGCCGTCGATGGCCTGCTCGAACGTACCGCCCTCCCGCATCGCCGCCCGCCCTCCCGCGAACAAGGCGCCGCACAACCCGCCGACCAGGATCGCGGCCTGCACTTCGTCGAGTTTCGTCGGGAACGCCGCACACAACGCGCGAGCCAATCGATCTTCCACCTCGAAGAGGCGTTGCAGCGTGGCCGCGCGCAACGAGGGCACCGACATCAGCAGCCGGACGCGGGTCGCCTCGAGGCCGCCGGACGGGTCGCGTGGGCCCCCGGCCATTTCGCGCAATATCGCGCGCATCGCGTCGGCGAGAACGACACCGACGGACGCGTCAGTGCTGCGGCCGGCGACCGCGGCGAGCCCGATTTCGACCAGGTCACCCCCTTCGGCGAAAAGAACCGCCTCCTTGGTCGGGAAGTGGTTGAAGAACGTGGCCGGCGAAACCTCCGCTGCGGCAGCGATTTCCGTCACGGTCGTCTCCTCGAAGCCGTGCGTCTCGAACAGGCGGTACGCCGCTTCGGTGATCGCCATCCTGGTGCGCTGCTTCTTGCGTTCACGAAGCCCGGGTTCAGCCATGACCCTAGATTACTACATGAACTACAAAAAGAGTGTTGCTTTATTTTTAGAGTGACTCTAGCGTTTGTGGCATGTGTGGAATCACCGGATGGATCTCCTTCGAACGCGACCTCTCGACCTCGGGCAGCAACAGCATCGACTCGATGACCGCGACCATGGCCTGCCGCGGACCTGACGATTCGGGCACCTGGATCGCACCGCACGCCGCCCTCGGCCACCGGCGTCTGGCCATCATCGACCGAGCCGGCGGCGCCCAGCCGATGGTCGTCGACACCCCGGAAGGTGTTGTGGCCATGGTGTATTCGGGCGAGGCGTACAACTTCCGCGAACTACGTGCCGAACTACGCGGTCGCGGGCAGCACTGCACCACCGAGTCCGACACCGAGGTCGTGTTGCGGGCCTACCTGGAGTGGGGTCTGTCTTTCGCGGAGCGGCTGAACGGCATGTACGCCTTCGCGATCTGGGATGCGCGCACCGAACGGTTGGTGATGGTACGAGATCGCCTCGGCATCAAGCCCTTCTACTACCACCCGACCTCCGACGGCGTGCTCTTCGGCTCCGAACCCAAGGCGATACTCGCGAACCCGCTCGTGGACAGCAGAATTCGACTCGACGGTCTTCGTGAACTCTTCGTGGTCAGCGCACGGCCCGAACGAGTGGCCTGGGCCGGAATGCACCAGGTGCCGCCCGGGGCGGTGATAACGGTGGACCGCAATGGTTCCCGCACCACCCGGTACTGGTCGCTACGCACCACCGAGCACCGCGACGACCGCGCGGCCACCGTCAGGCATGTCCGTGAGCTGCTCGCAGACACCATGGCGCGGCAGTTGATTTCCGACGTCCCACGCTGCGCGCTCTTGTCCGGCGGACTGGACTCCTCGGCGATGACCGCCCTCGCGGCCGAGCATCTCCGCGGGCGAGGCGAACAGCTGCGCACCTTCAGCGTCGAATTCGACCGGCAGGAAACGGATTTCGTGCCCGACGAATGGCGCTCGACACTCGACGCGCCGTTCGCCCGCGCGGTGGCCGACCACGTCGGTTCCGCGCACCGGGAAATCACGCTGAGCAGTGCGGGTCTCGCCGACCCGGCGGTCCGATCCGCGGTGGTCACCGCTCGCGACCTACCGTGCGGTTTCGGCGACGGCGACACCTCGCTGTATCTGCTGTTCAAGGCCATCCGCGCGCATTCCACCGTCGCACTGTCCGGTGAATCCGCCGACGAGGTTTTCGCCGGCTATCGCTGGTTCGCCACCGCGGCCCAGCACGGGCTGTCGGTCTTTCCGTGGCAGACGGTCCTGCCGCCCGAGTTCACCCAGCGCACCCGTCTGCTCGACCCCGACCTGACCCACGCGCTGGACCTGGACGCCTACCTCGCGGACAGCTTCACCGACGCGTGCGCGGAAGTCGCTCGCCGGGACGACGAGAACGACCTCGACTTCCGGATGCGCAAGGTCTCGCACCTGCACATCACCCGCTTCCTGCGCACCTTGCTCGACCGCAAGGACCGCCTCAGCATGGCCGCCGGCCTCGAGGTGCGCGTCCCGTACTGCGACCACCGCCTGGTCGAATACGTCTACAACACCCCGTGGTCCCTGAAGTCCTTCGACGGGCGCGAGAAGAGCCTCCTGCGCGCCGCCACCGCCGACACCCTCCCGCGTTCGGTGGTCGAGCGCGTGAAAAGCCACTATCCCGTCACCAAGAATCTCGCCTACGTCGAATCCATCCACGCCCAGGCCTCCGACCTGCTCGCGACCTCCAACCACCCCGTCTTCGACCTCTATGACCGAGACGCGGTCACCAAGGCCCTGGACCGCCCCGCGACCGACCTGACCGAACCAGACCGTCTGGACCTGGAACACCTCTTGGACTTCGCCGTCTGGTTCGACCACTACCAGCCGCGGCTCAACTGAGCGGACGATCCCGCAGAGCTCCGGACGCGCTGGGACTTGGAAGATTAACGGGCCGAGGGACTCCCGGCCACGTCGCGGTTACGAGCCCTCGCGCGTGCGCGCTGGTGCCTACCACGAATTTGTCTCAATCGACGCGACTACCGATTTTGTGCAGCCGCAATGGACCTGTGCGGCCGAGTAACCGAACATACCTGTCGCGCATGGCATAACGTGCGAACTGGACACCCCGTGCGCGGGCGGCAATGATCTATCGGTCGGTACCGTTTGTCGCAGGGGTGGAGTTCATGTCGTTGTTGGGTAGGTCAGCGCTGGTCACGGTTCTCCCGATTGCGGGCGCGTTGATCGTCGCGGGTGGCGGGACGGCGCAAGCGGCCGGTGATCTGTACGGTGCGATCGCCATCTACCAGCAGAAAACCTCCGGCACGCCGTGGGAACATCACACCGGTGTCGCAGTGGCAGTGGATTATCCGTCGCAGGCCGCGGCGGACGCAGCCGCTCTCGCGGGCTGCAACGCCGACCGTTGCACCGTTTTCGCCCGGGTCCACAACGAGTGCGCCTCGGTGGTGGAATACGACACCTGGACAGCGTGGTCGAACGCCGTCGAGCCGGTCTACTACACGGGGCGCGGCCCCACCGCCGCCGCGGCGGAAAGAGCCGCTCTGGACTTGGGCAACCAGGGTCTGGGCTTCCCGACGAATCTCTTGTTCGGCCTCGGCCTCGCCCGAGTCGTCAAGCCGCTGGCCGTACTGGACACCATCTGCACCTCGAACGCCGGCTGACATTCGGCACAGCAGAGACCTGAGTCAGCGGACCCGCCCGAACCCACGTTGCCCGAGAGCGATCCGTGGCCGCGCCTGGCGGACAACGCGGGCGTCGAGTCTCCGTCGATGATTGACGAGCGGTGCACCGCTGCCTAACCTCCGATGGCGGACAGTGGGAACCGGCTTCGCACAGCACAGGAGGGGGTCGCCGATGCGCGCTGACAGCGTGGTGTGGCCGCGTGAAGCGTCGGCCGCGGCGACGGTCTCCGTCGACGCGGCAACAGTGGCGGATCTACGTCTCGACCAGGTGATCCCCGCGATTGTCGGTTCCCCGGACGACTACGACCTCGCGGCGCTATTCCGGCGGCCGGTACGCGACCACGACACCGTCCGATACCGCCAAGAGGTCTTCGCCGATCTCGCTCACAACGAAACACGTGCTGTCTTCGACAATTTCGCCGCCGGCCTGCGCCGGATGCGGCGGCGCCGCGCCGACGCGGCCCGGCTCCAAGATCCGCGCCAACGGCAACGCTGGCATCTGGACGCTGCCGCCGACTACCTCACCGTCCTCGCCGCCATGGCACAGGCGCTGCCATCGCTGCCGCTGACCTCGCGAGCGCTGCGGAATTGGCGAGACGTCGTCGTCGAGGCGGTCGCCGGCCCGGAGATCACCGGTCTGACCGCGGACGTTCGCGCGGTGCAGCAGGCGCTCGCGGCGGTCCGATACAGCATCCGCATCCTCGACACTGCGACGCTCGCGGTCGGCCCCGCCGACGGAAAGTCCGACTACACCGCAACGATCACCGATCTGCTGGCGCGTTTCGGCGCCGGTCCGCCACCCCCGTCGCCCGCGCAGCCGCAGTGGCCGGACATGAACCAGATGGAGGAGCAGATCCTCGACCGGGTCGCCGCACTGGCGCCCGAGGCATTCGGCCTGCTCGCGGACTTCGCCGACCGGCATCCCGAGTTCGCCGACCCGGCCGTGGTCACGTTCGACCGCGAGATCCATTTCTATCTGCGCTATCTCGACTTCCTGACCACCCTCGCCGCACCCACGTGCCTGCCGCGGATCGTCGATGCGCACGGTGGTATCGGCGCCGAGGCGGCCTTCGACGTGGCGCTGGCGAGCAAGCCCGGCCGAACCGAGCCGTTGGTGTGCAACGACTTCGAACTGTCGGGCCCCGAGCGGGTTCTCGTCGTCACCGGGCCCAACCAGGGCGGCAAAACCACTTTCGCGCGGATGATCGGCCAGCTCACCTATCTGGCCGCGCTCGGCTGCCCGGTCCCCGCGCGCTCGGCACGGCTGTCCCTGCCCGACCGGCTGATGACGCATTTCGAACGCGCCGAGCAGGCCACCGATGCCGACGGGCGACTGCTGGCCGAACTCGAACGGGTCCGTGAGACCCTCGCCCACGCCACCCCCGACAGCCTGCTGATCCTCAACGAGAGCTTCAGTTCGACCAGCACCCTCGACGGAGCCCGGATCAGCGGGCAGATCCTGGACCGGATCATAGAGGCCGGATCGGTCGCGGTGTGGGTGACCTTCTTCGTCGAACTCGCCGCGGCACGCCCGGAAACAGTGAGCATGGTCGCGGGCACCGAACCCGACGATCCGGCGCGGCGCACGTTCCGTATCGTGCGCCGCGCGGCCGACGGGCAGGCCCACGCGGTGGTGCTCGCCGAACGCTACGGGCTCACCTACGATCTGGTGACCGCGAGGGTGGCCGCATGCGAGTGAATCTGCTGCACCCGCCCGATCGGATATCCGCGACCGCGCCCACCGGTGACCACGCCGTCACCGATCTGGGCCTGGAGTCGGTGTTCGCGGCCATGTCCGGCCCCGACCCACTGATCGGACAGGTCGTCCAGGCGACGGTGCTCGCCCCGATCACCGATCCTGCGGTGATCGGTTACCGGCAGGCGGTACTGACCGACTGCCTGACCCACCCGTCGGCGATCCGTGAGCTCTATCGGATCGCGGTCATGCCGACGCAGATCCGGCGCTGGCCGGTCGCTAATGGTCGCCGGCCGGGCGGCAAACTGGTCCTATCGCTGCCGGCGTTCGGCGAACTGCTCGGCTGCCTGCGCCGGCTGCGGGCGCATTGCCGAGACCACGCCACCGACTTCTCCTCGGCGGGGCTGCGGGCGCTGGTCGACACGGTCACCGACCATTTCGATGACGCCTATCTCGATACGATCGAGACTCATTTGACCGCAGTGCAATTCGAGCACGGCCTGCATCTGGGGGCCGGGCTGGGCCTCGGAAACAAGATCGCCGATATCGTCGTTCACGAACCACTCACCCCGTGGCGCGGCCGCTTCGGATCGGATCGCCGGGCCATGCGCGCATTCCGTCCGATCGAGGACCCCGAAGCCCGGTTCAATCCGCAATTGAATCCGATCGTGGAGCTCCGTGATCGGGCACTCGGTGACCTGGCAGCGGTGGTTAGCTACGCCGTCGACCACATCCACGGATTCTTCGAGCGGCTGCGCACCGAGCTCGCCTTCTACCTCGGCTGCTTGAATCTGCACGAGCACCTGACCGCGGCGGGAATTCCGACGTGCTTGCCGACCGTGCACCCTGCGGGGACGAATACACTGCGCTGCAACGGATTACGTGACATCACCCTGTGTTTGTCCGCGCGCGGAGAGGTGGTCGGCAACGATCTCGACGCCACCGGCCGCACGCTGCTGGTTGTCACCGGCGCCAACAACGGCGGCAAATCGACCTTCCTGCGCAGCGTCGGCGCCGCCCAGGTCATGATGCAGGCGGGCATGTTCGTCGTCGCCGAGCGATTCGAAGCCACCGTGCGCACCGGTATCTTCACCCATTTCGTCACCGACGAAGACCGCACGATGACCTACGGAAAACTCGTCGAAGAGCTGGTCCGTATGCGCGCCGTCGTCGACCGGATCGGTCCCGGTTCGCTGTTGCTGTCCAACGAATCCTTCGCTTCCACCAGCGAGGGCGACGCCGCCCGGATCCTGACCCCGCTGGTCGAGGCGCTCCTGGACTCCTCTGTGCAACTGGTGCTGGTCACCCATCTCTACGAGTTCGCCGACCGGCGCCATCGCGGGGCGCACCCGGGCGATCTGTTTCTGCGCGCGGGCCGGCGCCCGGACGGTCGGCGCACTTTTCGTCTGGTCGCGGGTGCTCCGGAGCCCAGCAGTCACGCCGAGGAGATCTTCCGGCAGGTCTTCCCCGAGGACCAGCCGTAGCCTGGCCGAACCCGGGGCGGGGTGGTATCGATGAGCAACGCTACGGCCGGTGTGTGATCATCGTGAATGGCCATCTATCTCCACACCGAACGATTGTCGCTGCGCCACTTCACCGAGGACGACGCCGAATTGCTCGTCGAACTCGACAGCGACCCGGAGGTCATGCGCTACCTCTCCGGCGGTGTGCCGACGCCACCGGAAACCATCCGCGGCGAAATGCTGCCTCGTCTCCTGAACCAGTACCGGAAGTGGGACAACGCCTTCGGTATTTTCGCGGCACACGAGAAGGCCGACGGCGCTTTCATCGGCTGGTTCATCCTGCGCCCCGAAGCCGGCGGCCCCGGCGACGAGGTCGAACTCGGTTACCGGCTCCGCAAGGCGGCCTGGGGTGCCGGGTTCGCCACCGAAGGCTCGATCGCACTGCTGCACAAGGCATTCACCGAACTCGGTGTGCGCAAGGTCTGGGCCGAAACGATGTTCGTCAACCACGCTTCGCGCAATGTCATGGAGAAGCTCGGCATGACTCACGTGCGGACATACTCACCCGAGCTGCCGGCGATCGAAGGCTCCGAACATGGGGAGGTCCGCTACGAGATGACCCGTGCAGATTGGGAACTGCGCTGGTCGATGACGGGGGAGTGACCGGCGTGGCGCTCGCGCGCTATCCGAGAAGGGTGCCCATCAGCACGTCATCGACATACTGTCCTGCGATCAAGAACTGTTCACGGAGCCGGCCCTCGACTTGAAATCTATGCGCGAGGTACAGCCTTTGTGCACGGAGGTTGGTGCCCAGTACACGCAGCCGGACGCGGCGGGCCTGTCGCCGGATCGCCTCCTTCTGAGCGGCGCGGATCAGAAAACTGCCGATGCCCCGGCCTTGTTGGCTGGGCGACACCGCGAACCCGTGGATTTCCTGGATGTGGTCGGAGCAGGCGGGATGCGGGTACGGCCGCAGCTTGAGGTATCCCACGATGTGGGTGTCGTCGTGTGCGACCAGAACGTTTTCGGGCTGGGTGTGCTCGTCGAAGAACGGGGTGCCGACCGGCCACAGCGCGGCGGGGCTGACCGTGGTCGACCATGTGGCGCGGTCGATCACGGCCAGGGCGTGCTCGTCAGCGTGTGTCGCAGGCCGGATCGCGGGTGCGATGTAAGGGCGGTTCATCCTCGAACTGTGGTGCTGAAATAGGCTGAGCAGCAACCCAATATTTCGCACGCGTGCCCGGCCATGAGCGCACCGCACCGAACGTCGGCTCGAATTCTGTCAAGCGAGACCTGGCGGTGAAGTGTCTGGGGGAGCGATGAATTCGCTCAGCACCACCGAGTGCGGGCCGATGTCACCTTGCTGGAAACCGCCCGGTGGTGAATGCACGAACATCAGATCGATGTAAGTGTCGGCCGGCACCTCGGCGAGCGGTTGCAGTGAGAATTTCCGCATGCCCCCGAACGAGTCGGCCAGCTCCGCATCCATCGAACCACCGAAGTGGGACCGCCACTCGTCCAGTCTTTTCCCGCCGGGTCGATCTGGCATCGACCGCAGTACTTCCGGTGAATACGTGCTCAGGTGAGCGATAATCCGGACTTGTCGCATGATGAACCTCCCCTTGTCAGCGACGGGCCCTGTCCATCGATCAGGCCCTCCCGACCCACGCTACCGCTGGACCGCACGTGGGTCAGCCTTGCTCGCAGCGCCAGGAGCGCCTCACCCGCGGCGTTCTCGGTCACGGCGCAGACGTTCGATGGCTTCCGATATCCAAGTCGTACGGTCAGCGCCCGGCTGCTTCTCCCGTTCGTAGGCGATCAACCGCTCGGCGGTCGCGTTGTTGCCCATCACCATCGCCAGCAGCTCGCCGAAGTTGTCGGGTGCGCGGCCGGCCGGTGTCGGCACAGGCTGCGGGGCCGGGCTGGTGTCCGGCTGATGCGGGTTCGCGACCAGCGTGCGGGCCGAAGCCAGCAGCACATAGAAGTTGGGGATTTTTCGAACCGGGGTACTGGTCAGCGCGAACCACCGCCCGTAGGCCAGTACACGCATGTCCCCGCCTTGCACGGCGATCTGGCGGACCTCCGACCACGCGACCGATCGTGCACCGGCACCGAACTCGTGTTTCGTCAGCCATAGATCACCGAAGGACACGGTTACGCCTCGGTGCAGTTTCTCGGTGATCGCTGGGAGCTGCGCCGCTGTCACCGCTTGCTGGAAAGCCGGGCCCCAGCGGTCGGCGTTGGGCGGACCGCCTTGCGAAAAGTCCTGTAGCTGTAGTTCTTTGCCTTCGGTGTCCAGCAGGGTGTAGTCGTGGGTGATCTTGGTTTCCACCACGCCGTAGAGCAGGTGGCGGACCAACTCCTGATAGATCACGGTGGTGTCGTAGCGCACGCACCGCACCGCACCGTTCTCGGTGGACACCAATCCGCGCTCGAATAGATCCAGGCGTACCGCCCGGGCCGAAGCGGGCCCGAGAAATCCCCGGTACAGGTCCGCGACGAAGGCGAACCCGAAAAGCAGGGCGAACGGGCCCGCGAACACAAGGCCGATGGCGGATCCGAGCTTTCCGCCCATCTGGTCCGTGCGAGTGAGCACCTCGAGGCTCAGCGCCACGGTGGCCGCGATGCCCAGCGCCGCCAGCAGGCCCAGGATCAGCGTTCCGCCTACGAGCCGGGGAGCCATCCGGACGAAGGCCTCCCGGTGTCCGCCCAGCTCGGCTTCCTGGGCGGCCCGGCGTACCCGGCCCAGGAGTTCCTGATCGTCGTATGCCGGCACCTGGTCGGTCATCGTGCTTCCTTACCCCCGGCACGGCTGTGGCTTCCTCGAAATACCCCATCTCCGTGCGACTCTCGTGAACCGAAACCAGACTGTACGCGCGGGTGCACCAGGAGTCCTCACCCGGCACTTTCGCCGGGCCTCCGCGTAGTCCGGCCAGGCCACCTGACGTCGAACGCATTCGCGCCGAGCTGATTTCAGGTCAGACCGCCTTCACCGAATGCACTTGGACGGCCACGTCGGCCGGAATATTGAGCTGCTGGCCGGGGCCGCTCCGGAAGATGATCCCGCCGCGATAGTTGTATTCGGTGAACCCGTCCCAAAATCGGCCGGTGCGGTTCCACTTCGAATAGGCTTGACCATCGATATTCTGCAGGCGCAGATCGGTGGAGCCGAGGCGGAAGGATGCCATTCGCCCGCCTCCGTTGGCGGCGCTGAACAGGCAGAAATGCCCGTTCGGACAGCGGTCGTATCCGCTGGCGGCCTGGGCAGGGACGGTGAGGCCGGAGATACCGAGGACCAGAAGCGCCGTAACGGCGAGTTCGCGCAGTTTCATCGTCTTCCCCTACTGTTCGAGATCCCTGTGGTTCGGGAGATTCAGTGAGTCGACGGTATAAGTGGGCGGATATTGTCGGCGTATCGAAAATTGTTTACGCGCTGGCAACTGTTCGCCTGCTCCGCAGATCCGGCCCCGCGCTCACCTGCCCGAATATCAGCGTCCTGATCCCTCGGCCGGGGAGGGGTCGCGCACGCAACCCGGCCGCGTTCTATGGTCGACTGCGTGAGCAGCACCGCAGTTAACCACGGCCACCGTGACAGCGCCCGGCGGCGCGAAGAACTCCGTGAGTTCCTCCGCAGCCGCCGCGAACGGTTGTCTCCCGGTGCGGTCGGCTTTCCCGAAGCCGGGCGGCGACGAACACCGGGATTGCGACGTGAGGAGGTCGCGGTCTTGGCCGGGGTCGGGGTGTCCTGGTACACCTGGCTCGAGCAGGGGCGCGACATCAAGGTGTCCGACGACGTCCTCGACGCCGTCGCGCAAGCTCTGCGCCTCGATGACGTCGAACACGCCCATCTCTATCGCCTGGCCGGGCTGAACCCGCCGCAACGGCGGGCCGCACCGTCGACGCCGCCCTCACCCCAGATACAGCGCCTGCTCGACACCTGGGCTCCGCGCCCCGCCTACATCCGCGACCGCCATTGGAACTTCACCGCGGTCAACGATGCGGCACGTTCGGCGTTCGGCTACAGCGACACCGACCACAACTGCCTGGTTTCCTTCTTCACCAACGCCCGCTTCCGGGTGCTGCACCAGCACTGGGACGAGATCGCCCCGGCGGTGGCCGCCGGCTTCCGCGCCGACGCCGCCCGCTATCCCGGCGATCCCGAATTCACGCGTATCGCAATGGAGTTGACGAAGCTCAGTCCGGAATTCGCGCAGCTGTGGGCGCGCCACGACGCCGCCGAGCACACGAGCGCCGTCAAGGCCGTCGATCATCCCGACGTCGGGGTGATGGTGTTCGAGGCGACACTGCTCCCCCTGTCCGAATACCCCGGCCACCATCTGATCCTGCACAACCCGGTTGCCGGCAGTGGCACCGAGGAGCGGCTGGAGCGGTTGCTGGGTTCCTAGCCTGGTGGTGCCACACCCCCCATGAACCGACACTGCCATCCCCGCCGACGGGCCCGCAGGATCGTAGTCATGAGCAACAACTTGCAGATGAAGGCGATCACGATCCCCGAGTTCGGTCCCGCGGAGGTCCTGCGCGAGGCTGCCGCCGCCATTCCAGAGCCCGGTCCGGGCGAGGTCGCCATCGACGTGGCCTACGCCGGCGCGAACTTCGCCGAAATTCTCTACCGCCGAGGCGTCGTCGATGTCGCACTGCCCTTCGTTCCCGGCATCGAGGTCTCCGGCTACGTCCGCGCGCTCGGCGAAGGTGTGGAAGGGCTGGCTGTCGGCCAGGCGGTAGCCGCGCTGACCATCGTCGCCGGCGGCGGTTACGCCGAGGTCGTGGTCACAGCCGCCGAGCTGGTCGTCCCGGTCGACGAGCGGTCCCTGCCGCTGGCCACCGCCGCGGCGTTGCCCTCCAACAGCACGACCGCCTTTCTCGTGCTGGACCGGGTCGCCCGCATCGAGCCGGGGGAGAGCGTGCTCGTGCACGCGGCCGCGGGCGGCGTCGGCAGCCAGCTCGGGCAAGCCGCGCGACTGCTGGGTGCCGGTCGGGTGGTCGGCACCGTCGGCAGCCCGGAGAAAATCGCTGTGGCCAGGACCTTCGGCTACGACGAGGTGATCGTGCGCGATCGGCTCGCCGAGGCCGGGGAATTCGACATCGTGGTGGACATGGTCGGCGGCCCGACTCGGCAAGCCTCCGTGGAGCGGCTCGCGCCGATGGGCCGGATGGTGGTGATGGGCAATGCGTCCGGGGCCGCGGACGTCGGCGTATCGGCCAACGAACTGTGGTTCACCAACAAGACCGTCTCCGGGTTCAACCTGGCGGCCTTCGCGGCGGCCGACCCCGGCGCCGCCGGTGCGGCGCTGCGCCGTGCGGTAGCCGCCGCGAGCGCCGGTCAGCTGCGTATTCCGGTTGAAACGCTGCCCATGGACCAGGTGATCGAGGCGCATCGACGCATCGAATCCGGTTCCACGACAGGCAAACTGGCGTTGGCGGTTGCTCGGCCCTGACCGGGGCGACGGGCATCCGTCGACTCCGGCCGGCCAGAGCTGCCGTAGGGAGCGAACACTGGCAGCATGGATTGGCGGATGCCGCCTTCGCTGCTATCCGACTCAGGCCGACGCCACGAAATGATGCCGGTGTTCGCTGAGGAAGTCGGGGAACGACTGTGGTGTGCGGCCGATGGCTTTCTCGAGTGCGGCCGGATCGACCGGGGTCGGCGGTAGCGCGGCGAAGGCGGAGCCGACGGCCGAGATGTGCTGTGCCATAGCGGTGTTGATGCTCGTGTCGTCGTGCGCGAGGTGCTCCAGTTCGTGCTGCCACTCGCGCGCGCTGACCGGGGTGTATCGGACCGGCCTGCCCAGGGCCGCGCCGAGGGCGGCGGCGATATCGGCGTGGCTGAGGGCGACCGCGCCGGACGGGTAGTGCGTTGTGCCGCTTGGGTATTGCGCCGGATCGGTCAGCGCGGCCACGGCGAGATCGGCGGCGTCGAGGCCGCTGATCCACGGCACCTCGGCATCGCCGAAGCTGTTGCTGAAACGGCCGGTTCGGCGGATGGACCCACCGTGCAGCAGTGCGAGGTTCTCGAAGAAGAGCGCTTTGATCCGCAGGATCGTGGGTTCGAGCCCGGCCCAGGACAGGACCTCCTCGGCCGCCCACTGGGCCCGCCCGAGCCCGCTGGGGCCGGCCTCGGCCGAGACCGCCATCGACATCACGACCAGGCGCGGTCTGTTCCCGGCCCGGCGGACCGCGACAGCGAGGTTCGCCGCGGCGGCCTCGATGCCGGGCGCTACCGGGTAGGTGAAGTAGATCGAGTCCACGTCCGCCACAGCGGCGTCCAGCGTCCGGTTGTCCAGCAGGTCGCCCACGACGGTCTGGGCGCCGAGGGTGCGAAGGTGTTGTGCGCGTTCGTCATCGGTGCGCACCAGCACGCGCACCGCGTGGGCGTGCTCGCGCAGGCGCCGCACGATGTGGGTGCCGGTGCCGCCGTGTCGCCCGCCCGCGCCGATGACGAGGGTGGAGGTTCCGGGGGAGGAAGTCACAAGTGGGCCTTTCGATCGTTCACCAGTGCCGCGGCACACGCTAGATCGAGTAACTACTATTATGCAAGTAACTGGGTTCGATGGAAGGATGGGCGGGTGCGACGTACGAGCTTCGAAACGATGGGGTGCCCGATAGCCGGCGCGCTCGAGCACGTCGGGGATTGGTGGACGCTGCTGATCGTGCGCGACGCGCTCGACGGGTACACCCGATTCGACGAGTTCGAGCGCAATCTCGGTATCGCACCCACCATGCTGACCAAGCGGCTGCGGACTCTGGTCGAGTCCGGTCTGCTCGAACGCCGGCGCTACAGCCAGGCTCCGCCCCGCTACGAGTACCTCATCACCGGCAAAGGGCGAGATCTGTCCCCGGTGCTCATCGCCCTGTACGCCTGGGGGCGCGCCCATGCGGGCACGGAGGCGCCGAGCGTCGTGCTGACCGACCAGGGCACCGGCGCGGAAATCGTGCCAGGTCTCGTGGACCAGCGCAGTGGACGCCCGCTCTCGGCCGTCGATCTCGCTTTCCTCGCCGGTCCGGGCGCGGATGAGTCCATGCGGGAACGTCTCGACCCCGAGCTGCGGGCCGCGCGGCGGCAGCGTGGGCGGGATGGCTGAGGGCGACGGCCGAGCTGCGGAATATTCCGCGCTGAGCACCTCGCCTCGGGCTATCCCGAATGACACTGCGACGATAAGCATTTCGCTGGCGGTGCGACAGCGCGGGTCGAGACCAGGCGCAGTGGAGGTGCGCCCTCACCATTTGCAGAAGCCGGGAGACCATAACGCCCGGTCCGATCCCGGATTCGGGGCGTCATCGTGTAGCGGCGAGCCTTCGATATGCGACACATCGGGTACGAGGGATTCGCGATCGCGCCGGCGGACGCCGGCTGTGGCCGGTGCCTCGTAGCGAAGGAGATCATGGTTTTCATCGACTTCGAGTCCCTGCTGCTGGAGTGGCTGCTGGAGCGGCGGCTGCCGAGCGTGACCGAGTTGGAAGCGATCGTCGAGCGCGGCGTGCGGTGGGCACCGATGCAGGAGGCTCGCGACGCGGTGGCCGACTACGGGCCGCACGATCGCGAGCGTCTATCCAGGCACGACCGGCCCGGCCATGACGCCGGGTGAGCGGCCCTCGCGACTGCGGGCGGTCCCGGTGGCGGCGGATCCGATCCTCGAGCGCGTCCGTGGGCTGGTCGAACGGGCTAGGTTGGCCGGTTACGTGCTGTCGAACTCCGGGCCCGCGTCGGAGTGCTGGGAGCTGCTGTATCCCGAGGACGGCGTCGAGGCCTTCGCCGGTGACCTGGACCAGATCGAGCGGTGGATCGGCTCCTAGCCGATCAGGCCGCCGAATTTGAGCGGTGAGGTGCCGGTTCGAACAAACGGGGCCTCGGCTACGGCAGCGAGGCGAGGGCTTCGACGCCGTAGCCGGGCTCGTAACCTAGTTGAAGACCTGCCTTGCTGGAATCGTAGACTCGGTCGATCCTGGCCGGTAGCGGCCAGTCCTGCCGGCGGAACAGCGCCACCGTGTGTGGCGCACGCTCGGTGAGCAGCGCCGCGGCATCGTGCCATAACTGCCGGGTATCGTTGCGGCCGAACATGATCGGGCCGGCGATGTTGAATATCCCCGTCACCTGTGCGCGTTCGGCGGCCAGCCGATGCGCCCGGGCGACGTCGCGGACGTCGACACCACGATAGAGCCGATGTGCGGCCTGCACGGCGGGCGCCTCGGGAAAGCAGCGGGCGATGCGCAGAACGATGGTCGTGAACGGCTGGCGGGAGCCGGTGACGGCGGCTTCGGCGGCGAGCTTGGTTTCGTCGTAGATGTCGCGCGGCCGCACGGGCAGGGTTTCATCGACCCACACCGCACGGCCCTCCGGTACCAGGGCGTGGCCGTATACCGAGGTCGTGCTCGTGTAGACGAATCTGCGGACATCGCATTCGGCGGCTCGCTCGAGCAACGCGGCGGTGGCCTCGACATTGACCGCACGGAACTCGTCCTCGGGAACCACACCGACATGGGGTGCGTGCAGCGCGGCAGCGTGCACAACGACCTCTACACCGCAGACGGCGCGGGTTCGCGTTTCCGGGTCGCGGAGGTCACCGCAGTGGGTCGTCCACGGGCCCGGGCGCATATCCCATCCGCGTACCTGCCATCCCGCCGTGTGCATTTCCCGTGCGACCGCGGCCCCTACGACCCCGGACGAGCCGGTCACCAGCACGACGCCCATCCTCACGGAGCCGAACCTACCCGCGCCCATCGTCGAGCGACCTGCGTTGCGATCGCGTGCGGCTTCTCGCCTGTCGGCGGTTTAGAGGACTGTGTATCGCCACGATGCACCGTATCCTGCTTCCCTGCTCGCCCGAATAGTGTTCGCGCGTATCAACTTTCACGAGCGGTCCGGTTCTCTGGTGATTCCTCAGCAGGTCGGTGACGCGCCGGCAGGCGGTCGCATCATGCTGACCTCGGCCGGGATAGCTCTGTACCGGTCCGAGGCCGACGAACTGTAGCCAGCGATCCGGCGGTGACTGGTCATACTCGATGAGATGGGACGGCCAACGCAGATGTTCGACCGTGCACAATCCTGGTGGGACACGAACAGGGCGGTCGCGGCGACCGCGATCGTGTTCGCGGTCAACGGGCTAACACTCGGGTCTTGGGTCTCGCGCGTGCCCGCCGCGCGCGACACCCTCGATCTGACGACCGCGCAGATGGGTGTGCTGCTCCTCGCGCCGGGGATCGGGACACTGATCGGGTTACCGCTGGGCGGAGCCGTGGTGGCCCGGCTCGGGCCGCGCACAGCGCTACTGGTCGGCACGGTCGGGACGACCACGGCGCTCATCGCGATGATCGGTGGCCTTGCCGGAACGTCCGCGCCTGTCGTGGCGTTCGGGCTCGGTCTCTACGGGCTCGGAATCGGGCTGTGGGATGTCGCGATGAACGTCGCGGGTGGCCGCCTGGAGAAGCGCGCCGGACGGCCCCTGCTTCCGCTACTGCACGCCGGTCTCAGCCTGGGAACGATCATCGGCAGCGCGATCGGTGTGATCGCTTCGGCGGCTTCGGAATCGGTTGCCACCCAACTGACCTTCACCGCTGTCGCCGCCGCTGCGGGGGTGGTGTTCGCCGCCGCGCATATACCTCGCGACGGCCCGGAGGCGGAGACGGCGCACGATTCCGAGAAGCAGGGGACGCTGTCGTTGACAGGGGCGTGGCGGGAATCGCGCACCGTGCTCATCGGGATCACGGTGCTGGCGTTCGCGTTGTGTGAAGGAATCGCCGGCAACTGGCTCGCGCTGGCGCTGGTCGACGGACATCACCGTTCCGAAACGATCGGCGCGCTGGGGTACGCGGTTTTCATCGTGGCACTGACGGTGGGCCGCGCCGGTGGCCCGGTGCTCCTCGACCGCGTGGGGCGTGTCGGCGCGTTACGGCTGCTGGCGGTGATGGTCGGTGGGGGAGTGCTGCTGGTTGTCTATTGCCATCAGTTGGTGCTGGTCATGCTGGGTTGCGTGCTGTGGGGGCTGGGGGCTTCGCTGGGTTTCCCGGTCGGGATGAGCGCTGCGGCCGACGATTCAGCGAACGCGGCTATCCGTGTGTCGGTGGTGTCGTGGATCGGCTATGGCGCCTTCTTCTGCGCCCCACCGTTGGTGGCGTATCTGATCGAACATCTCGGTACGCTGCCCGCGCTGCTCAGTGTTGTCGTTGCCAGCCTGGTCGCGATGGTCACCGCGGCCAGTACCCGGCCGGTGCCACAGTTTCAGGACATGGACCGAGCAATTCCCTGAAAGCGTGAAGTCGCTGCCGCCAGCACGGCGTCCGACCGGCGGGCCTGGGACTGGCCGGGACCGAATGATTCGACAGGATGTGGCTCCAGCAGTTGGATCAGGGCCATGATGTGGATCCCGTTCGAACTGGCGCCCTTGGACGAGGTCGTCCCGTGGGGCGAGCGTTCGACGCTGCACTGGTTCGGGCTCACTCAAGGGTGGTACGGACTGGAGGTCGATGGTGTCGAGTTGCTCCGGTATTCCGAGCAGACTTTGGCCCGAACCCGCGAGAACCCCGCGGCAGAGCCGCCCTGGGTGGACTATTACGTGGTCCGATTGTGGGAAGACCTGCTCGACGTGTTGCCTTCGGCGCTCGAGCCGGTACCGGATGACTTAGCGAATTTCTTTGCCGCGGAAGCCGAGGGATGGATCGTCGATGCTGCTGATCCGGACATCCTCGATGATTCCGTTGTCGCCTGCGCCTCGGAAGCCTATGGCCTGCGATGGACCGACACCTCGTATCTGCGCTTCGGGCCCCGGTTTCGGTGGTGGCGCACCCTCGGCGCCGCGGACACGGTCACCGTGGCGTGGCGGTTCGCACCCGATCCCGAAGGTGAGATCGCGTTCTCCGCACCACCGTCGGGCCGCAGGATCCTCAGCACTCAGGAATTCGTCGCTGCGGTAACCGATTTCGACCACCGACTGCTGCAAGCGATGCAGGAGCGGGTGGACCATCTGGCGGCGGCCGGGGCGGTCGCAGGTATCGAACTCGACCTCCCCGCACTGGTTCGGGAACAGGCGCAGCGCCGGACGTGGTTGCCGCGTGCGCTCGCGCGGCACAACCGCACGGACTGGGCCGCCGTCCGTGCGGGCGCGGCGATTCTGGCTCCTCACCTGGGGTGAACGCCCCGTAATTCCGCCGGTCGCAGCGGCCGGAGCCTGCGAACGGGCGCTGGCAGGGCGGGTTTCGGGGCCGATGAACCACGAACACTTCGACATGGCCGTGGCACCGCTGGCCTCGACGTGCCCGTCGAGTGTCGAGACGACCGATGGTGACCTGCTGGCGTGCGATTTCGGCGAAGGCCGCCCGCGATTCAACTTGCACCGCTAGTTTAGCGGTGCAAGCAGTTCGGAATGGAGACCACATGGCGCGACCGCCCCGGCAGCTACTGAGCCGCGACCGCATCGTCACCACCGCGCTGGCACTCCTCGACGCCGAGGGCTTGGCCGCTGTCTCGACTCGGCGCATCGCCACCGAACTCGGGGTGCAAGGCCCCTCGCTCTACAACCACCTGGCAACGATGGACGAGCTGATCGACGCGCTGGTGGACGCCGTGCTCGCCGACGTCGACACCTCCATGTTCAGCGGCTTGAGCGCGGAAAACCCGGCTTGGCGTCCGGCTTTGGAGACCTGGGCGCGTTCCTACCGCGCCGCCATCGCCGCGCATCACGAAATAGTGCCCGCCCTGGCCAGCGGCCCAGGGCATCGCGTACACGCCCTGCGGATCGCCGACGCCGTCTTCGGTGGACTCGTCGCCGCCGGCTGGCCGCGGCGCACGGCCACCAGCGTGGGCGCGCTCATGCGTTACTTCGTCACCGGGTCCGCGCTGGGGTCGTTCGCCGCGGGCTTTCCCGCCGACGCCGCGGTCTACGACCGCCACTACCCGCATCTGAACGAAGCGCATCTGCTCGCCGAACGCCAGCAGCGGATCGCTCAGGACGCTTTCGAGACCGGCCTGCGAGCTCTCATGGACGGACTGGAACTCCAATACCACCAACTGCGGAACCGTCCTGATTCACCGTAATCAGTTGGCGCACAGTAATTATCGGGACAGACGAGTGCGAAAGACCACACTCGTGCAGGCAACGGAGCTACGCACATGCCATTTTCGACCCTCGACCTCTCGACCGGTGTCCCGGGCACCGCAGTGCGATTCGCCGGACAACCGGCCTCGCTCGCGCTCGCCGACACCGATCGCGTCGCCGCCCGGCTGGTGGACTATTTCGCGACGTGTCTGGCCCCCTGCCGGACTCTGCCCGGCGAGCAACTCCGTGGCGAGGTAACCACGATGACCCGGCATTGCCTGTCGCTGATCATCGACCTGCTCGACCATCGATCCGTTCCCCAGGACGCGCAGCTGGCTCCGATCGAAGCTGCGGCCACCCAGTGGGCGCGCGAGGGGGTCCCGCTCGAGGCCGTCCTGCGCGCTTACCACGAGGGAATCCGGCTCGGGCTCTGTCTCGCGACCGCGCGTGCCGGCACCGAAGATCACGCCGAACTGCTGCTGGCAGTCGACCTGACCCTCGAATTGCTCGAGTCGATCACGGTGACCGCGACCGCCGCCTACTCCACCGAACACCGTCTCGTCGCGCGTGAACACCACACCGCCGCACATACTTTGGCTTCGGCCCTGTTGAGCGGTCACAGTACGGCCGCCCTCGCGCGCCAGGGTGAGATCCCGGTCGCCGCCGCCTATCACGTGGTGGCGCTGGCGATTCCACCGCACGCCGATGAACAGAACCCGCGGGTCTCGGCGGCCATCGCGGCCAAACGCAAACTGCGCCGCGTGCAATCGGCACTGGCCGGCGTCTTCGACTCCCGCGCGCTGGCCTTGCTGAATCCGAAAGGAGGAACCCTGCTGGTCCCTGCCACGGAGTCCGGGCCCGGCGCAGTGACATCGGAGACATGTACGGCGTTGTCGCAGGCGGCCCAGGTTCCGGTGACCGCTGTGGTGATCACCACTCCCACCGACGGCATACCCGACTGTGCCGAACAGGCACACGAACTCCTCGACCTGGTCCGCGCGGCCCAGCGGCCCCCGGGCCTGTATCACCCGGCGGACCTCGCCTTGGAATACCAGCTGTCCCGGTCCGGTCCCGGCATCAACCAGCTCGCCACCGCGCTCGCCCCCTTGGACAAGCATCCAGAACTACTCGAAACAATGCGTGTCTACCTCGCGCGGAACCTCAGCCGTCAACTCACCGCCAAGCAACTGTTCATCCACCCCAACACCCTCGACTACCGCCTACGCCGCATAGCGCAACTGACCTCCATCGATCTCACCACCACCACAGGCATCGCCAGCGCCTCGGTGGCTCTGCTGGCACGAGACCTCAATCGCGCGTAGCCCTCGCTCATGGAAGCGATGGCGGCGCTGCGGGATCCGCGCACCCGTGACCTGTCGGTGATGTCCTGCGGCTCCGTGACGCGCCGCAGGGCATCCGGCGAATTCCGCTGACGAGCGACGGATCGAACTCGGCGAGACCGTTCGGTCCTCATTTGCATTTCCGGACTTCCGGGCGCCGGGCGGCGATAGAATCGATGTCGGTCAATTCGCTGTCGGGCCAAGGAATCTCATGACAAGTAAAGAAGAAATGCCCGGTGCTCAGCCACGGAAAGCACACGTGACGGTCAAGGGCAAGTTCACCATTACTCGACGCGGTGCGGGAACCGAAGCGACCCCCACCCAGACCGGTTCTCCTGCAAGTCAACCCAGAGCAGTCGAACAGGCCCCCGTGACCCCCGAGGCCGGGGCGCATATGCAGTGGCTGGGGTCTGCGGCGGTCCGCTCGGCACTGGCGGAACCGGGCATCAAGGCCCAGTGGTCGCCGCACAAGGATTGGTCGGTCACCGTCCGCGACAAAAAGCTGAACCACTTCACGGCTTTAGATTGGGATCCCGATCATCCCTATATCTGGCGTTTCACCAGTCTGCCGTCGACCGAATTGGTCTCGATCACCGCCGGCACCGGTTTCGGGACGATAATCCAATTGATCGGTGAGCACAGCGGCGGCAACATGAAGACCGATCCTCGGGTGCGCACCTCGTCGTTCTGCCGCAATATCGGCGCCCTGCTGGGGGTCGCCGCCTCGGCAGGCGGCGACAAGAAGGTCCTCAACATCATCAACCGGACGCCGTATCTGTGCCGGATCGATCTCACCACCCTTCCGGCCAAGGGCATCACGGCAGCGCCGGCGCTGTACCGGGCGATCAGCCTGTTCGAGACCGAATACGTCCTGGTGCCGACCCCGGCGCAAACGTACTACCTCGCCGATACCGGAAATGTCCCGGGCGGAGCGGGCTGCCTCAACGCGGCACTGTTCCACAATCCCTTCTACGGCTGTATCGATCCCGGCGGGACTTTCCGTCCTTTCCTGGTCGGCGATGACCTGAGCATCAGCCTCGACTCCGATCTGTTCATCAAACCCGCAGGAGATTTCGCGCGGGCCGCCCAGGAACTGCCGCCGGTGACGCCGGAAGCCGGAGTGCAGAACGTCTCGGATCTCGATCCCGGCGATGTCGTTCGGATCGTGTGCTACGCCCAGGCGATATCCGAAGCCGCCAGCGAAGTCGCCGCCCTGGTCTTGAACAAGGACCCGATGCTGCTGAGCAAGACCATGGAGCATGTCGCCAAGTACGCCGCCGCGGTAGATATCCGCTACAACCAACTACTTTCGACGCTTTACTGATTACGGACCGCGGGGGAGTCGTCCCGGTCCGCTGGAGCCGGTACGAACTGCTCGGTGGAACGTCGGAACGCCCACACCACGACTACCAGCGCGACCGCGAGCAACGGCATACCCATCGCGATCTTCGCGAACGCCAGCCAGCCCGTCGCCTCGTTCTCATACAGCCAGCGCTGCACGAGGAAGCGGGCCCCGAACAGTATCGTCAGGGTCAGCGTCGCCAGATCGTGCCGGGTCAGGCTCGACCGGTTGCCACGCCACGCGTAATGCCCGCCGTGCAACGCATTCCACACGACGCCCGTCAACGGCCGCCGCACCGCCAGCGAGACCAGCAGCACCAGCGCGACGGCCAGGCTGACCCAGATCCCGATCAGGAAGTACCCGCCCGCTGAACCCGTCCACAACGCCACGGCACCCGCAGCCACCACGCCGACGACGCCGCCGATCGCCGTACTGAACGGTTCCCCACGCCGCCTCCGCCACACAGTGAGCGCGACAGCCACCACCAGTGCCGCACCGATCGCGATCGGCAAGGCGACAAGGGCATTCGCAACGACGAAGGCCAGCACCGGCAAGGCGCTGTAGATCATTCCGGCGGTCCCGCCGAGTTGGTCGAGCAGTTGCTGATTGGTCGAGGGGCGAGCTTCAGAGGTGGTCATGGTGGCCTCCCGGGAGTCGGACGAAAACAGGTTCGGCGGCACCGAAATGCACTGCTGTGATCGTTGTCGTCATAGAACGAGGAGTAGCCATCCAGGCTCGTTCCAATCGGGAACCAGCAGTATCCATGCGACACAACGTATTTCAGATCTGTGCTGTCCCGGCGGGTGAGCGCGGCAGCGGCGCTGTCGATCGTGGCGATGATCCTGTGACTGATCCTCGACCAGGACGTTGGACCTATGTCCCGACGGGAATACAGCGTGTACCGATTTTCGAAGCGGTTTGTTCGGTCGATATCGCCGGTGGCGCTCCCATAGAAGACCCGCGCGTCGAAGGGCTTCAGCGCCGGCCGACTGAATGTCCGCATCTGCGGAGTGGCGTGTGTTGGTACACGCTGGCCAGTACTGATTTACCTCCGAGCCGCAATTGTGGTCACAGCGTCGATGGCGCTTCGAAGGGGTGTGTCGGGCTTCCCCAGCAACGCCCAGGTGATCGCGATTGCGTGGATGGTGCTCACATCGCTTTCCGCCAAGAAGGTCTGGACTGCTTCCATTCCCTCATTCCGGAGAATGGGGCGGCACTGCTCGGCGAGCGCGGTCCACAGTGCGGCATCCTCCGGGCTCAAACCGCTGACGTCGTCGAACACGAACTCTCCCTCCACACCCTGGGCACTGTAGCGGCAGCGTGCCAATCACTGCGCGGTTCGAATCGGTGATCCCGGCGCGACGAGACAGCTTGCCGTCCAAGGCAGCCCGGCGATGTGCCGCGGCACGACCACCGAACCTGTGAACGTCCGGTACTGCCGCATACGATACCGGCCGAGTTGCGATCGGGAACCGTTGCGCCTCAGCGCTAGTCATGGGACGAGTCGGTGACGTCGGCGTGGAACCAGTTTCGTCATTCCGCAGTAGGGGGTGTGCTTCAGACCGACGAGTGATGTCTGCTTGGTTTGACTGAAAATAGCGTCGTTTCATGAGCGATGCACATGGGAGCCGGCCTCTGGGCTTGCGGGATCGAGCACTGCTCTTCCTGCCTGTGTCAGCAGTGGTCCTTGCGCTGTTTGGTTGCAGCGCCGACGATCATTCGACAGGCCCCAACGGCTCATCGACGACCAGAAGTGCGACAGTTTGCAGCGCATTCATAACGCCGCCGTTCAGCCTGGATCCAGTCGAAGCTTCGGAGTACGCCCGTCGGCTGGAGGAGCAACGACGTTTGTGCGGCAAGCGATCGTCCGCACATTAGATATCCAGAGTTCCGAGCCGGACCAACCAGCCTTGCGCCGCTCGTCCCCCTGATCCACGCTCACATCCGAGCATCGACGAATTCCGCTGCGGCATCGGCATATCGGGCGTAGCGCAAGTGGACATTCCAGTCGCTCCCGTCCGGATCGCAGACCGGGTCGTTCGCGTTGCAGACGTCGTAGGTGCGGTCGGCGTACGTGCCGGTGACCGACCTCCCCAGCTCGCGAATCGGGTTTCCGAACAGCAGCACGGCCACGATTCGCGGCGCGAGCCGGTCGGGCAGGGTCGCGACGATCGGGCCACCGACCTTGGCGCCCTCGCTGCTGACCCCGATCGAGTTGTCCACTACGTTGGCGCCCTGGGAGTAGCCGACCAGCACGAAACGCTGTCTCGGGCAGGCGGCGGCCTGCGCCACGACGTGTTCGACCAGGTCACGGTTTCCGGCCTTGACCGAGCGCGGCTGGTTAAGGTCGGCGGGGTAGTCGACCCGGTAGGCGTCGGTCGTCGCGCCGAGCTTGTCGGCGATCGCCGAGTACACCGGGTTGCCGACCACGGTGCCAAGTCGGAACGTGCTCCATGCTCCGCCGGGTTCGTTGGTGCCGCGCGCCGAAACCACCTGGAGCGCGGTGCATTCCGCCGCACCGGCTACCCCGGTGCCGAGAGTGCTCACAGTGGTCGCCGTTGCCAGCACGGCCAGCACCGAGGCCGAAATCGTGGTCCTGTGCGGTCGGGTGATCGTCATCCGTTGCCTCCTTAAATGTGTGAGACACGGTAGGGCGAACCCGGAGCGGCACAACACGTTCGGGCTCGGGCACTGGGGAAGTCATTATTCGCACGACGAGGGCATGCGTAACCCGCACAAATCGGCGTGCTGGCGCCAAGACGTTCTGCTGCTCCCGAATCCTGTGACGCGCCTCTCCCGACGGAATCGGCACGCCCGCAGCGGTGTTGTCAAGTCCTGATTCGAGCATGCTAAGTTGAGCGCCGCTTCACGAACTGAGGACATCGATGCTGGAACGTCTCGAACTGGAGGCATTTCTCGCGCTCGCCGAGGAACTGCACTTCGGCCGTACGGCCGAGCGCCTGCATGTGACGACCAGCCGAATCAGCCAGACAATTGCCGCGCTGGAACGGCGCATCGGTGCACCGCTCTTCGAGCGCAACAGCCGCAGAGTGTTGCTCACGCCACTGGGGAAACAGCTGCGCGACGACTTACGACCCGCCTACGACCAAATCTCGGCCAGCGTGCGTGCGGCGAGTCAGGGCGGTTCCGTCACCCAGACGATCACCGTGGGATTTTCCGCGCCCTGGTGCGGAAACCTGCTGGTGCGAGCGGCAGCGGCCTTTCAGGAGCGCTACCCGAACACCGCGGTCGGCGTCGAGGAGATCCAGCTGATCGATCCGCTCGGCCGGATGCGTTCGGGTGCGGTCGATTTGCAGCTCACCGAATTCCCCATCAGAGAACCCGATATCACCACCGGGCCGATCCTGTTCTCCGAACAGCGAGCCCTGATGGTGCCGGACAGTCATCCGTTCGCCACCCGGGAATCGATATCGGTGGAAGAAATGGCGGACGTGACACTGGTCACCCTCGCCGACGATCTCGTGCCGCGCTACTGGATGGACGAGTACTTCCCGCTGCGCACTCCCGCTGGGAGGCCGATAGCGCAGGGCCCGGCCACGAGCTTCTGGCCCGAGGTACTGGTGCACGTCAGCCAAGGTGCCGGGGTCAGCACCGTCTCGTTGCGCGCCCGCGAATTCCATTCCCGTCCCGGCATGGCCTTCGTCCCGTTTCATGACGCGCGCCCGATCGACTACGGCCTGATGTGGCCGAGCGCTCGCAAGAATCCGCTCGTCGATCCCTTCCTCGAAGTCGTCGCGGAGATGGCCGAGTAGCCGGGCTGCCCGCATTCGGTGAGCACATCGTTTAATTCCGCTAAGCGTTGAGTCGCGCTTAGCGGAGCGTTGCCGAAACATTGCTTGTTGCAGGGCTTTACACACGGCGAAGATGAGAATCCGCCGCCACAAGAGCAGCGGATCGAACCATCGAATGCAGGAGGAAATGTGTCACGCGAATTGGTGTACACCGGGTTCATGTCGCTGGACGGCGTCGTGGACTCACCGGGCGGCAAGGAAGAGGGACATCGCGGTGGCGGCTGGGTGATGGACACCGAGTTCGTCCCGGAGGCCTACTCCCTCAAGAGCGAAGAACTCGCCGACCACACCGCCCTGCTGTTCGGCCGACGCAGTTACGAGGCCTTCGCTCCGTACTGGCGCGAGTCCGACGATCACATCGCCTATAAGGAGTTGCCCAAGTACGTTCTGTCCACCGCCCTCACCGAATCCGATCTCCTCGACGGCTGGGGCCCGACCACCATCCTGCGCAGCACCGAGGACGTGGCCGAGCTCAAGGAAACCGACGGCGGCGCGATCTTCATCCACGGCAGCGCCGAACTGGCCCGCCGCCTCGGCGACGCCGAGCTGATCGACCGCTACAACCTGCTCGTCTTCCCGGTTCTGCTGGGTGCCGGCAAGAGTCTGTTCAGCCGGTCCGATCGTGACAAACAGCCACTGCGCCTGCGTGATTCGGCTGTGTACACCAACGGGGTCGCCAAACTGGTCTACGACGTGGTGCGCTGACCCGCCCTCGGTTGGCTCGACCCGCGCTGATCGGTTCGGTCAGCGCGGGAAGCGGCGTACACGGCCCCAGGCCGGTGGTGCCGGAATGAGTGCTGCGAGCGAATTCCTGGTCGTGTCGTCGTCTTACGGCAACGTTTGTCGGTGAAGCGATCGGGATCGGCCTTCATGGATTATTCCCGTGATGGTTCACGGACCGGACTAGAGTGCGGTCATGACGAAGTCGTCCTTCGTCGCGCCGCAGTCCGGGCACACCCAGGTGCCGGGAACGTCGTGCCACCGAGTTCCGGGAGCGATTCCTTCCTCTGGGCAGCCCAGTGATTCGTAGTAGATCCAGCCGCAGACCAGGCACATCCACGCCTTGGTGGTGGTCTCGGCTTGCTGATCAGGCATCGGTGGAGCCCTCGTGGAACTTTGGCGCGCCTCCTTCCTTCACCAAGCCCGTCGAGTGCGACTCCGTCGCGCCGTATTCTGTCTGCTCGTCTCTATCGGTTTCTTGCTCACAACGGTCGGTTCAGCGACGATCTCTGCCCGACACGGCGTCGGAGTGTGAAACCGCGCTCGTGATCCCTGGAAGGCGTCGCGCATTCGGCGTCACGGGCATCGAGTGTTCGCCAGTGAGACCCGCGGCCATCCTGGCCCGCACCCTCGGCGTCCACACCGAGGTGGCCGTCGCATGGCAACGCCACTCCGCTGGCGACTGGGCGGCCTACGCTGCCAACGTCAGCCGCCGGTCTCGGGGATGGGCTTGATCGCCAGGACCTTGCCGATCACCCGCCGTCAAGTAGCGAGGAGGCCCTCCGATGAGGCCTGAACCGATCACCGAGGACATGATCGTCGAGAACCGGAAGGCTGCCGAGGCACAGCCGTCCACCGGCCTGCCCAGGCTGGCTCGCATCCTGATGGAATTCGGATGGCAGATCGACCGAGACCGTCAGGCGGAACGCATCCCGTACTTCGAAGAGGCCGCTGCCATCCACCGAGGCTTGGTCACCGACGGAGCCTCGGAACACATCACTGCTGCCATGCACGCGATCGCATCCCTCGGTCTGCAGTACTCCCTTGCGCACGCCGACGACCTGAGCCTTGCCGCGAAACACGAAGCCGCAGAACTTGCCCGGCGCGTCAATCTGCACCGTGAGGGCAAAAGACAGGAAATCGCGATCCTCGCGGATCTCGCGCACTGCCTGGCGGAATTCGGACGGTTCGCGCAAGCAGTGGCCGTCCAGCAGGAGGTTGTCGCCATCTGCCGCGCGAGGGAGTCTGCGGGGGGCTACTCCTCCGGCCACCCTGCATGGCAACTGCTGGACCTGGCGATCTACCTCGACCTGGCTGGACGCGCCGATGCGAGCCTGGATATCGAACGCGAGGTCCTCGAACTCGAGCGCCGGAGGGCAGCAAACAATCCACGGCAACTTCCCGAACTCGCGATCTGGACCTCCGGGGCCGCCCTGCGGTTCGCCGACGCCGGCCAACCGCAGCGAGCGCGAGCACTCCTGGCGGAGGCCATCCTCGCCTGCGACCAACTCCCAGCCGAAGGCAAGCGCGGCAACTTCGGATTTCTCCAAGCCCTCCAAGCCGCGCACTTCGCCAGATCCGGAGCCCGCGACGAGCGGCCCGACGCCGTCCACGCGGTCCCGATCGGCATCGACCCGGACCTGGCCCTCCAACCTGTGCTCGGCTCGAGCCTTTACCACTGGTCCTTCAGCGTCCGGGACGCCTACCGCGCGGGCCTGGAGGTCATCAACGAAGCGATCAATGCCAGGACACACCCGATCCCACACGATGCCGCCCAGTTGGCCGAGCTGGGGATCCTGTTGCGCCGCCGCAACATCCGCGAATCGGTGCTCGACTACGGGCCGGGATACTTCTTTGAAAAGATCATCCCAGCCCTGGCGCACAGCGTCGATGTCGAGCGACGGCTCCTTGTCGCAGATCCTGGCATAGGCCCGCAGCGTCTGGTCCGGGCTTTGACCGATCAAGCCCTCGGGTGCCTCGCCGCGAGCTCCAACGCGAACGCAGGCAGCGCCCTGCGCGAAGCGCATGCCCTCTGCTCGGCCGCCACCGACAGCGACGCGGAGGCTGCGGCAGATCCAATAGCCACAGATGACCCGACCGCCACAAGCGGCCCCGGCCACGCCGGACCTCACTGATCACAGACAGACCCGCCCCGACTACCCCGACCACCCATTCGGACAGTTCCAATATCCGACGTTGCCATCTGTGCAAGACGAGGGGAGACCATCGCGGGGGTCCGCCGCCACCCGGCCAAGTTCGCCGACTCCGGCCGGCCAACCCCGGCCCCCGCGCCCGAATACGACGAGGGCGATCTGGCGGAGACCCACGGTGAGCGCCCATCCCGCGGCATCCGTGAACGTCTGCACCACCTGCCGATCCTCGTCGAGACCGCGGAGCGGTATCGCGGTGAGCAAGCCGCACTGCTGGCCGCAGCCGCGGCGACCCCGGCGTCGACGAATTCACCCACGAAGGTCGACGGTGTCGGCGGCCCGCTGCCGGGGGCGTATCAAGACCCGGCTGACCACGCGCCTGCCCGATCTGATCGAAGAGCACGGAGTTCGCGCACATCAATCTGCGGGCTTACCGCAAAACGCCGCTACCGCGATCGCCGCGGCCAAGGGCGTCGAGGCGGCGGGGCGCCAGCTCAACCATGCCGCGGAATCGCGCATCACCGCGGATCACTATGTCGAGACACCGCGCGATGTGCCCGACCACCGGGACGTGCTCGACCTCTATCTCGGTTCGCCAGTGGGGAAAATCCGCTGAGAAAATTGGTAGGGAATTGGAAAACTTGAGTCGTGCGGAATTTTGTGGCCGGTAAACAAGGGCTGACCTGGAAGTTGGGCAGAGCGACGGGACTCGAACCCGCTACGACCAGCGATAAGTTCCGCGATTTCCGGCCAGGTCCCGCCCCGCCCCTCGTGGTCCTCGTCGGCCCCAAACGTGCTGCCTGAGTACAGATTCTAGAGAGCCTCCTGTGCCCGGCGCGACCCATCTTGTCCCCGCACGTCCCGGCCCAAAACTTGGTGAAGCCTTGGAAAGGATCAAGTCGTATCTCCCGGTAGGTCCCGGCGTGTCCCATCGGGACACGCCGGGACATTTCGCGGCACAGCAATCGGTCAGCAATCGCATCTGTGCCGTAGCTGATTCAAGGGTCTGGGCGTGAGGGAGTGCTATCCAATGTGGCTCGACGCGGAGGCCGTTCCGTGAGCGCAGAGCCGGGCGCGGCACAGCAGGGGCAGTGCGCAGGGGCGCGAACTGTGCTGGCGGTCGTCCGCCGGCCAGTTCGGCTTGGATGTTGCTCCGATGTGGGATGCGCAGGCCGGAGAGGCTTCGGTCCACGCATTCCCGGGTAAACCCCGAGGGCTGCGCCGGAGTCTACATTTGGCGGTCTCTCCGCCCCGGGCGGCAACCTAGGCTGATATCCGCTCAAACTTGCCGTCGGCGAGGGGTGAGCCGACAGGATTCGAGCGCGCGACCACCTGACACCGGTTCCAGTCTGCCGGCCCAGGCTCAACGCGCCCAATTAGGGCACGCTGCAACGGTTTCCGATAGCGCGTGGCTCCTGGACGTGACCCGACAGGCCTGGTTGCTTCCCATCAAAAGTGTGGGATTTCTGTGGGACGGATCGAATCGTCGTCATCCGCCCTGATCGACGCGGCCGACCACCGCGACAAACGCCGGTGGTGTCATGCTGATAGGAGGTCGGGTACGGACATGCGTAGGGTCTGTGCCACCGAAAGTGTTCGGCGTGTCGAACTGTGACACGCCAAGAGGTTTTCGCACTAGCTACTAACTGGCTAATGCGCACGACTTCCGTAGTGGCGACCGCTCGCCGTCTGAACGACGTCGGCCCGCGATGGTGGTTCCGACCGCGAACGTACTGCCGGTCAGGCTCAGGACCAGCCAATCCTGCGCGATGCGCTGCAACACCAACTGAACCCTATAGACCGGCTGGCAGTCTTGGCCGCGGATCTGCCGGGTGCTGTTGTCGGCACCCGGCTCATCCGGGCCTCTTTCGAAGCCGTGTGGAGTGTCGTCGCCGATCTGGAGCACGCGACGCCGCGGTACGAGCCCGGTGTGGCGAGCGTCCGCATTATCGAAGAGCGTGGTGAGTCCCTTCGTTTGCTCGTGCGGGACAGTGAAGGCCGGGAAGCCGCGATGACCGCCCGGCTTCGACCGGGTTGGTGCGTCATGCAGTCGAGCACCGTCGTCATCGCCTTCGCCGGCCGGGCGGTCGAGGGCGGAACGATGCTGGCGCACCTGGAATTCCGACGTGAACAGCCGGGCGACGCTACAGGTGGATCGCGCGATCCGTGCGCTACCCTTGCGAAGATCGACCACGAGTTGCACGTCATCGAGCAACTCGCCACCGGCAGCGCGTACTGACGGTCCCATCCCGCCTGCACTCGGTCACCGAGCTGTGTCTCAATTCTCGATGTGCGCGTTCAGATACCACGGTCGAGTATGTCCGAAATTAGTGGGCGCCGTCCGGTTCAGTGCCCATTGAGTACGCAGTGCAGAGGCCTTTCGGTGAATTTCCAACCATGAAGTCGCGGCCGGCGCGACCCACGCGGCGCGGCTCCGGTGGTGCACGGGCGTCGTAGCCGAAGATGGAAAACGTTTACCGGTGCCCTTTGATCGTAGTATCGCGGAAGGTGGTTGGTTGTGATTGGGATCAGTGCAGCCTCCGAGGCTGTGACAGGAAATCCTGCCCCGTTCACATGGGTTACAGCGTTGTCCATGGCCGTATTCTGTGCGGTGCTGTGGGTGATCGTCGACTATATGCGTGCACACCCGCGCCCTGCGATGTGGGTGTGGGGACTGTCCCTGCTCACCTTTCCGCTGTGGATTTGGGGTCCCGGCCGAGATATCGGCCTTATCAATTGGTTTTCCTGGGCGAAGATCCTCTCGGTACTGATCCCTTTGACCGCGGTCGGTGCGATGCGAATCGCCGCCGCCGAGCAGCGGGAAGGCCCGGTCTGGTCGCTGCTGCGAAACCCGAGGTTCTTGTGGTTCCCCTACGCCATCCTGTTTCTCAACATTGCCGAGGCAACTATCCGGGATGCGGAGATCGGCAACTACTGGAACGCTGCGGTGGGGCTTGGGCTGTGCCTCACGATTCCCTATTCGCCGCGCTTTTGGGCAGTGCTTCCGGGGAAGAACGCCGAATTGGTCGCCTACACGACGATGGCCTGGAACTTCCTCTACACCACCTGGAATCTCTGCTTCACTTTCGGTGGGTATCCGCCACAGGAGGAGCATTTCGCGGCCAGTATCTGCATTCTCGCGGTGGCCGAAATATACCCGCTGGTGAAGGGTCGGCCCGAGCTCTACATCATGGCTCGCATCTACACGCTTCCCGTTTTGATGCTCGTGATCGCGATCTACAACATTTTTCCGACGGTCATGCCCTCGGACGGCTGGTTCAACAACGATGTGTGGATCGTCTGGGGCATTGTAAATTTCGTCCTCACAGTGCCTTACCTGTTCTGGTACACCTGGCAGCTGCAGACCGGGCGGGCGTTCCTGTACTTCCGGCGAGGTAAAGCGCGAGCGGAATTCGCGTCGAAGTACGGCGACACCGTCGATGAGATCGTGGCACTCAACAAAAGCTTGGACGCGGCCATCGACACCAGGACTCGCCCGGCCTCATCGCCTCGGTGATCGCGCGGAAGGCGCCGGCCCACACTGCGGCGGGCGCCTTCTCCAGCCGGAAAGGAGCTCTGCTAGGAGACGTCGCGCAGAATCGCCGCCGCCTGCGAATGTTCACACCGCGGACGGTCGGCACCTGGCCATCGAAAAGTATTGTGCGGTGCGAGGTTTCGTTAAGGGCGCCGGGTTCATGGGCGCTGTCGGTGATTGAACCGTCTGCGACTGGCCCGCCCGCGACGCCCGCGTCGATGTCGACGAACAGGGTGTGCACGGTCCCGTAGGTGGCGGCGCGGGCGTTGGTGAGACGCTCCGGATTTCCGGGATACTCTCGGGCAGCGGATGCGGTCGAGGTTCAGGCCACCTCGGCTATCAGTTCATGAGCGCGCCCAGCATGAGGAATCCGGCGATGAGCACGACCAGGATCGCCAGCAGCGGCGCGATGAAGCGCAGGTAGGTGTTGTAGCCGACCTTCGCTAGTGCCAGCCCGCCCATGATCACCGCACTGGTGGGGATCCACAGATTCATGAAGCCGCTGGAGGCGGCCCACGCGGTGACCACCAGCGAAGCCGGCACTCCAGCGAAACCGGCACTCCAGCGAAACCGGCCAGCGGCGCGAGAACGGGCATCGCAAGGGTCGCGTGCCCGGAGGTACTGGGAATCAGAAAAGCCAGCGGCAGGTTCACTATCCACATCAACTCGGCGAACAGCACCGAGGAGGTGCCGTCGACCACGCTTTGGACCGTGTGCAGCACGGTGTCGGTGATCTTGGCGTTGTTCATGATCACCGCGACACCGCGCGCCAGGGCGACCACGATCGCGGGGGCGAGGAAGTCCCCGGCTCCCTGCACGAGCAGCCCGGTCAGCTTCTTCTCGCCGAAGCGGGCAAGCACGCCCACCAGCACAGCCGCGGTTATGAACAACGCTGACAACTGTGGGAACGACCATCCCAGCTCCCAGCTATAGGGAGCGCCTTTCGGGTCACCGGTGAGCGCGCTGGACCAGGGGATCACCGAGAAGATCATCATCGCGAAACTGAGAACCAGGACGGCCAGCACCAGGCGGTGCGTCCGAGTCAGTCCATAGAGGTGCTCGGGCGCCGTGCTCTCGCGGTCGCCGGGCAGGAAGCCGGTCAGCGAGGCAGAGGGGTCGCGGCGGACCTTGCGGCCGTAGCGCAAGACGTAGGCGATGGTGACCGCGGTCAGCGCCACCAGCATCGTCACGCGCAACACGATGCCATCCCCTATCGAGACCCCGGCGGCGGAGGAAGCGACGCCGATGGCGAACGGGTTGACCGTCGAACGCAGCGCGCCCACACCGGAACTCAGCAGAATCGCCGCCGCGGCCACCAGGCGGTCGTAGCCCAGCGCGAGCAGCAACGGCACGATCAATCCATAGAAACCGAGCGTCTCCTCCGACCAACCGACCACCGAGCCCAGTAACGAGAACAGCGCCATGATGCCGGCGACCAGCATCCAGCCCCGGTCGCGCAGGCGCAGCGCCGCCAGCGCGATGCCCCGGTCCAGCGCGCCGGTGGCGAAGACCATGGTGATGAACGCCCCGATGGCCAGCACGAACAGGAACACCCCGACACTGCCATAGATGGCGCCGATCGCCGACGGGCTCAATTCGCCGGTGCTCTGGTCCTGCACGCCGTAGAGCCCGTTCACCGGCGCCAGGAAGAAGTCGGCGATGCGCGCGGGCCAATCCTGGGGCGCGGGGACACGGTGATAGGTGTCGCGCATCGGGTTGCCGGCGGCGTCGCGTTCGAACTCGCCGCTGGGGATGACCGCGGCCAGGATCCACACCGCCAGCAACACGACGGCCAGCACTGTCATCGCGCTCGGGAACTCGAACCCACGACTGTGGCTGGTGCCCGCGTGGCCCTCTGTCGCGGATTCGGGCTTCTCTGCGGCGCTCGGTTTCGGCGCACCGGAAGCCATGCCGATCACGATCCCAGTCCACGACACCAACCTCGCGCAGACACGCAGCAACTTTGTTGCAATAGCGCAAGCCTGGGCCAGGTGGCCACTTCGCGCGGACATTCGCGGGAAGAATCCCTGATTTCCGTCTCGCCTTGGCTAACCTTCCCTGTGTAGCTACATAGTGGCAATTTGTCTGGCTCGCAGCCGTGCCCGCTCGTCAGTGACACCCTCGAAGGGACCCCGGTGGCACAACCAGAACCCGTGATCGACGTCCATCCCGTGCGGGTTGTCCGGCATGTATGGATCCCGATGCGTGACGGCGTGCGCTTGGCCGCCCGGGTGTGGCTGCCCGCCGACGTCACCACACCACAACCGGCGGTCCTGGAGTACATCCCGTACCGCAAGAACGACGGCACCGCCGCGCGCGACATCACGCTGCATGCCGCGTTCGCGCGAGCCGGCTACGCCGCGGTCCGGGTGGACTCCCGCGGCAGCGGCGATTCCGAGGGCATCATGCTCGACGAATACCATCAGACCGAACTCGACGACGGCGTCGAAATCCTCGCCTGGCTGGCCGAACAACGGTGGTGTGACGGCACTGTGGCGATGATCGGCAAATCCTGGGGCGGATTCAACGGCTTGCAGATCGCGGCCATGGATCCACCACAGCTCAAAGCCGTCGTCACCGTCTGCTCCACCGACGACCGCTACGCCGACGACGTCCACTACAGCGGCGGATCGCTGCTGGCCTCGGAAATGCTGCCGTGGGCCGCCACCGTGCTCTGCTACAACGCCCGACCCCAGGACCCCGAGGTCTACGGTGACGGCTGGCGCGCGGCGTGGTTCGACCGCATGGCCCACACCCCCGCCTACATCGGGGCCTGGCTCGAGCATCAACGCCGCGATGCGTTCTGGAAGCATGGATCGGTGACCGAGAACCCCGGGTCGATCCGCGCCGCGGTGCTGACGGTGGGCGGCTGGGCCGACCCCTACCGCGGCGTGGTGCTGCGTCTACTGTCCGAACTCGACGCTCCGGCAAAGGGATTGATCGGTCCGTGGGCGCACACCTACCCGCACCAGGCCGCGCCCGGTCCGGCCATGGACTTCATCGGCGAGTGCCTGCGCTGGTTCGATCACTACTTGCGCGGCGTCGACAACGGCGTGGACGTCCTGCCCGCCCTGCGGGCCTGGATGCCCGACCCGGCCCCGTTCGGCAGCGATCTCGACGAACGTCCCGGCCGCTGGGTCACCGAACCGGTGTGGCCCGCCCCCGAGATCGAGCAGCTCGACTGCGCGCTGCGCGGCAGCACGCTCACGTTCGGGCCCGCCGATCAGCTGAAACTCGAACCGGCCCAATTGGTTTCCACCCGGACGGTGGGCGCGGCAGCCGGCAGCGTGCTCCAGTACGGCGACCTGGCCGGTCGGCCCGGCAACCAAGCCGCCGACAACGGACGCTCGCACACCTTCACCTCCGCTCCACTGAGCGAGCGACTAGAGATCCTCGGCACCGGCGAGGTCGAGCTCACCGTGACCGCGGATCTCCATGCGCGCAATTGGCGGTGCGACTATGCGAGGTGACAGCCGACGAATCCGCACGCCTGGTGACGACCGGCGTACTCAACCTCACCCACCGCGATTCGCACGAATTCCCGCAGCCCGCAACGCCGGGCGAGGACTACCGCGTCCGCGTGCCGCTGGTGGCGACCGGACACGCCTTCGGCGCGGGGGAGTCGCATTCAAGTCGCGGTGTCGGCGTCCTATTGGCCGTGGCTGTGGCCCTCTCCCGAGCCCGTCACCGTAGCGTTGGACCTCGGTGACGCGCTACTGCGCCTACCCAAACGCACCCCGACCGCGCCGCCGCGCCCCGACCCGCCCAGCCCGCTCGACACTGTCGAGGTCCCGGCAACGAAATCGGTGCACTGGGACGCTATCTCGCGCACCCAGACAGTGGAGATCACCTACTCCGACGGCACCACCGTCGACCGCACCGACGGACTCACCCGCACCGAACGGAACTGAACCGCTTCGTGCTCACCGAGGGCGAAGCACTCTCGGCCCGCGTGGAATGCGATCGCACCGACGCCATCAGCCGCGGCGACTGGGACACCGAGGTCCGCACACACACAGCGTAATGACCTGCACTGCAACAGATTTCCTGGTCACTAATCGGTTGATCGCCCTGGAACACGGCATCGAGGTCTATCGCCGGAGCTGGACGACGACGGTTCCGCGCGACCTCACCTGAAGCCTACAGCGGCCGCGCGGAGACAATCTCGGATGACGAGCTATCCATAACTGCCGTGCTGGCACGGCAGGTAGCTCGCCGGTAACGTCGCCGGTCAGCAGAACGGACGGGTCGAGGAGCTGTTCTGGCATCACGGTCCAACGTGACATTTTCAGCCGCGGAGTCGTTCGAACCGCGCGCTCGAGGGTGGGTAGCGGGCTGAACTCACCGTGGTTGTCGGCGAGCTCTGCGCCGTCGCTGCAGGCCGGGGCGACAAACGAACCTCGTGGGAAAGGTGCGCAGTTTCACTGCGCTCTCAGGTTGGCGCCACGTCCGCCGTCCAACTGCCCGTCCGGGTTGCGCTGAGTTGGCCAGCCTTGCCGCCGGACTGCTCTCGTGCCGATGGCGATCGCACCCATCAACCGAAGCCAGATCATGACCGAGCTTGCATGGCACGCCCCTCCTCGGTATCCGATGCCTCCGAGTCCGCAGCGCACGCCGCCGACGCGCCCTCCCCAGCCAGGGGGAGGACGCGCGCGAACGGCGGTGTCAGCAGGTCGGCGAATTGAAGTAGACACCACCAGGCCGCGGACCCGGTACCTCGGCCGAGTTGTGGTAGCAGACGATATCGGGTGCGCCTTCCCGATGGATGATCACACGATTGCCGTCCCGTTCGATCGTCACGCGGCGCCCATCGACCATGTCTTCGTCGCGGTAGATCACTGCACCGCCGCCGGGTTCCTGGATGGTCACTTCCTGGCCGCCGGAACCCTCGAAGGCCCCGGGGTCTGCGGCGGCGGATACCGTGCCACCCGCGCCGACGGCGAGCAGGGTGGCCGCGCAGAGAGCGAATGCGATGGCGCGGTCGGAGGTTCTGCTGAGCATTGCCTTCTCCTCTGGGTTATGCACCGGTGTCTCCGAAGCATCAACACTGTGGCCGACGCACGCTGAAGCGGGCCTGAAGGAGGCTGAAGCGGCGATCACCGGCTGGCTGGTGGGTGGGTCCGTCGGGTCCGTTTTGAACGGTGACTCGGGGACCCGGCAATTCCGAACCGGGCACCCGAGCCACCACCCTCGACCCCGAAGCCACGGCCGCACTGGCGTGTACGCCGGGATCAGCTCGGGGCGCAGCGCAGCATGGCTACGACGCGCCTTTGCCGTGGGGCTGAATTCCCCTCGTGCACACGTCACTTCCGTCGACGGCATCTCTGGTGGGGTGGATGTCGGCGCACCCCTACCAGCATCACCGCTCCCGGGCCGATGTTCCGGGAGGACCGGAACGCAGTCAGTTTGGGGAGTCGACCTGAAGTCTGTCTGAACAAAGCTGAAGATGCCTTCAGACATGCCTGCGAGTATCGCTGAGTGCGAATATTGGTGGTGGAGGACGAGACCCGGCTGGCCGATGCGCTGCGATCAGGTTTGGAAGCCGAAGGGTGGGTGGTGGATGTGGCCGGTGACGGGCGCGACGGCCTGGAACTCGCGCAGACCTTCAAGTACGACGTCATCGTCCTCGACATCATGCTGCCAGGCCTCAACGGCTATCGGGTGTGTTCGCTCTTGCGGCAGGCGAGGGATTGGACGCCGATCCTCATGCTCACCGCCAAGGATGGTGAGTTCGACGAGGCCGAAGCGCTCGACTCGGGCGCCGATGACTATGTGACGAAGCCGTTCTCGTATGTCGTGCTTCTCGCGCGGTTGCGTAGTCTGGTGCGCCGTCGGCCATCTCCTCGGCCGCCGTTGCTGCGAATCGGTGATCTCACGCTCGACCCCGCCACTCGAGTCTGCCGCCGCGCGGGCACCGATATCGCCCTGACCAGCAAAGAGTTTTCTGTACTGGAGATCTTGGCCCGACGTCCCGGTCAGCTGGTCTCCAAACGTGAATTGCTTACCAGTGGATGGGATTTCGCCTTCCAGGGAGACTCGAATGTGGTCGAGGTGCATATCAGCGCTCTGCGCCGCAAGATCGACGCGCCCTTCGGTCGTCGCAGCATCCGTACCGTTCGCGGGCACGGCTACCGATTGATCGCACAAGGCCTCAGTGATGACTGAACCCGTACGTCGGCCGATACGATCGTGGAGATCTGTGCGGGCACGAACAACGGTCGCCGCCACCGCTGTCGTAGCGGTGGCGCTGCTCGCGGCGGGCTGGGCCACCGTGCACCACGTCGAGTCCAGCCTCAGCTCCGGACTCGATGACATGCTGCGACGCCAACTCGGTGCAGCGGCAGCAGCGCTGGCGGCAGGCGAGCCGGTCGAGCTGGTGGATCGGTCGGTGACCATCCGCATCGCCGCCCGTGACGGTGAAATGTGGCAGCCACGCCAGAACACACAACAGAGCCAGACTTCGCATCCGGGTGGGTCATCACCCGCCAACGACAAGCTCGGAACCCCTGATCTGGGTCGGCAAGTCTTCACGATCGGCCCCGCCGACGTGCCGACCCGCGAGGTAACGACCACGGTCTCCATGCGCGACCAAGGAGACGTGGTCGTCACCGCCGATGTAACCACCGAGTCCATTCAGGACGCCACGCAGGCGACGACGCGACTCTTGCTGTTCGCGGCGCCGCCCTTGCTGCTGCTCGTTGCCGCGTCGACCTGGTTCGCGACCGGTCGGGCAATGCGGCCGGTGGAGTCGATTCGAGCCGAATTCGCACGCCTCACAGCTCAGAACCTCGGACGCCGAATGCCGGTTCCCCCTACAGGTGACGAAATCGCCAGACTCGCAACCACACTCAACGACACTCTCTCGCGTTTGGAACAGTCCACCCGCCGAGAGCGGCAGTTCATCGCCGATGCATCCCACGAACTACGCAGTCCCCTGGCGAGCGTGCGGACACCGCTCGAGGTCGCTGCCCGCTACCCTGAGCGCGCCGACTGGATTACCGTCGCTGACGGCGCCCTCGAAGATCTCGATCGCCTCGAACTGCTCATCAGTGACCTGCTGACCCTCGCACGTCTTGAATCGACCGCCGAGATCCTCCGCGAGCCAGTCGATCTCGACAGACTCGTCCGCGCAACAGCGCAGCGGTACAGTGCTGTTGACATCGAGGTAACCACGACTCAGGGTGTGATTGTGCAGGCCCACCGCAGCCACCTGCGCCGATTGATCACCAATCTGCTCGACAACGCCGAGGCGCATGCGACCAGTCGGGTCATGTTGCGTCTCAACAATGTTCACAACAACGCCGTTTTGGAAGTCGTCGATGACGGTCCCGGAATTCCGGCACCGGAGCGTGACCGGATCTTCGAGCGATTCGCCCGGCTCGACACGGCCCGCGGCCGCGATGACGGAGGGGCCGGGCTCGGTCTGGCCATCGCGCGCGACATTGCCATCTTGCATGGAGGCACGTTGGTAGCCACCGATGCCGACGGCGGTGGTGCGCGCCTGGTGTTTCAGATGCCCTCGAGTACCCCTAACGTCCCAAAGCCCTCGTGCTGCAACCGCACAAAGAGGGCATCGAAGGTCGCTTCAGGGCAATGGTGATGGCACCGCGACGGCCATCTTCTCGGCGCGCGGGGATGCCCGTCATGTCGCCGGCAGGCGCGCGAACATCGTGGGGGTCTGCACGCGATAGTCCAGCGGTGGCGGTTCGGAGGCGCCCAGGTCGCTAGCCCGAAATGGCTGCGCCCGGTCCGAAGTGGCGGCGATATGTGGTGGGAGTCAACCCGATTCGGCGGCGCATGATGGCTCTGAGATTGGCGGCGGTACCCAGCCCGCTGGCATGTGCGACAAGCTCGAGGTTCTGTTCGCCGCGTTCGAGCAGGCGGCACGCGAGTGCGACCCGTTCGCCGGTCAGCCAGGCCAGTGGCGTGGTGCCCAACTCGGCCTGAAAACGCCGGTGCAGGGTAGCCGGGCTTACCGCCGCCCGTGCGGCGAGCTCGGTCACGGTGATCGGGTGATCCAAAGATGTTCTGGCCCAATCGAGTACGGGCCGCAAAGAGACGTCCTTGACCGGGGCGATGGGCGCTTCGACGAACTGGCGCTGTCCGCCGTCGCGGTGACCGGCGAACACCAACCGGCGACTGACCGCGGTCGCGATCTCGGCACCGTGGTCGTGCCGGATCAGATGCAGGCACAGATCGAGCGCGGCGGCGCTGCCGGCTGCGGTCAGCACGTCGCCCTCGTCGACATAGAGGACATCGGGCTGCAACAACACCTTGGGATAGAGTTCAGCGAATCGCTCGGCCCAGCGCCAGTGCGTGGTGGCCCGACGCCCGTCGAGAATTCCGGCTGCGGCCAGAGTGAACGCCCCGGTGCAGAAACTCACCAGACGCGCGCCGCGCTCAGCGGCCTGCCGCACGGCGCGCAGCACCTCCGGTGTGCACCCCGCGTCCGGATCGGGTCGGTTCGGCACGATCACGGTGTCGGCCGTCTCGACCGCGGCGAGCCCGGAAACTCCGCCGAGGGTGAAGAACCCGCCATGCATGCGCGCGGCACCGCCCTCGGCGCACAGTTCGAAGTCATACCACGGTCGGTTCAACTCCGGCCGGCGCAGCCCGAACAGTTCAGTCGCGACGCTCAACTCGAACGGGTTCGAGCCCTCGTCGACGATCACCACCACTCGATGCGAGGATTCGTGCGACATATGCTATTTCTATCACTTTCCAGGTTCGGATTTGTCGACGACGATGACTAGGTGATCAGAGAACCAGTCGATCTGCGTGCCGCGCTGGCGGCGTTCGATGAACTGTGGGCTCCGAGGATCGCTGCCCGCGTCAATGACTACGACGTCCGTATCGCCAAGGTTGGCGGCGAATTCGCCTGGCATCGGCACGACGATACCGACGAGTTCTTCCTCGTCCTCTCCGGCCAATTGCGAATTGCTCTGCGCGAAGGGAACGATGAACGCGCAGTGACCCTCCAACAGGGATCGGTGTTCGTCGTGCCGCGCGGCGTGGAACACAAGCCCTCATCCGCAGATGGTGCATCGATCCTGATGTTCGAGCCCACTGGCACGGTCAACACCGGCGACCACCATGAGCGATTGCCCGCGCATATCAAAACCACGATCGGACACGCACTCGATTGAATGCGTACGCAGCGGCAGCTACCTCGGGCAGACGCGCGTCCGAATGTCACCGGCATGAGCGGCTGCGGCCAATCAACGAATGCGCCCATGAGGGCCACCGGGCAAGCGCATTGTCTGTCGCGATCTTCCCGGCTCGGCGGTTTTGTGGCTGGCCGAGAATCTCAGGCTCGCCGCCGGCTCGGACACTGTATTCGTCCGAGCCGGGCACGTCACACTCAGACGGTGAGGTCGTCGACAGTGGAGGCGACAGGGCCGAAACGGTCGGCGATGGTGGCCAGGGCCGCCGACTGCAGCGCGGCGGCCGAGACGGCCGGACCGTCGACGGTCGGCAGCGAGCGCGTTGCCGTGGCCTCGGCGACTACCGTGGGACGGTAGCCGAGGTTGGAGGCGCCTTCGGCGGTGAAGGTGACGCACATGTGGGTCATGAAGCCGGCCAGTACGAGTTCGGTTCCGGAGCCCAGGTCTTGCAGGGTCTTCTCGAGGTTCGTGCCGTAGAAGGCATTGGGGACCTCCTTGACCACGACCGGCTCGCCCTCGAGCGGAGCGACCTCGGCGCTGATCGCACCGATCTCGGCGCGGATGTCATACGGGGTGCCTTCGCCACCGTCGTTGATGATGTGCACGATCGGGCGGCCTAGAGCGCGGGCCGCAGCCAGCAAGCGGGCACCGGCCGCGAGAGCCTCCTCCGCACCGGTCAGGGCCATTACACCGGTGCGGTAGGTGTTCTGGAAGTCGATCATGATCAGGGTGGCGTCGGCCAGGCGCGGCAGCTCGTTGTCGAGGCCGACGACGGTACGCAGAGTGGGCGAGGGTACGACAGAGGACATGAGAGTTTCCTTTCGGGGGTGAAAGCCGAGGATCGAACTCGGCGTCATCCGTAACCGGAGTCGGCTACGGCACAGGTGTGGCCTGGATTCAGGCGATAGTGCGGAAGCGGCGGCGATACGCGCCGGGGCTGGTGCCGAGTTGTTTACGGAAGGCGCGGTGCAAGGTCTCCACCGAGCCGAGGCCGACGGCCGCGCCGACCGCCGCCAGCGGTTCGTCGGTCGTCTCCAGCAGCCGCCGGGCCGCTTCGACCCGGGCCGCCTCCACGTAGGCGGCGACCCCGGTCCCGGTCTCCTGCCGGAAGACGCGGGCGAAATGCCGGTCGCTCAAGCTCATTCGGGTCGCGAGCGCGGACACCGACAGATCACCGTCGAGATGCTCGGCGATGAACAGCCGCAGATCGTCGATGTCGCGCCGCGAGGTGGCCGGCCGGCTCAGCGGCACGCTGAACTGGCTCTGCCCGCCCTGGCGCTTCAGGTAGACGACGAGCTGCCGCGCGACTGCCAGCGCCAGTTCTTCGCCGTGATCCTCGGCGACCAGGGCCAGCGAGAGATCCAGGCAGGCGCTGATCCCGGCGCCAGTCCACACCCGCCCGGATCGGACGAAGATTGGGTCCGGGTCGACGCTGATCTGCGGGTACTCGGTGGCGAGCTGATCGGCGGTGGACCAGTGCGTGGTGGCGACCTTCCCGTCCAGCAAACCCGCGGCGGCCAGCAGGTGCGCGCCGACGCAGACCGAGGCGAGGCGGCGCACCCGGGGCGCGATCACCTCGAGCCAGGCCACCACATCGTCGTTGATCAGTGCCACCGCTCCGGCCGAGGTCATCTCTACCGCTCCGGGCACGATCAGCGTGTCGATCTCGCCCTCGATCTCGTCGAAGGCGACATCCGTCAGCAGTCGCACTCCGGCCGAGGTGGTCACCGTCCCGCCCGTGGGGCTGGCCAGGCGCACCTCGTAGCGCACCCGGTCGCCACCCTCCCGGTTCGCCAGCGCGAACACCTCGGCCGGCCCCGTGACATCGAGCAGGTCGATGTCGGGGAAGACCACGATGACAACGCGATGGTTCAGGGGCATGAACCCATCATCGGCGCGCTGGCCGATCGCCGCAATGACACATATCTGTCACATTCAGACGTGCCCCTCCTGCAGCAGGCTTTGCCGTCTTGGCTGCGACAGCCGTCACACCGGCTCGGTATGTCGGGCTCGAAAGGCGGCGCTTTTGGCCCGGTTGCCACAAACGGCCATATCGCACCACCTGCGCGAGCTGCCGCGTGAAGTATCGAGATAGAGGCGGGTGCAGCCCTCGCGTCCACACTCCTTGATTCGTGCCCGGTCGGGATCACCGAACAGTTCGACGGCCGAGCGTGCAATGGCGGTCATCGCCTGCGCCGCGCTGCCGGTACGTTGCACAGTTCCATCTGGGCCCAGCGTGGTCTCCGGAGTCGCGCCCCGGGCGACGGTATTGATCAGCCGGCGATCAGCGTCGGTGAACGCTTCGCCGGCCATGACCGCTCGGGCCAGTCGGTAGGCGGCTTCGCGCAGATCCGCGGCCTCCCGCACGACGGCGTCATCACAGTCGGGGACGCTGTCCAATATCCCCGCCGAATGGATCCAATCACCAAGCGCCGCAGGTGTTCTCACCATATCGAGCCGCTCATGGCGGCGGCCGATCACGGTGCCGATGAAATTCAGCGCGAGGTTACCGCTGACGAAGTAGTGCGGATCGTCGAATGTGAACACATACACATAGTAACCCCCTTGACCGGTTAATTGGCCAATGAAATGGTGGTAACCATCCAAGGTGGTTAGCACGTGAGAGAGGTGATCCGATGAACAACCGGCTTCTGGAATTAGCGGGCCCGCCCACATTGATCTTCATGTGGAGCAGCGCCTTCATTGCGGGCGTCATCGGAGTCGGCGCGGCCCCGCCCATGGTGGTGCTGTTCGCGCGATTCGCCATAGCCGGCATCCTGCTGATCGTGCTTGCCCTGGCCGCGGGCGCGGCCTGGCCCCGGGGCCGGATGCTCGTACACACGATGGTCGCCGGCCTGTTGATGCAACTGGTCCAGTTCGGCGGCTTCTACAGCGCGATGGGCGAGCACGTCACCGCCGCCGTCGTTTCCCTGGTACAGGGTTTGAGCCCGGTCTTGATCGCGGTCTTCGCGGGCCTGCTCGGGGAGCGGGTGAGCCGCCGACAGTGGCTGGGCTTCGGAATCGGCGGACTCGGAGTTGGTTTGGCGGTCCTGGACCAGTCTTCCTTCTCGCTGACCGGACTGTTGCTGTGCGTCGTTGGCCTGCTCGGCCTCGGCCTCGGCACCGTCTACCAGAAGCACTTCACCCCGAAAATCGATACCCGGGCCGGCACCGCTGTGCACATGGCAGTAGCCGCTCCTTTCGCAGGACTGATGGCCCTGGCCGGCGGTGACCTGCACGTCTCGGATCCCGCGCGTTTCACCGGATCACTGATCTGGATGGTGCTGATCAACTCGATGGGTGCGTTCTTGCTGCTCAACACCATGCTCCAGCGATGGGACGTCACCCGCGTCAGCCGGATGTTCTTCATCATCCCCGCGGTCACGGCCGTGATGGCGTGGCTGGTGATCGATCAGCCCCTGCACCCGCTGACGGCCCTCGGTCTGGCAGTCGGCTTGGCCGGGACGGTACTGGCCGCAGCACGGAAGCCCGCGCCGCAAAGCGCCGACATGCCGCTTGAGCCTCCGGTAGAGCCCCGGTCCCAGGTTCGGGATGTCGTATCCGCGCACTGAACTCGATCGACCATCGCGCGAACCGATGTCCGGTTGCCGACTTCCGGCAGCCGGGCATATCCCGACCGGAGATCACGGGGCCCGCGATCAGAGCGAGACGGCCCGGCGCCCACTTACCGATGCCAACTTTCACCGATCAACGACATCGCAGCCGCCGATGCATCCGGCTGTACGAATCGGATCCATCGTCGGGAACGAGCCTCCACCACGGAAGCGAGGGGCAGCAAATGTCGGCATGAGTCATCGCATCGAGTGGTAGCGATCGTCGACGGAGGCTCGAACCCGTTCGAGTTGAGCGACCGAACTATTCGGGCTAGGTCAGCCGGGATTTATCTGGCCGTGGGATGACTTCGAGTTGCGCGCGGCGGGGGTGTGCGCATGCACCCTGGCGGTGAGGGCGTGTCGCCGACGTTCGCGGACCCTCGGACCTTGTGCGACGGCGCGGACTCGGCGGCATCGCCTACTTCGGAGCAGACCTGCCCTATGCGCGCTGGATCATGATCAGGCTTCGGTTCGCTGAGGCGGATCCGTGATCGGAGTGTTCTGGGCCCCTGCAAGCCACCATCTGCCATCTCGCTCGACCAGTATGTACATGGCGATTTCCGAGAATCCGCCGACCTCGGTGGCGAGCCTGCAGATTTGGGTCAGCACGACTCCTGGCGCGGGCGAAGTCGCGCCCACAACCTCGAAGTGTGACGACGGCGCAACCCGGGCCTTCATCAAACGGCGGTGGATGGCGTTCAATTCGGAGTAGCCCGTGACCGAGGCGCCATATGGACTGCCCCACACCACATCCGCCGCAAAAGCGGCGTCGTAGCCGTCCGCGTCGCCCGCCGCGCCTGACTGTTGTAGCCCTTCGGCGAATCGGGAGGCCACCTCGTGAGCGGTGACAGATCGTGATGAATCACCGAGTGTAGGTCGGGTGTGCATGCTGTGTTGCTCCAATCTTTTCAACCATCTGCGCTCGACCGAGCGTTGAATCGGTGCTCACCGGAGGTTGCTGAGGATGCCCGCGTGGAAGGGCGTGAGCTGGTCGGTGCGGCCGGTGAGAACTTTCGTGAGCCACTCGGGATCTCCCAGCAGGGCTCGACCGACGGCCACGAGGTCGAACTCGTCTCGCTCCATGCGGTCGAGCAGCTCGACGATGTCGGCGGGTTCGCCTTGTGACATGTTCGGGAACTCGTTGCTCAGGCCTACCGAGCCGACGCTGATGACCGGTTTCCCGGATATCTTTTTTGCCCAGCCCGCCAAGTTCAGGTCCGAGTTCTCGAACTCGGGGAGTTGGAACCGGCGGGTGGAGCAGTGGAAGACATCGACGCCGGCGTCGGCAAGCAAGGTCAGGATGATCTCCAGTTCCTGAGGCGTCTCCGCGATCCGCGCCTGGTAGTGGTTGACCTTCCACTGCGACAAGCGGAACGAGATCGGGAAATCGCCGGAGACGCTGTCCCGGCAGGCAGCCACGATCTCGGCGGCGAAACTTGCGCGGCCCGCGATGTCCCCTCCGTACGCGTCGGTGCGCCGGTTGGTATGGGCCCAAAAGAATTGGTCGATCAGATAGCCATGGCCACCGTGGATTTCGACGCCGTCGAAGCCCAGCGCCTCGGCGGCAGCCGCCGCCGAGGCGTACGCCGTGACCACCTCGTCGATATCGCCCTGAGTCATCTCACGCCCTGAGTGCGCACCGTCCAGCCCGATGCCGGAGGGGCCGATCCGCGGGGCGTCGGGCACCGGCCCATTGCCGACGGTGCGCTCCATGCCGACGTGCCATAGCTGCGGCATGATCCGGCCTCCTGCCTGGTGGACCTCCTCGGCTACAGCTGCCCAGCCCGCCAGAGCCTCATTGCCATAGAACTGCGGAACTCGGCCGCTGCTGCCCGCTGAGTCGTGACCTACGTAGGTGCCCTCGGTGACGATCAGGCCGATACCAGCGGCCGCCCGTCGGGCGTAGTACTGCGCGACGTCAGGGCCCGGCACACCGGCGGGGGAGAACTCACGTGTCATCGGCGCCATCACGACGCGGTTGGGCAGGCTGAGCCCGCCCAGAGAGAAAGGGCGGGCCAGGATGTCGCTGGCACGTTCGGGAGGACTGACAGGCATCGGTCATTAGCTTTCGAGAGAGGCCGACCGTTCTGCGACGAGGGGAATTCGGGCGATGCGGTCGGGGGCTGGAAGAGGTGCTGGAGTGTCGAGCGGCGTGGTTGTTGGCTACGGCGATGTCAGACGGCATACGGACGGAGGCGTCGGGCCTCTTGTAAAGCCTGCCCCCACCAACTGAGCTGATCGAGCATGGAGCCTGCGGCGTTGTCGGCCCCGGGTTCGGACGGTTGACCGTCGGCCCCGAACACCGCTGCGTAGTTGTGGAAGCTGACGGTGTTTCGGATGGTGACCGCGTGCAGTTCGGCGAGTACTACGCGGAGATGCTCGACCGCGCGTAAACCGCCCGCCAGGCCGCCGTAGGAGACGAACCCGACCGGCTTGGCGTGCCACTGCTCGTTGTGCCAGTCGAGGGCGTTCTTCAGCGGCGCGGGGAAGCTGTGGTTGTACTCGGGGGTGACGATCACGAAGGCGTCCGCCTGGGCCAGCCGGGGCGTCACTGCGCTGAGCTGTGCGATGACCTCGTCGGAGGGCGTCTGGCCGAAAGCCGGGAGAACGGTCGGCAGGGGCGTCTCGGCGAGGTCGACTATCTCGGCTTTCATGTCCGCGCGCTGATCGATGTGTCCGGCGATCCATTCGGCGACAACCGGACCGAATCGTCCTTCTCGGGTGCTTCCGATGATCACCACGACTCGCAGGACACTGCCGGTAGTGGAGTCAGGCATCGAGACAACTGAACCTGTGTACGTTGTATCCATGAAATACAACGTACACCCGCTTGTGTACGTTGTCCACTGCGGTTACGCTGTACGCGACATCTATCGGCGAAAGGAACTCGAACGGTGACCTCTCAGGAGCCGCAGTCGGCAAGTGAAGGCAGGGACCGGGGATCGGTGTGGGAGCGCATCGAACGACCAGCGCCGGCCCCCCGCGTCACCTTGTCTCCTCAGCGGATCGCGGAGGTCGCTGTCGCTGTCGCCGACGCCGAGGGGCTCGACGCGGTGACCATGCGCCGGCTGGCCACCGAACTGGGTGTGGCTCCAATGGCCGCGTACCGCTACGTCACGAACAAGGACGAATTGCTCGAGCTGATGGTCGACTTCGTCTACGCGGAGATGGCTCTTCCCGGCAGCCATGACGGGTGGCGTGCCGCCGTGCGGTCGGTTGCCCTGCGCATCAGGGAGGTCATGGTCGCGCACTCGTGGGTTGCGCGAGTGAACTACGGTGCGCCGACTCCGAACCAGTTGGCGGTCACCGAGGCGGTTTTGGTCGCACTCGACGGCCTCGAGCTTGACGTGGACACCGCCATGGCGGTCTACAGCACCATCACCGCCTATGTGCACGGCGCGGTCGACTCGGAGGTCAGGCTGGGTCAGATGCTTCAAGCGCGCGGCTGGTCTTCCCGTGAGGAGGCCCGCGCGGGACTCGCCACCCAGATGGCCTGGCTCGTGAACACCGGCCGCTACCCGAGGTACGCGCGCTATCTCCACGAGGCCAGCCGCAAGGATGATGCGCAATGGCAGTTCGAGGTCGGTCTGGACTCCGTGCTCGACGGGATCGCAGCGCGCCTGGCGATCTGAACGTATCTCGGAGACCATTCGGCGCTGCGATAACCGAAAGCCCCGAATGCCCCACCGGGGCTACGGGTGCCGTCTCGGGGTGAGGTCGATGTCGGCGTTCCCCAACGGCCCTGCGCAGGCCGAGCAGACCAGCTGTGCGGTGAACTGGTGGTCGCAGGCGAGGTGGGTGAGCACGACCGGTGGCCGCCCATGCGAAAGCCAGCGGTCGCCCCAGGTGAGCATGGCCAGTGGTACCGGATATAGATCGAAACCACTTGCGGTGAGCCGATATTCGTGACGAACCGGGTTGTCCTGGTATGGCGTACGCGTCAGCACGGCGTGTTCGACGAGTCGGTTCAATCGTTGGGACAAGATGTTCGGAGCGATACTCAACTGCCGGGCGAAGTCGTCGAAGCGGTGGGCGCCGAAGAAGCACTCCTGGATGATCAGTGCGCTCCATCGGTCACCGACCACCTGCAAGGTGCGCGCGATCGAGCAGGGTCGCACGCGTTCGAGCAATTCCAGCCCAGGCGCGCGTTGGCGGGCGCCGGCGCCACTGCTGCATGTCACCGGCTCGGGTCGGGAATCGAAACCGACCTCGCGTGCCTCGAGACGCCCGCCGCACCGCGAACACGCGAGCACTGCGGTCATCACCTGCCCGCACTCCCGATGAACCGCCCGCACCGGTGGGTCGGCATCGGTGCCGGCCCAGTGGTCACCCCATCGCATAGCTGTCATCAGGCACCCGAGGAAGTCCTCTCCCGGTGGGGCGAGCCTGTACTCCACGCCGATGGCCGGGCTCGAATGCCGCTCGAACAGGCCAGCGGAGGTCAGTTGCTCGAGCCGCCCCGACAGCGTGGACCGGGCGATGGCGAGCCGAGCTCGGAAGTCCTCGAAGCGGCAGACACGATCGAAGATCGCCTCCCGCAGTATCAGCCATGACCAGGCATCGCCGACGGCGTCCACGGTGCGGAACACCGAACAGTCCCGATCCCTGCCTGCGCCAACCTGATTCATGCCCAGAAGAATACCCGCAGTGCCTTGCGTAACGAGACCGGCCGCCTTAGAGTCTCGTTACGCAAGTAACTTCGGCCGCAGGAGCGCCGCATGGAATCTCCCTATCAGCACATGATCTTCGACCGCTACGGCGTCATCACCACGATCACCTTGAACCGCCCAAATGTACACAACGCGTTGGATCGAGCGTTGTCCGCTGAACTCAACCACGCCGTGCGTCAGGTCCGCGACGACCGCGATTGCCGGATCCTGATCTTGCGCGGCGCGGGCGAAACCTTCTGTGCTGGTGATGATGTCGCCGAGTTCAACTCATGGGACCCCGAGGATGTCTACTGGCAGGTCCGCAGCTACCAGGAGACGGTGCAGATCATCGAGGATCTGACTCCGATCACAATCGCCGCGGTCGACGGCGTCTGTACCGGCGGTGGTCTGGAACTGACGCTGGTCTGCGATTTCGTCATCGCTACCGACCGCTCTCGGTGGGGGATGCCCGAAATCGATTGGGAGATCACCCCGGGCTGGGGCGGAACCTCGCGGCTCGGCCGCTTCGCGGGCCGCCGCAAAGCCAAGGAATGGAACCTCCTCGGTGCACTGTTCAGCGCGGCGACCGCCGAACGCCATGACCTGATCAACCGGCTCTGCACCGCCGAAGAACTGGACGATGAGGTGACGGCCTTGACCGAGGTGATGCTCGCCAAGCATCCGACGACGGTGCGGCGCACCAAGTTCATCTTGAACAAGGGTGCCGATCTGCATGTCTCCGGTGCGCTGGCTTTCGAAGTGCCGATCACGCCCTACCCGCCCGAGGCCCGGGGAATCGCCGAGTTCACCGACCGCCAAGCCCGGCGGCGGCGCCGCAGCCTGTCCGAGCATTTCTGGCAGGACGATGCTGACCAGAGGCGAGACCTGTCATCAAGGCCGTCGCTCGCTCCACCCACGACCTGACCCGGCCCCGTGGGGCCGCACCTTGACACCGCGACTGAGGATTGACCTTTGACCGAGACCAGCGCATCGCATCTATTCGACATCGCCGTGGCCCTGGACCCGCTGGGACCCGGCGAGTTCCGAGGGCGCACCACGTCGGCCTACGCCAACATCGTCGGACCGTTCGGCGGTATCACGGCGGCCACGATGGTCCGTGCGATCCAGCTGGACTCTCGCCACATCGGCGATCCGATCTCGCTGACCGTCAACTATGCGGGACCTATCGCCGAGGGCGACTTCGTCGTCTCGGCGCAGCCGGTGCGCACCAATCGCAGCACCCAGCATTGGTCGGTAACCGTGATCCAGCGAGACCAGCTCGTCACCACCGCCACCGCGGTTTTCGGCAGCCGGCGCGCGACGTGGAGCGCTACCGAGGCGCTCGCGCCGACGGTGGTCTCCGCGCCGGAGCTTCCGCGCGCCGAGTTGTCGGGCTTGGTTTCCTGGGTCGACAACTACGATCTACGGTTTATCGAGGGCGGGATAGCTCCCACACATGATCTGCCGACCACGTCGGCAACGACGGTCTGGGTGTGTGATCATCCCGCCCGCGCCCTGGACTACCCCGCCCTCACAGCGATGAGTGATGTGTTCTTCCCGCGGGTCATGCTGCGGCTGCAACGCATGGTTCCCGCTGGCACCGTCTCTATGACCATCTATTTTCACGCCAACCGCGAACTGCTCGCCGCGCAGTCGAATCGACATGTCCTGGCCGCAGCGCGCGCCCAGCATTTCGGAAACGGCTTCTTCGATCAGTCCGCCCAGCTGTGGTCCGACACCGGCGAACCGTTGGTCACGACCCACCAACTGGTGTACTTCAAGGCCTGAAACCGCTCGCGGCCAACGGAAGAGCTCAACCGTTGGCCCGCGCGGCGGCCGCTGCGACCAACTGCGCCGCGGTTTCCCCTGAGGTCTTCAGCGGGATGATCGATCGCTGGGAGCGGCTGAGCACGATCGCGCCCTCGAACATCGACAAGATCACCATGGCCAGCCGCGCCGCGTCTTCGGCGGGAATCTGTGGAGTGGTCAAAGATTCGGTGATCCGCTCGAGCCAGGAGGCGAACACCGCCTCGCAGGCTCGGCGCAGGCGCGGCACGGTGGAGGCCACCTCGGCGGCTACCGCGCCGATCGGGCAGCCGTCGGCGTAGTCGGAGTTCTCCAGCGCCTGGGCGCCGAGCGAAAAGAAGTCGCGCACCGCGGTCTGCGGGTCGGCGGCACGCGCGAGAGTCAGGGCCATCAACTTTTCGAATCGCGCGCCGGCCTCGCGCATCGCCTCCTCGGCCAGTTGTTCTTTGCCCTCGGGAAAGAAGTGGTAGAGCGAACCCCATGGGGCGCCGCTGGTGGTGATGATCTGTTTGAGGCCGGTATTGGCAAAACCCTGTCGGCGGAACAGTTCCGCTGCGGTCTGCAGTACACGTTGGCGGGTGTCGGTTCGTGCGGGCACGGTTCAGTGTAGCGGATGCGTATGTAGAGCGATCGTCATATAATAACTGCCATGACTTCAGCTCTGCTGCAAACCGAATTCCCGGCCGAGGGTGTCGCCGTCCTTACGTTGAACCGTCCTGAGAAGAAGAACGCGCTGTCGATCGCGTTGCGCGACAGCATCAGTGACGAGCTCGATGCTTTGGCCAAGGACGAACGCGTCCGTGTCGTGGTGCTCATCGGTGCGGGCGCGGTGTTCAGTGCCGGGTTCGATCTCGGTGAGTTCACGAGCTCGGACCCAATTGTCCAGCAGACGTTGTGGCCTTCCAGTGACCGCTTCCATCACACGCTGCTGCGGTTCCCGCTCCCGGTCCTCGCTGCCATCGACGGCCCGGCGCTTGCCGGAGGTTTCGATATGGCCACCCTGTGCGATATCCGGATCTGCTCGCAGACCGCAGTATTCGGGCACCCCGAGCAGAGTTGGGCCGACATCGTCTACGGTCCGCTCCATGATCTGCTCGGCGGGGCGACTGCTCGTGATCTGTGCTTCACCGGGCGGCGCGTCGAGGCTGCTGAGGCGCTGCGGATCGGTCTGGTCAGTCGCGTTGTGCCTGGCGCGAACCTTCGTTCGGTCGCGGTGGCGATGGCCTCGGACATCGCGCGTGCGCCGCGGCAGGTGTTGATCCGGACCAAAGCCAAGGCTCTGGCCCGCTCGACCGTGTCACCGCACGCGTCGACTTTGAGCCTGTAGCAGCCGTGTGACCTTCGGACGGTGCGTGGCTCGAGATCGCGCACCAGGGGGATAGCGCATGAGCTGTCAGATTCCAGCAGCCACCAACAGGCACGATGCAGGAGAACGTATTGAACACGCCGCTGTCACGCAGAGTTCGCGATCTCGTCTACCAGACGTTCGCGGCCCAGGGCCGCGCGCCATCGCTGGCAGAGCTGGCCGGTCGGACTCAGTCCACCATCGACTCCATCCATCAGATCCTCGACGACCTGGCCCACGAGCACGCGCTGGTCCTGAATCCCGACCGAGACGCGGTGCGGATGGCGCATCCATTCACCGCCGCCCCGATGGCGTTCGTGGTGACCCCGGCCGACGGCCACGATGATCGCCGCTGGTGGGGTGGATGTGCGTGGGACTCCTTCGGCATCAGCGCCGCACTGCATCTCGACGTTCGCATCGACACTGCCTGCCCGCAGTGCGGCGCTGAAATCAGGCTTGTTTCGGGGCCGACGGTCACGCCCCCGGCTGGACCGACTGTCCGATTCCCGCGGCCGGCCCGGCAGTGGTGGGACGACGTTGTCGGCACCTGCACGATGATCCGGATGTTCTGCGACCGCGACCACGCCGAGCAATGGACAGCCGACAACGATCCGGGTGGCGGCTATGTCGTTGACGCAACGACGGTGTGGCGACTGGCCGGGCCGTGGTACGGCGACCGCCTACACCCTGACTTCCAGCCACACAGCCGCGAGTTCAACCAGCGTCTTCTCGACGAGTGCGGACTCACCGGCCCGTTCTGGGAGCTGCCGTGACAGCCTGAACGTCCCCGCGCCCTCGGCTTTGGACGTTGCTCAGCAGTCGGGCGCGCGCGTCAGCTGACGGACGGTGGTGCTGTCGTCCTTGCCGACCGTGCGACGAATCGGGCTGAATCGCAGGCTAGGCGCGACAGTTCCGCATCCAGCGCGGTTGGCAGTCGCCCGATCCCGCATCTCGAGTGGCTCTGATCCCGAATTCGGCATCGCTGAATCGCGAATTTCGACAGCGTGTCGTCCGACGGATAGTCGTCGATCTCGACACCATTACGGGCCGTGCTGGCTGCGGTTCGGCTGTACCTGATTACCCACCGGAGCGGAGTGGTCGCTTGCGATCGCGACAGGTTGTCACGCCCCGCCCTCGGGTAACCATCCACAGCAGATTGCAACAAGTTATCGGCCTGACCCGGCAGTGAATCCGCGAAGCCTGCGGGACCGATAGGCTGATGAGCGGATGCCTTCTACTCGTGCCCGAGACGACTCAGCCCATGCACTCAGCCCTGCGGTTCCTCGGTAACAAGATGGAAGTGGTTGAACGCCCTCGCGGGCTGCTTCACATCTGAATCCAACTTGTCATCCGAGTACTCGCTCTGCCGGGGGGGTGTCCCTATGTTTTCGTCAACCCCCGGCGCCGGAGGTGGTTGGCGCTCGGAGTCGATGGTGCTGCGCGAGGTGATGTGGTCAGCGGGCGATCGGGTTCGGTCTCAGCGCACGATGTCCATCAGTAGTTCTGGCAGGTTGGTGAGGATGCCCGTCACGCCGATGTCGATGAGTCGCTTGAGATCGTTCTCGGGGGTGTCGGCGCTGATGTCGCCGTAGAGGGTGTCGGCGCAGGTCCATACCGGTGCTCCGCGCGCGACGACGCTTTCGACGAGCTGAGCGCCGGTGTTGTGGTCGGTCAGCAGCCAGGCTGGCCAGAGACGGACGATGTCTGCGTCGGCGGCGATGAATGCCGCGATCTCCGATGGGTCCGGCGGGAGGTCCGTTCGTCCGGGCACGAGCGCCAACGTCCTCAGGCGTGGATCCAGTTTTTTGAATTCGTGCAGGTCGGTGACCGTGCGCGGACCGAGGATCACCTTGTGCGAGGCGTCGAAGTGATCGGTCATCGCAACGATTTCCTCCTTGGCTTCGGGTGGGCAGTCCTTGATGTCGAGCAGCAGCTGCATCCGATGTCCCTGCAGCACCTCGAGCGCTTCGCGGTAAGTCGGTATCCGCTCTCCGCTGAAGGCCGAACCGGCGAGCGAGCCGGCGTCGAGAGTCTTGATCTCGGCCAATGTCATGTCGGCGACCCGGCCGTGACCGTTGGTGGTCCGATCTACTGTGTCGTCGTGCATAACGACGAGATGCCCGTCGGCGGTGACTCGGAGGTCGATCTCGATTGCGTCGACGTCGAGTGTGATCGCGCCGCGAAAGGCGGCCAGTGTGTTCTCCGGGAGACCAGGCGCGAGTCCTCGGTGCGCGACGACGGTTACTCCGGTCGATGTAGGCACTCGTTCAGTCTGGCACTCCTAGCCCGGTGCTGCCGAACACCGGCGTCCCGTTGACCGAGGCGCAGGTCGAGGAGGCGTGGCGGCGGTGGCGGTCCGGACAAGCGATCAAGGTCCTGGCCCGGGAGATGCGCCGGCACCCGTCCACGGTGCGTGACCTGCTCAAACGCTGCGGCGGTGTCCGGCCGGTTCCTCGCCACCGCGGCCGCCTTCGGCTGAGTCTGGCCGAGCGAGAGAAGATCTCACGCGGATTGGCCGCCGGGGACTCGCTGAGCAGTATCGCCCGAGGACTGGGACGAGCACCCTCGACGATCTCGCGGGAGGTCGCCGGGCGCGGCGGTCGTTTCGTCTACCGAGCTCTGCCCGCCGACCAGGCGGCATGGTCTCGGGCAACAAGACCGAAACCGACCAAATTGTCCCGCGATCCGGCATTGGCCGCGGTGGTGGCCGAGAAACTCGCTCTGGCATGGTCGCCGCGGCAGATCGCGGGCTGGCTGCGCCGAAATCCGCAGTCCAGCATGGGTTATGTGTCGCACGAGACGATCTACCGAACTTTGTTCATCCAGGCTCGGGGCGAGTTGCGCCACGAGCTGACCCGCTATCTGCGCACCCACCGGGCGATACGCCGGCCCAAAGTCAAACGCGAACCCGACGGGCGCGGTCAGCGCCGCGGCGTGCTCAACATCGCCGAACGCCCCGCCGAGGCCGCTGATCGAGCCGTGCCCGGGCATTGGGAAGGCGATCTGGTGTTCGGGCGAGGCATGTCTCCGGTTGCCACCCTGGTCGAACGGTCTACCCGGTTTCTGCTGCTGGTCGCCCTGCCCGAAGGCAAGCGCGCTGATCTGGTCGCTGACGCTCTGGCGGCCCGGATCCTCACCCTGCCTGATGCGTTGCGGCGGACGCTGACCTGGGATCAAGGCTATGAAATGGCCGAACACGTGGCCTTCACCGCCGCAACCGGCGTCCGGGTCTATTTTTGTGATCCGAAAAGTCCGTGGCAACGCAGCAGCAATGAGAACACCAACGGACTGCTGCGTCAGTACCTTCCCCGGCACCTGGATCTACGCACATACAGCCAGTCCGATTTCGATGCGATCGCCGATGAACTCAATGGGCGTCCTCGACAAACTCTCGGATTCCGCACACCATCAGAAGCACTCGAAGAGGTGTTGCGTTGACCGCCTGAGCCCGCAGACATGTGCGTGCGTTCGGCGCACGGCGCCTGGCCATTTTCATCTTGTTCAGCTTGCGGAATTGGAACAAGTTCACCCACGGGGGCTGCCGCAGGTTCTGGTCTCATGACAGGCAGGGTGGAGGTCTTGTGGCGGGCGGCGAACGGCAGTTGGGCGGACGCTGAGATTACGCATCATCGTCGGGTTCGGGGTGCTGTCGAGATTCACGAACACTAAATCGAGCGGTGCTGGGATTCGCGATCAAGGTGGCGCCGAGATTCGCGATCAGAACCACTCGAGCATGGACGCGACCTCACCGTTCACCGATGCAGCCATGTGTGCGGTGCCGATGACGACAATGCGGGACCGGCCTCGAATTCGACTCTGTGACTGGCCTTTCCCATCACCGAACACGGTGGGCGCCGATCCCTGCCTGACCGTGCGCGCCCGATGCTGCCCGGCGAGCACGATGCCCCTCGAGTGTCGCTGCCGCCACGATGATCAGCGCGAGGCCGCCGCCGCCCAGGGCTAACGTGGGATAACCCGCCGCTGCGACCACGGCACCTGAACCCAGCCCACCTACCGCGGCCGCGATCGCGATGCCGACATCGACGCGACCCTGAACGGTGGCGCGGGTCGACAGCGATGCTGCGTCGGTGACCATCGCGGTGCCGGCGACCAGACCAAGATTCCAGCCGAGCCCGAGCAGCGCCAGGGCCATGGTCAGCGCCGTGACCGAGTCGCTGGGGGCAGTCGCGGCGAGGATCGCGGCCCCGCCCAGTGTCACGCCGGACGCGGCTGCGGTGGCGGGGCGCCCGTAGCGGTCGACGAGCCGGCCGGTCACCGGCGACGGCAGATACATCGCGCCCAGGTGAACGGAAACCGCCAGGCCCGCGGCCGCCGCGTCGTGGGTGTGGGCGCTCATGTGGACCGGGGTCATCGTCATGATCGCGACCATCACCATCTGCGCTAGGACCACGACAGTGACCCCGGTCCACAGACCGGCCCGCCTCGCCGCCTGTGCCACCGTCGCGGCGCTGTCGGGCTCGGTGGTGACGTGGTCGCCGCGTGTGCGGGCCAGCAACAGCGGGTCCGGCCGCAACCAGAAGGCCAAGATCGCAGCCGCCCCGGCATAGGCGGCTGCTGGCACCAGGAATGGACCCGCCAGGTCCGGGATGTGCAGGCGGCGGGCCAGACCGGTGGTGACCTGGGTCAGGTTCGGGCCGATGACCGCCCCGGCCGTGGTGGCCAGCAGCACGGTAGAGACCGCGCGGGCGCGGTGGGCGGGGCTTGCCAGATCGGCTCCGGCGTAGCGGGCTTGCAGATTGGTCGAGGTGCCCGCCCCATAGACGGCCAGAGCCGAAAACAGCAGCAGCGGCAGGTCCAGCGTGGCGGCGGCGACCACGCCGAGGCTGCCCAGCGCGCCGACCAGGTACCCGGTCACCAGGCCGGGCCGACGGCCCCGCGTGTGCGAGATGCGGGCGACGACGACGGCTGCCAGTGCCGAACCCGCTGTGCCGAGCGCACTCGGTAGTCCGGCGAGGCCGGTGGAGTCGAGCATGTCCTGGGCCAACAGCGCGCCCACGGTCACACCCGCCGCCAGACCGGCGCCGCTGAGTGCCTGCGCCGCGACAAGGACCTGCAGGGTGCGACGCTGTGCCCGGCTGTCGACGGCCTCGCCGATCTGGTGGAATGTCTTCATCTCGGGGTCAGCCCCGCTCGCCCAGATCGAGGCGGTCGGCCAATCCGGCGGCGGTGAACGCCGCGACCAGGTCGGCACGCCCCTCGGTGAAATGCGACCACCCCTCGAAGTGCACGGGAACCACCTGCCGTGCGCCGAGAATGTCGGCGGCCTGGGCGGTTTGGGCGCTGTCGAGCACGATCGGCGCGTTGTCGAACAGCATCGGGAATCGTGGTGCGCCGGCGAAGAGGATGGCGGTGTCGACCGGGGCGAAAAGCTGCGCGATCTCGGCGACCGCGCTCAGCGAGGCGTTGTCGCCGCTGACGTAGACCGTGGGCAGGCCCGCTCCGGTCAGCACGAACCCCACGACCGGGCCAACGATCGCTTCGACCTGCGCACGGGGGCCGGGCCCGTGGATCGCCGGTACCGCCGTGACCGTGATGGTGCCATCGTCGGGGCGATCGAGTTCGACCGTCTCCCAGTCGGCTAAGCCGATGGCCCGGTTCCCGAGGCGCCGTGCGCCGGCCGGAGTGGTCAGTGTCGATCCCACCTCGGCGAGTAGCGCCCGGCCGGCGGCATCGAGATTGTCGGGGTGTTCGTCGTGGGAGAGCAGCACGACGTCGATCGGGCCGAGATCGGCTGGTGCGAGGGCGGCCGCGGTCGTCTTGGTGAGCAGGCCGCCGGGCTGGGGGAAGACGCGGGGCGCATCGAAGGTCGGGTCGGTGAGCAAGCGCAGACCACCGTATTCGAACAAGGCGGTCGGACCGCCGATGACCTGGACGTCGATCCAATGATCGGCACGTCTCATCACAGTCTCCTCATGGTATTTCTGGACTTTATCCGTGAGTGAACGTAGGTCACCTCACGGCTAATGACAAGTGGTAACGTGAGATCGGTGAGCGTTTCGACCGCCAACAACGCTGCCGCGCTGCCCCGCTCGCCCGGTGCGCAGGCCTACCTTGCACTCGACTTCGCCGACAGCGCCTACGTGGTACCGGGCGCGAAGGTCATCGACGAACTGGGTACTGCGGAGTCGGCGACGCACTGGCTGCGCGAACGCGGCTTGGCGCCCCTCGACGTCACCGTGGGCGAGCAATGCGTGGCGCAGTTGTGGGTCTTGCGCGAACACATCCGGTCGCTGTTCGCCGCGCACGTCGACCGGCAACCGCCGCTGTCCAGTGCGCTGTCCGCGGTCAACGAAGCGATGCGCCGCGCGGCGACGGCGCCGGTGCTGCGCTGGGACGAGACCGACGGCCCGTACCGCGCCGCGGTTTGCCCGCCCGAGGAAATCCTGGACCGGGCACTGGCCCGACTGGCGGCCGACGCGGCCGACCTGCTCACCGGCGAGGACGCACAATTGCTGACCATGTGCGGGTCGGTGCCGTGTAACCGGTATCTGATCCGCCGCGGTCGACGGCACTGGTGCTCGACACGATGCGGGGATCGTGTGCGCGCGGCGCGCGCGTACGCCCGGACCAAGGCCGAGACCGCCTGACTCGCCCCGCGCCGTTATGAGCGCGATCGCGGGACGACCCTGTTCGATTCCCGCGTCCGGCCCGGCAGTGGTGGGACGACGTTGTCGGCACCTGCACGATGATCTGTTTGTTCTGCGGCCGCGACCACGCCGAGCAATAGACGGCCGACAACGATCCGGGTGGTGGCTATGTCGCTGATGCAACGACGGTGTTGCGGCTGGCCGGACCGTGGTACGGCGACGGCCAAAGTACGACTTCGAGCCACACGGTCGCGAGTTCAACCAGCGACTTCTCGACGAGCGCGACTTCACCGACCCGTTCTGGCAGCTGCCAGAACAGCCGGGACGTGTCCGTGCCCAGCGATGAAAAGTTTCGGCCGTACCGGGCCAATCCCGAGTCGGCCCCGCAGCGCTTCATGGTGCTGAGGCCACCGCGCTGCGGAACGGGATCGCGCCCTCGTCGACGAATATCACCACTAGTTGCGAGGATTCACGCGACATATGCTATTCCTAGCACTTCCCTGGTGGAGGCTCTATCGTGACGATGGTTATGTGATCAACGAACTCGAGATCGACTCGTGAACGCCAGTCCTGGTGACCCGGATCCCCGCGATTGGCTCACGCGAGTGTCGGTGCTCGCAACGGCCATCGTCGCGATCGGTGCACTGGTCTTCATGGTGTGGGCGTGGACTCAGGGCATCGAGCTGCAGCCAAACCCCACTCCGGGGCGCGTAGTGCCGCTCGAGAACCGATAGGACAGGTCAGCCGCTGTGATTGCTTCAGCTGATGACGACGCCTGCTTCATGATCATGGACTGTGTTTTCCGATCTTGATCGCGATCAACGAACTGGGGGATACGTGGGCACAACCCCCGCCGAGGACCGCAACCGCGCCCAGCGCATTCCGAACCGACAGGCTGCGCGTCGGCCAGTGCGTGGGTGATTAGCCCGGGCCGGCAGTAGGGGAGGTCACCGAAGGTGCCGCTGATTTCCGCCGCAGGGTTGTCGTCGGTCGCGGCAATCCAGCTCCACCGCGAGTCGCCCCACCAAAGGTGGGGCTGGCCCCCTGTTGTCGCGGGTCCCGACTTACTAACGTCGCAGTCGCCGCGACGGCGATCCACTGCTGGGCCGGTCGGTGATATCAGGTGCGCGCTACGACCGGCCCCACCAGGATCCCGGGTCGGCAAAGTCGACGGTGGCTCTTCCATTGACAGCAGCGAGGATCGACCGATCACGACTTGGAATCGGCATCGGTGTAGTCATCGATCCCGACCCCGGCTCGTGGGGCCCTGCACCGGCAGTACCGGATGGTCCACAGCAACAACGCTGGGGCCTGGAATCGACGAATGAGGTTGATACACATGGCAGCACGATTCATCGGCGCTCTGCTGGGCACGGCGGTGGTTGGCGCCGCGGTGACGATGCTGGCTCCGCACGCCGCCGCGGAAGGACTTCCCGAGGGCCTGTCCTGCGAGAAGTTCACCTGCCGCAACGACACCGACCACAGTTATCGGCTCACCGGGGTGGTGGACTGTTCGTTCGGCGGCGGCGGACCGATCTCGCTGCTGGTTCCAGCTCACCGAAGCGCCATGGCCCTGTATCGCTGCCCGGACAAGTTCGAGCCCGGCGAGTTCACTCAGCCGCCGCCGTACTTCGACAAGGAAGGAAAGCGAGTGGTGCCGCCGGGCACATGGAGCCAGCCACGGTGGGTGGACGCCGCGGCGGCGGTCGCGTGGCAGAGCGCCGTCATCGAGGACGAACCGCTTCCCGCCTCCTAGGCACGCGGTGTACTTCCGGCCCGGCTCGATCGGCATGCAGTTCGACACCTCGCCATCGCAGCGGGCCCGCTATTCACGCGCTGGGATTGATTGAGCCCCAATGTCGTTGGTGGTCGGCGAGCGCGTTGTGTGCTAAGCGATCGCCGACATCTTCGTGTCCGCACTCTGCGACGGTGCCGACTACAACAGCTTCGTGCGCGACGAAACCCGCTCCGGCGCTGAGGTCTTGGCGCAGATCGCCAAGGAGATCCGCCAGCGTCGGATGGTTCCCAGAAACGATCGTTTGAGAGAAAGGTGACACCGTGGTCATGCACGATGAGCAGGATGGCCGAGCTGGCCTCGGCCGGATGGCATGGACTGATCAAGGGCAGATACGCGCACATCTAGAAGCGGGCGCCGATCCCGATGCCCGTTATTTCACGAGCGAAGGATCGATCAAGCAGCTCGACTGGACCGTCACCGCGTCTATCGCACTGGGACTGCCGTCGTCAGGTGTGTCCGACCGCGAACACACCAAAGCCCACCGGTTCACCGGTAGGGTCGATATCTGCCTGCGCCGAGACCGAACTTGTCACCGGCTGGTCCTGGGAGTCACGAAATGAACTGGAGACCGTGGCTGGAGCTGTGGAGTGAAGAATGGATCGCCAGCAGAGATCCTGATGAGTTGGATCCAGAGGTAGTGCAGCAACGCTGGCTCGGGTACGCCCCGGCCGGCGAGGCCGACGTCGGCGCGGTCGAGCAGCGTCTCGGCCTGCGGTTGCCGCCCTCCTATCGCAGCTTCCTGCTGACCACCAATGGTTGGCGCCACGCCGGGGAATTCGTATGGAAGATGCGAGATACCACCAATCTGGGATGGCTGCGCGAGCTCGAACCCTCCTGGGAGTCGTGGGCCGACCTGGTCACCGAGGCACCGGTCGACGCGCCGGGCAACCCGTTCGATCGCGGGTTACTGATCTCCCTGCACACCGACGCGGGGGCCCTGTTCCTCGACCCGGCCGACCGCGACGAGAACGGCGAGTGGGCCGCCTACAGCGTATTTTCCTGGGCTGAATTTCCGCGGCGATACCCGTCGTTCACCGCACTCATGGAGTCGCTGTACCAAGGCCTCCACCAACTACGTCAGCCGCAGGGCAAAACCCGGGACAACTGGGATCTGGTGGTGGAACAGGCTCGGGCCGATGCCCTTTCCGGGAAGGTCGACGAAGCCACGGCGGCTTTGGAAAAAGCCCAGCGATTCGGCCGGTCCCGCGCCACCGTCTTACAAACCCAGCTCCAGATGTTCCAATCCACCTCCTCCCCCTACGAGGCCTCCCGGATCCTTTCGCGTCTGCTATCGCTCTCGCCCGCCCCGGACGGCTTCTTCACGGGTTCGTTGTTCACCGAAGAGTTCGTGCCATGCATGTTCCTGCAACACGCGCACAAAGAACCCTGGTACGGCTCCGCGCTCGATACTGCCCAGATCCTCGAGACCGCACGAACCGATCCCGGGGGCGCGATCAAACGCGCCATCGACGGGCACCGGGCCCGGACAGAGCGGCCCGGCTACCAGCTGTGCTACGGCAACCCAGCATTCGACGCCGCGGTACGAAAGGCACTCGCGCAGCACCACTCCGATCCCGCGGCCCTGTGGCATGCGCTCGAGCCCGCGATGGCGCACTGGCAGCCCCGGACTCCAGATCACATCGCCCCGGTAGCGTTGCTCGCCGACCCGGTGCTGGCCTACAGCCTCACCCCCGAACGCGGGCGCGCGTTGTTGAGGCAACCGCGCAGCGGCCGTTTCGACAAAATGTCCGGGTCCGAGCCTCCGACGTCATCTTCGATCCTGAACGGATAGGGACAGTGCACGACCTGGAAAAAGGCGGGGACAAATACGCAACCGCCAGCCGCTGGAAAGTGGCTCTGAGCTGTGTAGCGGTCGTCGCCGCCGCGTACCTGGCCGCCGGGTTGCTGTTCGACCCCACGCCACCGAGCACGCCACCCTCCGGCTACTCCTATGTCACTCCACCGGTACGGTTTCCGGTGCAGATCTCAGGGTGTGAGACCGTCGAACCACCGCGGAAAGGGGGTCTGTTCGGCGTGATCCTCGGCGAGAAGGACGGATACGACAATCCGTTCTATCCGTGGTTCTCCGGGCCCAAGGCGACGGCAATGACGGAGGCATTGCGCGCGGCGCTACCAGAGGATGTCGAGATCGCCTTCGCCTCGCTGCAGCGGTCGCTGCTGTTCGAGCCGATCCTCGGGGAGGACCCGAAACAGGAGAACTACGGCAGCGACACCGCCGCCCGCGCCACGCTGTTGCGCGGAGACCGGGCCGGCGCGCTGCGGGTGAGCGTGCGCCTGTCCGCCCAGCCGGTACCGCCGTGCGTCGCGGGAGATCTCGACGAAAGACGCACCCTGGCCGACGGCACGATCATCGACACCCACGACACCTGGCACGAGACGAACCGGGTTCGCACTCTGTCCCGGACCGCCACCGCCTACCTGCCCGACGGGACGGTCGTTCGCGCGAACGCCACAGACCAGGTCACCGACCGGGCGGCGGCTATCCCTTTGACCATCGAGGAACTCGTCACGATCGTCACCACCCCGGGACTTCGCGTCACCGCGCCGGTTCCGCCCGGAACACCCGGGCCGCCCGGCAGGTGTTTCACCGGACTGAAGCGGTCCCCGGCGATCGCCGAGGCCCAGGCCCGCCGCTGGAACGCCGTGCTGGTGGGGATCCCGCTCGACGGATTGACCCTCTCCCCTCCACTGGGTGCGCTGCTGCCTGCCTACATGGGCGGTGGTGTCTGCCAGATCGTCGGACTCGGGACACCCGAGCAGGACTCGCTGCTGAGCATCAAGATCATCATCGGACAACCGTTCCCGCAACAGGATTCGCCGGACAACGCAGCGACCTCGCGCCGCCTCGCCGACGGTGCGGTGCTCACGACCGAGGAATCGCGGTCCACGGCATCGGGGCCGACGAAGTCCACGGCGCGTAGATCGCGCACGGTGACCGTTACCCGACCCTCCGGGACACAGATCACGGTCGACTCCAGCGTCACCGCTGCCGACGAGCCGGTCTCGCAAGCCCTGCTCGAGGCGATCGCCTCGAACCCAGGGTTAGACGTGTCGTGAGGACGGGATCCTGCGACCAGGTGACGCCGGTGTGGCGACGACCGGCCGATTGCGCGTGCGAGAAGGCAACTGGAGCCGGTGTTCTCGACACGTAGCCTGGTCGCTGTGATCCGGTTCCACGGGGGATTGCGTCGCTGGCCGAGTCGTTAGGCAAGCGGACCGGGACTTGTACAGGAGAAATGTCGATCCAGAAGAGGCTGGCGCTCAATGGCAGCGGAGCGCCAGCCTGGTCGGCTATCGCCGAATATCCAGAGTCGGCGGCAGATGTCTCTACCGCGCCGGCCCGCTGTAAAGGTGCTTGAATCCGCAGGTCAGGAATACTTCGTGGGTGCCGAAATGATCGGATGTCTGAACGCTCATGGAGATCGAATCACCTGTCGTGGCGTCGAAGCGGTGAATGAGTTTGTCTGGCTGGCATCCGTAGGCGACAGTTGTTGTCCTCGGCATCAATTTCGCGAACTCCGGCTTGCGCAGCAGTTCGTTGTACACGTGTTGGGCGCGGGGGGCCTGTCGGTGGCGCGCCAGAACGCCTAGGGCGATGGCCGCCAGTTGGGGTGCCTCGTGATCCCAATCAGCGAAGGCCGGGCGAGCGGCGGGGCTGAACGTCCACAGCAGGTAGTTGTTCTCCGCTTCTTCGATGCCGGGCATGAGCTGCTTGGCGGAACTGTTGGCCGCCAGAACATCCCAGATGAAGTTATGTGCCATCGCCGGGGTGCCATGTCGGTGGTGGTATTCCAAGGTTTCCAGCCCACCTGCATCGGTGAATCGGCTTCGGAGGTAGTCGATTGGCGTCAGATCGATTGCGGGATACCAGAGTTCGGTGAGAAGGCGTTGTTGCGCTTCGTCAAGCCCGAGCACATTGATGATCTGGTCGACGATCAATCGGTCCGGAAGATGATTGTTGGACTCGATCTTTCGTACCAAGGAATTGCTGAAGCCGCCGCGACGCGCCAGTTCATCTTGGGTAATGTCACGATAGTAGTCACGGAATCGCCATACCCACAGCCCGAAATCTGGGATATGCTGGGGTGGCCAGATTTTCGGCCGGTGGGATCGCGTGGATCGTCCGCTTTTCGGTCTGCTACGTGAAGTGCTATTCATTGTTGTTCCCCCTGCCATTTGTGTAATCCGCTGCCTTTCATCAGACGGCTGTACTGAGAGTGTCGATCCCGAGCGAACAACCTGCCTCAGGGACATCCCGAAGACTGTCGCGGCGGATCGGAGGAGCTCTTAGCTTGAGGGGAGGATGCACGTGAGCGCCGGCCTTCCTGGTGTAGCGGTGGGGATGAGAGCCGGCGGGGGTGGATTGCCGAAACTCAGCTGAGGACTGTGTCACCGGGGCGGCCGCAGCGTCGCCGAATGAACATGAAATGGGCCGACTGCACGGCCGGCTGAGATGTGCTGCCAGTTGTCGATTCGCTCATTAGCCATGCTCGACTCCAATCTGCGCACTTACCGCAAGACCGTCGCGACGGCAACGGCCCACGCCAAGGGGTTCGGCGCGGCCGGTCGGCAGCTCAATCACGCACCGGGCTCGCGAACGACCGCGGCGCACTATGTCGAGCAACCGCGGGATGTGCCGGACAACCGAGATGTTCTCGATCTGTATTTCGCGCCGCCACTTGGTACGGAAGTGCCCCAAAACTTGGGATAGACTTGGAAAACGTCGAATGGCCAGCATTCTCCAAGTCGGTTTAAGGCCTCCGGCCTCGGAAGTTGGGCAGAGCGACGGGACTCGAACCCGCTACGACCAGTTCCACAAACTGGTGCCGCGACCGCTTTGGCTTCGCTCTGCGTGGACTCGATCGGATTCGAACCGACAACCAACTGCGTGCAAAACAGTTGCTCTCCCGTGTTGAGCTACGAGCCCGGGAATTGTGTTGATCAATGGAAAAGGGCCGCTCCCACGGGGGTGTGGGGCGGCCCTCGAGGAGGAATTCACTCTCTCATCGAGGACCGATCGGATGCGTATGCGCGTGTGCGGCGACCGGGGCATGCTTCGCGGGGCTGCCGGCTGCGTGCCGACCCGCCGAGAATGCGTGCTGCCTGGTCATTCCGACCCCTCCGTTGTTTGTGTAATGCCAAGGTAGCAGCCGGACTTCGCGCGCAAAAGCGATTTAATTCCGGTCGATTCGGGCCAGGTAGCCGGCGAGAAGGTCGCGGGTTTCCGACAGGCAGTTCAGGCGCGCTTCGACGTCGCGTAGCTCGCGGCGCAGCACGGCGATCATGTCGGGGTGCGCCTCCAATTCCGGGGCGGGGCCGTGTGCGCACGGGAGGATTTCGCGGATGACGCGGGTGGGCAGGCCGGCGGCGAGCAGGGCGCGGATCTGTTGGACGACGACCGGCGCGTCGGGGCCGAAGTCGCGGAAGCCGCCGCCGGTGCGGTCTGCGGTGAGCAGGCCTTGTTCCTCGTAGTAGCGCAGCAGGCGGTGGTTTACGCCCGTCCGCCGGGACAACTCGCCGATCCGCATGTGATCCCGTTCATCTCGCCTTGACTCTCACATCGATGTGAGATTTTAGCGTCGGTGTATGACACAGCGAATTGCCGGGGCGCCGGCCAGCAAGGAACTCGTCGGCATCGTGCGGGGTGGTGGGCCGGGTCTGCTGCTCGCGCATGGGGCGAGCAGTGACGTCGAAGACAGTTTCGGAGTGCTCGTCGATCACCTGGCGGCCACGAATACGGTGGTGGCTCCGGACTATCCGGGTTCGGGTGCGACGCCGCGCAGTGCGACGCCGCTCACGCTCGACGGGCTCGCCGACGGATTGGCGGGCGCGGCCGAGCGTGCGGGGCAGGAGCGGTTCGCGGTGCTCGGATACTCCACGGGCGCGGCGGTCGCCGTTCGCCTGGCGACGCGCTATCCGGAGCGGGTCACCGCGCTGGTGCTCTCGGCCGGTTTCGCCCGGCCCAATGCCCGGCTGCGAGTGGTCGTCGAGACCTGGCGGCGGCTGGCGGCCGATCCGGAAGCGCTGGCGGCGTATCTGATTCTGCTCGGCTGGAGCCCGGAGTGGCTGGACCGCCGCTCCGCGGCCGAGATCGAGGCGCTCGCCGCGGCCATCGGGGCCGGGCTCCCGCCCGGCGCCGACGATCAGCTCGATCTGCTCACCCGCGTCGACGTTCGTGGCGAGCTGGAGGCCGTCTCCGTGCCGGCGCTGGTCGTCGCGGGCCGGCACGACCTGGTCGTCTCGCCCTCGCACGCAACCGAACTCGCTCGCCTGCTGCCGGATGTCACGGTGGCCGAACTGGATTCCGGGCATGCGCTCGCCAGTGAGCGGCCGGGGGAGTGGGCGGCGGTCGTGACCGATTTTCTCGCCCGGGTCTCGGTGTGATCCGGAAATTACGCCGGGAACTGAAGCTGAACGAGTTCCTCGGAGATCTTCCACACGCGCCGCGCCTCCTCGGCGCTGCGCAGCCTGCTGTAGAGCCGCTGTTCGGCGGGCGGGCCGCCCAGATGGCCCGGCCCGCTGGGGCCGTAGAAGCCGGAGCCCGCGGCCTGGGGTGACGTGGCGGCGTAGAGCGCGGGCAGCTGCGCGGATCGCACGGTGCCGAGCAGGATGCCACGGGCGGAGAGGCCGCGGATCACGCGGACGACCAGGGTGTCCTTCGCGCGGCCGAGTTCGGGGCGGGCGGCGAGCAGGCTGGTGGGGGCGATGCCGGGGTGTGACAGGTTGCTCGTGATGCCCCAGCCGGCGGCTCGGCTGCGGCGGTCGAGTTCGAGGCCGAAAAGGCCCAGCGCGATCTTGGATTGGCTGTAGGCGCGCTGCCCGCTGTAGGAGTGCTCCCAGTTCAGGTCGTCCCAGTTGATGGCGCCCCGGTTCGCCGACACACTGACCTGTGAGGTCACCCGCGCGCCGCCGGCTCGCAGGAGGGGGAGGAGGTGGCAGACGAGGGCGACGTGGCCGAGATGATTGGTGCCGAACTGCAATTCGAAGCCGTCGGCGGTCGACTGCCGTTCGGGCGGGGTCATGACACCGGCGTTGTTGATCAGCAGGTGGATGGGGCGGCCCTCGTCGAGCAGGGCCTTGCCGAGGGCCGCGACCGAGCTCAGCGCGGAGAGATCGAGTTCGCGCAGGGCGATTTGCGCCTGCGATGCATGCTGCCGGATCGATGCGACGGCCGCCTCGCCCTTGCGGGGATTGCGGACGGGCATGATCACCTCGGCACCGGCCGCGGCCAGGCGTGTCGCGATCCCCAGTCCGATGCCGTCGCTCGCACCCGTGACGACCGCGCGTTGACCGGAGAGGTCGGGAACATCGATGTCGATCTCGCGGCGTGGCATGGGGACACCTTTCGATCGGGGGACGCGATCAGCGTCGTGCGGTGCGGCTGGATCCGATTCCACCGAGCAGAGTGCGCACCGCCATTTCGCCGGCGGCGTGTGTGGGCGCGCCGCGCTGGGCGGCGTCGGCGGCGAGGTAGATGTGCGCGTTGAACACCCCTTCCAGCCATTCGGCGGGTAACTCGGGGTCGAGATCGCCGTCGGCCTGCGCCGCTTCGATCAGGTGGCGCAGGGAGACGTCGCCGACGTCGGTCCAGCGCGGGTTTCCGGCGAAACGGTCGGGGTCGGCGAACAGGAACACCACGCGGCTGCCGACTTCGACGAAGGAGCGCAGCAGGTAGGTCAGGTGGTCGAAGGCGGAGGTGGTGTTGTCGGCGGCGGCGCGCGCGATCCCGTCCAGGACCTCGAGCGACTCGGTGAGCAGCGCGTCCAGCAGGTCCTGGCGCTCCGGGAAGTAGCGGTGCAGGGTGCTGCGGCTGACCTCGGCGCGGTCGGCGATATCGGCGAGGGCGGAGGTGAAATCGCGGGACCACAGGGTGAGCGCGGCGTCCATGATCGCGGCGCGGGTGCGGGTGCGCGGACCACCGGATTTCGTCGCGGTCGCGTCCGTCGGTCTGCTGCGCGTCATGCCGAGAACAGTACACCGACCTGCCAATTTCGAACTTCGTTGAAGATTTATGGGACATCCGTGTCCTATTGTGGGTATTCTCTGATGCAGGAGGACGTCGAATGTATGCAACCAGAAGCGGCGCTGCCCGGCTCGCACTACCGCTCACCGCCGCACCCGGGGCACTGGTCCGGTTCGGCGGCGCCACCGGCGGCCGGGTGCGCCATCTCGTGGTCGTGGGTCTGCTGTGGTTTCCCGCGCTGGTGCTCACGGCGATGTCGGTGCTCATGCTCGTGCGCGGTCTGGGCTACGGGTTCGTCATCGACGACCAGGGGTGGGTGAACGCCTGGGGCGGCCCGTCGCTGGCCGGGGCCTGGGTGGTGCACGCGCTGGTGGGTGTCTTCGGCACCGGTGTGGCGGTGCTCGCGATGCTCGGGCTCGCGGCGATGGTCGAGCGGGTCGAGCGCCGCTACCTCGGCGACGGCGGGCCGCTGTGGCCGATCCCGGTGGCCGTGGTGACGGCGGTGCTCGCGGTCCTGTTCCTGCTCGCGTGGGTTCGGCAGATCTGACGGAGGCGAATTCCCTTGTCCGAGAACACGACCGCAGCGCCGAGATATCGGCGGCGCACCAGGGTGCTGGTCGCCGCCGCGGGGGTGACGGTGCTGGCGATCATGGCGTGGCTGGCCCTGCGTGACACCGCTCCGGTCGGGCACTTCACCTCCGCCGAGGGCTACCGTCGTTTCCAGGCCGCCTACGACCGCGCGATGCGCGAATTGCCCAGCCCCGACCGGGTATTGGATCTGCGTACTGACTACGGCGTGGTGCGCGTGTATCGGTTCGACGGGGCGCGCCCGGAGGCGGCGCCGCTGGTGCTGCTGCCGGGCCGGGCCGCGGCCACTCCGGTGTGGGCCGACAATCTTGCCTCGCTGCGCGCGCTGCGCACGGTCTACACCGTCGACCTGCTCGGCGAGCCCGGCGCCAGCATCCAGGCCCGGCCGATCGAGAACGACGCCGACCAGGCGCGCTGGCTGCACCAGGCGCTGCGACAGCTTCCGCACGACACCGTCGACCTGGTCGGCATGTCGATCGGCGGGTGGACCGCCACCAATCTGGCGGTCCGCGAACCGGCGGGCATCGGCCGGGTGATCCTGCTCGATCCGGCGATGACGTTCGCGCCCATGCCGTTCGAGACGATCGTCCGCTCGATTCCGGCCTCGGTGCGCTGGCTGCCGAGGAGCTGGCGCGACAGCTTCAACAGGTGGGTCGCCGGTGGCGCGCCGACCGAGGACGTCCCCATCGCCGACATGATCGAAGCGGGAATGCAGACCTACGCCCTGCACCTGCCGGCCGCGACGCAGTTCGGTACCGAGCAACTCGCCCGCGCGCGGATGCCGTTCCTGGTCCTGCTCGCGGGCGAGTCCGTCATGCACGACGCGAACCGGGCCGCCGAGCAAGCCCGGGAAACGCTCGGCGACGCAACGGTTCTCGTCTATCCGACGGCCTCGCACGCGATCAACGGCGAGTATCCGGATCGGATCGCCGCCGACATCGCCTCCTTTCTCGCACGGGCGTGACCGCTAATCGCGGTCCCGCAGCAGCGTGTTCAGGATCGGGCCGATCGCGCCCGCTCCGGTCGGATTCAGCATCCCGGTGTGCCATTCGTCGATCGCGACCTCGTGGATGGTCCCGGTGATGTGCCCGCGCCAGGTGCCGGCGATCTGGTCCCGATACGACTCGCGGGTGGCGACGAACAGGGTGGCGTCGCCGGTGAAGCAGCCCGGCGTGTGCGGCACCGGGGTGGTGAAGCACTCGGTCACGCGTTCCACCTGCTGCGGAGTCAGGATCCCCGCGCTGCTGAGCCGGTCCGCGATGAGCGGAAGCAGTGCGGCCGGATCGTCGACCCGCTGATCGCCGGTCATGCCGAGGAAGCCGCGCCAGCCGTGCAGGAACTCGGTCAGCGCACGCTGATCCCGCTCGGGATCCGGTGTCACGGTGATGTTTTCGGCTATCCCGGCGTCGACCAGTGCGAGCAGCCCGACGGAGTGACCCGCCTCGCGCAGGCGGGTCGCCATGGCGTGCGCGATCTTTCCGCCCAGCGACCAGCCGAGCAGGTGGTAGGTCGTGTCGGGGAACGCTCGCAGGAGTTCCTCGACGTAGCGCTCGGCGTAGGCCTCGACCGAGTCCAGGCGGGGGCCGTTCTCGACGATGTAGGGATCCTGCAGGCCGTAGACGGGACGATCGGGGTCGAGGTGTCCGGCCAGCGCACCGTAGACCCAGGCCAGACCGCCACCCGGATGGACGCAGAACAGCGGCGCCTTGTGCCCGGTCGAGCGCAGCGGTGTCAGGACGCCGAGGGAGACGCCGACCTCGGCCTGCGGTGTCGCCAGGTACCGGGCCAGGGCCGCCGGTGTCGGATCGGCGAACAGCAACCGGTAGGGCACGGCGGTCCCGGTGCGGGCACGCAGCTGCGACATCACCTGCATGGCGACCACCGAGGTGCCGCCCAGGGTGAAGAAGTCGTCGTCGACGCCCACCCGCTCGACACCGAGCACCTCCGCGAACACCGAGACCACCGTGTTCTCCAGCGGTGTCGCGGGCGCGCGGTAGGTCGCACCCGCCCGCTCCGGTGCAGGCAGCGCACGCCGATCGACCTTGCCGTTCCCGGTCAGCGGCAGCGCCTCCAGCACGGTGACGGTGTCGGGGACCAGGAACGAGGGCAGTCGGCCCGCCAGCGCCCGCCGGATGGTCGCTGGGTCCGCGGTGCCGCCCGGCGTGCGGGTGACGTAGGCGGCCAGGCGTGCCTCGGTGCCGGGGGAGTGGACGGTCACCACCGCTTGCCGCACCTCGTCCAATCCGGTCAGCGCCGTTTCGATTTCGCCGAGCTCGACCCGTTGACCGCGGACCTTCACCTGGAAGTCGGCGCGCCCCACGAACATCAGCACCGCCTCGTCGCCGCGGACCGCCCAGCGCACCAGATCGCCGGTGCGATACATCCGCGCACCGGCCGGGCCGAACGGGTCGGCGACGAACGAGGCCGCGGTGGCGCCCGGCCGATGGATGTAGCCGCGCGCGACACTCGGACCGGCCACGTACAACTCACCGACCGCGCCCGGCGGCACCGGCCGCAGCGCCGAATCCAGCACCGCCAGAACAGTGTCCGGAATCGGACCGCCCAGCGACACCGGGCGGCCGGGCTCCAGGGGCGTGCCGGCGATCCACATCGTGCACTCGCTCGGCCCGTACACGTTGTGCACCTTGCGCACACCGGCGGCGTCCGTGCCGGTCCAGCGCCGCACCAGCTCCGGCGGGCACGCCTCGCCACCGGCCAGGATGGCCCGCAGATCGTCGAGCCCGGCCGGATCCACCGACAGCCCCACCGCCGGTGACAGGAACGCGTGCGTGACGCGCTCGGTACGCAGCAACTCGGCGAGCGGCTCCCCGGCGAAGACGTCGTCCGGCGCGACCACCAGGGCGGCTCCGGCCGTGACCGCCAGCAGCAGCTCGATGACCGCGGCGTCGAAAGTGCGTGCGGTCCCGGCCAGGACGCGGGACCGCGGATCCGGGTGGCAGCGGGCCTGCTGGACCGCGGCGACGGCCGCCAATCCCGCGTGGGTGACGGCCACCCCCTTCGGTGTTCCGGTCGATCCCGAGGTGTAGATGGCGTAGGCGGTGTTCGCCGGGCGCACCACACCGCCGCGGTCGTCGTCGCCGACCGGCGCGGGACTGTAGGCGGAGAGATCGGCAGCCAGGTCGAGCACGGGGATCGCACCCGCCTCGGCGGCGGTCCCATCGACGAGCACGAGCGCGGCCGCACAGTCGGCGAGGATGAACCGAGTGCGCTCGACCGGATGCGCGGGATCGACCGAGACAAACGCGCCACCGGCCTTGGCCACCGCCCACACCGCCCGCACCCATGCCGCGCTGCGCGGAATCGAGATCGCGACAACGGAATCCGGGCCGACGCCGGCCTCGATCAGCCGTCGCGCGCACCGGTTGGACCACTCGTCGATTTCCTGATAGGTCCACTCGCCACCGGAATCGGTCACCGCGACCCGGTCCGCGTGCTCCGCGGCGGCGCGGGCGAGCATCGCGGTCAACGTGACCCGCTCCGGCCCCGCACCACCGTCACCCCAGCGCGACAACAGCATTCGCTCATTCGGTTCGAGCACGTCGAGTTCCCGCACGCCGATCGCGGGATCGGCCGCCGCGGTCTCGAGCACCCGCCGCAGCCGCCCGGTCAATGCGACGATCGTCGACCGGTCGAACAGGTCGAGGGCGTAGCTCACGCCGACCATCAAGGCGCCGTCCGGGGCGTCGGACACGGTGAAGGTCAGGTCGAAGCGTTCGACACCGATGCCGAGATCTATCGGCGTGCAGGTAATTCCGGCGAGCAGATCCGTGGCGGGCGCGGAATCGAGCTTCTGGAACGCCAGCATCACCTGGAACAGCGGATGATGGGCCTGGGTGCGCGGCGGGTCGATCGCTTCCACCACTCGCTCGAACGGAATGTCGGCGTGGGCGAACGCCTCCAGATCGACCCGGCGGGTCCGCTCGAGCAGATCGCCGAACGACCCGGTCTCCTCGACCCGGGTCCGCAGCACCAGGGTGTTGACGAACATGCCGACCAGCCCGTCCAGCGCCGCCGCGCCCCGGCCCGCGATCGGCGTGCCCACCGCGATATCGCCGCTGCCCGAGACCCGGGCCAGCACCAGCGCCAGCGCCGCGTGCACCACCATGAACACCGTCGCGTGCCGGGTCCGGGCGAGCCGGTGCAGCCCGGCCGCCGTCGCGGGTTCCAGCGCGAAGGAATACGTGTCGCCGCGGTGCGAGGCCACCGCGGGACGCGCCCGATCGGCGGGCAACTCCAGCCGGTCGGGCAGCCCGGCCAGCTGGTCGGTCCAGTACCGGACCTGCCGCGCGGACATGCTCTCGGGATCGGACTCGGCGCCCAGCAGTTCCGCCTGCCACAGCGCGTAATCCGCGTACTGCACCGGCAGCGGCGCGGCCCACACCGGCGCCGTCCCGGTCCGGCGCGCCGCGTAGGCCAGCGACAGATCGCGCGCCAGCGGCGTCAGCGACCAGCCGTCGGCCGCGATGTGATGCAGCACCAGCACGAGGACGTGTTCGCGAGAACCCGTGCCCAGCAGGGTGACCCGCAGCGGCGGCTCGTTCGCCAGATCGAAACCGCGCCGCACCAGCGGCCGGATCACCTGCTCGAGATCCGCCGAATCGACCCGGCCGACCTCGACGTCGACCGCGCCGATCGGCCCGATCCGCTGGTAGGGCTTCCCGTCCCGGTCCGGGAACATGGTGCGCAGCGACTCGTGCCGCGCCACCACGTCGCCGAGCGCCGAGGTCAGCGCCGCGATATCCAGTTCGCCGGTCATGCGCAGCACCAGCGGAATGTGGTAGGCCGGGGAATCCGGTTCGAGCCGGTGCAGGAACCACATTCGCCACTGCGCGAACGACAGCGGCGGGTACTCGGGCCGCTCCCGGACGGTCAACCTCGCGTGCGCGGGCGCGCCGCCGGCCGTGCGCGCGGCGAGCAGCCCCGCGAGCTGGGCCGCGGTCGGCGCGTCGAACACCTCGCGCACGCCCACCTCGGCGCCCGCCGCCGCGGCGATCCGGGCGGCCACCCGCGTCGCCGACAGCGAATGCCCGCCCCGCGCGAAGAAGTCGTCGTCGACCCCGACCCGGTCCACCGCCAAGACCTCGGCGAAGGCCGAGACCGCGAGTTCCTCGAACGGCGTCGACGGCGCCCGGTAGACCACCGAGACCAGCTCCGGGGCCGGCAGGGCGCGGTGATCGAGCTTGCCGGTCGCGGTCAGCGGCAGTTCCGCCAGCAGGGTGACCGTGTCGGGCACCATGAACGAGGGCAGCCGGCGTGCGAGCGCCTGCCGGACCGTGTCCGCATCGGGCAGCCGCCCCGGCGCCGGAGTGATGTAGGCGGCCAATCGAATTGCCCCGTCCTCGTGTGCGACGACCACCGCCCGGCCGACCTCGGCCAGCTCGGTCAGCGCGGCTTCGATTTCGCCGAGTTCCAGGCGCTGGGCGCGGATCTTGACCTGCCGGTCGGCGCGCCCGGCGAACATCAGCCGGTACCCGTCGCCGGCGGGCGCCCACCGCACCAGGTCGCCGGTGCGGTACATCCGCGATCCGGCCGGCCCGCCGGGATCGGCGACGAACGATCCGGCCGTCAACCCCGGGCGGCCCAGATATCCGCGCGCCACACCGGGACCGGCGGCGTACAACTCGCCGAGCACGCCCGCTGGCACCGGTCGCAGCCACGCGTCCAGCACGGCCAGCCGGACGCCGGGGATCGGCCCGCCCAGCGACACCGGTTCGTCCCCGCCCAGCGCGGCGGCGGTGACCCAGATCGTCGCTTCGCTGGGCCCGTACAGGTTGTGCATCGCGCGCACCCCGGCGGCGTCGGTGCCGGACCATTGCCGCACCAGCGCCGGTGGGCACGCCTCACCGGCGACCATCACGACGCGCAGACCGTCGAGCTGTCCGGCGTCCAGCGTCGCCGCCACGGCGGGTGTCACACAGGCGTGGGTGACCCCTTCGGCGCGCAGCAACGCCGTCAGCGGCGCTCCGGCGAAGACCTCGCCCGGCGCGACGACCAGCGCCGCCCCGGCCGACACGGCCGCCAGCAGCTCGAACACGGCCGCGTCGAAAGTCCGTGCCGCGACCATCAATACGCGGGAATCGGCGTCCAGGCCGAACCGGCGGCGCTGGTCCTGCGCCACGGTGGCCAGCCCGGCGTTGGTCACGGCGACACCCTTGGGTGTGCCGGTCGTCCCCGAGGTGTACACGACGTAGGCGGTGGTGCTCGCCCGCGCGCGGCCGAGTCGGTCCTCCGCGAGCACCGCGACATCGCTGTACTGGAGGAGATCGAACAGATCGGAGTCGATGACCGGGATACCGGCATCACGCCACTCCGCCGCGTCCGAGGCGGCGTCCGCGCAGTCCTTGGTGTCGGCGAGCACGACGCTCACGTGCGCGTCGCGCAGCAGGAACAGATTTCGTTCGCGCGGCGCGCCCGGATCCAGCGAGACGAACGCGGCGCCGGTCTTCGCGACCGCCCAGACCGCCCGCACCCAGGCCGCCGACCGGGGCAGCGCGATCGCCACCACCGTCTCCGGGCCCGCGCCCCGTTCGATGAGCATCCGCGCGCACCGATTCGACCAGCGATCGAGTTCGGCGTAGGTCAGGCGGTGCGTGCCCTCGGTGACCGCCACCCGATCCGGGAACCGCGCGGCCGCCTCGTCGAACAGGTCGCCCAGCGAACTCGGTGTCCGCGCCGGACCGCCATCGCCGCACTGCCGCAACGCTTCTCGCTCCGCCGCATCGGTGAGCTCCAGCACGCGCAATCCGGCCCCGGGTTCGGCCACGACGGCGCGCAGGATTCGCTCCAGACGGCCCGCCAGTTCCACGATCGTGGGCCGATCGAACAGATCGGTGGCGTATCCGAGAACGACCGGGAAATCGCCCGCCGCGTCGGGGAGATCGGCGACGGTGATCGAGAGATCGAATCGTTCGACGCCGGTATCCAGGGCCAGCGGCGTGACCCGCAGCCCCGGCAGGCGCGCGGCCGCCGGATCGAGGTCGAGATTCTGGAAAGCGAGCAGGACCTGGAACAGCGGGTGATGCGCCTGGGTGCGGGGCAGATCGATGGCCTCCACCACCCGCTCGAACGGCACGTCGGATCGCGCGAACGCCTCGAGATCGACCTGCCGGACCTGCTCGAGCAGATCCGCGAACGATCCGCACTCCTCGATCCGCGTCCGCAACACCAGCGTGTTGACGAACATGCCGACGACCTCGTCCAGGACCGCCGCCCCGCGCCCCGCGATCGGCGTCCCGACGGCGATGTCGGTGGCCCCGGACAGGCGCGACAGCAGCAGCGCCACCGCCGCGTGGACGACCATGAACACGGTCGCGCCGTGCGCGGCGGCCAGTTCCGCTGTCCTGGCGAACAATTGGCCGTCGATAGTGCACGAGTAGGTGGCACCGGCGTGCGAGGCGACCATCGGCCGCGGCCGGTCGGCGGGCAGGTCCAGTCGCTCCGGCAACTCGGCCAGCTGCGCTGTCCAATAGGCGAGCTGACGCGCCGCGGCCGAATCCGGATCGTCGTGCGCGCCCAGTTGCGACCGCTGCCACAGCGCGTAGTCCGCGTAGTGCACGGGCAACGGCGTCCAGTCCGGGGCTCGGCCGGCGAGCCGTGCCGTGTACGCGGCCGACAGGTCGCGCGCGAGCGGCGCGAGCGACCAGCCGTCGGCGGCGATGTGATGAATCAGCAGCGTCAGGACGTGGTCGCCGGATCCGTTGTCCAGCAGCGTGACTCGCAGGGGCAGTTCGGTCGCCAGCTCGAATCCGCCCCGGATCGAGGCGGCGACGGCGGCGTCGAATCGCGCCGGTGCCACCGACCGCACCTCGATCGGGACCTCGGCGCGCTCCGCGGGCAGCACCCGCTGGAACGGCGTCCCGTCCTCGTCGGGGAAGAGCGTGCGCAGGCTTTCGTGCCGGCCGACCACATCGCCGATCGCCGCGCGCAGCGCGCCGGTGTCGAGTTCGCCGGTCAGCCGCAGCACCAGCGGAATGGTGTACGAGGCCGCGGCTCCGTGGAACCGGTTGACGAACCACATGCGCAGCTGCGCGAACGACAACGGCACCCGGTCCGGTCGTGGCCCGGCGACCAGGGCAGGCGTCGCCGTCGCGCCGCCCGCCAGCGCCCGCGCCAGCAGTGCGGGCGTCGGCGCTTCGAACACCTCGCGCACGCCGATCCGCACCCCCGTGGCGGCGGCCAGCCGCGCGCCCGCGCGCATCGCCGAGAGCGAATGCCCGCCCAGCGCGAAGAAGTCGTCGTCCGCCCCGACGCGCTCGAGCCCGAGCACCTCGGCGAACACCGCCGCCACCAGACGTTCGGCCGCGGTCGAGGGCTCGCGCGAGGACCGTGTGCGCGCCTGCGGTTCCGGCAGCGCCGCGCGATCCACCTTGCCGCTCACCGTCAACGGCAACTCCGGCAGTACCAGGCAGGCGTCGGGCACCATGTGCGCCGGCAGGCGATGGCGCGCGGCGGTCAGCACCCGTTCCGCGTCGAGATCGGCGCCGACGAGATACCCGATCAGACGCTGGGACCGCGCGTGCTGCACCACGACGGCGCTGCGGACCCCGGTCTGCTCGGCGAGCACCGCCTCGATCTCGCCCAGCTCGACCCGCTGTCCGCGCACCTTCACCTGGAAGTCGTTGCGGCCCAAGAACTCCAGCTCACCTTCCGCATTCCAGCACACCAGATCGCCGGTGCGATACAGCCGGGAGCCGGTGCGGCCGAACGGATTCGCGACGAACGCCGCAGCCGTCGTGCCGGGCCGCTTCGCGTAACCCAGGGCCTGCTGGATGCCGCCGAGATACAGCTCACCCGGCACGCCGGCGGGTACCGGCCGCAACAGCGTGTCCAGGACGACGGCCTCGACGCCGCGGATCGGCCGGCCGAGTGTGACCGGCGCGTCGGGCCGCATCGGCTCGCCGAGCGTGGTGACGATGACCGTCTCGGTCGGCCCGTAGGCGATGTAGAGCTGCCGATCCGGGGCCCAGGCCGCCACCAGCTCCGCGGGCACCCGCTCGCCGCCGGTGACGAGCACCCGCAGCGCGTCCAGCCCGGCCGGCGACATGGTCGCCAGCACGCTGGTGGTCACGAAGGCGTGCGAAACCCGCTGTCGCCGCAGCAGATCGGTCAGGGCCGGGCCGCCGAAGACCTCCGGCGGCGAGACCACCAGCGCGGCCCCGTTCGGATGCGCCATGAGCAGTTCCATCATCACCGCGTCGAAGCCCGTGGCCGACACCGCCAGGATGCGCGAGTCCGGCCCGACGCGATAGCGCTCGCGCTGCTCGGCGGTGAAGTTCGCCAGTCCCTGGTGGTCGACCACGACACCCTTCGGGGTGCCCGTCGATCCGGAGGTGTAGACGACGTAGGCGTCGTGGCCGGGACGCAGGGGGCGGATCCGATCGGCATCGGTCACTGCGGCTGCCGAGAACTCCGCCAGTCGTGCGGGCAGTTCCGGATCGTCGAGCCGCAGCACGGCGGCCGCTCCGGGGACCGTGCGCACCGTCTCGGCGATCGAGAGGGTAAGGCGCACAGCGGAATCGGCGAGCATGCCGGTGACCCGGTCCAGCGGATGGCGCGGGTCGATCGGCACGAAGGCCGCACCGGCCTTGGTCACCGCCCACAGTCCGGCCAGGAACTCGACGCCGCGCGGCAGCGCCAGCGCGACGGCGTCGCCCGGGCCGATCCCGTGGCCGATCAGCAGTCGCGCCAACCGGTTCGAATGTCCGTCCAGCTCAGCGAAACTCACTGTCCGCGCGTCCGTCACCACGGCCGGGGCGACCGGATCGAGGGCGGCGCCCGCGCCGAGCAACTCCGCCAGCGTCCGGGGCGGCTCCGCCGGGCGCCCACGCACCGGCGCGAGCCGGGCCCGCTCGACGGGCGAGAGCAGATCCATGGCCGCCGGAACCGGGTCCGCGGCCGTCATCGCCGTCAGCACGCGCGTGAGCCGATCGGCGCACTCGCGCGCCCACTCGCGCGTGAAAACGCCGGGCCGGTACTGCACCTGCGCCCGGAACGGGTCGCCCTTGATCACGATCAACGCCAGTGGGTAGTGCGCGGCGTCGTCGGACCGCAGCTCCTCGACCCGCATGTCCTCGATCGCGGCGGCCTGGGCGGCCAGCGCGGCCTCGTCGACGGGATAGGACTCGAAGACCAGCACGGTGTCGAACAGCGCCGGAACATCCACCGCGGCATGGATATCGGACAGGCCGAGCTGATGATGCCCCAGCAGTTCGGACTGTTCGGCCTGCACCCGGCGCAGCAGCGCGGGCACCGGCTCGTCCGGGCGCAGCCGGACCCGCACCGGCAGCGTATTGATGAAGAGCCCGACCGCGGTTTCGATGCCGGGCAGTTGCGCGGGCCGCCCGGACACCGTCGTCCCGAACACGACATCCGCGCGCCCGGCCAGGTAGCCGGTGAGGATCGCCCACGCCACCTGGAACACGGTGTTCGGTGTGACCCCGGCGGCGGACGCGGCGGCGAGGAGCCGGTCGGAGAGCGCACCGTCGAGATCGACGGCGACGGACCGGGTTCGCTGCGACGAGTCCTGGTGCGGAGCCAGCAGCGTCGCCTCGGCTCCCGCCAGCGCGTGCCGCCACGCCCGCAGCGACGCCGCGGGATCCTGCCGGGCGAGCCAGCCGAGGTAGGCGCGATAGCCCGGCTCCGGAGCGAGCGCGACCGCCGGATCCGCGTACACCGCGAGCAGCGTGCGCAGCAGCTCGGGCATCGACCACCCGTCGAAGAGCACGTGGTGGTAGGACAGCGCCAGGGTGAACCTGGTGTCGGACACCGCGATCAGCGTGCCGCGCAGCAGCGGCGGCTGCTCCGGATCGAACGGTTCGGTCTTGTCCCGGTCCAGCACCGCCGCGAGCGCGGACTCCGGATCCGGCTCCCCGCGCAGGTCGACCTCGCGCCACGGCACGACGACCTCGCCGGTGACGATCTGCACGCCGTCGCCGGCGTCGGTGGCGGCGAACGCCACGCCCAGATTCGGGTACCGCCGCGGCAGGGACTCGGTCGCGTGACGCAGGCGGGCGGCGTCCACCGTTCCGGACAGCGTGATCGCGAGCTGCACCGCGTAGACGTCGGTACCCGGCCCGGCGAGCCGGGCGTGGAACAGCAGGCCGGACTGCAACGGCGACAACGGCCAGACCTCGCTCAGCGCCGGGTAACGGGCCTCCCAGCGCGCGATGTCGGACTGCGCGGCCCGGACCAGCGGGAAGTCCGACGGTGTGTGCCCGCCGGACCGCGGGTGGCGCAGCCGCGTGACGACGGCGTGCAGCGCGTCGGCCCACAGCCGGGCCAGCTCCTCGACCTCCGGCCCGTCGAGCACGTCGTCGCGGTAGACGAAGGTGGCGGACAGACGGCCGTCGGTGACGGCCGCCGTGATGTCGACGGCCGCCGTCGCCATGGCGTGCAGATCGGCGTCGGCCAGCGGAGCGCCGAGTTCGTCGGTGACGGCGAAATCGGAGCCGCTCGCGCCGCCGGACAGTTGACCCAGATAGTTGAACGCGACCTGCGCGGGCAGGTCGGCGGGCAGCGACCGCGCCGTCTCCGGGTTGAGGTAGCGCAGCAGCCCGTAGCCGAGGCCGTGGTCCGGAATCGCGCGCAGGTGCTCCTTGGTGTGCTTGACCGCCGTCTCGATCGCCGGGCCGCCGGCGAAGGCGTCCGCGAGATCGATTCCGGCCAGCTCGATCCGGACCGGGTACACCGTCGTGAACCATCCGGCGGTGGCGGTCAGGTTCGCGCCCGGGAGCGCCTGTTCCTCGCGGCCGTGGCCTTCCAGCCGGATCAGTGCCGAGGATTCCAGCACGCCTCGTCCGGCTCGCCAGCGCACGAGCGCCAGGGCAAGTGCGGCCACCAGCGCGTCTTGGACGTCACCGTGGACGGCCGCGGGCACCCGGGTCAGCAGCGCCTCGGTGATTTCCGGTGAAACCCGCACGCGCCGTGTATGTTTCGTGCCCACCGACGTCCGGGACCCGAGAGCCGGGTCCGGTCCGTCGACTATGCGTTGCCACAGTGGCAACTCCGCCATCCGCGCCGGTGTCAGCGCCGCGTCGGCCAAGCCGTGCGCCCAGCGCCGCATCGAGGTGCCCACGGGCGGCAGGGACACCGGAGCCCCCGTGCGATGCACCTGCCACGCCGTCAGCAGGTCGGGCAGCAGGATGCGCCACGAGACGCCGTCAACCACGAGATGGTGGGCGAGCAGTATCAGCTGACCCGGGATCGAGGTGTCCGACGGCGGGAACCAGAGTGCTTGCAAGACAACGCCGTCGGCCGGATTCAGGCGGCTCAGCGCCGCGTCGACCGCCGTGGCGGCCACGGAAGCGCGGTCCCGGCCGTCACTGTCCACGGTGTGCACCAGTGCCGCGACGTCGACGGACCCGCGCGGGCGGGTTTCCAGCCGCCAGTCCTGGCCGTCGTGCCACAGCCGCGCCCGCAGCATGTCGTGCCGGTCGATCAGCGCGCCCATAAGCGTTGTCAGCGCCGCCCGGTCCATTCCGGCCGGAGCGGTGAGGACCAGGGTCTGATTCCATCGGCCGAAATCGCCGTGCTCGGCCATCCACCGGACGATCGGGGTCAACGGCAGCGGCCCGACGCCGCCGCCGGGCAGCTCCGCCAGGACCGGTGCGGGCGCGACCGATTCGGCCACCCGCGCCAGCGCGGCGACCGTGCGCGCCTCGAAGACCTGGCGCGGTGTGAACACCACGCCGCGTTCCTGGGCCCGGGCGACCAGCTGGATCGACACGATGCTGTCGCCGCCCAGGGCGAAGAAGTCGTCGTCGGCACCCACCTGGTCGCGGCCGAGTACCTGCGCGAACACCGCGGCCACGATCTCCTCGGCGGGGGTGGCGGGCGCCCGGTAGGTCGTGGTCGCCCACTCGGGTTCCGGCAGCGCGCGCAGGTCCACCTTTCCGGTCGCGGTCATCGGCAGTTCGTCGAGGATCACGCAGGTGTCGGGAACCATGTAGGACGGCAGGCGCTGGGCCGCGGCCGCCCGGAGGCCGACCGGATCGGGCCGGTGGCCAGGGGCCGGGGTGAGATACGCGGCCAGACGCACGCTCGTGCCGTGCGGCACCGGGGTGACCACGGCCCGCTCCACCTCGGGAAGCTCGGTGAGGACGGCTTCGATCTCGCCGAGTTCCAGGCGCTGGCCGCGGATCTTGATCTGGAAGTCGGCGCGTCCGAGCACCAGCAGCGCGCCGTCGTCGGGGCGGCGGCGCACCAGGTCGCCGGTGCGGTACAGGCGGGATCCGCTGGGCCCGAACGGGTCGGCGACGAACGCCGCCGCCGTCGTGCCGGGCCGCCCGAGATAGCCGCGGGCCACACCGGGTCCGGCGACGTAGAGTTCGCCGATCACCCCGGGCGGCACCAGGTTCAGGCAGGTGTCCAGCACCACCGCGCGGACACCGGGAATCGGGCCGCCGATCGATACCGGCGCGCCGGCCTGCGATCGCGCACCGGTCACCCAGATCGTGGCCTCGCTGGGACCGTAGAGATTGTGCACGGTCCGGACCCCGGCGGCATCGGTGCCGGACCAGTTCCGCACCAGCGCGGGCGGGCACGCTTCGCCCGCCAGCATCAGCACGCGCACATCCTCGAGCCGCCCGGCGTCGAGCGTCGCCGCGACCGCCGGAGTCAAACATGCATGAGTCACACCTTCGGCGCGCATCAGCTCCGTCAACGGCGCTCCGCCGAAGACGGCCTCGGGCGCGACGATCAGCGCCGCCCCCACCGGAGTCGCGAGCAGCAGTTCGAAGATCGCCGCGTCGAAAGTGCGTGCGGCGACGGCCAATACCCGCGCCCCGGCCTCGAGCCGGAGGTCGCGGTGCTGTGCCGCGGTGACCGCGGCGAGTCCGGCGTGGGTGACCGTGACGCCCTTGGGCATACCGGTCGAGCCCGAGGTGTAGACGACGTAGGCGGTGTTGCCGGGCCGGATCGCGCCGAGCCGGTCACCGTCGCCGATCGGATCGGCGCTCCAGGGGGCCGGGTCGAACTCGTCCGGATCGAACCGGGTGATGCCGGGCGCCGCCACCGCGCCGGGCGCGGCCATCAGCAAGGTCGCCGCGCAGTCGGCGAGAACGCCGCGATTGCGCTGCTCCGGTTGCGCCGGATCGAGCGAGACGAACGCGGCCCCGGTCTTGGCGACCGCCCACACCGCGCGAACCCAGGCCGCCGAGCGCGGAATCGCGAGCGCCACCACCGTTTCCGGGCGGGCGCCCCGATCGATCAGCGCCCGCGCGCATCGATTCGACCACTCGTCGAGCTCCCGGTAGGTCCACTCCTGTCCCGCGTGGACGAGCGCGGTCCGCGCCGGGAACGCCGCCGCGGCGCGCGCGAGGATCTCGGGCAGCAGACTCGCCGCCGGGCTCGCCTCGCCAGCGGCCCAGCGGCGCAGCGCGATTCGCTCGTCGGCGGTGAGCAGATCCAGCTCGCGCAGGCCGATGCCGGGATCGGCCGCCACCGCGGCCAGTGTGCGCTGGAAACGCTCGGCGAAGGCCACGATGGTCGACCGGTCGAACAGGTCCAGCGCGAAACCGAGGGTGATCGGGACTCCGTCGGCCGGGATGTCGGGAATGTCGGCGACGGTGACCGTGAGGTCGAAGCGTTCGACCCCGATGTCGAGACTCTCGAGCGGCTCGACGGTGAGTCCCGGCAACCGCACCAGGGCCGGGTCCAGGTCGAGGTTCTGGAAGGCCAGCAGCACCTGGAACAACGGATGATGCGCCTGGCTGCGGGGTGGATCGAGGGCCTCGACGACGCGCTCGAACGGGAGGTCGGCGTGCGCGAACGCGGCCAGATCCACCTGGCGGCACCGCTCGAGCAGGTCGGTGAAGGACTCGGCCGGCTCGACGCGGGAGCGCAGGACGAGCGTGTTGACGAACATGCCGACCAGGTCGTCGAGCGCTGCCGCGCCGCGTCCCGCGATCGGGGTGCCCACGGCGATGTCGGTGCTGCCCGACAAGCGCGACAGCAGCACGGTCAGCGCGGCATGCACCACCATGAACACCGTCACCCGCCGGGTGCGCGCCACCGCGCCGAGCCCGGCGGCCGTCGCGGCGTCGAGGGTGAAGGTGTAGCTGTCACCGCGCTGGGACGCCACCACCGGCCGCGGCCGGTCGGCGGGCAACTCCAGCCGGTCCGGCAGCTCCGCCAATTGTGTTGTCCAGTAAGCGAGTTGACGGGCGGCGACGCTGTCCGGATCGGTCTGCGCGCCGAGCGTCTCGCGTTGCCAGAGGGTGTAGTCGGCGTACTGCACGGGCAGCGGCGTCCACCGGGGCGCTTGCCCCGCCGCACGCGCGGTGTAGGCCGCGGACAGATCGCGCATCAGCGGCGCGACCGACCAGCCGTCGGCGACGAGGTGATGCAGCACCACGACCAGCAGGTGTTCCTCGGGCCCGCCGCGCAGCAGCGTCACGCGCCACGGCGGTCGCGTGGCGATGTCGAAGCCCTGCCGCACGAAATTGCGCACCCGCCGGGTGAGCTCGCTCGGCTCGACCGCCTCGCACGCCACCGACGCCAGGTCCTCGACGGGCAGAATATGTTGGCTCGGAACGCCTTTCGACTCCGGGAACACCGTGCGCAAGCTCTCGTGCCGTGCCGTGACGTCGCCCAGGGCCGCCGACAGCGCCGCCGCGTCCAGCGGCCCGCGCAGGCGCAGCACCACCGCGATGTTGTAGGCGGGGGAGTCCGGCTCGAAACGGTTGATGAACCACATGCGGGACTGCGCGAACGACAAGGGTATTCCCTGTGACCGGTCGCGGGGGGCCAGGGCCACGCCGGGTGGCGGCGCGACGCCCGAACGCCCGGCCACCACGGCGGCCAGCCGCGCGGCGGTGGGCGCGTCGAACACGTCGCGCACCTCCACCGACACGCCGGTGGCCGTCGCGACCCGTGACGCCACCCGGGTCGCGGACAGCGAATGCCCGCCGAGCGCGAAGAAATCGTCCTCGACCCCGACCAGATCGGTTCCGAGCACCTCCGCGAAGATCGCGACGACGGTCTCCTCCACCGGCGTCGACGGTGCGCGGGAGACCGAGCCGCGCAACCGCGGGGCGGGCAGCGCACGACGGTCCACCTTGCCGCTGGGCAGCAGCGGCAGCTCGTCGAGCACGACGATCGCCGCGGGGATCATGAACTCCGGCAACCGATCCGCCGCGAACCGGCGGATCTCGGTCACCAGATCGCCGATGCCGGGATCGTTCACATACGCGCCGAGCGCGTCCAGCGGCCCGGCGGCCTGGGCGAGACCGTCGAACGTGGTGTGCGCGTCCGCGTCCCGGACCAGGACCGCGTCCATGGCACCCGGCGCCGGTGACCAGGTCACCGCCACCGTGTAGCCCGAAATCGCACCGAGCGAGCGGATCTCGTGTGGCAGCACCGCCGGGGCGGGCACGCTCAGGTCCAGCTCGGTGATGCGGGTGTCCTCGGCCGCGTCGTCCAGGACGTGCGCGGCCGTGACGTCGGCGACCGTTCCGGCCTGCGGTATTCCGTTGATGCGCAGGCTCTCGGGTCGCTCGGCGGCCAGCCGGGCGTGGAGTTCGCGCAGATCGCCGAACTCGGCCCAGGGCCGCCGCGGCAGCTCGGCCACCGACCGGACCCGCGCCGGGCTCTTGCGCAGCACCACGTCGTAGCGATAGCGCGTCAGCTCGTTGTCGACCGGCGCGTACTTCAATTCGATGTCCACCGCCGCGAGGCCGGAGATCCGATCCCGCAGAGCCAGGAAGAACTCGGGCGCGACCAGCAGTTCCTGTTCGGCCGCCAGCGTGCGCCGGGCCCGCTCGCGCACCGCGCCGACCGTGTCGTGCGCGCCGCCGCCGGCCAGCTGGGTGCCGGTCGCGAAGGCGCGCAGCAGCGTCAGGTTACGGATATCGCCGAGGAACAGCGCGCCGCCGGGCGCGAGCAGGCCCAGCGCCTTGTCGATCACGTCGACGAGGTAGGCGGCGCTCGGGAAGTACTGCGCCACCGAGTTCAGCACCACCACGTCGAAGCGGCCGCCCGGCAGTTCGGAGACGTCGTCGGCGGACTGCACGCGCAGCCGCACCCGGTCCGCCCACCCGACCCCCGATTCGCGCAGGCGCGATTCCAGATTGGCGATGGTGGCCGCCGAGAAGTCGGTGCACCAGTACTCGGCGCACTCCGGCGCCAGCCGCGACATGAGCAGACCCGAACCGACGCCGATCTCGAGCACGCGTTCCGGCCGCAGGGCCAGCACCCGGTCGACGACCGCGTCGCGCCACTCCCGCATCTGGCCGACCGGGATCGGCTCGCCGGTGTAGCTGCTGTTCCAGCCGCCGAAGTCGGCGTCCAGGGCCAGCGGTTCGGCGAACTCGCGTCCGTTGCCGAGGTAGCTCTCCTTGCCGCCGTACAGGTTGTCGTAGACCTGGCGCCAGTGCTCGATCAGATCGGCCGCCCGGTCGCTGTCGTCGCCGACCGTGGTGTCGTGATCGCGCACGAGATAGGCGACCAGTTGCTTGTCGAGCACCTCCGCGCTGTCCCCGGACAGGGCGCGCGCGACGACCACCGCGCGCGCGACCGCCGGATGCGCCATCAGCGCGGCCTCGACCTCGCCGGGCTCGATCCGGTATCCGCGCACCTTCACCTGGTCGTCGGCGCGGCCCGCGAACTCGAGCACGCCGTCGCGGGTCCAGCGCACCACGTCCCCGGTCCGGTACATCCGCTCGGCCGTCCCGAAGGGGCACGCCACGAAGCGGGTCGCGGTCAGCCCGTGGCGGCCCGCGTAGCCGCGCGCCAATTGCGCTCCGGCGACATACAATTCGCCCGCCACACCCACCGGCACCGGCCGCAGCCGCCCGTCCAGGATGAACACCCGCACATTCGCCACCGGGGTGCCGATCGGCACCCGCGCCGCGTCGGACCACGGCTGAGCGGCGAGGATTCGATGGGTGCTCACGCACACCGTGTTCTCGGTCGGCCCGTAGGCGTTGGCGATGTCGACACCGGGCCAGCGCTCCCGGAATCGGGTCACCGCGGCCGAACTCAAGGCGTCGCCGCCGGTGACGACCTGACGCAGCGGCGCGGCGGTCAGCTCCGGACCGGCGGTCGCGAGCACCTCGAACAGCGCGGTCGCCGCGAAGATCGTCGTCACGTCGTGGCGGCGCACGGTGCTCAGCAGCGCGCCGAGATCGAGCCGGTCGGGCGGGGCGAGGACGAGCGCCGACCCGGCCAGCAGCGCGGGCCACAACTCGTAGGCCGAGGCGTCGAACGCCATCGACGAATGCAGCAGCACCCGCCGGCCGGGTCCGCCCGGCCAGCCGTGCGCCGCCATGGTGCGTACGCCCCCGTGTTCGACCACCACGCCTTTCGGGCGTCCGGTCGAGCCGGAGGTGTAGATCAGGTACGCGGCGTCGGCCGGGGACAACACGGGGAACTCGACGCCCGCGGGCACCTCCGCGCGGTCGGGGGCATCCAGGCACAGCACGGCACGCCCGGCCAGCGGCAAGCGCGCCGCGAGCGGAGCCGTCGTCAGTACGAGCAGCGGTTCGGCGTCGCCGAGAATGAATTCGATTCGGCTGGAGGGATATTCGGGGTCGATCGGCAGGTATGCGGCCCCGGCGACGACTACGGCCAGCACGGCGGTCACCAGGTCGGCCGACCGGGGCATCGCCACGGCCACGATCGAGCCCCGGCCGACGCCGCGCGCGGCCAGCGTGCGCGCGAGAACCTCCACCCGCGCGCCCAATTCCCGATACGTGAGTTCGCCTTCGGTGTGCACGACGGCGGTCGCCGCCGGGGTGGCTTCGACCTGCCGCGCGAACTGGCGGGCGAGCGAGCGCGCGTCCGGCACCGGCGCCGCCGTGTCGTTCCAGACGCGCAGCACCCGGTCGCGTTCCTCGGGGGCGAGAATGTCCATCCGGCTCAGCGGCCGGGCCGGATCCGTGGTGACGGCGTCCAGCAGGCGCAGATAGCGTGCGGCGAGATCGACCACGGTGCCGCGATCGAACAGATCGGTGGCGTATTCGACGCGGCCGGACAGCATCGGATCGCCACCGGCGGGATTCGCCCGCTCGGTTACGTCGACGTGCAGGTCGAACTTGGCGGTCCCGGTGAGCACGGGGACGATCTCGGCCGCCAGGTCCGGCAGCCGCAACTCGGGCAGCAGGTTGTTCTGCAGGGCGAACGACACCTGGAACAGCGAGTGGTAGGCGGGCGAGCGCGCAGGTTGCAGCAGTTCGACCAGGCGCTCGAACGGCGCGTCCTGATTCTCGTAGGCGGCCAGCGCTTTTCGGCGAACCTGGTCGAGCACCTGCTCGAAGCGCGGGTCGCCGCTCAGGTCCACGCGCAGCACCCAGGTGTTGACGAAGAAGCCGATCAGATCGTGGGTCGCCTCCTGGGCGCGCCCGGCGACCGGGCCGCCGAGGCAGATGTCCTCGCCCGCCCCGACCCGCGACAGCAATACCGCGAGCGCCGACTGCAGCAGCATCGACACGCTCACCCGGCGTTCGTGCGCGAGCCGGTACAGCGCCGCGCACAGCTCGGGCTCGAACCCGAACTCGATCACCTCGCCGCGATGGCTCGCGATCGGCGGGCGCGGTCGGTCCACCGGCAGTGTCAGCGGCTGCGGCGCGTCCGCGAGTTCGGTTTCCCAGTACTGGAATTGGGTCGCCAGCACGCTGTCCGGGTCGGACTCCGCGCCGAGCGTCGCGCGTTGCCACAGCGTGAAATCCGCGTACTGCACCGGCAGCGGCGCCCACTGTGGCGCCCGGCCCCGCACCCGCGCGCCGTAGGCGGCGGTGAGGTCGCGCACGAACGGCGCGATCGACCAGCCGTCGGCGGCGATGTGGTGCAGCACCAGCACGACCGTGTGGTCGTCGACATCGTTGCGCAGCAGCGTCGCGCGCAGCGGCGGCTCCGCGGCGACATCGAACCCCCGGCGCACGAGGCCCGCAAGGACCGTCTCGACCGCACCGGGCTCGGCCGCGATCCGCTCGATCGTCGGCGTGGCCTCCTCGATCGGCAGGATGCGCTGGTACGGCACCCCGTCGTCGTCGGGGAACACGGTGTGCAGGCTTTCGTGCCGCGCCACCACGTCCGTCAGCGCCGCGGCCAGCGCCGCCTGGTCCAGCGGACCGCGCAGGCGCAACACCATCGGGATGTTGTAGGCGGGGGAGTCCGGCTCGAAGCGGTTGATGAACCACAGCCGGGACTGCGCGAACGACAACGGGATTCGGTCCGGTCGCGCGCGCACGGTCAGCTCCGGTCGCGCCGGGTGCACGCCGCGCTCGGTGAGCGCGTGCGCCAGCCGCGCGGGCGTGGGGGATTCGAAGACCTCCCGCACACCCACCTCGGTGCCCAGCAGCGCGGTCACCCGCGCGGCCACCCGCATCGCCGACAGGGAGTGCCCGCCGAGGGCGAAGAAATCGTCGTCGACTCCGACCCGGGCCAGTCCGAGTATCTCGGCGAAGACGGTGACGACCGCGGCCTCCGCCGGCGTCGCTGCCGCGCGGTCGCCGGTGGTGGCGAAGACGGGCGCGGGCAGGGCCCGCCGATCCACCTTCCCGTTGGGGGTCAGCGGCAGCCGGTCCAGGACGACGATCGCCGACGGAACCAGGTACTCCGGCAGTCGCGCCGCGACGAACCGCCGAATCTCCTCGCCCGCGGCCTCGCCGTCCAGGACGACATAGCCGACCAGTCGCTTCTCGGCTACGGAATCCGCTGCCGCCGAGTCGATCTCGCGGGCGATCACCACCGACTGCGCGACCTGCGGATGCGCGGTCAGCGCCGCTTCGACCTCGCCGGGCTCGATCCGGTACCCGCGCACCTTGACCTGTTCGTCGGCGCGGGTGACGAATTCCAGCACTCCGGCGCGCGTCCAGCGCACCACGTCGCCGGTCCGGTACATGCGCGCACCGGGGACGAACGGGCAGGCCGGGAACCGGGCCGCGGTCAGGCCCGGCCGGTTCCGGTAGCCGCGCGCGACTTGCACTCCGGCCACATACAATTCGCCCGGCACCCCGGCCGGAACCGGGCGCAACCGCGAATCCAGCACGAACACACGCATATTCCCGACGGGCCCGCCGATCGGGACACTCGCCCCGGCGATCCACTCCGGCGCGGCGGGGACCACATAGGTCGCCACACACACCGTGTTCTCGGTCGGCCCGTAGGCATTGACGACCTCGATGCCCGGCCACCGGTCACGGAACCGGGCGATCGCGACCGGTCGCAGCGCGTCACCGGCCGTGACCACGCGCCGGATCGAATCGAGGGCCAGGTCCGCACCCGCCAGCATCTCGAACAGCGGGGTCGTCACATACAGCGCTGTCACGTCGTGCCGCGCGACGGTCCGGCTCAGCTCCGCGAGATCCGATCGGCCCGGCGCGGCGACGACCAGCGTGGCGCCGGTCAGCAGGGCGGGCCACAGTTCGTAGGCCGAGGCGTCGAACGCCATCGACGAGTGCAGCAGCACCCGCTCGCCCGGACCGTCCGGCCACCCGTGCACCGCCATGTTCACCACGCCGCGGTGTTCGACGACAACGCCTTTCGGGCGGCCGGTCGAACCGGAGGTGTAGATTACGTAGGCCGCGTCGGCCGGTGCCGGGGACGGCAGGGCGATGTCGGTCGTCGTGGCGAGGTCGGCGACGTCCAGCGTCGCTCGCTCACCCAGCGGCAGGTCCGCCGCGATCGCCGGGGTCGTCAGCACCAGGGCCGGATTCGCGTCGGTGAGGATGAATTCGATCCGGCTGCTCGGATAGCCGGGATCGATCGGCAGGTAGGCGGCACCGGCGGTGACCACCGCCAGCACGGCTGTCACCAGCTCGACCGACCGCGGCACCGCGACCGCCACGACCGCACCGCGGCCGACACCCCGGCTCGCCAGCACTCGCGCCGCATCCTCGACCCGGGTGGCCAGTTCCGCGTAGGTCAGCGCCTCGTCGCCGCACCGCAGGGCCACCGAATCCGGTGTCGCGGCGACTCGTTCGCGGAACGCGGCCACGATGGTGGTCGGTGCCGGGTGCCCGGCGCGCGAGTTGCCCTGTGCCAGCAGCTGTTCGCGTTCGGTCCGGTTCAGCAGGTCGATATCGGCGATCGTCTCCGAGGGGTCGGCGCAGACCGCGCTCAGCACGCGCAGGTAGCGCTCGGCGATGCCGGTCACCGTGGCCCGGTCGAACAGGTCGGTGGCGTATTCGATCCGGCCGGCCAGGACCGGCGGCGTCCCCGCGTCGGCGTGGGTCTCGATCAGATCGACATGCAGGTCGTTCTTGGCGCTCGCGGTGGAGCAGGCGCGGAATTCCGTGACCAGGTCCGGCAGTTCGAGCGCGGGCAGACCGCCGGTCTGCACCTCGAGCGAGACCTGGAACAACGGGTGGTGGGCCGTCGAGCGGGCCGGATTGATCAGCTCCACCAGGCGCTCGAACGGGGCGTCCTGGTTCTCGTAGGCGGTCAGGGCCTTGCCCCGGACCTGGTCGAGCACCTGCTCGAAGCGCGGGTTGCCGGACAGGTCGACCCGCAGCACCCAGGTGTTGACGAAGAAGCCGACCAGGTCCCGCAGGGCCGGCTCGCCGCGTCCGGCCACCGGGCCGCCGATCGAGATGTCGGGTCCGGCGCCCAGCCGCGAGAGCAGGACCGTCAGCGCCGCCTGCAACACCATCGAGGTGCTGACCCGGTGCTCGCGCGCGAGCCGGGACAGCGCCTCGCGCAGCGGCGCGTCGATGGTGAACTCGACGACGTCGCCGCGCTGGCTCAGCACCGCCGGGCGCGGCCGATCGGCGGGCAGTGCGATCGGCTGCGGCGCACCCGCCAATTCCCGTTCCCAGTAGCGACATTGGGCCGCGAGAGCGGCGTGGGTCTCGGACTCCGGATCCAGCAGGTCGCGCTGCCACAGGGCGTAATCCGCGTACTGCACCGGCAGCGTGTCCCACTGCGGCGCGCGGCCCGCCGCGAAGGCGGCGTACGCGGTCGACAGATCGCGCAGCAGGGGCGCCATCGACAGGCCGTCCGCGGCGATGTGATGGACGACCAGCACCAGAACGTGCTCGATCGGCCCGCACCGGAAGACATCGGCCCGCAACGGCAGGTCGGCCCGCAGGTCGAAACCGCGCCGGACCTGCTCGGCGACCGCGTCGTGCAGTCGCGCCGGATCCACGTCGGCAACCGCGAGCGCGCAGGTCGCGTCCGCGACCACCTCCTGGTGCGGCACCCCGTCCAGTTCGGGATAGCGGGTCCGCAACACCTCGTGGCGCGTGATCAGCGCGGAGAGCGCCGTTTCCAGAGCGCCGGTGTCCAGTGTTCCGTTCAGGTGGAAGACCAGCGGGATGTTGTAGGTCGGCGATCGCGGATCGAAACGATTGCCGAACCACATGCGTGACTGCGCGAACGACAACGGGATTCGCGCCGGTCGCGGACGCGCCGACAGCGCCGATCGCTGCTGGCCCGGACCGATGTCGCGGCCGGTCAGCACCCGGGCCAGCGCCGCGGCCGTGGGCGCGTCGAAGATGTCGCGGACGCCGACCGCGCGGCCGGTCACCTCGGCCAGCCGGCCCGCCACCCGCGTCGCGGAGATGGAATGACCGCCGCGGGCGAAGAAGTCGTCGTCGGCGCCGACGTGGTCGACGCCCAGTGCCTCCGCGAACGCGGCGGCGACGATCTCCTCGAACGGGGAGGCCGCGGCGCGGAAGTCCGTGACCGGTCGCCGCGGCGCCGGCAGCGCCCGGCGATCCAGCTTGCCGGTCGAGGTCATGGGCAGGGCGTCGAGCACGGTGAAGGTCGCGGGGACCATGTAGGACGGCAGCCGCCGGGTCAGCGCCAGGCGGACCGCGGCGGTGTCGAGTGCGTGTCCCGGCGCCGCGGTGAGATAGGCGGCCACCCATGCCGTCTCGGGTTCGCCGACGACGCTGACGACCGCTTGCCGTACCTCGGCCAAGCCGGTCAGCACGGCCTCGATCTCGCCGAGCTCGAGGCGCTGGCCGCGAATCTTGACCTGGGAATCGGTGCGGCCGACGAAGAGCAGGCGCGCCTGGCCGCCGGTCTCGCGGCGCACCACGTCGCCGGTGCGGTACATCCGCGTCCCCGCCGGTCCGTCCGGATCCGCCACGAACGCCGCCGCGGTCGCGCCGGATCGACCGAGATAGCCGCGGGCCAGCCCGGGGCCGGTCACGTACAGCTCGCCCGCCACCCCGGCGGGGACCGGCCGCAGCCACGCGTCCAGCACGCGCAGCCGCACGCCCGGTATCGCGTGGCCCAGCGACACCGCGTCACCGGGGCGCAGTTGCGCGGCGGTGACCCAGATCGTGGCCTCGCTCGGCCCGTACAGATTGTCCAGCCGGATGTCGCTTCCGGACCAGTGCCGCACCAGCGCGGGCGGGCACGCCTCGCCGGCGACCATCAGCACGCGCAGTGCGTCGAGGCGCCGCGCGTCCAGGGTCGCCGCGACGGCCGGAGTCAAACATGCGTGAGTCACACCTTGGGCACGCAGCAACTCCTGCAGGGCCGCGCCGGCGAAGACATCGCCGGGCGCGACGATCAGCGCGGCCCCGGCCGAGACCGCCGCCAGCAGCTCGAACAGGGCGGCGTCGAAGGTGCGGGCGGCGACCGCCAGCATCCGGGAGTCGCTGTCGAGCTCGTACCGGCGGCTGAGCGTGTCCGCGACGCCGGACAGTCCCGCATGGGTGACGGCGACGCCCTTCGGCGTGCCCGTCGAGCCCGAGGTGTAGACGATGTAGGCGGTATTGCCCGGACGCGCCGTGCCGCGATCGACCGGCTCGGTGGCAGTGGGCGCCAGGTCGTCGATGTCGAAGACGGGGAATCCGATTGCCGCAGCGTCTGTTTCGGCGCTGGTCAGCACGAGAGCGGTAGCGCAGTCGGAGAGGATGAACCGGGTGCGCTCGACCGGCTGGGTGAGATCGACGGTCACGAACGCCGCGCCGGTCTTGGCGACCGCCCACACGGCGCGCACCCATGCGGCCGAGCGCGGAATCGCCAGCGCCACCGTAGTTTCCGGGCCCGCCCCGCGCTCGCGCAGCGCTCGCGCACACCGATCCGACCAGGTGTCGAGGTCCCGGTAGGTCCAGGTGCGCACGCCGTCCTCGAGCGCGGGCCGGTCCGCATGGGCTGCCGCCGCCCGGAACAGCAAGTCGGGCAGCGTGATCGGTTCCGGCCCGGGTCCGCCGTCGCCGCGCTCGCGCAACAGCTGATACTCGCCGGGCTCGAGCAATTCCACGGCGCGCAGGGCAGTCTCGGTATCGGCGATCACGCAGTGCAGGAAAGTGTCGAGGAACCGCGTGAAACGGCGGTGGTGCGAGGCGACCTGCTCGGCGGTGTAGACGCTCGGATTGGCGAAGACATCGAGCCGGGTGCTCTCGCCGCCGACGGCCGGATAGACGTTCACCGACAGATCGGGCACCAGGCCGGGGGTCAGGACCCGCAGCCGGCCGGTGATGTCGCCGAGGGCGATCTTCGTCTCGAGCACCATCAGATCGACCATTGGCCCGGCGGCCTGCGGCAGCGTGCGGGCCGCGCTCGATTCCGAGTCCTGCAGCATGTCCTCGTGCCGATAGCGTTGCCCGCGCAGCACATCCAGCAGCGTGCGCCGCGTCTGCTCGAGCAGGTCGCCGACCGTGGCGCCGGGGGTGACGGTGACCCGGAACGGCACGATATTGGCGGTCATCCCGCCGGAGCGGCCCATGGCCGCGGTGACCCGCGCCGACACCGGCAGGCTCAGCACGACGTCGTCGGTGCCGGTCATGCGGGCCAGGTAGAGGCCGAACGCGGCGAGAACGAACACCGCCGGGCTGCTCGACCGCGTCGCGACGGCGGTGCGCAGCGCGGCGTCGGTCGCGGGGGAGAGCGGCGCGCCGACCGCGAGCGGGTGCTCCTCGGCGAGCGCGGCCCGGTCGGTCAGGGTGACCGGCGCGGGGAGCTCGGCCACGTACTTCGACCAGAACATCCGGTCGTCGTGGAAGCGCTGCGAGGCGCGGTACTGCTCGTCGGCGGCGACGATCTCGCTCAGCGTCCGGATCCGCGGCGCCGCGGGCTCGGCGCCGTCCTGTGCGGCGGTGTAGAGCTGTGCGCTGCGGGTCAGGATGTTCAGCGCGGCAACGCCGTCCATCGCGATGTGATGGGCGCGCAGATACCAGAACCACTGCCCGCCCGCGACGTGCAGGATCGCGCCCCCGACCACCGGGCCGGTCGCCAGGGCGATGGGTGCGCGGTAGTCCGCGTGCATCCAATCGTGCGCTGCCGCAACGGGATCGGCCTCGGTGGTGAAATCCAGCAGTCGTACCGCGCCGTGGGCGGTGTCGTCCACGATCTGCCTGAGCTGTCCGTCCACCTCGACGACGCGGACGCGGCCGACCTCGAACTCGTCGAGCGCCTGCGCGAACGACGCGGCCAGCAGCGCGGTGTCCAGGGCGCCGGCGAGCTCGAGATAGAGCGCGTTGGACACCGGCGTCGTGCCCGCCAGCTGCTGCAATAGTCCGATCGCGCGCTGGGCCGCGGTGAGCGGAAGAGTGGAACCCTGGCCGTCACGGGCGTGCCGGGGTGATCGAGGGTCGTGCATCCCGCCTCCTGAAGATCCGGAACTCACAGCGAACGTGCTTTGCCCGCGAGGGCGGCCAGCGATTCGAGGCCGTCGAGCACCGTCGGCGCGGCCACACCGAAATCGATGAGGCTGGCGATCTCGCCGGCGCCCGCCTGGCGCAGGCTCTCGACCATCGACAGCGCCGATTCGGGGGTGCCGAAGAGGCCGTTGGTGCGGTAGTAGCGCTCGAAAGCGAAGTCCAGCACCTTGTTTCGCGAACGATCGTCCAAGGCGTCGAGCGACTCCGCGCCGCGCCGCCACAGGTCGACCGAATCCGCGAGGTAGCTGCGGAACGGCCCCCGCACGGTGTCGCGCACCGCGGCCTCGTCGGCTCCGACGAAGGTGTGCAGCATGACCGTGACCTTGCCCGCGTCGGCGTCGTGCCCGTGGCGGGCGCGGGCCTTGCGGAAGGCGGTGATCTTGTCCGCCAGTTCGTCGACGCTCTGGAAGAGCAGTGCGGTCAGCACATTCGCGCCGAGTTCGCCGGCCATCTCGAAGCGTTCGACGCCGCCGCTGCACGTCACCCAGGTGGCCAGCTCCGGCTGGATCGGGGTGGGGAAGATGCGCACCGGGCGCGGTTCGCCCACGCCGTTCGGCAGCGTGACCGACGCGCCGCGCCAGAGCCGCCGCACCGTCTCCATGCCGGAGCGGGTGGCCTCGACGCGGGTGACGTAGTCGTGCGGCGCGAGCACGAAATCGTCGGGGTTCCAGCCGGTGGCGAAGGCGACGTCCACGCGGCCGTCGGAGAGGTTGTCGACCACCGACCAGTCCTCGGCCACCCGCACCGGGTTGTGCAGCGGCAGCACCACGCTGCCGGCCCGGATCCGCACCCGTCGCGTGATCGCGGCCAGCGCCGCGCCGAGCACGGCCGGGTTCGGGTACAGGCCGCCGAACTTGTGGAAGTGGCGCTCGGGCAACCAGATCGAGCTGAAGCCGTGCGCGTCGGCGAAGCGGGCGCTGTCGAACAGCAGCTGGTAGCGCTGTGCGTCGGCGTGCTGTGCGTCGCTGGCGAAGAAGAACAGGCCGAAGTCCAGACCGGCGCCGGCCGGGCGGAGCAGGGGAGCGGCCGGTACCGGGTGGCCGCCGGGCGCACCGTGTTCGGTGACGGCCGTGACCAGGTCGGCGACGCACATGCCGCCGTAGATGTCCTCGGCGGAGAGCTCGACGCCGAAGCGGTCCTCGAGGATGGTCAGCAGCTCGGCGGCCTTCACCGAGTCCAGGCCGAGCGCGGTGAGCGGGGTGCGCGGGTCCACGGCATCGAGTCCCAGGCGCTGCTGGGCCCAGTGCAGGAATACGGTGGTGGTGTCGGCGTCGTCCTGCGGCTGGCTCATATGGCCCTCGATTCGAATGCGTCGGCGTACAGGTGGCGCAGATGCGACCGGCGGATCTTGCCGCTGGTGGTCTTGAGCACCTGGCCTCTGTCGACGAACAGCACGCGATACAGCGCGACGGCGTGGTCCCGGCTGACCGCGGACCGGATCGACTCCTCCAGGGCGGCGGTGTCGGCGGCGTCGTCGAGTTCCTGGACGACGACCAGCCGCTCCTCGCCGTGGATCTCGACGGACAGTGCGGCGCAACCGCCGCGGCGCAGGCCCGGGTGCGCGGATTCGACGGTCCATTCGATGTCCTGCGGGAACAGATTCCGCCCGTTGATGATCATCAGCTCTTTGAGCCGCCCGCAGAGGAACAGATTTCCCTCGACCAGAAATCCGAGATCTCCGGTCCGCAGATATGTCGTGCCGTTTTCACCGGCGATTTCGGCAGCGAAAGTGTGCGCGCTTTCCTCGGCTTTGTTCCAGTAGCCCGTGGTGACGCTCGGGCCGTGCAGCCAGAGTTCGCCGACGCGGCCCGGATCGGCGCGGCGCAGGGTGACGGGATCGACTATCGCCCCCGTCCCGGCCCGGACCGGGCCGTAGTCGACCAGTTCCCGGCCCGTCGAATTCTGCGTGACGAGACCATTTTCCAGATCCTCGTTCGCGAACTCGCGTGTGCGGACACCGGATCCGACCGGCCCGCCGCCGACATACAGGGTGGCCTCGGCGAGCCCGTAACCGGGAAAGAAGCTTTCCCGGCGAAATCCGCTGCGGGCGAACTTGTCGGCGAAGGTCGACAGCACCGTGGGATTCACCGGTTCGGCACCGACGAACGCCACATTCCAGCGCGACAGGTCCAGTTCGTCCGCCTCGGCGTCCGATATCCGTTCGGCGCAGATTCCGTAGGCCAGATTCGGTCCGCCCGCAGTGGTATTCGGCTGTTGCGCGATCTCGCGCAACCAGAGCAGGGGCCTGCGCAGAAAGGTTTCCGGGGCCATGAGCGTCACCGGATATCCCACGAACAATGGCAGCAGAATTCCCAGAATCAGGCCCATGTCGTGCGAGGGCGGCAGCCAGTGCACGGCCGCGGTGCTTTCGGTGTGCCCGAGTGCGCGCCGGAGGCAATCGAGATTGTCCACGAGGTTGCGGTGGCGCACCACCACGCCTTTCGGGGAGCCGGTGGAACCGGAGGTGTATTGCAGGTGCGTCACGTCGTCGGCCCCGGGCAGCGGCGCGTCCAGCGGCTGCGGGGACGGCTCGCCCTCGGCCGCCGTGGTGTCGATGATCCGCTCGTCGGGCCAGCTCAGCAGCTCGCGCGCCACCGCCGCCGCGGCAGCGGGAGCCAGGACGGCGACGGCGCCGCTGTCGCGTGCGATCGCGGCCACGGTGTCGGAATGTCGTTGCGAGGTCGGCACATACAGCGGCACGGCCACGCGCCGGGTCAGCAGGCAGGCGAAAAAGGCGTGCACCATGTCCGGGCCCGGTGGGCAGAGCAGCAGAATTCGATCACCGGGTGCGCTGATTTTCCCCAGCCGGGCCGCCAGGTCGAGCACACGGTTCAGCAGCAGGGCGTAATTCTCGACCTCGCGCCCGCCGCGCCCGTCGAGAAAGGTGTAGGCGACCTGCGCGGGTTGTTCGGCAGCGCGACGGAGCAGGACGTCCGCCAGAGTCGACGGACGCCCCGATAATTCTTCGTTACTCATCGACCTTCGAACCTCCTGAATCAGCTGTGGCCACACGGGACGAACGACATTCAGGCATGCGGAAAGGCACCTGGGCGCGGCGGCAGAGTTGTTCCGCGCGCAGGACATGCATGTATATACACGACCGACCGGCCGACGCTTGGCGCCACGTCGGGCACCTCATCACCAAGCGATTTATTCTGGCGTTGGACTGTTGACCATATTCGTCGCGGCGAAAGATACTGCGATATTGCGGATCACACGCGCCTCGTGCGCGACTCGCTTCGAGCGGCCGACCTCGGAGCACAATTCGTCAGCGGCACGACGGAGGTGGATCGGGGGAACCGGGATCGAGCTCCTTTCGCGTTGGTGCCCAACGGTAATGGTCGGGCGTGGCCGCTGGATCCGCGCCGCGCCGAACGGGAGCCGAGAATCCCGAAACGTCCCAATTGATTTCGTCCGGCGGCCGGTCGGCGCGTGTTCCGGACAGCGGGCCGGGGACGCACAGAACCGCTGTGCAGCAATGTTTCCCGGGGGTGGAACACGAAAAGGGCGTACCCGGTGTGCCGGGAACGCCTTTTTCGCGTGCTGTCTCGTGGCTAGCCCGCGGCGCGCCCCGCGAAGTCGAAGGAGCCGCCGTCGATGCCCCAGGAGATGATCCGCTCGGGGCGAATCCGGATGATCGCGCGCTCCTGGTGCGGGAACGGCGGCTCCTGGTCCTCGAGCGCCTCGGCCTTGCCGCGCACCTCGACACCGCGGATCACGTACGGATCCATCGAGACCTGCTCGTCCACGACGAACGACACCTGGCTGCCCGCCTCGACATTGCGGTACTTGCGGCTGGTGCGCATCTGCATGCCGCCGATGTCGATCGTGCCGTCGGCGTTCACCCGGTAGCCGGTCGGGTTGTTCTGCACGACGCCGTCGGGCGACACCGTGGCCAGGCGGCCGATCCCGGCCTCCGCGAGGAACTGCTGCTCGTTGCTGGTGAAGGTCATGGCACTACTCCTTGGATGGTGATGTCGGGGGTCTGGTCAGAGCAGGATCAGTGCGACGCACAGTCCGGCGAGGGCGAGGAACTGGAGGCTGACCCGGTACTTCAGGATGCTGTCCCACTTGTCCTGCAGGGCACGGGCATTGGCCGGGATGACGCCGCTCCGCGCGGCGGCGGTCTGCTGGGTGTTGATCGGCTTGGCGATGCGGGCGTAGAGGGCGAGCCAGGTGACCAGCGCCGCCACCGCGACTCCCGCCGCGACCGCGGCGCCGATCTGCCCGGCCAGCACTGCGATCAACACGGTGAGCACCGCGGTGACCACACCGGTCACCCCGACGACCGGCATGCGCTTGTCGCCGTAGTAGTGCCCCCAGCCCGCGCTGATGGTCACCGTCGCGTCATCGAGCCTGCGGTACACCGACCGCATGATCACGGCCCCGCAGACATCGGTGCCGTAGACGACGGCGTTGGCGAGAACGGCGGCAACGGCAACGATCTGGCCGGCGACGATAAGCATGTCGATCTTCCCTCTACTCGGAATCTAGCAACGCTAGGAACTGGAGCAACAGTAACACTGGCGTGGCTAGATTGTCTAGCGTTGCTAGATTTCTGGGTACCGGCGCAGCAAGAGCGACCCCGTGCCGCAATGTGCCCCCGGCACAAGGGTTTTGTGTGGCGGCGCGGGGTTCGACAGAATGCAGATCATGGATGACGGTGACGAGCGGGAGGTGCGCGCGCCCTCGGCCGCCGTGACCCGGTGGACAGTGGTGCTGACCTGTGTTGCCGTCGTCGCGGCCGCCTATCTGCTCGCCGGGTTGCTGCACGAACGGGAGCCGGAGTTGACGACCGCGCCGGTCACGCCGGTTCCGGCTACCACGGAGCCGCCGGAGCCCGAATACACCTACGTCACGCCGACAGCCACCTATCCGGTGCGGATCCCGGGGTGTGAGGTGGTCGAGCCGCCGCAGGAAGACCGGACGGTCGGGATGGCCTTCGCCGGCACACGCGAGTACGACAATCCGTCCTACCCGTGGTTCTCCGGGCCCAAAGCCGGTGCGATGACGCAGGCGCTGCGGGCCGCGCTGCCCGGCGATGTCGAGATCGCGTTCGCCCCGGTGGACGCATCGCTGATATTCCAGCCGATTCTCGGTGATGGCACGCAGTCGCTCGGCGGTTTCACCGACGCGCGCGCCACGCTGCTGCGCGGCGGCCGGGTCGGGTCGCTGTCGGTGACCGTCCGGCAGTCCGGCGAGCCGGTCCCGCCGTGCGTCGCCGGTGCGCTCGACGAGCGGCGGCGCCTGCCCGACGGCACGACCGTCGACCTCCATGACACCTGGTACGAGCTGGGCGGAGGGCGAACCCTGACCCGCACCGCCACGGCCTATCTGCCCGACGGCTCGGTCGTGCACGCGAGCGCCTCCGACGGGACCGACGGCGGTATCCGCGCCATCGTGCTGACCGGCGAGGAACTCGTCGCGCTGGCCACCGCCGCCGGACTCGGCACCACCGCGCCCATCCCGCCCGGCACGTCCGGTCCGCCCGAATCCTGTGGGTACGCCGATTCCGCTCCGGTGATCGACCGGGCTCAGGCGCGCCGATGGGACGCGGTGCTTGCCGGGATCCCACTCGGCGAGCTCACCCTCGATCGTCCGCTCGGTGCGCTCTTACCGGCCGACACCGGCGGTGTGTGCCAGGTAGTTCGGGTGACCACGCCCGATCGGCCCTCGCGGCTCAGCGTGTCGATCAGCACCGGGCGCCCGATGCCGGATCGTCCGTCGAACAGTCGCGCGCGCTCCTTGCCGGACGGGGCGGTGGTAGAGACCGAGCAATGGCAGGGCACGACAATCGGGTCCGGCGCTCCGATGCGCATGGGGCGCACGGTCACCGTCACCCGGCCGTCCGGGGTGGAAATCGTGGTCAGCTCCGCCGAGGCGCCCGAGGAGGCGCTGCCGTACGAACTGCTGGAGGCGATCGCCACGAATCCCGGTTTCGAGGTGACGCGATGATCCCCGGCCTGCGCAACCTCATGCTCGCCGCCACCGCCGCCGTCGTCACCAGCACCGCCGCGATCGTCGTGCTCACGCAGCCCGAGGACACGACGCGCAAGATCACCGGCACTTCGGACGCCGCTCCCGGGCTCGCCTGGTCGCTCGGCGCCGCCGACTACGGGCGGGCGGACGCGGAGTTCCGCCACCCCCGCGAGGGCACCGCATTGGATTGGGGTTCACCGGGATTCATCGAGGCCGGTGCCACCCTGGTGACGGTGCTCGGGTCACCGGACGGCGACTACTCGGGGCTGCGGGACCCGCTGCTCGTCGGCATCGACGCCGCCACCGGTGCGCGGCGCTGGCAGGCTCCCGCCGCCGACCTCCGCGGCTGCGGACTCACTCCGGTCGACGGCCAGATCGTCTGCTACACCTTCGAGGAACTGGTCGGCTACGACGTCGAGACCGGCACGGTCACCCGCACCCCGGTCGACTTTCTCACCTTCGCCCTCCAGACCTTCGACGATCGAATCTATCTCGCCGAGGGCGACGTCGAATCCGACGATGTGCGCGTCCACGCCGGAACGCTCGCCGACCCGGACGCGTACTGGACCCAGCCCTACGAGATGGGCGCACTCTGGGAAGACCCGGTCTCCGAATCCTTGGACGTCGCCCACGGCCAGGGCGTGTTCACCCTCGGTGGCGACATCGCCGGCTTCGACCTCGCCACCGGAAAACCGACCTGGCACGAGCGCGCGGTGGGCTGCTCCGACGCCACCGAAACCCTCGGCGCCCTGGTCGTGCTGCCGCGCGCCGCCTGCCGCGGTGACCAGACCGAGGGCACCGCCGTCCTCGACCGCACGGGCCGCACGCTCGCCACCACCGAAAGCCCGGTCGCCCACCATCTTTCGATCGACAACCCCACCGACGACACCGTCCCCCTCCTGCTCGCCGACGGCGCCCACGACCGCCGCACCGGCGCCCGCCTCTGGACCAGCCCCGACCTGGTCACCGCCCCACGCGCGGAGTACAACAACACCACCACCGGCACCGCGTCCGCCATCCTCGGCGACATCGCCCTCCTGGAAGACAGCAACGCCCGCACCCTGACCGGCCTCGACCTCCGCACCGGCACCCGCCTGTGGCGCACCGAAAACCTCCGCTACGGCGGACTCCTGGCCGGCGACGGCCACACCGCCCTCTTCTCCGACGCCGCCGGCCTCTGGGCCCTGGACCTCCACACCGGCACCCCCACCTGGGACATCCCCTTCCTCGCCATCACCGCCAACCGCCCCGCCCTCACCGGCCCCGGCCACCTCACCACCCACGGCAAGGGCAACTACACCTACGCCACCACCCACACCATCCTCCGCCTCCGCCCCCTCACCCATTGACGGCCGCCTCGTGCTCTCGATGAGGATGAACGACAGTGCGGCAGCGCTGCTCGACCTGCGCGCCGGTTTCGCCGGCCTGGACCCCGAGGACGAACTGCCCTCCGGGCTGCGCGAGTGGATCGACGCAGGAATCGGCCGTCGCGGTGAAATCGTGTGCTGGGAGCCGATGCCGGAACCGAGCGCAATTCGACCGACCGGTTTGCATTGGGGCGGGACGGTGGGGGAGTGCTCGCCCCGGGCGACGCTGCCCGGGGCGAGCACTGGATGCTCAGCTCAGGAGCTTGGAGCGCAGTTGGGCGGCGGTGGTGGGGGTGAGGCCGAGGCCGGTGGTGACGTACTTCTCGACCGAGCCGTAGTCCTGATCCATGCGGGCCCAGGCGGCTTCGAGGAAGGTGGCTTCGACGCCGAGGATGGGGTCGAAGATCTGGGCGGCGGCTTCGCCGTACTGCGCCACGATCTGGTCGCGTCGCGCCTTGATCGACTTCGCCGAGAACTCGTTGGTGAGCAGGAAGTCGGCCATGATCGTCTCGCGGGCGACGCCGGCCAGGCCGAGCAGGGTGGCGGCGACCCAGCCGGTGCGGTCCTTGCCCGCGTTGCAGTGGAAGACCTGGCGGCCGGGCGTGGTGGCCAGCGCGGTGAGCAGCTCGCCGATGGCGGCTCGCTCACTCGAACCGGTCACGAAGGTCCGGTAGACGTTGCGGGCGAGTTCGCGAGCTTCCTCCTGGCTGCGAACCGCGCCCGCCTCCTCTTCGATATTGCCGCTCAGGATCGGGATGTTCCGGTAGGCCACGCCGTCGGGCAGCCGGTCCGGTTTCGCCGCGATCTCCGCGGGCCCGCGCAGGTCGTAGACGGCGGCCAGCCGCAGTGAGCGCAGCGTGGCCAGGTCGGCGTCGCTCGTGGTGAAAACGTTCGAGCGGTAGAAGACGCCCTGGCGCACGCGCTCACCACTGCCGGCCGGGTATCCGGATCCGAGGCCGCCGACATCGCGGAAGTTGTCGACCGAAGCCAGTCTGGGCGCGGCGTTGTCGCCGGAATCGGCGGAGCCGCTGGATGATCCGGTGTTCGCGGGTGCGGGCTGGGCGGTGGCCGTCGCCTGCACGCCGGCCGCGAGAACGCTTGCTACGGCAGCGGCAGCGGTGAGGCGCACGAGCCGATGATGAATGGTCATGTAATTCCCTAACTAACGTGAAAAATGGTGTGCCGAACGGGCGCGGTCAACCCAGCAACTGTTCGAGGCGCGCGGTGCAGAAACCGGTGATGTTCATCTCCGGCGGCAGCTGCACGCGATGTGCCATGCGCAGCAATGGGATCGAGAGCAGCACCGCGGCGAGGATCTCGTTGTAGCGCAGGTTGCGCACCGGCAGACCGCTGCGCTGTTCGTAGTGGGCGATCGTTTCCGCGCGGCTCGGGGTGCCGGGCAGCGGCGCGCGGCCCTCGAATTCGGTGCTGGCCCATTCGAGGAAGAGCATCCAGGCCAGATCGGCCTCGTGATCGCCGAGGTAGGCGATCTCCCAGTCGAGCACCCCGCTGACCCGGAACTCGGTGTCGTAGAGGATGTTCGACATGCGCGCGTCGCCCCAGCACAGGGTGATGTGTTCGGGCGTGTACTGGTTCGCACGCAGGTACTCGATCGCGCGCCGATAGATCCGCGGCTGCTCGCCCCCGCACGCCCAGTCCAGCGCGGTGTCCAGGTAGTGGACGATCTGCCGCACCGGATTGGTGTCCTGCGGGCCGGGCATCAGGAAACCCAATCGCAGTGCCCGCCAATCCAGCCGGTGGATCGCGGCCATCATGTCCACGCAGCCCCACCACATCCGCGTGCGATCGGCGGGTTCGGCGTCGAAGTAGTTTCCCGCGGTGTGATACGACGGGAAATCGCTGGGCGCCTCGCCCTCGAGCCGGTTCATGACGAAGTAGGGGCTGCCGAGCTGGGCGTCACCGCGCTCGAGCCACGCGACGGTGGGCACCGGAATCGGAGTGTCCGCCAGTCGTTGCATGACCAGGACCTGGCGCAGCAGATCGTAGTCGGGAAACAGGGCGTCTTCCGGTGGCCGCCGCAGGACCAGCGGCACCGCCCCGAATCCGTCCTCGACCTCGAACAGGTAGGTCTCGGTCGCGAAACCCCGTGCCGTGCGGGCGAAGTCGCGGATCCGGGCCTTTCCGGTGCCGGGTAGATAGCGGCGCACCTGAGGCTCGAGCAGCGCCGGGATCTCCTCGGGAGCCGGCCGGGCGACGCTCACGATCCGTACCCCTCGTACCCGTACCGTGCGTTGCGACCCATGAACACCATCTCGACCAAGCCGTAGCCGACCTTCCCCGCGCACTCGACCCGGCAGAACGTCTCCGACAGCATGCTCGCCGGCCGCAGATCGGCCGTGTCGGTGAGGTCCGCGACGAAGTGGTCGCGCCAGGTCTCGCCCCGCCACATCCCGGAGGCGTAGCCGCGGTAGCGGTCGTAGCCGGCGATGCCGGGCCAGAAATCCGAGATCGGGGTGACGGCGAATTCGCGCGCCCGCCCGTCGGCGTCGTGCGCGGTGAAGCTGCCGCCGCTGACGATGCGGAAGTCGTCCCGGAAGGTCAGCGCGTGGTCGGTGCGCACGATGGGCGTGACCGATCCGGTGGAACCCAGGCGCGGCAGCACGTTTCCCTCGAAGTGCCAGCGCTGCCCGTCGGCGGTCTCGCGCTGGGCGAAATGCACCAGCTCGTCCTCGAATTCGAAGATGCCCATGTAGTAGAGGACGCCGTCGGGCACGTCGCCCGGCCGCAGATCCTCGCCCTCCCCGAGGCTGCCGCCGCCTCCGCCGTGCCGGGTGCCCCAGGAGTGGTCGCGCCCGAACCACCAGGTTTCCGGATCGATCTCGGTGCGCTTTCCGTCCACCTCGAACCAGCCGGAGATGCGGCCGTTCTGGTAGTACCGGCGCGCGTCCTCGCGCACCCGGCCGCGACTGCGGAAGAACGCGGGTTCCTGTTCGTAGGCGGGGAATTCGCCTTCGAAGTCCAGTTGCAGCGCGATGCCGCTGTCGTTGTCGCCGAGGCGGGCGTGGACTTTGCGCAGCGGTTCGATCACCTCGTAGCGATACGGGCCGACCTGCCACGACCCCAAATCGTCGTAGCGTCCGCCGATTTCGCGGGACAGGCGCACCACGTGCGCCTGCTTGCCGCCGACGGTGATCATCGCGTAGGCGTCGCTCACGTCCCGATTGGGGTAGCGCGCCAGGCCGGTCATGATGCTCACCGTGCCGGTGGTGTCGAAGCCGTACATGACCACGCGTTCGGTCCAGCGCAGATCGCTCTGCTGGACGTGATCGAACGTGGTGGGTAGCTGATGACACAGCAGTTCGTCTTGGGGCGTCAGCACTGACGGGACCTCTTCTCGTGTGTGGCGATACCGCCACCGGTAATACGTTGCGTGGTGCATCGTATTTGAAGAGGGCTGGATTGGGAACCGGTTTCAGCAGATTGGCGGCAGGCTCCTCAGCGTCCGGCGGCCAGCACGGCGGCCAGGCCCTGCTGGAGGTCGGCGACGAAATACTCGGGAACCTCGAGCGAGGGGAAGTGGCCGCCCCGGGGCGGGGTGTTCCAGTGGACGATCCGCCGGTAGCGCTCCTGCGCCCACGGGCGCGGAGCCTTCTCGATATCGCGGGGATACACACTGATCGCCGCCGGGACCTCGACGCGCAGCCCGGGGTCGAACGCGTTGATCCCGCCGTGGCTTTCGTAGTAGATCCGTGCCGACGACGCGCCGCTGCGCGTCAGCCAATACAGCGTGACGGTGTCGAGAATCCGGTCGCGCGAGATGGTTTCAAACAGGCTGTCCACGTTGTCGGTCCACTCGGCGAACTTGTCCAGGATCCAGGCGAGTAGACCCGCGGGCGAGTCGACCAGCGAGTAGCCGATGGTCTGCGGCCGCGACGCCTGCTGCTTCGCGTAGGCCGCGCGGGGCCCGTTCCAGAACGCCCGGGTCTGTTCGACCCACGCGCGCTCGGCGGCGGTGAGCCCGGCGGTGCTCAGGCCGGGCGGCGCCTGCGGTGTCAGCGTGTGGATGCCCAGCACCTGGTCCGGGAACCTGCCGCCGAGAACCGTGGTGATCACCCCGCCCCAGTCGCCGCCGTGGGCCACGAACTCGTCGTAGCCGAGCCGGTGCATCAGCTCCACCCAGGCGGCGGCGATCTTCCCGACGCCCCACCCGGTGGTGGCCGGCTTGTCGCTGTAACCGAAGCCGGGCAGGGCGGGGATCACGACGTGAAACGCCGGTGCGCCTTCGGCTTTCGGATCCGCCAGTTCCTCGGCGATGTCGGCGAATTCGGCGACGCTGCCCGGCCAGCCGTGCGTCAGCAGCAGGGGAGTGGCGTCCGCGCGGGCGGATCGGCGGTGCAGGAAATGGATGCCCAGGCCGTCGATGGTCGTGCGGAACTGGCCGAGGTGATCGAGCCGCGCCTCGAATGCGCGCCAGTCGTATTCGGTGCGCCAGTAGTGCAGCAGGTCGCTGAGGTCGGCGAGCGGGACGCCCTGGTCCCAGCGGTGCGGGTCGGGTGCGGGCCGGACGACCGTTTCCGGCTCCGGTAGCCGGGTCGCCGCCAGTCGCGCGCGCAGATCGTCGAGTTCGGCGTCGGTGGCGTGGGCCTGGAAGGCGTGGACAGCACTCGTCGAAGCAGGCATGAAACCTCCTGTGTTCGGTGGAACCGGCTAAGACGGTTCTAACATGTCTCGTCTCCGAGCCGCAACCGGCTATGGTGGTTCCATGTCCGCAGAGTTCCCCGATTTCCGCCTCGGCAGCGTGCTGGCGACGAGCTTCACGGCCACGCTCACCGAACGCCGCGGCGAGCCGGTGGAGCGCATTCCCACGCCGCGGCGACTCCTGGATTGGCTGGCGGTCAACGGCTTGGCGGTGGCGTCCTGCACGCCCGACCAGCTCGAACTCGCGCGCCGGCTGCGAGAAGCCGTGCACGCCGCCGCGACGGCAGTCGCGGTCCAGGATCCACTGCCCCGGTCCGCCGTCCGGATCATCAACGAACACAGCGCGCGAGGCCGGGCAACGGCGGCTCTCACCGCCGCGGGCAAGCGGGAATGGCGGCTCGGAGCGTCCGATCTGGAAGACGCGCTCGGCGTGATCGCCGCCGACGCGATCAGCATCGTCTCGGGCGAACGCGACGGCCGGATGGCGCTGTGCGCCTCGCCGACCTGCCGAGCCGCCTTCTTCGACACCAGTCGCAGTCGCACCCGCCGCTGGTGTGAGATGAACACCTGCGGGAATCGGGAGAAGAAGGCTCGCTTCCTCGCCAATCAGCGCAAAAGCGCCGGCTCGGCCCGCTAGTCGCCCACGGCCGCGCGCACGAATCCGTTCGATCGGGTGAGCAGCGTGCGGGCCGTCGCCGCGTCGACCCCGGCCAGCTGCATGACGATCGCCGTTTTCGGATGTCCGGCGGCGGCGTCGAGCAGCGCGGCGGCGGCCGGCAGGTCGACGCCGGTGGCCTCGGCGACGATGCGGCGGGCGCGGTCGACGAGCTTGGCGTTGGTCGGGCGCACGTCGACCATGAGGTTGCCGTAGACCCGGCCGTCGCGGACCATGCTCGCGGTCGAGAGCATGTTGCAGACCATCTTCTGCGCGGTACCGGCCTTGAGCCGGGTGGAACCGGTGAGCACCTCCGGGCCGGTGTCGATCTCGATGGCCACGTCGGCGAGCGCGCTGGACTCGGCGTCGAGGTTGCACGAGAGCGCGATCGTGGTCGCGCCGACCGCGCGCCCGTAGCGCAGCGCCCCGAGGACATAGGGGGTGCGACCGCTCGCCGCCAGACCCACCACGGCGTCGGCGGCGGAGAGTGTCACCGCGGCCAAGTCCTGCTCGGCCCGGGCCGGATCGTCCTCCGCGCCTTCGACCGCCTGGGTGAACGCGCGCGGACCACCGGCGATGATGCCGAGCACCGCACCGGGATCGGTGCCGAACGTCGGCGGGCATTCCACCGCGTCGAGAACGCCCAGCCTGCCGCTGGTGCCGGCCCCGGCGTAGATCAACCGTCCACCGCGTTCGCGCGCCGCGACGATGCGTTCGACCGCGCGGGTGATCGCTGGGATCGCCTGCGCCACAGCCGAAGCCACGCGCGCGTCCTCGGCGTTCATGACGCGCAGCACCTCCTCGACCGGCATCGAATCGAGCGCGGCGGTGCGCGGATTGGCGAGTTCGGTGGCCAGTGCCGCGATCCGGCGGGGACGGTTCACCGAACCTCCTTCTTCCGGCGGTCGGCGACCGCGTCGTAGGTCCGGCGCAGCGCGTCGTGTGCGCTCGGAGTGCGTTGCAGGACACCGACATAGAGGGTGTCGACGATCAGGAGCTGACTCATCCGGCTCGCCAGCGCCGCGGAACGGAAGCCGTCTTCCCGGCCGGCCACGAGCACGGTATGGCGCGCCGCGCGAGCGAGTTTGGATTGGGTGCCGGCCGTCACGGCGACCGTCGTCGCGCGGGTGCGCCCCGCCCGCTCGACCGCGTCGACGATTCCGGCGGTCTCCCCGGAGTGGGAGAAGGCGAGCAGCACATCGCCGGCCGCGAGCAGGCTGGCCTGCACCAGCGCGTCGTCCTCGGACGTGCAGGCGCCGCACCACATGCCGATGCGCGTGAGCTTCTGCGCCATGTCCATGGCCACGAGCCCGGACGCCCCGATGCCGATGAGCTGCACGCGCCGCGCGCCGACCAGGGCGTCGACGACGGCCTCCATGGTCGCGGGGTCGGCGAGCTCGGCGGTGGCCAGCATCCCCTCGGTCTCGAACGCGGTCAGCTTGTGCAGCACCTTCGACAGCGCGTCGTCGGCGTCGATGTCGGTGGCGAACACCGGTGTCCCGCTGTCGGTTCCGGCGGCGGCGAGTGCGAGACGCAGCTGAGGATAGCCGTCGTAGCCGAGCGTCTTGGCCAGGCGCACCACCGCGGAGGTGCTGGTGGCCGACCGCTCCGCGAGCTGGTTCACCGTCAGCTGGGCGACGGCGGCCGGATCGTCCTGGATCACGCGCGCGACCTTGAGCCCGCTGGGGGTGAGCCCCGGCATCGCCGCGAGCAGCCGCGTCCGGACGTCGTCAGCGGGGGCCACGGCACTCTACCGTTAGTCGGCGCGGCGGCTTTCGCGCGGTGCGGCAAGGGAACCCGTTGGCCCCGGGGGTGACCGAGCCGAGCACGCTGGCGTGGGTCGCGCCGGTGCAGGCGGCGACCGTTCCGGTGTGACCGTGCACGGTGAGGTAACCCAGCACGGCGAAGGCGGTGGCCTCCTTGGCGGCCGAGGGCAGGCCGAGATCGTCGGAGGTGCACAGCCGGGCCGAACCCAGCCGCGCGCGCAGCGTCGCCAGCAGGGCCGGGTTGCGGGTGCCGCCGCCCGAGGCGATGACCTCGGTGGGCGCGTACGGGTCGAGGGCGTCGGCGATGGTGTGTGCGGTCAGGGCGGTCACAGTGGCGACGATATCGCCGGGCGCGAGCGTCCGGCCGCGCAACACGCGCTCGAGGTAGGCGCGGTTGAACAGTTCCTTGCCGGTCGATTTGGGCGGCGTTTCGACGTAATAGGGTTCCGCGAGAAGCTGTTTCAGCAGGTTCTGGTCTATTCTGCCGCGTGCGGCGCGAGCGCCCGCGCGATCGAAGTGCTCCCGGTCGCCGGTGACGAGGGCCACCGCGGCGTCGATGAGCGCGTTACCGGGCCCGGTGTCGAAGGCCGCCGGAACGTCCCCGGTGACGGTCACGTTCGCGATTCCGCCGATGTTCAGCGCTGCCGCACGGCCCGGGCGTCCCGCCAGCCACAGCACGTCGAACAGCCCGACCAGCGGGGCGCCCTGGCCGCCTGCCGCGATATCGCGAGCCCGGAAATCGCTGACGACGGGCAAGCCCGTTCGCTCGGCGATCCAGGCGGGCTGTCCGAGTTGCAGTGTGCCGTGCGTGCCGCCCTGCGCGACCCAGTGGTACACCGTCTGCCCGTGTGAGGCGACGAGATCGGCGGCGCCGTCGAAGAATTCGGCGTTCGCCGCTGCCGCGACCGCCGCGAATTCCTGGCCGATCGCGGTGTCGAGGCGGCACACCGTGGCCATGTCGACCGAACCCGGCGGCAGCGCGGCGATCAGCTCCGCGCACAGCCCGGGGGAATACGGGCGGCTGAGCAGCCCGGCGATATTCACCTCCAGCGTGTCATCCCGCAGGTCGATCTCCGCGCCGACCGCATCGATCGCGTCGTGCGAGGTGCCCGACATCAGGCCCAAGACGCGCATCAGGCCACCGCCCGCGCCTCGTCGGGCTCGACCGGAGCGGGAGCGGGATGAAAACGAGAGGTGATCCCGCCGACGACCAGGGTGACGACGACCCCGATCGGCACCAGCCACTGAGCGGCGATGCCCTTTTCGGTCACCGTGCCCGCGACCATGACATCGATTTTGATCACGCGCACCACGAACGTCATCACGATCACCGTGACCACGAAGGCGACGATCGCGTCGAACTGATTGGCGCGCTTGACGAGCCGGCCGAGCAGGAACGCACCGAGCAGCGCGCCGTAGGTGTAGCCGGCGATGGTCAGCGCCGTGAGGTACACGTTGCCGGTCGTCGCGCTGAAACCCATGGCGCACAACGCCATCAGCACCGCCCACACCAGCGTCATGATCCGCGCCAGGCGCAGCATCGTCTCGTCGGACAGCGTCGCGCGGCTGAAACTGCGAATGATGTCCGCGACAGTCGAATTCGCCATCGAGTTGAGCGCCGAGGACAGCGAACCCATGGCCGCGCCGAGGATGCCCGCGACCAGCAGCCCGGAGATCACCACCGGCAGCCCGTGCAGAATGAACTCGGGGTAGAGGCTGTCCGCGCTGGAGAGCCCGAGCTCCTTGGGTGTCTTGCCGTCGTTGTAGGACCACAGCAGCGCGCCGACCAGGGAGAACGCCGCGAACTGCACGGCCACGAAGACGCCGGAGGCGATCATCGCCTTCTGACTGTCGCGCAGCGACCGCGTCGCCAGGATGCGCTGCACGATCAACTGGTCCGAACCGTGCGAGGCCATGGCGAAGATGGCGCCGCCCAGGATCGCGGTCGGCAGGGCGAAGCTGCTGGTCAGGATGTGCGCCAGGTCGAAGTCGGTGTCGAAGACGCGGAACTTGCCCGCGTGCAGCGCATCCGCGTAGCCGTCCGCGCCGACGTGGCCGGTGAGCACGCAGATCGCGATGATCGCGCCGAGCAGGTAGAGGCCCATCTGGAGCGCGTCGGTCCAGATCACCGCCTTGATGCCGCCCAGGTAGGTGTAGACCACCGTCACCAAGGTCAGAGCGATGATGATGACGTCGTAGCCGATGGTCACCCCGAACTCGCTGAGCAGCAACTTGATCGGGATCGCCGAGGCGAACAGCCGCACGCCCTCGGCGAGCAGCCGGGTGAAGACGAAGGTCACCGAGGCGACGCCCTGGAGATAACGGCCGAAGCGCAGTTCCAGGTACTGGTAGGCGCTGACGAAACCGCCGCGTTTGTACAGCGGGATCAGCACGGCCGCGACGACCGTGCGGCCGATGATGTAGCCGATCGCCAGTTCGACATTGCCGAAGCCCTGATCGGTGTACGCGCCGCCCGGAATCGAGATCACCGTGAGCACACTGGTTTCGGTCGCCACGACCGAGAAACACACCGTCCACCACAGCATTCGGCCCTCGCCGACGAAATAGTCGGTGCTGGATTTCTGCTTGCCCGACAGCCGCAGACCGATCCACGCCACGGTGACGAGGTAGACGACGATGACGGCGAGATTGAGTGCGTTCATCGCAGCTCCCCGGTGGCGCAGTGGATCGATTGCAAGTAAGTGTCAGTGGTCACACCCTCGCTGTCAATATTTGTCAGCGGATTCGAATGATCAAGGACTCCAATGCGGTTGCCGTGGCCTCGGCCAGCAGGGCGGCGCCGTCGATCGGCTGGCCGAGGGGAGTGCGGCGGTCGACGGCACCGTCGATCAGCCGATCGAGCGGGTGCAGCAGGGCCGGGCCGAGATTGCCGAGTCCGCCGGTGAGCGCGTACGGGACCGGTGGGCGCAGGCCGGACCGTTCGATCGCGGCCAGCACCGAACGGCCCAGTGCCCGGCCCGCGGCGGTCATGATGGCGGCCGCTGTGTCGTCGTCGGTGGCGGCCGCGGCCACGGCGGGTGCGAACCGCGCTGCCGTCAGCGCCGGATTCTCCTGCTGCCCAAGGAAGCTCGGCAACTCGCCGGGTGTGATCGCATAGCATTCGCCGACGGCGGCGACCAGCGCCGTGTGCGGTCCCCGGCCGTCGTGGGCGCGCAGCGCGGCCCGCAACCCTTCCAGTCCGATCCACCCACCGCTGCCCTCGTCGCCGAGCAGCGGACCCCAGCCGTCGACCCGGGTGAAGCGCCCCGCGTCGTCGACGGCGGTCGCGACAGTCCCGGTGCCCGCCGCGAGGACGACGCCGGGGGATCCGCCGAGCGCCCCCGCATGGGCGGTCACGGCATCGGAGGTGACCGCCGTGGTGCTCGCCCCGGCGTGCTCGGCCAGCTGCCGGGCGAGCTGTGCGGCCGCCTCCGGAGCGGACGCCGCCCCTGCCGCGCCGACGAAGAGCGCGAAACCGTCTGGCGGATCGATTGTTTCGAGCACCGTCCCGATGGCGTGCCGCGCCGCGTCGACACCGCCCGCGGCGGCCAGGCCGGGAGCCCCCACCCCTTCGGCGTACCGGATCTGCCGCCCCTCGGCCCGCAGAGAAGCTCGGCAGCCGGTCTTTCCGAGATCGATCGCGAGAACATAGCTGGTCACGATCGACCATCGTGGCACCTGCGCCGCACGAACGCGGCCCCTTCGCCCACCTCGCCCACCTCGCCCGCTACAGATCCTCGGCGGCAGAGGCTTTGAACCGACTCCGAACGTATTCGCGCGACGGGCTATCCGCCGTAGAGGCGAACGAAGTCCTGTCCAGGGTCGACAGCGGGCACCGTATAACTCGACGACTCCCCGTCGAGATGTGTCTCCTCGACATACCGGACCGGCTCGGGCGGCAGGTGCCGCCACCGGGCTCGCGGATCGTTCTCCTGCACCGGCTGATCGTTCTCCGACATGGATGCCCCCTCCAGAATCGCGTCACCTCATGCTACTCGCCAGGATGAATGCGGTGGCGCGCCTGAAACAGGAATCGGGCTGATCGATTCCCAGGACGTGGGGGATCGATCAGCCCGATTGCAGGCTGGGTGGTTACTTCACGCGGATCGCGGCTTTCCAGGGCCGCACGGTGGCGGGGCATTTGCGGTTGGGGTCGGGGTGGCAGGTGCGTTCGGCGGTGATGACGGAGTCGCCGAGATCGTCGGTGTGGAAGACGGCTTCGGTGTGGCCGGTGGGGGTCAGGCTGCCGGAGACGCGAGGTAGGGCAGGTGAGCTGGAGGTGGGGAGGTGCCAGGTGTAGGTGACTCCGTTTTCGCGGTAGCTGGTGAGGCGGACCTCGATGTCGTGGCCGACCTCCGCGACGACGGACCTGGCGGAGTCCGCATTGGTGAGCACCATGCCTCCGGCCGCCGTGGCCTGAACGGAGACAGTCATCGGCGTCAGTGCCAATGCCAGGAAGCCGAGCCGGCCGACGGGTCGGCAGTGGATTCGGTTCATGGGCAGCATCCAACCGGCGGCCAGCGGCCGGACATCAGTACGCCGTAAGACCGGAGTGTCGAAGCCTGTCAGGCATTTCCGGCCGGCCGGGCGAGGCGGGTCGGGGTCGGCCGGCCCCGCAACTCCACCGATTCCCCGAGCCGCCAGTGCGCGGCCTCGGCGGGATCGGCGGCGGCGACCGTTTTGTCCGAGGTGAGCAGGAGGGAATCCTGTTTCGCCAGTTCACACAAGCGGGCCGCCTCGTTGACCGCGTCGCCGATCACCGTGAACTCGTAGCGCTGCCGGGCGCCGACATTGCCCGCGACGACCCGCCCCTCGGCGATGCCGATGGCCGCCACGAAATCGGTGGCGTCGGTGTCGAGCCGGGCGCGGATGGCGCGGCCGCAGGCCAGGGCGGCGCCCGCCGCGTCGGGCAGCGGTGTGGGCGTGCCGAAGACGGCGAGCGCGGCGTCACCCTCGAATTTGTTGAGCAGGCCGCCGTGGCGTTCCACCTCGTCGACCACCACGCCGAAGAAGCGATTGAGAATCGCGACCATGTCGGGTGCGGGCAGGGACGCGGCCATGCCGGTGGAACCGACGATGTCGATGAACAGCGCCGCCGCCTCGACTTCGACGCCCCCGAGCCGGGCGTTGCCGGTCAGCGCGGCGTTGGCGACCTCGCGTCCGACGTGCCTGCCGAACAGATCCCGGATCTCCTCGCGTTCCCGCAATCCGCCGACCATGTTGTTGAAGCCGCTCTGCAATTCGCCCAGTTCGGTGCCGTCGTAGACGGCGAGTTCCAGGTCGAGTTCACCCTTCTCGACTTCGCGCATGGCTCGGCGCACGCCGTTGATCGGCGCGACCGTCGCCGCCAGCGTCTGGGTCATCAGCAGCAGGCCGATCAGCAGCGCGGCCCCGCCCAGCGACAGCACGCACACCGCCAATCGCGCGGTGCTCACGTCGTCGGTCGCCAGGGCGAGCACGGCCAGCACCATCAGCCCGGCGACGGGCAGACCCGAGCCGACCAGCCACATCAGCAGCGATCGGCCGAAGATGCCGATGCCCCTGGGGGAGCGGGCGGCGCGCGTGGACAGCACCCGCGAGGTCACCGGCCGCAACGCGAATTCGATGATCAGATAGGTGCTCGCGCACACCACCACCGCGCTGAAGGTGATGCCGAACGCGACCTTCGGGATCAGCCCGGGGTCGGCGAGGCCGGACAGCAGGGTGAGCACCACCACGCCGCCGCACCACAGCACCGCCTGCATGCGCACCAGCCGCCGGGGCACCGACGCGGCCGCCGCCTGCTGCTGTTCGGTCGGTACCGCGTCCGGGTCGAGTGCCCAGCCGAGCGCGGCCAGACCGCGCGCCGTGCCCCACCAGACTCCGATCAGCACCGCGACCGCCGCGTACACCGGCGCGGCGACGGCGTCGACGAGGACGAGTTTCTCGGTGAACACCGACGGGCCCGGGAGCACGAACCCGACCAGGGTGATCGACACGACGACACCGGCCAGGTTGGCCAGCACGATGGGCACCGTCAGCAGCACCTGGATGCGCAGTCGCCGGGTGCCGGCCGCTTCGTCCTCCCGGCCGAGCAGGCGTGACCCCCACGGGGCGGCCGTCAGCGGATCATTGCTCCGCAGCATGCTCTGCCCTCCCTTTCCGGCTTCCGACGTCGTCGGCGGCCGCGGTGCCCGAATTCGGGCGTGCCCCGCTGGTTCCGGGCAGGCCACGACGGGTTTCCGGCCGCGGGGCAACAATAGCCGCCGGGCGGCCGGTCGTGGGGTCGGGAAGCGGGCGGTGCCGGAATTGAGTGCACAAGTGTTCACTGAGACTAGCGCTGCCGGGGGTCACCCGCAACTCGGCTCAGCGTTCGTCGGGGTAGCCCCACTCCAGATCGATGTGCGCCTCGGGTGCGACGCCGCGAATGGCCGCGGTGATGTCGCGCTCGAAGGTTGTGCTCCACTCGCCGAATCCCCGGACGATGATCGGCCCGTGCTCGCTGGACACCTTGACCCAGGGCGGATTGTGGAAGACGCCGACATACATCCAGGAGTCGATCCGGTGCTCCTTCAGTACCTCCTGCACGGCGACTTCCACGGCGTCGGCCTCGTCGGGGGAGGACAGTTGCTCGATATGGATCGAGAGGTCGATATTCACGGACACGAGGCAACTCTACGGCGGCGCGCAGAGCGGTTTTCGGGACAATCGACCAGCGCGCGTCCCTCGAATGGAGGAGCGGATTCACGGACCACGACTCCATCCTGCACCGGGCCGATTACGGTGGGCACGGCATCGTCCCGAGAAAGGTCATCGATGGGCTTCGCGCAGCGTTTCGACCACGTCGGCATCACCGTCGCCGATCTCGACACCGTCACGGCGTTCTTCGTCGGACTCGGGTTGGAGGCCGATCAGAAGATGGTCGTCGAGGGGGAGTTTCTCGACACTGTGATCGGGATGACCGGTGCCGCCACCGAGATCGTCATGCTGCGGGTGCCGGGTGGCGGGACGACCCTGGAATTGTCGAGTTTCCGGCGCCCGGAGCATCTTCCGGGCTCGCCCGCCGCCCCGGCCAACGAGTTGGGCTTGCGCAACGTCGCTTTCGAGGTGACGGATCTACGGGCCGCCGTGGACCGCGCGGCGGCGGCTGGTTACGGCCTGGTGGGCGGCATCGGTGAATACGAGGGGGTGTGGCGGATGGCCTACATCCGCGGCCCCGAGGGAATCATCGTCTCGCTGGCCGAGCGCATTCTCGCGTAACCGGCCTCGGTCGGTCCGAATCACGTCAGTGCTTCGGCGAGATTGTCGGTGGCTCGGATCAGCCAGGTGGGGTCGTTGTGGCGGCGGCCCCAGAGGGCTTCGCGGACTGCGTGGAATTGGAGCCAGCGGCGGGTGTGGTGGGGTCGAGTCGGGCTGCTTCGCAATAGATGTCGAGGAGGCGGTGGAGGGTGGGGCGGAGGGACGGGGAGCGGAGCAGGGGGGGCGAAGCGGGGGCTGCGGAGGATGTTGAGGGCTTCGTGGGCGGGGTCGCCGACGTAGGTTTTCGGGTCGATCGCGAGCCAGGGTTCTCGATCGGAGGCGAGAATGTTGGCGTCGTGCAGGTCGCCGTGCACGAGCATGGCGGGTTGCCCGGGGCCGAGGTCGCGCACGGTGGCCAGCGCGGCGTGGATGACTCGCTGCGGCAGTGGGTGATCGAAAGCGGCTGCGGTGGAGCGGATTCTGTCGGCCCATCGTTCGTTTCGGTCGGACAGTCGGGGCAGGTCCGGAGGTGCGGCGATGGAGAGCCGGTGGGACAGGCGGCCTTGGATCGTGAGGGCTTCCTCCGGGTCGGAGATCGTGGCGAGCGTGCGGTGCGACGCTCGCTCCAGCAGCATTGCGTAATGGTCGTCGGCCCTGGCGAAGAGATGGGTCGCGCCGCGGCCCTGCCACGCGGCGTACGCGTCGGGTTCGTGGCGGTTGCGGGGGTGCGGGAACGACACTTTGAGAACGGCGGGCGGCAGGTCGTCGCGGCGGACCGGCACCACGATGCCGACCTGGCCGTGCAGCACCGGCCCGTCCGGTGCGCAAGACCAGCGGTGCAGCAGTTCGTCGACGAGGCCGGGGAGCGCCGCGATCCAGTCCCGCCCCTGGGATCCTGCGCGTGTGGCCGCGTTCGCGAAGGCGGCAGGGATCTCGATCGCCGTCATCGTTCGGTCGCCAGGCGGACGCCGAGGCCGATGAACAGGCCGCCGGTGGCGGTGTCGATCTTGCGGCGCAGCGCCTGATGTTCGCGCAGCCAGGCGCCGATGCGGCCGGCCAGGACGCCGACCGTGCCGTCGGCGAGGAACTCCAGGATGATCAGGACGGCGCCGAGAACGGCGAATTGCGCCCACACCGGGCCCGCGGCGGGATCGATGAACTGGGGCAGCAACGCCACCATGAACGTGAACGTCTGCGGGTTGGCCGCCGAGGAGACCACGCCGTTCCAGAACGCCCGTCGGCCGGATATGCCGACGGCGGGTTCGTCGAGCCGGGAGTACTTGCGCTGGTAAATCATTCGGATGCCGAGATACACCAGATAGGCCGCTCCAGCCAGGCGCAGTACCGTGAACACGACCGGGAAGGTGGTCAGCAGGACGGCGAGTCCGGCGGCCGCCGCGGCGATGTACAGCGCGTCGCCGGTGACGACGCCAAGGGTGGCCAGCAGCCCGGCGCGGGGTCCGCCCCGCATGCCGCAGCCGAGCACGAACAGCATGTCCGGGCCCGGCGTGACGAGGGCGATGACGGTGGTCAGCGTGAATGCGGCGAGCAGGTGCGGATCGACGGGCATCTCAGTGATCTTCGCGCACGACGGCGGTGTCCGCGAGCCAGTCGAGGGATTGGCCGTGTGGCCCGGCGTAGGCGACGGGGCGGCCGTCCAGGCTGAGCACGAACCTGTCGCGGGTGGTGTGCGGCGGGTAGGGGAGTCGCGCCGCGACGGAATCGAGCACGCCCGCACCCTCATTGGCGATCCACCGGCAGGGCAGCGCGTGCACCAGGGTTTCGAAGGCCCGACGTGACGCGGGATCGAGGTAGGTGAGGACAGCGCTGCCGAACACCACGACGGTGGCCTCCGCGGGCGCCGCGGCCACCGCCGCGGCCACGGTGTCGAGCAGGTCGCCGGTGATCATGGCCGGCGGATCCGCGCGGACGATCTCGGCCGCGGCCCGCAACCGCCGGAGGCGATGCCGCTGTTCCGGCCAGACCAGCGCTTCGAGCCACGCCATATCGTCGGGCGCGGCGACGTCGAGCGGGTTCACGTCGATACCCGTGCGCGAGACGACAATCGGGAGTTCGGCGGGGAGCGGCGGATTGCCGGTGGTCGCGCAGGGGAGTAGCACCGGCGACGCCCCGGCGGCGGGGTCGAGGGTCACCGTGTCGTCGTAGCGGTAGCTGTACCGATCGGGGTAGAGGCAGAGCCCGGCCGAGGCGCCCACCTCGATCAGCGCCAACGGCCCCGGCAACCGCGCCAGCAGGGGAAGCAGGGTGGCCGTGCGGCCGGGCTCGTTGGTCTGGGTGAATCGGGCCAGCGCCACCTCGGCCACGCGGTCCCAGTGTGCCAGCAGCCAGTCCCGGAACCTCGGGTACGGGCCCGGTTCGGCCCCGAGAAACCGTGCGGCGGCCAGCACGTGATTCGGCCGGCGTTTGCCGGCCGGAAGCTGATCGATCAGGGCGAGTATCGCGGGGTCGGACGCGATTCCGCGACTCCATGCCGCCGAGGAGGGGGAGTGCCCGCGCACTTCGAATTCGGCGAATAACTCGTAACGCTCGGCCGTATCCACTCGTCCCCCATGCTTGCGCGAGCCCGTGCCGGCACCATATCGCGGAACCGCGCCGGTGGCGGGAATGGCGGCGGAACTCGCTTTCGGGTCCCCTGCCTATCTGCGCGGTTATGGTGTTCCGCTAACGTTTGCGTCCAACAGGTTCTGGCGACTCGAAGGGCAGTTCAGCATGGCGCGCAAGGTTGTTGTGACACTGGTCGATGACTTCGACGGCACATCTCCCGCGGAGGAGACGGTGTCGTTCGCTGTAGATGGCGTCGCCTATGAGATGGACCTTTCCACGCTCAACGCCAAGCAGCTGCGGGCGCTGTTCGAGCAGTGGGTGCCGCACGCGCGCAAGGTCGGTCGCTCGGGTCGCGCCAAGAGCACCGAGAAGCGCTCGGTGGTGGACCGCGAGCAGACCGCGGCCATCCGGGCCTGGGCGCGCGAGCAGGGCCACGAGGTCTCCAGCCGCGGGCGCATCCCGGCCGAGCTGGCCTCGGCCTACGCCGCCGCCAACGGCTGACGCGCTACACCACGGTGGCCACGCCCACCACCAGGGCCGCGGCCAGGAAACGGATCGCCCAGGTGACGAGCACGTACTTGCGTGTCGCCGCGCGGGCGATCGTCCAGACATGGTGGGCGAGCGCGGCGTCGAAGGCGGCCGGATCGGCGAGCGCGGCGAGCATCGCGGTGCGATAGTGCTCGGCGGAGGCGAATCGCGCGATCGTGCCGTAGTGGATGAGGGAGTTCGCCCCGAGGCGCCTCGTTCGGGGCAGCACCGTCCACACGGCCAGCAGCGCGCTGACACCGGCCAGCGCCACCGAGACGTACAGCATGATCAGACTCGCGGTGGGTGGCTCGGGAACTTCGCGTAATCGACCGGACAGCAGGGCGAGCATCGCGCCCGAGAGCGCTAATGTCGCGCCCGCCTTGGCGTCCGCGAATTTCACCCACTCGCTCACCGTGTGCAAGGTCCGCCACAGCGTTTCCTGGGTCGGTTCGGTGATCAAATCCATGACGCGGATCCCCTTGGGCGACAATCACGGTGGCGCATGTCGAGCCGATTGAATTCTATCCGTCCGGACACGCCGCGATAAGGAAACGGTTCCGGGCCCGCGAAACCTCAGCCGGCGCGATGCGCGGGCGCGTCGAGCAGGCCGTCCAGATGCGCCCGCGACCAGTCGCACAGGCCGTAAACGGTTGTCAGGAGCCGAGTTCCGGCCTCGGTGAGGGTGTAGTCGACCCGGGGATTGGCGGTGCCGTGGTCGTACCGGGCGAGCAAACCGTGGGTTTCGAGGGCGCGCAGCGTCTGGGTGAGCATTTTGTAGCTGATGCCGTCGAGCGCACGATGCAGTTCGCGGAAGCGGCGGGGGCCGGGCTGGATCTCCTCCAGGACGCGCAGCCCCCACCGGGTGGAGACGACGGCGAACACCCGCCGCGCGATATCGCGGGCCAGTTCTTCCTCGCTGGGCATCGGCGCTCACCTTCAAGTGCGTACTGCTGTCGTCGGCGGATCCACCGTAGCGTCCCCCGGTATGCGGATCGTGAAGACCTACGCCCGACTGTTCGTCACCGACCTCGACCACTCCCTGCCGCTGTACGAGCGAATCGTGGGCCGCGCGGCGGATCTGCGATTCGCTTTCGAGCGGGCGGAACTCGCGGCGGTCGGCGATTTCCTGCTGATCGCGGGCCCGCCGGAGCACACCGATCGCTACCGCGCGACGGTCGGTCCGGTGATTGTCGACGACCTCGGCGAGCTGATCACCGAACTCGCCGAGGCGGGCGCGGAGCTGATCGACGGTCCGCACACCAGCGCCACCGGACGGTTCGCCTATCTCCGTCACCCCGACGGGGTGACGGTCGAATACGTCCAGTGGGCGACCGAGGTGCGGTCTCGCGTCCTGGGTCGGCCCGCGTGATCTGTCCGATAAACGTCGCTGGGCACACCGGTTTCGGCCAATCCGCGCAAGCGATTGAACACGCAGCGGTCGCTTCCTACCGTGGAGTAGATGGCCCGATCGACGTGTTCGGCATGTGCGCGGAAGGAGTTGCCCGATGGGTGATCCCGAAGGTGGCACGCTGATCCGCACCGACCTCCCGCACGCCGCCCGGATCTGGAATTTCTGGGCGGGCGGCAAGGACTATTACCAAGTCGACTCCCTGGTCGGTCGCGAATGCAGGGTGCGATTTCCCGGCATCGGCCGCATGGCCCAGGACGGGCGCGAGTTCGCCGCCCGCGCGGTGCGGGTATTGGCCGAGAAAGGGATTCGGCAATTCCTGGATCTGGGCTGTGGCCTGCCGGGGCCGTGCAACGTGCACGAGATCGCCCAGAAAATCGATGCGTCCGCGCGGATCGTGTACGTGGACAACGATCCGCTGGTCCTGACCCACGCCCGCGCCCTGATGACGAGCACCACCCCGGACGGGGTCGTCGGTCACGTCGACGCCGATATCCACGACCCGGAACGGATTCTCGCCGAGTCGCGGCGGATCCTCGATTTCGGGGAGCCGATCGCGGTGCTGAGCATGTGCACCGCCGGATACGCGAAGACCTCCGGCGAAGCCCGGCGCATCGTCGCCACGCTGCGCGACGCGGTCCCCGAGGGCAGCTACTTCGCCGCCTGGGACGGCGCCGCCGTGCACCCGGCCTTCGTGCGCATGTGCGGTTTCTATGCCGGGACCGGCGCGGCGCCCTACGAGCCGAGATCCCGGCAAGAACTGGCGGCCCTGTTCGACGGCTGGTCCCTGATCGAACCCGGTTTCGTCCAGGTGCCCGCCTGGCGACCGTTCGAGCCGGTGGAACCGGAGCGGATCCGCTCGGCGGCGGCCTTCTGCGGAGTCGCCCGCAAGCGCTGACCCGGGCGGCGGCTCAGGACACCTTGCGCCGATAGATGCGCATGGCGCAGGCGTAGGAGACCACGAGGATTCCGGCGCACCAGCCCAGGGCGATCCAGATCTCGCCGCCGACCGGATCCTGGGCGAACAGATCGCGAATGGCGTTGACGATGGAGGTCGTCGGCTGGTGTTCGGCGAACGCGCGCACCGGTCCGGGCATCGAATCGGTGGGCACGAAGGCCGAGCTGACGAACGGGAGGAAGATCAGCGGGTAGGAGAAACCGCTCGCTCCGTCTGGGGATTTGGCGGTCAGGCCGGGGATGACGGCGAGCCAGGTCAGCGCCAGCGTGATCAGCAACAGGATGCCGCCGACCGCGAGCCAGGCGAGCAGGCCCGCACCGGAGCGAAAGCCCATCAGCAGGGCCACGAGCACCACGACCGCGAGCGAGATCGCGTTCGCCACCAGGGAGGTGAGCACGTGTGCCCACAGGATCGACGAGCGCGCGACCGGCATGGATTGGAATCGCTCGACGATGCCGTTCTTCATGTCCAGGAACAGCCGGAAAGCGGTGTAGGTGATGCCCGAGGCGATCGTGATCAGCAGCACGCCAGGCAGCAGATAGGTCACATACGAGTCCGTTCCGGTCTCGATCGCGCCGCCGAACACGTAGACGAACAGCAGCAGGAACGCGATCGGCATGATCGTGGTGGTGATGATGGTGTCGGGGCTGCGCACGATGTGCCGGAGTGACCGGCCCAGCAGATAGCGGGTGTCACCGAGGAATCGTGTGGTCATCGTGGGTCCTTGCTGGTCGGTGCCGGGACGTTCTCGTCGCCGACGAGGGCGAGGAATACTTCCTCGAGGGTGGGGCGCTTCTCGACGTACTCGACCTTGGCGGGCGGCAGCAGCGCCTGGAGTTCGGCGAGGGTGCCGTTCACGATGATTCGGCCGTGGTGCAGGATCGCGATGCGGTCGGCGAGTTGTTCGGCCTCGTCCAGATACTGCGTGGTGAGCAGGACGGTCGCGCCGCGCGCGGTGAGATCTCGCACGGCCTGCCACACTTCCAGGCGGGCCTGCGGGTCGAGGCCGGTCGTGGGCTCGTCGAGGAAGATGACCGGCGGGTTTCCGATGAGGCTCATGGCGATGTCGAGGCGCCGGCGCATGCCGCCGGAGTAGGTTGCCACCCGGCGGGCGCCGGCGTCGGTGAGGGCGAAGCGCTCGAGCAGTTCGTCGGCGACCGCGCCCGGGGCCTCGACTCGTCGCAGGTTGGCGATCAGCACGAGATTCTCACGCCCGCTGAGGATTTCGTCGACGGCGGCGAATTGCCCGGTGAGGCTGAGGGATTCGCGCACCGCGGCCGGTTCGGCGGCGACGTCGAACCCGTTGACGCTCGCGGTTCCCGCGTCGGCTCGCAGGAGCGTGCACAGGATGCGCACGACCGTGGTCTTGCCCGCGCCGTTGGCGCCGAGCAGCGCGAAGACGCTGCCCGGGGCGACCTCGAAATCCACGCCGCGCAGGACTTGGAGGTCCCGGTAGGACTTTTCGAGCCCGCGCGCTCGGATCGCCGGTTGCGATGTCGTCATCGAAGGGTCCTTCGTAGGGGATCTGCCGCGGCGTCGAGTGGAAGGCGCTGCGCGGGAGGGTGATTCGGCAAGCTAATCGGTGTCGCCGACTACCGCTATAACGTAACACCGACTAGTGGTACTCGGCAATACCGAGTACCGACCGTGCCCTGCTACTGTGGGTAGTGGGTGGTACTCAGTAGTGCCGCTCCGGTTGTCAGGAGGAATGTCACGGAGAATTTGACGGAGATGCTGAAAGGCACGCTCGAGGGATGCGTCCTGAAGATCATCGACGCCGAGGAGACCTACGGCTACGCCATCACCCGGCGGCTCAACGATCTCGGTTTCGTGGATGTCATCGAGGGGACGGTGTACACCATCCTGGTGCGGCTGGAGAAGAACGGCCTGGTCGAGGTTTCCAAACGACCGTCCGAAGTCGGCCCGCCCCGAAAATTCTACGCGCTGAACGACGCCGGTCGCCGCGAGCTCGCGGCGTTCTGGGCGAAGTGGGAATACCTCTCGCTGCGCATCAACGAGCTCAAGGAGAGCGCGGGATGAACTTCTGGGAGACGGTCACCGGCAGCGATCTCACCAGGGAGTGCCAGGCTTTCGAGGCGCGCGCCGCTGGGCTGCCCGCCGAATACCGGGCGGCGTGGGAGGAGATCAACGCGCACCTGTCCCCGTACTCCAGCTTCACCGGACGCAATCTGATGCCGATTCTCGACGGCGTCCTCGGACTGCTCGAAGAAACCGCCGCCGAGGGGCACGGTGTGCAGGAGGCGCTGGGCCGGGACATCCGCGGCTTCTGCGCGGCCGTCGCGGGCGAAGAGGGCGCCGGCAGCTACCGCGACAAGTGGCGCGCGCAGCTGAACGCCTCCGTGGCACGGAAACTGAGCCGGTTGGGAGGATGAATGGGCATCCGGGACCTCATCGAGGGTAAGCGGGAATGGCGGGCGCACGTGGCGCGGGTCAAGGCGCTGCCGCCGGACTATCGCATCGTCTACGAGGAGATGCAGAAGTACTTCATCAAGGTGGGGCCCGTCGAGTTGACCGACGGTACGCTGCTGCCCGGAATTCTCGACTTCTTCGAAGAAGGAATCGGAGCCGGTAAAGGGGTCATGGAGATCATCGGGCGGGACGTGGCGGCTTTCTGTGACGAGCTGATCAAGGATTCGCGCACCTACGCCGACATCTACCAGGAATCGATCGTCGAGGAGAACGGCGAGCGCTGACGGGGCGCGGGTAGCCGACAATCAGGGCCGGATTGCCGGGGGACGGATTGCGGTGGCCGAGACGTGGGGGCGAGGATGGGTGCATGATCGAAACCACGGCGTTGCTGGGAATTGCCGCGACCGAACTCGGGATGGTGCTGACGCCGGGGCCGAACATGATGTATCTGGTGTCGCGGACCGTCTCGCAGGGGCGGCGGGCGGGGCTGGTGTCGCTGGCGGGGGTGGCGGTGGGGTTCCTGGTGTATCTGGTGGCGGCCACGGTAGGGATCACGGCGATCTTCGCGGTGGTGCCGGGGTTGTATCTGGCGATGAAGCTGGCCGGCGCCGCGTATCTGGTGTATTTGGCGTGGAAGACGTTGCGGGGCGGACTGTCGGTGTTCGAGACCTCGGATCTGCCGCCCGACTCCTCGCGCAGGCTGTTCACCATGGGGCTCGTCACCAACCTGCTCAATCCCAAGATCGCGATCATCTACATGGCGCTGATTCCGCAGTTCGTGACGCCCGAGCACGGGCAGGTCTGGTTGCAGAGCCTGGTGCTGGGCTCGGTGCAGATCGGCATCGCGTTGTTCGTCAACGGGCTGATCGTGCTGGGCGCCGCGTCGGTCGCGGTGTTCCTGTCCGGCCGGCCGCTGTGGATGCGGGCCCAGCGCTGGGTCACCGGGACGATGCTGGGCGCTGTCGCAGTGCTGCTGGCCACCGATCGGACCCGCCCGGTCCCGGCCGCCTAGCCGCCGGCGATCGAGGCGGCCACACCGTCGAGGATCAGGTTCAGGCCGAAGCGGAAGTCGTCGCCGGTGGGATCGGCGGTGGGCGGGGGTGATTCGAAGAGGCCCGAGGCGAACAGCGCGGCGGCATCGGGGAAATCGGTGGCGTCGATCAGGGCGGCCATCTGACGGCCGTAGTGCTGTTCGTGCCGGGGTTGGTCCCGGCCGTCGGCGAGCCAGCCCGCGGCGAGTTGCTGGGCCTGCTGGTCGGCTTGGCGGACATAGCCGCTGACGACGGCGAGGGTGCCGAGTTTCGCGCCGGGGGTGAGGGCGGTGTCGCGCAGGGCGCGCAGGCCGGCGTCGAGCCAGGCGGTGTGGTGCGGGCCGCGGGGCGGGCCCGCGATCGGCAGGTGGGTGAGCCAGGGGCGGCGGCGGTGCACGTCCCACTGGGCGTGTGCCCAGTCGTGCAGCTGGGCGCGCCAATCGTCCTGGGGTGATTGGGGTTCCGGGGGCAGTCCGTAGCCGAGGTCGCCCATCAGAACGAGCAGTTCTTCCTTCGAGCCGATATGGCGGTAGAGCGACATGGGGGTGACGCCGAGTTCGGCGGCGATTTTGGGGAGGGTGGCGCCGGGCAGTCCGGCGCGGTCGGCCAGATCGACGGCGACGCGCACCACCTGATCCACGTCGAGACCTGCGGGCCGGCCGAGCCGGGCGGGTTTGCGCTGTCGCCACAACCGGGCCAGATCGTCGGGGAGGCCGGGCATGGATCTCACTCTCCAGTCTGATGCGGGGATGCTGGAGTCCAGGGTATAACACTTAAAGTATAAGACATATACTAATGACTGCTCGACGGTCGTCTGGAGTGAATATCTATGGACAACAGCATGATTCGGCGAGTCACCGGGGCGGCGGGCGTGATCGCCGCCGTGCTCACCCTGGTCGAACTGCCGCTCTATTTCGTGTACTCCGGTCCGCCGCCGGACTGGAACGTCTTCACCCGCAGCATGTTCGGGCTCACCGGGCTGACGGTGCTCGTGGTGTTCATGTCGGGCATCCGGTACCTGGTCCGGGACCGTGCGCCCGAATACGAGTGGGCCGGCGGGCTCGCGACGGCGGCGGGCCTGATGTGGCTCACCGTCTCGTTCGTCTCCACCGGCCTCGAGGTCGGCGCGGTGATCGAGGCCCCCGAGCCGATCGATCCGACCATCACGGTCTCGGGCACCTACATCCTGTACGGCTCGATCTCGAAGCTGCTGATCGCGTTGTTCCTGTGCGCCTTCGGTTTCGGGGTGTCCAAGGCCCGGCTGCTGCCGCGCTGGACGGTGTGGTCGGCGTACGCGCTGGCCGCGGCGCAGGTGCTGTTCGTCCCGTCGATGTTTTTCGGGAACACGCCGGCCGAGTTCTACGCCGCCAACGGCTGGGGCACCACCGCCACCATGGGGGGTCTGATGATGCTGTGGCTGCTGGCCATCGGCGGCGCCCTGCTGCGGGCGCTACCGGATTCCGATCTGCAACCGCAACCCGTCCGGGCTGGTGGCGTGTAGCGCCTGGCTGATGAGGCTGCCCAGGTCGATCCGCGAGATCGGCCCGGGCAGCAACGCGAACAGCGGCTCGAGGACCGGCAGCAGGGTGCGCAGCTCGGGGCCGAGCTTGTGCACCTTCACCGCGAGCTCGTCGAGCAGGGGCACCAGTCCGATCGTCTCGGGGGTGTCGAGCAGATAATCGCCCGGGGTGTCGCCGATCCGGATCACGCGCGCGATCGCGTCGGCGACCTCGGTCACGCGCGGCCCGAAATCGGCCCAGGCCGCGGCGGCGCCGGTCAATTCCCCACCGCCCCAGGCCATGCGCTCGGCCCGGGCCTGCATGTCGACCAGCATCTGCCGGATCAGATCGGTGCGGCTGAGCAGTGTCGCGGCCAGCAGGTCGGTGGACCTGGACAGCTGCGGGATCAGCGCGTCGGTGCCCTCCAGTCCGGTGCTGAAGGTCGCGACGATGCGGCTCAGCGCTTTCGGATCGAGCTGTTGCAGCAGCGCGGTGGCGCTACGCGCGACCTCGGGAATCGAGACCGGGGCGATAATCCTGGCCGCGTCGACCCGCGCACCGTCGGCGAGGTAGGGCCCGCCGGGGTGGTTGGGGCGGAACTCGATATAGGGCTCGCCCAGCCCGGACAGCGCCTCGATGCGCACCGTGCTGTCGGCCGGGAGTTGATAGGCGGCGTCGTAATCGAAGACGACCTCGATGCCGGCCCCGGTATGGCGCACCGCGCCGACCGAGCCCACCTCGATGCCCGACAGCAGCACCTTGGAGCGGGGCAGCAGGCCGCCGGAATCGGGCACCAGCATGGTGGCGGTCCGGCGTTCGGCGAACCAGTCGACCTTGACCACACCGAAGGTGAGGTAGGACGCGCCGAGCACCAGGATCGCACCGATCGCGGCCAGCGAAGCCAGGGTGCCGATGCGCCGGGTCGTGTCCGCGGAGCTCATCGCACCACTCCGATCATCTTCAGGGCGTTGATGATCGCCGTCACCTGCTCGTCGGTGGCCACCGGCGGTGCGCCGTCGAAGTCGACGCGCCCGATGGTGACCTTGGGACCGTGCTGCACGAACGGAATGAGGGTGTCCCGGAGCAGCGCGACCAGGCGGTTGAGATTCGACGGCGCGGTCAGATCCAGCGGACGATTCGTGAACAGCAGGGGGACAAGAGCTTTCGCGGCCGCCTCACCGGCCGACAACAGTGGGCCGAGCCACTCCACCGCGTGCCCGATGATGCCCAGCGCGCCGATCACCCCGAGCGTCAGCACCAGCGATTTGGCGCCGGCCGGGATCTCCACCGCGCCGCGCGCGCTGAGCAACTCGCTCAATTCGCGGGGATTGCCCAGTACCGCGTCCAGATCCCGTTCGATGGCGTCCAGGAACCGGTCCACCGAACCCAGATTGCCCGCGACATCGGTGACATCCCGGCCGAGCACGTCGAAGATGCGCGCGGTATCGGCGGGCCGGTCGGGCAGCACGCGGTTCAGCCGGACGATCATGTCCTGGACCTGCTGCACCGCGCCGCCGCCGACGAAGGTCGACATGCCGGCGAGCAGGTCTTCGATTTGCAGCGCCGGCTCGGTCCGGTCCAGCGGGATGGTGCCGCCCGGCGGGATGAGCTCGTCGAAACCGGCTGCGGGCGTGCTGAGTCCGATGAAGACATCGCCGAGCACGGTGTTCTGCCGCAGCCGCACGGTGGTGTGCACCGGCAGGCGCACCGCGGCGCTGATCTCGACGACCGCCTCGACCCGTCCGGGCCGCTGCGGGGTCGGGTCCAGCACCCGCACCTCGCGCAGGCTCCCGACCTGCGCACCGTTGGCGACGACCTTCGCCTGGCTGGGCAGATTGAGCGCGTTGGCGAGCTCGATCCGCACCTGATAGGTGGGACCGGACACCGTCGCGCCGGGCACCGGGACCTGCGCGGGGTCGAAACCGCAGCCGGGAAGCAGCAGTGCGGCGGTGGCGGCGAGGGCGAGCCCGGCGCGGGCGAATCGTTTCATCACGCACCCGCCGTTCCGAGCAGCAGCGGCACCAGGCCCGCGTCGGTCCGGCAACGCCCCGGCGCCAGTGCGTTGACGGCCGCGCAGATCTGGCCGGCCTGCTCCGGCGGCAGCGCCACTTTCGGTGGCGCGTAGGTCAATCGGGGCTTGCCGGTGACCGGATCGAGCATGCGCGTGAACGATTCCACCACCGGCGGAATCATCGTGACGATCTGCTGGAGCGTCGTGACATTGGCCGAGAGCAGCCGCAGCCCGGGCAACGCGCCATCGAGCGCCCCGAGCAGGGGCCGCCCCCATTCCCGGGACAGATCGTTGAGCCAGGGCAGGATCACCAGCAGCGAATCGATCAGCTGCACGGTGCGGCCCCAGAGCTGATTGATGAACGCGATGCCGGTGCCGACGTTTTCCAGCACGGTGGTGATGGCATCCCAGTTGGTCGCGACGCTCTTGATCAGGCCCGCGTAGGAGTCGAGCAGCGCGCCGATGTGGCCGATCGCGGCGTCGGGGGCGCGCAGCGCCTCGGCGAGATCATTGATCAGGGTGTTGAGGGCGGGACCGGTCCCGGCGGTGGCTTTGTCGAAGGCGAGCACGCTGTCGTGGACACGGGTGCGCTCGCCGGGCCGGGTCGCGCCGTTGAGTTGATCGGCCAGCCGCGAAAAGCCCTGCAGCGTCTGGCTGATGCTCTTCGGGGTGAAGGTCTTGCTGATGCAGCGGCGCGGATCCCACCGGTCGGCGGACATGGCATCCCCGAGCACCGCCAGGTCGCGGTCGGCGACCAGGTTGTCGGCGACGGTGGTGGCGGTGACCTCCCCGCGCAGGGCGCGCTCGGCCGCGAGCCGGAACTCGACCCGCACGCCGGTGCCGTCGGGCCGGATGGTGTCGACCGTGCCGACCGGAATGCCCAGCATGGTGACGTGATTGCCGGGATAGAGGCCGACGGCGTCGGGCAGCACCGCGCAGTAGGCGATTGTTTTCTTCATCGGATCGACCACGATCAGATACGCCAGCACCGTCACCACGGCGAGCAGCAGGGCGCCGGCGACGGTGACGAAGCCGGGTGCGGCGAGGACGCGCTTGAGCATCTCAGCACCCCCGCCCCGGCACCGGCACGCACACGGCGAGCATGGAGTGATCGATGACCAGCCCCTCCTCGGACGTGGTTGCCGCCACGAGCCGTTCGCGCAGCTCGCGCCAGGTCGGCAGCGCCGCGTCCAGTTGCACGCTGAGCTCGCGCAGCTGCGGGAGCAGCTCGCGCAGCTTAATCGTCATCGGTTGCAGGATGTCGCGATAGGACGGCTCCAGCGCCGCGATGCGGGAGAGCAGTTGCGCCGCGATGGTCAGTGCCACCTCGATCTCCGAGCGCTTGTTCAGGCCGAGCACCATCACCGTGCCGAGTTCCCGCACGAAGGTGCCCAGCAGGGACTTGTTGGCGTCGATGGTGCTCAGGTACTCGTCCATCACGGTCAGGGCCCGGGAGACATCCTGGTTCTGCCGTTCCAGAATGGTCACGAAACTCTGTGCCGCCGTGCCCATCCGGCGCAGCGCGTCGGGGCTGTCGGCGAGGGAATCCTGCAGGGCGGCGAAATTGCGGCGCAGGACCTCGCCGTCGACCTCGGCGACCGGCGTGGCGGCGTCCTGCAAGGTCTGCACCAGGCTGTAGGGCAGACGCACCCGGCTGGGCGGGATCAACGCGGAACCCAGGGGCTTCTGCCCGGCGGGGAGCACCGCGAGATAGTGCCCGCCGACGGCGGTGAGCATGCGGATCTCGAGGCGGGTATCCGCGCCGAGGAAGACCTCGCGATCGACGGTGAAGCGCATCCGCACCCGATCCGGCAGCAGCTCCAGCTCGGTGACCGACCCGACGGTGATGCCGGCCACTCGCACCTGCGCGCCGGTGCGGATCGATTGCGCCTCGGCGAGTTCCGCGGTGTAGGTCGTCTTGCCCAGCGGCAGCACGTAGATGACGGCGGTGGCCAGCAGGAGCAGCGCGACGAAGGCCGCGCCGAGCATGCCGAGCCGGAATTCCCAGCGATTCTTGGCCGCTTCGTGCCGATCGGGCGTGTGCGGCAGCAGGCGCTCCAGCACGCCCGCGATCATCCGTTGCATATCGCCACCCGCTGACCGGCGACCAGGACCGAAAGCACCTGGGGGAGCTCGGCGGCGCCCCTGGAGCAGGTCAGGCTGACCTGGCCGGGCTGGGCCGGCGGCAGCAGGTTGCTCAGGGCCTGGAGCAGACCAGGGAGCTTGCCGATGGCGTCGGCGGCGGCCTGCGGATCGGGGAACAGCAGCATCAGGTCGGTGTAGAGATCGGGATTCGCGGATTCGGTGAAACCCAGCGTCGCCATCAGGCGGTTCAGCGGGCCCAGCGCGGTGGGTGCGACCGCGGCGAAATCGAGCAGGCCGTCCAGCTTGGCGCGAAAGGCGGTGAACACCTCGGCGATGCCGCGCAGCAGCGTCACCAGATGCGGTGACTTGCCGCCGATCTGGGTGGAGATGGCGTGCAGATTCGCCACGATGGTGGAGATCACCGCCTGCCGGTCGGTGGTGTAGCGGCTGAGCTTCTCGATCGAATCCAGGGCCGGGCCGATGCCCGCGCCGTTGCCCTCGATGACCGCGACCATGCTTTCGGTGAACTGATTGAGCGCGCCGGGGGAGAACTCCTGGATCACCGGTTGTAATCCGTTGAACAGCTGGGTGATATCGAAGGAGGGCACGGTATCGGCGACGCCGATGGTGGCGCCGGCGGGCAGCAGCGGGCCGGGGGCGTCGGGCTGGCGGATGTCGACGTAGCGCTGGCCGGTGAGGGTCTGGTAGCGGATCGCCGGCACGCTGCTGTCGTAGAGGGGCCGCTCCGAGCGCACCGTGAAGCGCACCCGGGCCCGATCGCCTCGCAGCTCGATGGCCGACACCTTGCCCACGCCGACGCCGAACATGCGCACGTCGTCGCCCGTCTTCAGGCCGCTGGCATCGGTGAATTCGGCGCTGTAGCTCGCGGTCTCGCCCTCGATCGGGCGGCTGATCGCGTTGACGATCACCAGCAGCAGCGCGAGCACGACCGCGGTGAACAGCGTCAGCCGGACCAGGATGGCCCGCAGTGACAGGGTTTTCATCGCTCCCCTCCCAGCTCGGTGTAGCGCTGCTGCCCGAGCAGCGGAACCGCCAGCCCGGGCAGCGCGCGCAGCGTGAGGTCCATGGTGAGCGCCGGACCGTCCGGTGTCTGTACGAACATGCTGTTCAGGCGTGTGATCAATTCGTCCATCTCGACCTGGGACCGCCGCGGATCGGACACCGTCGCCGCCAGTGCCGCCACGACCGGCGTCAACGCGGCGGCGTAGCCGGTCAGATACTGCTCGGCGGCCGCACCGACCCGCCCGATCGCGGGAAACGCGCCCTCGGTGACCATGGCGATGGTGGCGTCGTAGCGCGCCCGATCGTTGACGAAGATCTCGATGTTCATCACGGAGTTCACGAGCCGGAACGTGGCCCCGCTGAAGTCGCCGACGCCGGCGAAGAAGGCCGCGTACTGGTCGAGCAGATAGTCCGTGCGATAGCGCTGGGTGTCGGCGACCGCGGTGCTCAGCGCGATGACGGCCTCGAACAACGGTGTGAAGGAACGCAATTGGCCGCTGAACCGGTGGATCAGCTCACTCAGCTGTGGCGTGAGCACGTCGGTGGAGGTCGCGGTGAGCTCCTGCAGCAGCGCGCCCATCGTGACGTCGTCGACCTCGGCGGCCCGCGCCCCGGACAGATCCACGACCGTGCCTTCGGTCAGCGGCGCGCCGCCGGACGCGGCGCGCAGGGTCACCGCGCTGATGCCGAACAGGTTCTCGGGGGCGTAGTCGACGCTGAGCGCGTCGGTGAGCGAGGCGGTCTGGGCCCGGTCCAGTTCGAGGCTGATCAGCTGCTGTCCCAGGCCGGCCGGGGCGATCTCGGCGACCTCGCCGACCACCACACCGTCCAGCCGCACCCGGGTCCCGGGGACGACGCCCTGGCCGATCTCTTCGGTACGCACCTGCACGCGCAGCCGGTCGGCGGGCCGCTCGTCCAGCCCGGCCCGCCAGGTCAGCGCGGCGACCGCGGTCACGACCAGCGCCAGCGCGCCGACCGCGCGGGCGCCCCGCCGCCCCATGCTCACACCGGGAATCGAATAGTTCGGCATGTGCTCACCCCGGGAACTCGATGGCGGAATTGATGCCCCACAGCGCGAGGGTGAGCAGCATGTCCAGGCCGATGATCGCGACGAAGCTGGCCCGCACGGCCCGGCCGGAGGCGATGCCGACGCCCTCGGGTCCACCGGCGGCGAAAAACCCGTAGTAGCAATGGATCAGGATCACGGCCACGCCGAAGACCAGGATCTTCACCACCGCGGCGAGCACGTCGTAGCCGCTGGTGAACTGGAAGAAGTAGTGGTCGTAGACCCCGCCCGCCTGCCCGTGCAGCAGCACGATCACCGTCGAGCAGGCCAGATAGGACAGCACCAGCGCGATCAGGAACGTCGGCACGATGGCGATCGCGCCCGCGATCACCCGCGTGGTCACCACGAACGGGATCGAGCGCAGGCCCAGCGATTCGATGGCGTCGATCTCCTCGGAGATGCGCATCGAGCCGATCTCGGCGGTCATCCGGCAGCCGGCCTGGGCGGCGAAGCCGATCGCCGCGGCGATCGGCGCCAGCTCGCGGGTGTTGGCGAACGCCGACACCACGCCGGTGACCGGACCCAGGCCGATCAGGTCGAGCGCGGCGAAGGACTGGATGCCGACGCCCGCGCCCATGGCGATGCCGAGCACGATCAGCATCGGCACGGTGCCGCCGCCGACGATCACCGACCCGCGACCCCAGGTCATGTCCGTGATCATGCGCATGGTCTGGGATCGGTACCGGCGCAACGTCAGCGGGATCGCCCACAGCGCCTGGAAGACGAACCCGAGCAGGAATCCGGTGTTCTCGACCGGGCGCAGCAGCCGATCCGGGTGCCGCGCGACGCGGTAGGCCCAGCGCAGGCCCCGGGGCGCGTACGGCGTGGCCATCACGCCACCCGCAGTGGCATGAACATGGTGACCACCTGGGTGATCACCAGGTTCACCACGATGATCGAGGCCACCGAGATGACGACGGCGGCGTTCACGCCGTCGGCGACTCCGCGCGGCCCGCCCTTGGCCTCCAGCCCGCGCTGGCACGCGACGATCACCACCAGGAATCCGAAGAGCACGGCCTTGGCGAGGGAGATCCAGACATCGGCCACCACGGCGAAGGAGCCGAAGGCCGCCCAGTAGCTGCCCGGCGTCACGTTCTGCGCGCTGATCGCGACCGCGTACCCCGAGACGACGCCGACGAAGACGATGAGGATATTGAGCAGCGGCGCCACCAGCAGCATGGCCGCGACCCGCGGAATCACCAGCCGGTGCACCGGCGAGATGCCCATGGTGCGCAGCGCGTCGATCTCCTCGCGCACGGTGCGCGCACCGAGGTCGGCGGCGATGGCGGAGGCGCCCGCGCCGCCGAGCAGCAGGCCCGTGGCGATCGGCGCGCCCTGCTGGATCACCCCGAGCCCGCCGGCGGCGCCGATCATGGAGTCGGCGCCGAGCTGGTGGATGAGGTTGCCGACCTGCACCGAGACGACCACGCCGAACGGGACCGCCATCAGGATCGCCGGAATCGCGGTCACGGTGACGAGATACCAAGCCTGGCGCAGCATTTCGTGCCACTGGAACCGCATCCCGATCAGGTCGGCGAGCCCGCCGCGCACCGATTCGAGACCGAGGTCGACCGCGCGCCCGAAGGTGCGGATACTGGAAACCGCTGTGCCGGTGACATTCTGGCGAACGATGCGCAGCGCCGTCGCCGTGTCGTCCGGGGCCGCCGGGCCGCCGCTCATGAACCCTCCCTCACCCCCGCCGCGCACAGCGCGCCGTGCCGGTTCCGGCCGCACGGCGGACCCGGACCGCGGATGTCGCCGAATGCCTTGCGCCGCAATGCCGACGGGGCTGTGCATCGCGGTGTGATCCCTGCCGGCCCGGTCGGGCGCGGGGGAGCCGGTACCGGACATACCGTAAAACAACGACGTCAATTTCGGGTCCGAACCGGGGAACAGCGCACCGAATTCGGCAGATTTCCGAGTGTGGGCCGCCGGTTGCGTACACTGGCCCGACGGGTCCAGCAAACCGGGGATTTCGAGAAGACGACCGACCGAGATGGAGGAGAGGGTGTCGTCCACGCGACGCGAGCACATCCTCGACGCGACACGCGAACTCATCGTCCGGGACGGCTACGCCAGCGTGAGCATGCACGCGATCGCGCGTGCCGCCGGCCTGACGCGCCCCGCCGTCTACGCCGAGTTCGGTGATCGTGACAGTCTTTTCGACGCCCTGCTCGATCGCGAGGAGCAGCGCGCCCTGCTCATGGCCGCGGCCGCGCTGCCCGAGATCGAGCCCGGCACCGACCCCACCGGGGTGGCGCTGCGCGCCGCCGACATGTTCCTCGACGTCGTGCTGGCGGCGCCCGAGACCTGGCGATTCGTGCTGATGCCGGGCGAGGGCATGCCGCACGCGGCCCACGAGCGCGTGGCCGGCGGCCGGGACGCGCTGCGCGTGCGCGTCCGGGCGGTGCTCGAGCTGGTGGCGGCCCTGGGCGAGCGCGAGATCGACGCCGAGGTGTTCAGCTACGCGGTGATCAGCGCGTCCGAGACCGCGGCGCGGCTGGTGCTGGCCGAGGGCGGGTCGGCGCGCCGGGACGCGGTGGCGACCACGCTGCACTGGCTGACCCGTCGCGCCGTCGCCGCGGCCGGCGTCGGAAAGAGCTGAGCATGGCCAGAATTCGGACCGACCCCGGCCCGGCCCGGCGGCGCTACGCCAAGCGGTTGCTGCCCGCCGATCGGCGCGAGCAGCTGCTGGACACCGCGCTGCGCATCGTCGCCACCGAGGGGTTCACCCAGGTCACCATCGCCGCGGTCGCCGAGCACGGCGGCGTCACCCGCCCGGTCGTCTACGACTCCTTCGGCAATCGGGACGAGCTGCTGACGGCGCTGATCGAGCGGGAGACCGATCGGATGCGCGCGGCGATCGCCCGCGCGCTGCTCGCCGATCCGGAACCCGGTTGCGCCACCGAGCAAGTGCTCATCACGGCGCTGGGCCGGTTCCTGGACGATGTGCGGACGATGCCCGACACCTGGCGGCTGGTCTACTTCCCGATCGACGGCGTGCCGCCGCTGCTGCGGGACCATATTCGCAAGGCGCGCAACGAATTCCGTGATCCGATGCGGCAGCTGCTGGCGGACTGGCTGGCCCCGCGCCCGGCCGGTGCGGATCAGGTCGACCTGGATGTGCTGGTGGAGATCGTGCAGGGTTGTCTGCAGGCCTTGGCACGCTGTGTGCTCGATGATCCGGAGCGATTCGGGGTGGACCGGATCCTGGCCGCCATCGAGTTGCTGCTTGCCGAACCGCGCTGATACGCACGGGGTTTACCCTGTCCCAGACGTTGTCGCCCTCGGTGCGGGCGACCGGTCCGGCAGCGTTGTCCCGGTGGGACAGACCGGGCACGCACGTGTTATGGCGAGTAACAACATTTCGGAAATCTGTGCACTGATCCGCTGGTCGATTGATACCTTTCGCCAAACAACAATGTAGCTTTGAGGACCAGCACCCTATGTTCGACTGGGAAAATCGGCGCGGCATCGCGAGCGTTCACCAACTCATCCGGCTGGCCGAGGAGCGCGGCATGCCGGCCGCGGACTGCGTCGCAGGCACCGCGCTCGGCACCGGGGCGGAGATTGACCCAGACGCGCAGATCTCCGCGCGCACCGAAATCCACGTGCTGCGCAATGTGCTGGCCCGGCTCGGCGGCGAACCGGGGCTGGGTGCGGAAGCCGGTGCGCGCTATCGCGTTTCGCTCGACGGCCCCTGGGGGCTGGCGCTGCTGTCCAGCCGGACGCTGCGCGAGGTGATCGATGTGCTGCTGCGGCACCTGGATCCGGCGCTCGCCTGCGGCCGGCTGAGCTTCGCCGAACGCCACGGTGAGGGCCGAATCCTGCTGGACGGCAGCCAGATTCCCGAGGACGTCCGCGCCTTCCTGGTGGAGCGGGCACTGGCCGGCATCCAGGCCGTCGGCAAGGAGCTGTTCTCGATCGCGGTCCCGCTGCAGCGCGTCACCTTCCGGCACGCCCCACCGCCGGATACCGCGCGCCACCGCGCCGTTTTCGGCATCGATCCGGCCTTCGCCGCGTCCGCCGACCTCGTCGCCTTCGACGCCGCCTACCTGGACCTGCCGCTGCCGCGGGCCAGCGACCGGGCGCGCGTGGCCTGCGAACAACTGTGCCGCGATCTGCTGGCCCGCCGCCGGGCGCGCACCGGGGTGGCGGGCTCGGTCCGTGACCAGCTGATCCGGAACCCGGGCGAGATCCCGGATCAGGCCACCGTCGCCGCCGGCCTCTTCATGAGCGCCCGCACGCTGTCACGCCGGCTCAGCGAGGAGGGCACCTCCTTCCGAGCCCTGCTCGACGAGGTCCGCCAGATGCTGTCCGAGGAACTGCTCACCCACACCGACATGACCACCGAACAGGTCGCGGCCCGCCTCGGCTACGCCGAAGCGGCCTCGTTCATCCGCGCCTTCCGGCGCTGGAAAGGCTGTCCGCCGCAGGAGTTCCGCGCGCGCTCCCACCGTGCCGCGCGACGGGTGCCCGAGCTGGTATAGGCGCCGGGAGCCGCGGGCGCGGGTGTCGAGCCCGGCTCCTGCGGCCCGGTCACCGCGGATGTCGGGGCGTGGCTAGCCGGTTCGCGCCACGGTGGCGAGCCAGGCCGGGGCGCCGTGCTCGTGATAGCGGGTGTGGATGCGATCCGGCGCGATGCCGGCGATGCGCCAGCCCGCTCCGAACGCCGCTGCGAAGTCGGCCCGCCGAACCGGATGCGGACCGGCGTCGGGGCCGTCGTCGCTGAAGCACAGGATGTATACCGTGCCACCGGGTTCGGTGACCGCCGCGAGGCTCGCGGCGTAGGCGAGGCGTTCGCCGGCGTCGAAGGTGTGGAACAGGCCGGAGTCCAGCACGGTGTCGAAGCGGCGGTGCAGGCGCTCCAGGTGCAGTGCGTCGGCGGTGGTGAACTCGGCGTCCACGCCGAGCGCGGCGGCGGCTGCGCGGGCGCGTGCCAGGGCGGTCTCGGCCACGTCGACCCCCAGCACGGGCAGGCCGAGCGCGGCGAGGTGCAGGGCGTTCGCGCCGCTTCCGCAGCCGGCGTCGAGCACCGAACCGGTGACGCCGCCCGCCGCCGCCAGGCGCACGACGGCCGGTTGCGGGCCGTCGATCTCCCACGGGGCCGGGCCGTTCCGGTAGGAGGCGTCCCACGGCAGACCGGATTGCCGCTCGTGGCTGGTGGGCGGGCGGGCGTCGAACGGATCGTCCGGCACGGTCGTTCCTCTCCGGGCTGTGCCCGCTCAGGTGTCCAGCAGAGCCAGCAGGTCGTATTCCAGCACCGCGATCCGCCGGCCGACGGCGGCGGACTCGACGGTGCGCTCCGCGCCGGACCGGAAGCCGATGGTGCGGCTGAGCACGATACCGCCGGTGATCAGGGTGCTCAGCACCGAGCCGAAATGCACGTCCCGTTCCTCCACCGGGGCGCCGCCGGCGGCGTGGTAGGCCGCGAGGAAATCGGCGCGGAACTCCGCCGAGCCGCGGTGCCAGGACGGCAGGCAGGCATGGCCGAGATCGAAGGCCGGATCGCCGAGATGGGCGCGTTCCCACCCGAGGACGGCCTGCAATCCGTCCGGGCCGATGACAAAGTTGCCGGGTCGAAAGTCGCCGTGCACCAGGCACATCGGTCGTTCACCGAGCGCGGGGAGCCGGTCGCGGCACCAGCGCAGCCCGGCTTCCAGCGCGGGGCGCGGCGGCCCGCCGATGTCGAGCAGTTCGCGCACCAGCTCGAGGCGATCCGCGAGCGGGCGCTGCGGGAAGAAGGGCACCTCGGCGACGGTGAAGGAATGGATGCGCGCCAGCTCCGCCGCCACCTGCCGAACGGTGCGCAGCTCGTGCGCGGAGGTGATCTCGCCCTCGGGCCGCGCGACGAGGTAGCAGTCCCGGAGCGCGTCGTCGGGGCGCGGCACGGCGACCGGACGGGGGACGGCCGCTCCGGCCGCGTACAGCCGGCGCAGCAGGGCGAATTCGCTCGCGCGGTCCAGGGCGTCCTTGCGCCCGGCGAGCAGATCGGGATTGCGGGTCCGGCCGTCGGGGTAGTCGCGGCGCAGCAGCAGCGGGTGCACCGTCGCGCCGGCGTCGCGGACGTCGAAGGACCAGCTCTCGCCCGCCGCGCCGCCCGAGAGCAGCGCCGCCGCGGGCGGCTCCGGCAGCAGCCGCAGGTCGGACACGGTCAGCGGCCCGGGCAGGTCGCGGGCCAGGATCTCGGCGAGGTCTCGGGCTAGTACTGCTGTGTCGGTGGACAATTCAGCCTTCGGTGCGCGTGTGGTCGGGATCGGCGATACGGAGTCGTTCGGCGGCGGCGGCCCGCAGGTACGCGAGGGTGCGCTCCCAATCCGGCAGGGGAGCGGGGTCACGCAACCGGTGCGCCAGTTGTTGTACCAGCTCGGGGTAGGAGCCGTCTGTTCCGAGGAGACGGCGCAGGCGGTGGGCGTCGCCACGCCGGATGCCCGGGCCCATATCGATCTCGCGGGCGGCGATGCGCAAAAGGTCGGCCGCCAGGCGGTTTTCGGGTGTTTCGGGCTGGTCGCTCAGGTAGCGCGCGACGGTGCGCAGCACCGGCAGGCGCCCGACCGGCAGCCCGCGCGCCATCCGCAGCAGCCGCGCGGCGGCCGGACCACCGGGGCCGCGCGCGTGCTCGCTGAGGTACGCGGCGACCACGTCGACGAGGTCGTCGGCGGCAGGCAGATCCTGCGGCATGCGTGCTCCTCCTCCAAGCCCGGGGAGCGCGGTCCGCGGGCGGGGCGAACAGTTTCTCGGCGCTGCCTACGGTAGAGGCGTTCGCCCGGGCCGGGGCGCGAATCAGGGATGTTCAGCGTCCGGTCCAGCGCGGCTCCCGGCGTTCCAGGAACGCCGCGATCCCCTCCTGGGTGTCGGCCGAGGCGAGGGTTGTCAGCATCGCCTGTTCGGTACTGCGCCAAGCGGTTTCGTCGGCGGCGGCGTGCGCGTGCTCCATCGCCGTGAGGGTCTCGCGCACCGAGATCGGGGCATTGCGGCAGATCCGGTGGGCCAGTTCGGTGGCGACCTTCAGCGCGGTGCCCGTCTCGGCCACGGTGTTGACGAAACCCAGCTGGTAGGCGCGCTCGGCGGCGAGCGGGTCGCCGGTGAGCAGCATCTGCTTGGCGACGTTCAGCGGCAGCGCGCGCTGGGTCCGGAACAGGCCGCCGCAGGTGGCGATGACGCCCCGGCGCACCTCCGGCAGCCCGAACTCGGCGTCGCGGGCGGCGACCACGAGATCGCAGGCCAGCACCACCTCCATGCCGCCGCCGAAGGCGAAGCCCTCCACGGCCGCGATCAGCGGCTTGCCGCGGCGGCGGCGGATCACGCCGTACTCGCCGCCGCGCTCGGTCTGCCCGCCGGATCCGGCGGCCAGGTCGGTGCCCGCCGAGAAGCCGCGCCCGACACCGGTCAGCACCGCGGCCCAGATCTCCGGGTCGTCCTCGAATTCGTTGAGGGCGCGATCCAGGCCCGCGGTCAGGGCCGCGTCGAAGGCATTGCGTTTGCCGGGCCGGTTCAACCGGATCACCGCGACCCGGTCCACCGTCTCGTAGTCGACTGTCATGTGCTGCTTCCTGCTCGAAGTGACCCTGCCATCCTCACAGCACCGGCCGGCGCGTCGGATCAGGGGCGCAATCCGGTGATTCGCCGCCGGCCCCGCGCCGCCATGCCCTGCAGCAGCGCGATCACCGCGCGCGACTTGAGCTTCGAGGCCGGGAACCAGGTGACCTCGGCCTGCTGTGTGGGCAGTCGCGGCACCGTGATCGCCTGCTGACGGCAGTATTTGCGAATCCCGGCCGCGCCGCCCCAGCGGGTGCCGATGCCGGAGTCCTTCCAGCCGCCCATGGGCAGCGCGAAACTGAACAGGTTGGCGAACGCGTCGTTGACGTTGACCGCCCCGGCCTCCAGCCGTCGCGCCACCCGCTCGCCGCGCTGCTTGTCCCCGGTCCACACCGTGGCCGAGAGCCCGTAGGCGGAGTCGTTGGCCAGGCGGACCGCCTCGTCCTCGTCGGCGACCCGCACCACCGGGATGGTCGGCCCGAAGGTCTCCTCGGTGAGGCAGGACATGGTGTGGTCGACGTCGACCAGCACGGTCGGTTCGAAGAAAGTGCCGGTGCCCGTGGGCTTTCCGCCGACGGTGGCGCGTGCCCCGGCGGCGAGTGCCTCCTCGACGTGACGCTGCACGATGTCGCGTTGCGCGGCGGTCGCCATCGCGCCGATGTCGGCGGTATAGGGCTGGGCGTCGTCGCCCTGACGCAGCGCCGCGACGCGTTCGGTCAGCTTGGTGACGAACTCGTCGTAGACCGGTTCCTCGACGTAGACGCGCTCGACCGAGATGCAGACCTGGCCCGCGTTGAACATGGCACCGTAGGCGATGCCGTTGGCGGCGCGCTCGAGATCGGCGTCGGCGAGCACGAGGGCGGGATCCTTGCCGCCGAGTTCGAGGCTGCACGGCACGAGTCGCTCCCCGCACGCGGCGGCGATCTTGCGGCCGGTGGCGGTGGAGCCGGTGAACTGGATGTAGTCGGCGGTGTCCACCACCGCGCGCCCGGTGTCGCCGCCGCCGGTGACCACCGAGAACACCGCGGGCGCACCGATTTCGGCCCAGCCGCGGCCGATCTCGACGGCGCTGAGCGGGGTGATCTCGGAGGGTTTGACCAGCACGGCTGCCCCGGCCATGAGCGCGGGCAGCGCGTCGAAGAACGGATTGAGCAACGGGAAGTTCCACGGCGTGATGACGCCGACCACCGGGTACGGGCGATAGCACGTGGTGAGCCGCTTGGTCTTGCCGAGCAGGTTGTGCGGCTTCGGGTGATCGTCGGCCAGGAAGCGCTCGGCGTTGCGGGCCCAGTACTTCATCAGGTCCACCGCGGCGGGCGCTTCGATCTCGGCGGTGGCGCGGGGCTTGCCCGTCTCCGAGCGCACCACCTCGGTGAGCCGCCCGGCGTTGTCGATCAGCCAGTCCTGCCAGCGCAGCAGCCATTTCGCGCGTCCGGCGGGACCGAGTTCGGCCCAGGCGGGCTGGGCGGCGCGTAAGGACTCGACCGCGGTGCCGACGGCGGTGCGGTCCTGGTCGGCGACTTCGCCGACCACCGTCCCGTCGGCCGGGTTCCGGACTTCGATGCTGCGGTCACTGTGCACGGTGGTCATCACGGACCTCCACTGTCGCTGCTGGTTTCGGTGCCCTCCATGCTGGCCGCCGTCGCGTCGCCGCGCGGCGAAACGCAGGCCGGGGATAAATAGACAACAGTGTTCGTAAAAGGCTATCGTCGTGGCATGACCAAGTTCGACGGGAAAAGCTGCCTCATCACAGGTGCGGCCGGTGGCCTGGGTCGCAGTACCGCGTTCGCGGTGGCGGCCGAGGGGGCGCGGCTGATTCTCACCGACATCGACGACGCCGGGCTGCAGCGTACCGCCGCCGACCTGCGCGCGACCGGAGCCACGGTGCTGCTGGCCGAGTCGGCCGATGTCAGCGACCATGACGCGGTGGTGGCGCTGGCCGGGAAGGTGCACGCCGAGGTGCCCAGCGTCGACATCGTGATGAACGTCGCGGGCATCGCGACCTGGGGCGCCGTCGAACGGCTCACCCACGAACAGTGGCGGCGCACCATCGATATCGACCTGATGGGACCGATCCATGTGATCGAGGAGTTCGTGCCGCCGATGATCGCGGCGGGGCGCGGCGGGCATCTGGTGAATGTGTCCTCGGCGGCGGGGCTGTTCGGCCTGCCCTGGCACGCGCCGTACAGCGCGGGCAAATTCGGGCTGCGCGGCGTCTCGGAGGTGCTGCGGTTCGATCTGCGCCGGCACCGGATCGGGGTCAGCCTGGTGTGCCCGGGCGCGATGGCCACGCCCATGGTCGAGCGCGTCGACATCGCCGGGGTGGACCGCGAGGCCGCCGCCGTGCAGCGTGCGATCGGCCTGTTCGTGCGGCACGCGGTGACCCCCGACGCGGCCGCCCGCTCGCTGGTTCGCGGCGTGCGGCGCAACCGGTTCATGGTGTTCACCTCGTTCGACATTCGTGTCGGCTACTACGCCCAGCGGTATCTGCCGCTCACCTACAACCTCGCCATGCGCGGCCTGAATTGGGGCCTGCACCGTGTCATGGACAAGGCCGCTCTCGACAAGGCGGCGCTGCCGAGCGCACCATAGTCAAGCATCTGAGACAGTCGTCGCGAGGGGTACCCATGGGTCAGCCGTTGTCCGCCGCCGTCGGTGCCGCCGCGCCGGACGCCCGCTTCGATATCGGCCCGGTGCGATATCCGAAACTGTTCGGGCGCAACACCGTTCCGATTGCCATGTCCGACGGCGCGGTGCTCACCGCGGACATCGTGCGCCCCGGCGACAGCGCCGGCCCGACCGCCGAACCGCTGCCCGCGATCATCAACTTCACCGCCTACAACAAGATGCTGAACCGGCACGGCATGCGGTTCAACACCGTGCTGCGGCGCCTGGCCGCCCGGCTGGAGCCCTCCGATCGCACCCGCATGACCGCCCGGGACGTGCTGCGCACCCCGGCGGGCGGCGTGCTGGAACCCTTCGCGATCAACCGCACCGCCGTCTCGCGTGGCTACGTCGGGCTGATGGTGGACGTGCGCGGCACCGGAAGTTCCACCGGCGCCTGGGATTTCTTCAGTCCGCGCGAGCAGCGCGACTACGCCGAGGTGGTGCGCTGGGTGCGCGAACAGCCGTGGTGCAACGGCGATGTCGCGGTGCAGGGCCTGTCCTACGGCGCGATCGCGGCGCTGCTCACCGCCGGACAGCAGATCGACGGCGTGCGGGCGTGCTTCGCGATCGAGGCCGGAGAGAACCCGGTGCGCGAGCTCGGGCTGACCGGCGGCGTGCCCACGCCGGGCATCATTCTCTGGATGCTGGCGGTCACCGGCGGTAAATGGGTACCGGCCTGGCCCGGGCTGGTGCGTGCGGGGATCGCCGGAAAACTGCTGCGGGACCGGGTGTTCGGTGGCCCCGGCTGGCTGACCCGCGCGTTGCGCCTGGCGTTCACCGCCGACCACGAGGACGGCTACCTGAACCCGATGTGGGCGGCCCGGCTCTGCAAGTACGAGGACATCACGGTGCCCACCTGGATCCACGGCGGCTGGCACGATGTCTACAACCGTTCGAATTTCCGCCTCTACGACCGCATTCCGGTGCCGCCCGGGCCGAAGCAGGTGCTCGTCGACGACTCCTACCACTTGACGGCGGGCTCGGGCTTCGGCGACGCGGGCAACCCGCAGGCGCTCGACGAATTGCAGTGCGCCTTCTTCGACCGCTGGGTCAAGGGCGTCGACAACGGCATCGACGGCTACGGGCCGATCACCGTGCGCCGCCAGGGCGACGGAGCCTGGGTGCGCCGCGACGCCTTCCCCGACCCGGCGGCCGGGGTGCGCAGGTTCTACCTGACCGGCGACAGCACCGGCACCGCGGCACACGCCGGAACCGACGCCGGACTGGCCGGACAGCCGGGCGAGCGCGAGTGCCGGATCCCGCTGCCCGAGCGCCGGGGGAGCGCGGCCTCCAACAACACCGCGGTGCTGAGCATGGGCGCCGCGTTGCTCTTCGGCGCCGAGTTCGGCAACGACGATCGCCGCAACGAGGCCGCCGCCGTCACCTTCACCAGCGCGCCCTGCACCGCCGACACCGTGCTCACCGGACCGATGAATCTGCACCTGCGCGCCGTGGCCGCGGGCACGGACGCGTTCTGGTCGGTCACCGTGTGCGACGTGCGCCCCGACGGCGCCTCGGTGCCGCTGACGCGGGGCGCGCTGCTGTCGTCCCTGCGCGCCACCGACGCCGAGCAGAGCTACCACGTCGACGGCGAACTCCTCTTCCCGGTGCACACCCTCACCGCCGACACCGCCGTCCCGCTGGAGCCCGGCCTCCCCTTCGACATCGATATCGAGATCAACCCCACCGAGGCGCTGCTGCGCGCCGGCCATCGCCTGCGCGTCTCGATCAGCCGCAGCAGCTTTCCGCGGCACTTCATCGCGCCCTGGAAACAGCGTCAGATCCGCGGCCAGGCAATCGTTCTCGACCCCGCGCGGCCCAGCTACCTCAGCGTGCTGACGACCCCGCGATAGGCCCTTCGCCGCAGCTCGGGCCCCCGCCGGTTAATAGGCGGCGCGGGGCTAACGGCTGACGTACTATCGCGAGCGAGACACCGGCCGGGAGATGAAGGGGGGACGGTGTGAGACCTCGCCTACCAGCGGCGGCGCGGAACGCGGCGATGTGGTTGCGGCGCTTCGCCGCGACGACGCCGGGCGCGATCGGCGTCGTCGTGCTCGTAGTCGTCACGTTGTGCCTGATCGCGGGCTTCACCAGCGCGAATCAGCTGAGCGGCAAGATCTCTCGGCACGAGGCGGCGCTCGATCGCACCGAGCCGCTGGCCTACGCGGCGCAGAACCTCTACGTCTCGCTCTCGGCGGCCGACGCCGCCGCGGCGGAGGCCTTCCTCTCCGGCGGCATCGAGGCGCCCGATGTGCGGGTCCGCTATCAGACCGCGCTGGCCGACGCGGCGGCCGCGCTGGCCGAGGCCACCGTCGGCGCCGACGACGGGCAGACCCGGCTGATCGTGGCGCGCATCAGCGCCGAACTACCCGCCTACACCGGCCTGGTCGAGGCGGCGCGCGCCAACAACCGGCAGGGCTTTCCGGTCGGTTCGGCCTATCTGCGCGAAGCCTCCGCGCTCATGCAGAATTCGCTGCTGCGGAACGCCGAGCGGCTCAGCACCGACCGGTTCGCGGCGGTCGACGCCGAACAGGGGCGTATCAGCGCGCTGCCGTGGGGCACCCTGGGTTTGCTGCTGCTGGTGCTGATCGCCTGTGGCGCCGGGTCGTACCTCTTGGTGGAGCGCACCAACCGCCGGTTCAATCTCGGCCTGGCCGCGGCGGCCGGCGCGACGGTGCTCGCGCTGATTTGGGTCGTGGTCGCCACCACGGTGGCCGGCGCCGCGCTCGACGGCGGGGACAAGGGCGCGGCGCACCGGTTCGAAACACTGGCCCAGGCCCGGATTCTCGCGCAGCAGGCCCGCACGGCCGAGACCTTGCAGCTGATCACCCGGGGCGATATCGCCGAGGGCGAGGAGGTCTTCACCCGGCACACCACCGCGCTGCGCGACCGCCTCACCGCGGTCACCGGCGCGGATTCCACCGCCTCCCAGCGTTTTCAGAGCTGGACGGCCGGGCACCGCAAACAGGTCGAGGACTACCAGGCGGCGAAGTTCCCCGACGCGGTCGCCCAGGCCATCGGGCGCGGCCCGGAATCCTCGGCCACCAAGTTCACCAGCCTGGACGAGTCGCTGCGCCAGGAACTCGGCGCGGTCCGCGGCGACCTGCGCGGCGGCGTCGACTCCGCGGGCGACGCGCTGACGTTCAGTCCCTCCGCGACCTTGCTGCTGATGCTGTTCGCGGCCGCCGCGGTCATCGTCGGATTGTGGCCGCGGGTCAAGGAGTTCCTGTGAGGGCCCGCGCGCTCGCGCCGCTGCTCGCGGCGGCGCTGCTGCTCGCTGGCTGCACCATGGATTCCTCGGTGCCGCAGTCCTCTCCGGTCGCGGTGGTCAACCCGGCCCCGCCGGAGCTCACCCCGATCACCACCCCGCCGCAGGGCGAGGGGGAGTGCGACGCCGAAACCAGCCTGCGCCCCGGGCCGCTGCCGAGCCCCGGCGCGATGCCCGCCGGTTCGCCGATGGCCGCCATCGTGGCCAACGGCCGTGTGCGGATCGGCGTCGACCAGAACACCTATCTGTTCGGCTTCCGCAATCCGACCACCGGCGAACTCGAGGGTTTCGACATCGATATCGCCCGCGAGATCGCCTACAGCCTCTTCGGCGATCGCGACAAGGTCGAGTTGCGCTCGGTGACGGCCGCCGAACGCACCACCGCGCTGCGCGATCGTCAGGTCGACATGATCGTGCGCACCTTCTCCGCCACCTGCCAGCGCCGCCGCGACGTCGACTTCTCCGGCGTCTACTACCGTGCGACGCAGCGGATCGCGGCCCCCAGGAGCTCCGGCATCCGTAGCGGCGCCGACCTCGCGGGCAAGCGGGTGTGCGTCGCCACCGGCACCACCGCGGCCGCGCCGCTGTTCGCCCTGCCCATCCGCATGACGGTGCTCGGGGTGACAAACTGGACCGATTGCCTGGCCGCGTTGCAGCAGGGCCACGTCGACGCGATCAGCGCCGACGAACCGATCCTGTACGGCCTGGTCGCCCAGGACCGCCACCTGGCGGTACTCGGTGAGCCGATCGGCAGCGGGGCCTACGCGGTCGGCGTCGCCAAGAACAATGCGGAACTGGTCCGCTTCGTCAACGGCGTGATCGAGCGCATTCGCGTCGACGGCAGCTGGGAACGCAGCTACGCCCGCCATCTCTCGCAGCTGGGCCCCTCGCCCGGGCCGCCGCCCACCCGGTACAGCGAGTGAGGGCCGTCGCCATGCTGCCGCTCTCCGTCGCCGAGATCGATCGCGAACTCGCCGATCGCACCGCGCAATTCGACGCGATCACCAGCACGCTGCTGGAACTGGACAATCATCCCGGGCTGAACCTGATGCGCCACTTCCCGCCCGCGGGGCTCACCGCCCAGCGCTGGGAGCCGGTGCGCCAGGCGCTGGATCTGATGTGGGAGGACCACGGCCGGATGAAGGCCATCCTCGACCAGGCGCGCACGCTGCGCGGCACCCGCCACCGCGTCGATGATCGGGCCCGGGTCGAGCTGACGCAGTTGCTGCGCGGCCGCCCGCACGAGGCCGGGCGCACCCCGATTCCGATGGCGCAGCGGTCGCTGACCGGTCCCCGCGAAACCGTCCTGTTCGTCGGCCTGGCCGATACGTTGGAGCGTATGCGCGCCACCTTCCCGCGGATCGCCGAATTCCTGGACGGGGTCGACGCGGTCAACTCGCGGGTCGCCGCTGGGCTCGGGCCGTTGCAGGCGCAGGTCGAGCTGGGGCAGGGCCTGACACCCGAATTCCAGGCCATCGCAGCGGAAATCGACGCCCTGATGCGCCGCGCGGGCACCGACCCGCTCTCGCTCACCGCCTCGGAGATCGAAGCGCGCGTCGCCGAGATCGGCACGGCCGTGCGCCGCCAGTCCGTGGTGCTCACCGAGTTGACGGCGATCACCAAGGATTGGCCCGCCGCGATCGCCGAAACCAGGCGGCGCTGGGAGGAGTTGCGCACGGCGCGCGAGCGCGCCGTGCGGGTCCGGGCCGACGCGCAAGCCCGCATTCGTACCGCCCCGCTGCCGGAGCGCCCCGATCTCACCGCGCAGTTGGGCAGCGAATTGTCCTGGCTGGCTGTCGAATCCGGGCCCGCGAAGGCGCTGCCGGGCTTGCGCCGGCGGATCGCCGAGGCGACCGAAGCCGCCCAGGCGGACGAGGCGCTGGCCCAGGGGCTGCTGGACCGCCGCGCCGAATTGCGGGGCCGCCTCGGCGCCTATCAGGCCAAGGCCTCGCGCGTCGGGGTGAGCGAGGATCGGGAAGTGCTCGAGGCCTATCAGGTCGCGGCGGGGTTGCTCACCCGCAAACCCTGCGACCTGGCGGCGGCCACCCGAGCCGTCGCCGACTATCAGCAGCTGATCGGGGAGAAGAAGGCCGGGAGGACGCGATGATCTGCACTGAACCCGGATGCGGCGGCACCATCGAGGACGGGTACTGCGACCGCTGCGGCACCGCGCCGTCGGAATCCAAGACGCTGGAATCGATACCGGTCGCGGCGCCGGAGGGGCCGCAGTCCTGCGGTGAACCCGGGTGCACCGGAACCATTTCCGACGGGTACTGCGATGTCTGCGGCGCCGCGCCGAGCCGGACCGGCACCACGACGCAGGCGACGACCGAAGCCGCCACCGGGGCGAGCCGATCGTCGCGCTCGGTGCGCACCGGCCGCTCGTCGTCGAGCCAGAGCAGGCGCGGCGGACTCGGCGGCGGACTGGTGGAGATGCCGCGCCAGCCGAAGGTGAATCCGCTCGCGGCCATCCTGACCGATCCGCAGGTCGCCGAGGAGAAACGGTATTGCGGCAGTTGCGGCCGCGCGGTCGGGCGCAGCCGCGACGGCCGCCCGGGCCGCACCGAAGGGTTCTGCCCGCACTGCGGGACCAAGTTCTCCTTCACGCCCAAGCTGGTCGCCGGCGACCGGGTCGGCGGGCAGTACGAGGTGAAAGGCTGTCTGGCCCACGGCGGCTTCGGCTGGATCTATCTGGCCGTGGACCACAATGTCGGCAATCGCTGGGTGGTGCTCAAGGGCCTGCTGAACTCCGGCGACGAGGACGCGATGAAGGCGGCCCTGGCCGAGAAGCGCTTCCTGGCCGAGGTCGAGCACCCCAGCATCTTCAAGATCTTCAACTTCGTCGAGCACGTCGGCGACGACGGCATCGCGGTCGGCTACATCGTGATGGAGTACGTCGGCGGCACCTCGCTCAAGCAGATCCTGCGCCGGCACCGCGACACGGTGGGCGGTCACCTGCCCGCGCCGCAGGCCATCGCCTACATCCTGGGCATGCTGCCCGCGCTCGGCTATCTGCACGCCAACGGGCTGGCCTACTGTGATTTCAAGCCCGACAACATGATCCAATCCGAAGATCACCTCAAGCTGATCGATCTCGGCGCAGTCATCGCGATGGACGACGAATCCAGCCCGATCTACGGCACGCCCGGCTACCAGGCCCCCGAGATCGCCGCGACCGGCCCCACGGTCGCCACCGAGATCTACACCGTGGGCCGCACCCTGGCCGTGCTCATGCTGCGGCTGGGATTGCAGAACGGCATCCTCGGCCCGCTGCCCGATCCCGCCGACGAGCCGCTGCTGGCGAACTACGATTCGCTGCACCGATTCCTGCGCCGCGCCACCAGCGACGAGGCCGACGATCGTTTCCCGTCCACCGAGGAGATGGCCGATCAGCTGACCGGCGTGCTGCGCGAGGTGCTGGCCACCGACGACGGCGTGCCGCGGCCGGGCATGTCGGCCTTCTTCGGTCCGCCGCGGGCCGTGTTCGGCATCGGAGCCGAGGCCGTCGTCGCTCCGGCCGATCTCATCGCGGCGCTGCCGGTTCCGCTGGTCGACCCGGGCGACAGCGGCGCGCCGCTGCTGGCCACCACCGGCGGCGTCTCGCCGGCCGAACTCGAACCGGCCTTCACCGCCGGTCTGGCGGCGGTCGTCACCACCGGCGAGGAATCGGTGGAGATTCCGCTGCGCCTGGTCCGCGCCGCCCTCGACATCGGCGACCACGACGACGCCTTCGCCCGGATCGACGCGCTCGCCACCACCCTGCCCGGCGACTGGCGGCTGGCCTGGTACCGCGGGCAGGCCCGGCTGCTGGCCGGTGACTTCCGCGGCGCCTACACGGATTTCGACTCCGTCTACGCGGCGCTGCCCGGCGAACCGGCCCCCAAGCTGGCGCTGGCCGCCGTCGCCGAACTGGCGGTGCACACCGCGGCCGCGCGGCGCGACTCCGGCGGCAACGGCGCGGCGGCCGGGGACACGCACCTGTCGGGCGTGCCCGCCGACCGCTTCCAGGCGGCGCGCTACTACGAACTGGTGTGGCGCACCGACCACGCCTTCGTCAGCGCGGCCTTCGGCCTGGCGCGGCTGCGCCGCCACGGCGGCGACCGCGCCGGCGCGGTCGACGTGCTGGACCAGGTCGAGCCCTCCTCGGCGCTCTACACCGAGGCCCGGATCGCCGCCGTCGCCACGATTCTCGCCGACCGCGGCCCGGACGAGCTGTCCGAGCAGGTGCTGCGCGAAGCGGGCGAGCGGGTGCAGAGCCTCACCATCGAGTCCACCCGCCGCCGCGCCCAGGTGCGGATGCAGGTGCTCGACGCCGCGCTGGCCTGGCTGGGCGCGGGCAAGACGCCCGCCACGGCCGCGCCGCTGCTGGGCGCGCCCCTCGACCAGGAGGGCGTGCGCACCGGCCTGGAGCGCTGCTATCGCGATCTGGCGCGCGAAACACCCGATATGTGGGCGCGTTTCGACATGGTCGAGCGCGCCAACCGGGTCCGTCCGAGAACCACGCTATGACCATCGAACCGCCGCGCGACGCGGTGTCCCCGCCCGTCCCGAAACCCACTGTGAGCACTGACTTGACTCCGACCGCGAGCTTGCTGCCGACCGAACCGCTGCCCCTGTCCGACGGCCCGCGCCGCGGCGCCACCTGTCCGAACTGCCGCGCGCGGGTGGGCGGAAAGGACCGCTTCTGCGAGGAGTGCGGGCAGGAGATCGGGGCGCGGCGGGCGGCGCTGCCCCGGCCCTCCAAGGAGCTCGCCGCCGAGCCGTCGACCTGCGAGAGTTGCGGCGGGCGCGAGCACGACGCCGAGGGCTACTGCCGCGGTTGCGGCCAATTACGCACGCAGCCCGACCGTTTCGAGGCCGACCTGGGTGCGGTCTACCTGGCCACCGATCGCGGGCTCAGCCACGCGCGCAACGAGGATTCGGTGGCCGCCGCCGTCCTCGACGGTCCGGGCGGGATCCCGGGCACCACGGTGATCGTGGTGAGCGACGGCGTGTCCTCCTCGGAGGACCCGCAGGCCGCCTCGGGCGCCGCGGTGCGCGCGGGCGTGGACGGCTGCCTGCTCGCGCTGGCCGAGGGCGATTCGCTCACCGACGCCGTCTACGCCGGGCTACTGGCCGCCATCAAGGCGGTCCGGGCCACCGCCAAACCCAGCGGTCACGCGCCCTCGTGCACCTATGTCTCGGCGATCGTGCGTGGGTACGGCACCGGCGAATTCGAGATCGCGCACGTCAATATCGGTGACAGCCGGGCCTATTGGCTGCGCACCGAATCCTCGGCGTCGACCTGCCCGCCCTCGCAGCGGCTGACCAAGGACGATTCCTACGCCCAGACCCTGGTCGATCTCGGCACCGACGACGAGACGGCGATGCAGCACCCGCGCGCGCACCACCTGATGCGCTGGCTCGGCGCCGATTCCGGCGCCGACCCGGCCGCCGAGAGCTGCGTCGGCAGCTTCACCACCACCGGCCCGGGTGTGCTGCTGCTGTGCAGCGACGGGCTGTGGAACTACCGGCCCCGCGCCCAGGAGCTGGCCGCCATCGCCACCGCGGCCGAACGGATGCCCGCCGCGCGCGAACTCGTGGAATTCGCGTTGCGCAGCGGCGGGCGCGACAACATCACCGTCGCACTGGCACCCATCACCTGATCCACCCAGCAGGAGAACATTGTGAGTTCCCAGGAAAACCAAGGGATTTCGGTCGCCGTCGACCAGAACGAGTATCTGGCCGAGGGCGCGGACACGGTCGACGCCATCGTCACCGTCGAGGCGGGCGCCGATTTCGTCGCCGCCGAGACGCCGCCGGAACGGGTCGAGATCCTGATCATCGACTGTTCCGGCTCCATGGCCACCGGCCGCAAGTTCCAGGGCGCGCGCGAGGCCACCCTGGCCGCGCTGGACGTGCTCGACCAGGACACCCGTTTCGCCATCATCGAGGGAACGGCCAAGGCGCGCTTGATCTTTCCCAAGGACGAGCCCTCGCTGCCGGCGACCCCGCAGAACCTGGCCGCGGCCCGGCGTCAGCTGGACAAGCTGCGCCCCTCCGGCGGCACGGCCATGGGCACCTGGCTCGGACTGGCCCGCCAGCTGGCCAAGAAGCACGAGGGCGCGATGGTGCACGCCATCCTGCTGACCGACGGGAAGAACGAGCACGAGGAGCCCGAAACCCTCGAAGCCGAGATCAAGCTGTCCGAAGGCCTGTTCACCTGCGACTGCCGGGGAGTCGGCGCAGATTACGTGGTCAAGGAAATGCAGCAGATCTCCAACGCCCTGCACGGCGGCACCGACGTGGTCAAGGAGGCCGAGGGCCTGGCCGCCGACTTCCGCGCGATGATGGAATCCTCGCTGGCGAAGGCGATTCCCGAACTGCGGCTGCGCGTGTGGACACCGGCGGGGGCGACGGTGAACTACGTCAAGCAGGTCGCACCGGCCATTCTGGACCTGACCGGCATGCAGGTCGAGAACAGCCCGCAGGTCCGGGATTTCCCGCTCGGTTCCTGGGGCGCGGAGGAACGCGAATACCACCTGCAGGTGCGGGTCGAACCGGCCGCGCCGGGCCGGGAGAAGGCCGCCGCGCGGGTCACCGTGTTCGCGGGGGAGCAGGAGGTCGGCAAGGGGCTGGTGCGCGCGGTCTGGACCGAGGACACCGAGCTCTCGGCCCGGATCAGCGACCGCGTCGCCAAATACACCGATCAGGCCGAGCTGGCCCAGGTGGTGCAGGAGGGCCTGGACGCCCGCAAACTCGGCGACGTGGACACCGCGACGGCGAAACTGCGCCGGGCCGTGGAGCTGGCCACCCAGGCCGGTAACGCCGAGACCGCGAAGCTGCTGCGCAATGTGGTCGAGGTGGACGAGCACAACGGCACCGTGCGGTTGCGCACGAAGGTGGAGGCTTTCGACGAGAAGGCGCTCGAGGCCCGCTCGGTCAAGACGGTCCGGATCCCGCCGAAGCAGTCCTGATGGTTACCTGTCCCGACGGGCACGCCTCGGAATCCACCGATTACTGCGACCAGTGCGGCACCCAGATCGGGCCGCCGGTCGCCCGGCCCGGTGCGGTCGCGTGCCCGGTGTGTCACACGCCGGGCAGCGGCAGCCGGTTCTGTGAGGAGTGCGGCCACGATCTGGTGCTGGGCGCGCCCGCCGAGCCGGTCGTCGCGGCCGAGCCGCAGCTCGCCGAGCCCGACCAGCCGACCCTGATCGGTCCGGGGCCGACGCTGGTGGGCAAGCCGCCGGCCCTGGAACCCGAGCTGCCCGACCCGCCGCCCGCGCCGCAGCTGGGCTGGATCGCCACCATCGCCGCGGACCGCGAGCTCTACGCCCGGGTGCAGGCCCGCAACGGCCCCGACGCCGACCAGGTGCCCTTCCCCGCCTACTTCCCGGAACGCCGGATCATGTTGCGCGGCAGCGACATCCTGATCGGCAAGCACAGCGTTTCCCAGGGCGTGAACCCGGAGATCGATCTCGGCATCCCGCCCGCCGACGCCGGCGTCTCCCGCGTCCACGCCACCCTGCACCTCACCCCCTACGCCGCCACCCTCATCGACCTCGGCTCCACCAACGGCACCAGCCTCAACGACTCCGAGGACGACATCCCCCGTAACATTCCGGTCCAGGTCCACCCCGGCGACCGAATCCACGTCGGCGCCTGGACCACCATCACGCTCAGCCGCGGTTAGCGCGGCCTCAGGGCGTGGTGGTGCGGGCGGTCAGGTCGTCGAGGAGGATCATCAGTTCGCCGGTCTGCTTGGTGACGGCCATGAGACGGATCTTGAGGGCGAGGAGGTTGGCGCCGTCGATGGGGGTGTCGAGCTGGTGCTTGACGTGCTGCCATTCGGCGCTGGCGGTGACCTTGCCGAGTAGGACGTCGCGGGTGCTGCCGTCGGCAGCGCCGAGGGCGGCGAAGATGCGGATCGAGGCGTGTGGGGAACGCACCCAGAGGTTCAGGCCGCTCAATTGCCCGGGGACGGCGAAGGATCGGCCGTCCTTGGTGATCAGGTCGACCTCGAGGTCGTCGGCGGCGGATTTGATCAGCAGGACCAGCGCCCGGTGGTCGGCGCCGGCGCGCCCGTCGGCGTAGGACCGCACTTCCTTGGTGGGCGCGCCCTCGGCGAACGTGGTGAGGTGGCTGCGGTCGGCGCCGGCACCGGCGACGTCCCAGTTCGCTTTGTTCTCGAAGTCATCGAGCAACACTTCCGCCGTGTTGTTCACTGTGTTCCCCCGAAGTCGTCCAGAAGCACCTCGGTCGAGGTTTCCGACATCCCCGCTGTCCCTTCGCTCGCTCGGCGACCGGACATGCTCCGGCGCTGCCGGTAACCCTACAATTCCGCGCCCGCGCCGCGCACTACAGCGGCCGGGCGTCGCAGGTCCGGCGGCGCGCCGGTGCGGATCGAGCCGGTCACTCAGTGCAGCGGACGCGGAACCACCCGGGGCGTAAGCCCTTTCGTGGCGGGCCCCTCCAGCACGGTGCCGTCGGGCGCGAAGCGGGAGCCGTGCAGCGGGCAGTCCCAGGAGTTCTCGGCGTCGTTCCAGCGCACGATCCCGCCCAGGTGCGGGCAGACCGCGGAGACCTCGGTGGTGGTGCCCTCGACGGTGCTGACCGCGGTCGGTTCGAGCCCGTGCCGCTCGATCTTGCCGCAGCCCTCGGCGGGGGCGGTGCCGGGCCCGTGCGTCAGCCGCAGCAGCCAGCCGCTCGACATCTGCTGGGCGACAGCGGTATTGGCTTTCAAGGCGGAGAACCAGCCCTTCAGCTCCGCGGGCTGCCAGGACTGGAAGGTCGCGGCCCAGGCCGGCGGCTTGCCGGTGCGGTGCCCGGCCAGCGCGAGCGCCGCCGCGGCGCCGTTGGTCAGGCCCCACTTGGCGAAACCGGTGGCGACCATGATCCGATCCTGGCCGGGCAACAGTGGGCCCACGTAGGGCAGCTCACCGATCGGGTGATGATCCTGAGCCGACCACCGGTACAGCGGCTCGGCGCCGGGGAACCAGCGTTGTGTCCAGTCGACCAAGGCCTGGACATGTGCGCTCGCCCGGTCTGTGCGCCCGACGCCGTGGGCGTTGCCGCCGACGATCAGTAGATCGTCCTCCGGGCTGGGCGCGTAGCGCAGCGACTTCGTCGGCTGCCCGGCACTGAGATACATCTCGCGCGGAATCTCCTGCGGCACACGGTAAGCGGTGAGATAGGAGCGCTGCGGCTCCAGTCGCGCGAAGAAGCCGCCGCGATCGAGAATCGGCATGCCGGTGGCCAGCACCACCGAGTGCGCGGTGAGCTCGCCGTGTTCGGTGTCGATCACCAGGTCACCGCCGGGGCCGGAGCGCACACCGTGCGCGCGGGTGGACTCGAAGATCGGCGTCGCGTGCGCTTCGACCGCTACGGCCAGCGCGGCGATCAGCGCCATCGGGTCGACCTGGACCTGATTGTCGAGCCGGACCGCGCCGTGCGCGGGGAAGGGTGTGTCCGGCTTGCCGATCAACTCGGTGGGTAGCCCGGCGCGCTGGGTCGCCTCGTACTCGGCGCGCACCCGCTTCACCTCGGCGGCGGTCTGCGCGTAGGTGAGGGCGGCCTCGCGCTGGAGCGGCACGTTGTGTTCCGCGCAGAAGCGCACCAGCCAGTCCTGGCCGTCGCGATTGGCGGCGAGATACTCACGCAGGGTGCCGATCGAATGCCGCCCGGCGATCTGCTGGGCGCGGGTGCCCTGCAACAGGCTGATCTTGCCGGTGTTCAGACCGCTGGCGGCCGCGCCGACCCGGCGTGCCTCCAGCACCGCGACCTCCACGCCGCTCTCGGCCAGCAGCAGCGCGGTGACCAGACCGGTGATCCCGCCGCCGATCACGACGGTGTCGAACCGCGATCCCGCGTTCAATCGGAGCCGCGCCGGGATTTCGGCATCGCTTTTCCATAGTGCCGTCATAGGCAGGGCATATCCGATCCGGAGGCGCCGAAACCCGGACCGAATTCCGCCGCGTGCTGATTGAGCTCGATATCGCGGGGTAGACGGCAAGTGTCCACCTGATAACCGGATTTCGGAGGTAGATATATCGTGACCGAGCACAAGAGCGGTCCCCGGGAAGGCGCCGAAGGCGCAGTCGAAGGTGTGAAGGGCAAGATCAAGGAGGCGGCCGGAGCCATCTTCGGACGCGACGACGTGCGCGAGGAAGGCCGCGCCCAGCAGGACAAGGCCGAATCCCAGCGCGAAGCCGCCGGCAAGGAAGCCGCCGCCGAGAAGGCCCGCGCCGAGGCCGGTCTGGACGAGCAGCGGCAGCGCGCTCACCAGCACCGACAGGACTAGTCATCCGCGATAGAAACGAAGTCCGCCCGGCTCGTACGAGCCGGGCGGACTTTTTGTGTCCGGTTGATTTACTGCACGAGTTTGTTTTCCATCGTCGGTAATTGCCGGGTGATGCTCAATTGCCGCTCGGCGGCGTCGATGACCTCCATGGCGCTGATCCGCAGCAGTCCGGGTCCGGCCTCGGACGCGTGCGGATCACCGATCTCCCCGGCCCACAACACGATATGGGCGGTGCGCTCGGGCGGTGGGCCCGCCAGGACGGGGGAATTGGGCCCGAAGACGAGGACCGACGGCGTGCCGAACGCGGTGGCCAGGTGCCCGACGCCGGTATCGCCACTGATCACCAGCGCCGCGCCCGCGACCGTGGCGGCCAGCTGCCGCAGCGTGAGTTCGCCTGCCACCACGGCGGTTTCGGGCAACCCGGCGTGCTCGGCCACATAGCGCGCGAGCGGCAGCTCCGACGCCGTTCCAGTCACCAGGATCGCGTGACCGGCCGCGTGCAGCCGCGAGGCGACCGTGGCGAACCGTTCGGCGGGCCACTGCCGCGCCGGCGCGTTCGCGCCCGGATGGATCAGGACGTGGGTGCGCTGCCCGGATGTCTCCGGCGGCGGATCCAGCTCGATGCGGGCCGGATCCGCCGGAATCCCGGCCGATTCCAGCAGCCGGCACCAGCGCGCGGTCTCGGGCAGATCCTCCGGCCAGGCCGGACCGCGCACCAGCGGGAAGTCCGGGTGCCGAAAGGAGATGAGCTGCTCGGGATCGGTGGTGTCGAGATCGGCGATTCCCTCCGGGCCGGGGCCGTGCAGGTTCACCGCGCTGGTCGGCGGCGCGGCGTTCCAGCGCAGGTCCCCGAGGATCGGGGTGGCGTGCAGCTCGTCCACACAGCCGGTCAGATCGGCGATCGGGCGCAACCAGCCGGGCGCGGCCAGCACCAGCCGGTGATGCGGCCGGGCGGCCCGCAGGCCACGCAGTGCGGGCAGCGCGGTGAGCAGGCCGCCGAGGCCGCGCGCCCGCAGCACCAGGGTCACGGCCGTGTCTGCGGTCGAGTGCATGAAACAACGCCTCCCGGCGGTAGAGCTGGGGCTTTTCCTACTTCGGCACGAGGATGCCGGTCAGGTCGGCCTTGTTGATGGGGGTGTCCTTGTTGGCCTGGGCGGCGCACATCAATTCGATCGCGGTGATGGAGTTGTCGACGGTCTGATCGTTCGGCACGTCCTTCTGGCCCTGATCGTCTTCCAGGAACTTGGCCACCGTGGTGCGCTGCTTGTCCTTGTCCTGGGCGGTGAATTCGCTGCAGGGCGTGTCGCCGCCCTTGTTCACGGCCTTCTCCGCCTCGTCGCAGCCGGTGGCCATCAGGGCCAGTGCGGCCAGCGCGGCGGCCACGGCGGTGGTGCGGGATTTCAGGCGCTTGGTCATCGAATTCTCCTGTGCTTCAAGGGATTCAGAAACCGGCCAGGCCGGAGGCCAGGTCGGGCACGTCGAGGGCGCGCAGTACTTCCTCGCGGGTCTGCGGGCAGGCCGCGGTGGTGGCGGTGTCGATCACGCTGCGGTCGCGCACGATCAGATCGTTGAGCCCGCCGTTGCGCATCGCCCAGTTGTGCACGGTGCCGTTGAAGGCGACCCGGGCCAGCACGGCGGTCTGGCCCTGCCAATCGCCCAGTTCGTCACGGAACATGGTGCACAGCTGGTTCGCCGCGTCCGGGGTGATCTGATCCGGATCGGGGAGCTGTGAACTCTGCGAGGGGGAATTGAACGTCATCGTGATCTTGGGGTTCGTCGGCGTGGCCGGGCCCGCCGGCGTCTCGCCGGTCGGGCCCTGCACGCAGCCGGTGAGCAGCAGTGCCGCCGCGGCGGCCGGCACACCCAGGTAGCTGAGCTTCATCAGTGCCCGCGATCGTCACTCGCGAGCGTTTCCTGCTTGCGGACCCGGCGGTGCTCGGCCCAGACCAGGAACGTGCCGATGCCCAGGCACAGCACCGTCGCGATACCGCCGACGATCGCCCAGCCCTCGAAACCGTATCCGGCCGCGGTGACCGTCAGCGCGAGCCCGACGATGCCGAGCATCACCAGGATGATGCCGGGCCAGTTCCGGGAATCCTCGAGCGTCTCGCCCGCATGGCTGCGGGTCGTGCGTGCATGATCCGGGACGTCGTGTTCGCCAACCATAGGAAACTCCTTCTCGGCCGAACGGGTACACTGCCAGCGATACCCGGGTTCGGCTCGGTCAATCAGGGCGTTCACCGGGCAGCCAGGGAATCCGCGGGCTGCAATTCGTAGATCGCGTAGGCCGCGCGGATCACCGGCTCGGCCACATTACGCACCCGGATGCCGCCCGGGGTGGTGCCACGCTCGGTGCCGGCGTGCGCGTGTCCGTGCAGGGCCAGATCGACCCCGAACTCGTCGATCGGCTCGCCGAGCAGATACGAGCCGAGGAAGGCGTAGATCTCCGGCGGTTCGCCGTGCAGGGTGTCGCTGACGGGGGAGTAGTGCGTGAGCACGACCGTCACGTCGGTGTCCAGCTCGGCCAGCGCGCTGCGCAGCGATTCCGCCACATCCACGGTGTGCCCGGCGAATTCGCGCATCAGGCGCTCGCCGAAGATGCTCGCGCACTTGCCGGCGAAGCCGCCGCCGAAACCCTTGCAGCCGGCGATGCCCAGGGTGCGCCCGTCGATGTCGAGGGTGACCGAGGTGCCTTCCAGCACCGTGATCCCGTGCTCGCCGAGTATGTCGGTGATGGCGTCCTGCTGATCGCTGTGGTGATCGTGATTGCCCAGCACCGCGACCACCGGCAGGCCGAGATCGGCGAACTCGGCGGCCACCACCCGCGCCTCGTCCAGGGTGCCGTGCTGGGTCAGGTCGCCGGCCAGCAGCAGCGCGTCCGCGCGCTCCGGCAGTTCGCGCAGGACCGGCCGCAACTGCCCGGCCGATTCCGCACCCAGGTGTACATCCCCCACGGCCGCGATACGCATGGGCTCAGCTCCTTTCGGGCGCGGTGAGGTCTTCGGAGCCCTCGGGGGCGCAGGGCAGGGTGACGTGCACGTCGTTGTGGATGCGCGCCTGCGGCACCTGCTCCCGGATCACGGTCTCCATGGCTTGTTTGCGTTCGGCGCTGCTCACTTCGCCGCCCAGCACGACCACGTCACCGCGGATGGTGACGTGGATGCCGAGTTCGCAGGTGCGCGGATCCTCGGCGAGTGCGCGGCGCAGATGCGCGACGACGTATTGCGGTGTCTCCATCTACTCGGCTCCCTCGGTGTCGTTGCCCCCGTTACTGATTCCGGTGTCGGCCACGCCCAGATCGGCGAGCAGCCCGAGGAAGGCCCGGGCGTAGGGCGAGTGCTCGGTCTGGCGGCGCACCGCCGCCCAGTCCACCTGTTCGCGCAGATCGCGAGCGATGTGCAGGATCGGGCTCAGATCCAGCCGGTGCGCGTCGAAGACCAGCAGCTTGTCGACCATCAGATCGGTGCCGCTGACCACCGGCGCGGTGGTCGGCCCGATGCGCAGGCTCTCGGCGCGATCGAGCAACTCGTCGGTGACGTCCCGGTTGTTGGGCCGGAAGATGACGTCGATCAGAGTGTCGCCGTCGTAGACCTTGGTCAGCCAGTCCTCGGGCGGCTCGCACACCCGCAGACCGTCCGCGGCCAGCGCCTGCACCGCCGCGCCGGTGTCCTCGGGCTTGACGAAGATGTCCACGTCGTGATGGGTGGCCGGCCCACCGCGCGCGTACACCGCGCAACCACCCGCCACGGCGAACCGGATGCCGGTGCCGGACAGGGTGGTGACCGCGCGGGTCAGCGCGTGCAGCAGTTCCTCGGTGGTCGGGACCATAGGGCGGTGGTACCCGGCGTCCGCGCGGTTAATCGTGACCCGACCGGGTATAACGCGGATACCTCGCAGGTAGGAGGGTGCAGGTGCACGAGCACGACACCGGCGCGGATCGGAACCGGCAGGCCCGGACCGAGACCGAAACCGAACGGCTGGACCGCAACTGGGCGAATCTGATCCAGGAGTTGCGGGTGGTACAGACCGGTATCCAATTCCTGATCAGCGCGCTGCTCCTGCTGCCCTTCCAAGCCGCTTTCGCGCACCTCTCGCAGCCGCTGCGGCTGCTGTACCTGGTCACCGTGGCGGCGGCCGTCGGCGCGACGGTCTTCCTGGTCGCCCCCGTTTCCTGGCATCGCATCCTGTTCCGCCGCCACCGCCTGGGCAACGTCGTCGCGGCCGCGCACCGGTGCGCGCTGGCGGGGGTGGGACTGCTGGGTGTGGCCCTGACCGGGGCCGTCGTGCTCGTCTTCGAGGTGGTGGTGGCCGTGCCGTGGGCGGGCGCGCTGGCCGGAGTCGTGGTGGCGCTGCTGTTCGCGATCGCCTGGGTGATCACGCCGTGGCGGTGGCGCCGGGATTCCGAGCCGGGGCCCGCCCCGGGCGCGGACAGGTCCTGAGAGCTCAGCGGGCGTTGGCGACGGCGGGCAGCGGAGCCGCCGAGAGCGGGGGACTGCTGCGGATCGGGGTGGCGCGCTCGTAGGTCTCGAGGGTGTCGGCCGCGACGCGATCCCACGAGTACCGTTCTTCGGCCCGCCGGCTGCCGGCGGCGCCCCAGGCCGCGCGCTGCTGCGGATCGGCGAGCAGGGCCTGCACGGCGCGGGCGACGGTGGCCGGTTCGGGCGGCGCGACCAGGCGGCCGGTCACGCCGTCGACGACGGTGTCCAGCTGCCCGCCGACCGCGGTGGCCACGACCGGCTTCCCGCACGCCATGGCCTCCAGCGGGACCAGCCCGAAGGGCTCGTACCACGGGGTGCAGAGCACCACGTCGGCCGAGCGGTACAGCCGGGGCAGGGCGGCGTGCGAGACCGGGCCCAGCATTCGAAGCCGGTCCGCCACACCGTGTTCGGTCGCCAGGCGGCGCAGGCGGCGGGTCTCGGCGTCGTCGTCGAGGTCGTCGCCGACGGCGCCGCCCGCGATCACCAGCTCGGTCCGGGGCAGCTCCGCCAGGGTGCGCACCGCGAGATCGAAACCCTTGCGGCGCACCAGTCTTCCGACCGCCAGCACCCGGTGCGGCTGGTGCTTGACGGCGACCGTGCCGTCGGGGGTGAATCGGGCCAGGTCGACACCGCCGGGTACCACCGAGATCCGGAAGCGCGGCACGCCCATCCGGGCCAGCTCGGCGACCTCGTCGGCGCAGGTGGCCAGGACCTGGGTGGCGCGCGTCGCGATCAGCCGCTCGAAACGGATGCGCGGGCGCGGGCTGGTGTCGGCCAGGCCGTGGAAGCGCCGTTTGACGGTGCCGAGGCCGTGGAAGGACACCACCACCGGCAATCCGTGTGAGCGCGCGGCCAATTCGGCCGCGAGCGCCGACATCCAGAAGTGCGCGTGCACCACGTCCGGCCGCCGCAGACTCCAGTGCTTGCGCAGAAAAGTGCCGAATTCGCCCAGATGGGGCAGGATTTGGTCGCGCGGCAGCGGGCGCGGCGGCCCGGCCGGGACGTGCACCACCCGGTAGCCCTCGCGGGCCGGCACCACGGTCCGGGTATGCGGGTCCTGCCGGCGCGTGTACACCGTCACCTCGTGACCGGCGCGCACCAGCGCGGCCGCGAGCGCCGCGATGGCGACGGTGCGGCCACTGGCCGGGCCGCCGGCGAGTTCGGTTAACGGAGAAGCACATTCGGCCACCATCGCGATTTTCACGGCGGGACTCCTATCCACGGCGCCAGGCAGTCTGAGGCGGTTATGCCCCGTGACGTGCGCGGGCAAACCCCGGCGCGGGCCCGGCGGCGACGGCGCGCGGCGACTGTTTCCGTCCGGAAGCGCTCGCCGGGCCGATTCGGTGTACAGAACACAGTGGCCGTGCCAGACTGAGGAGAGGTTGAGACTACAGCCGACCCCGGTTCACAGCGAACGCCTCGACGAGGAGACGCTCGGTGCACGGTCGGCGGGAGCGTTCGCGACACGAGTTCGGTATCCAGCTCGCCGCTCATTTTCCCCGCAGTGGCCACACCCCTCGCACGAGCCGGAGATCCCCCCTGATTCTGGGAGGTATGTCATGCCTACGGATGCAGTAGTGCTGCACCCCCTGACGAGTGCGCACATGTCTACCGACGGCGTCGCCGACGACACCTCGAAGTCGCGGTTCCATCAGAGCCGCATGTGGTCGCAACGGGTCGATCGGCGCAAACGCAGTGTCGTGGTCCGGGTGGAGGGCGAACTCGACGCCGCCGTCTACCCGATGTTCCGGGCCACCCTGGACAACGCGATCGACGCGGGCGTGCCCGCCGTCGTGATCGATCTGCGGGCCACGCGCTTCGTCGCCCTGCGCGCGGCGGCCGGTCTCGCCACCGCCCGCGAGCGCGCCGCGTGCAACGGTGTGGACCTGCGCGTCGTCACCGGCAGGCCGGAAATCGAGCGCGCCTTCGAACTCACCGGAGTGCGGCCGATGTTCGCCTACTACCCCACGATGCGGGCGGCCCTCGACGCCTAGATGACGTTGGTCCCCGAACCGTCCGATCCACTCGTCCACACGCCGCGCGGCACGCATACTTGCGCTGTGATAGAGAGTGGATCGGTTCATGAGGTGAGCACGGAGTCCGAGGACTCGGTGGCCCTGGGCCGCGTGATCGGAATGGGCAAGCCGCAGAGCGTCGGCACCTTCCGGTACTGGTTCGACGACGAACGCTGGGAGTGGTCCGACGAGGTGGCGGAAATGCACGGGTATGCGCCCGGCACCATCACCCCGACCACGGAACTGCTGCTCACACACAAACATCCCGAAGATCGCGCGCAGGTCGCCAGCACGCTGGCCAAGACCGTCCAGCACGGCGACCCGTTCTCCAGCCGCCACCGCATCATCGACACCGCGGGCTCGGTGCATCACGTCATCGTCGTCGCCGACCGGCTGATCGAGCAGGACGGGCACGTCGCGGGCACGGCCGGGTACTACATCGATGTCACCGACACCCTCGAGGAACACCGCCGGGAAACCCTCGACGACACGCTGCCCGAGCTGTACGCGGCCCGCGCGGTGATCGAACAGGCCAAGGGCGCGCTGATGCTGGTCTACGGGATCAGCTCCGAGCAGGCGTTCAAGGTGCTCAGCTGGCGCTCCCAGGAAACCAACGTCAAGCTGCGCGCGCTGGCCGGGCAACTGGTCGCCGACATCGCCACCATGGTGCTGTCCACCGCGCACATGCGCACCGAATTCGATCACCTCCTGCTGACCGCGCACGAACGGATTCAGACGGGCAGCTGACCAGGTTCGTGTTTGCCCCGGCCCGGACCGGGTAAGCGCCTCGGTGAGGACGTCGCGGTTGGAGCATGGCGGGCAGCGCCAAGTAGCCGGACCGCGCAAACCGGCGGCGCGAACAAGGTGGTGATGGGCTATGGGGGAGTGGACTTCCCGATCCTCAACGAAGACGACCACGATCGGCGTGCGGTTACCAGCCCAGTTCGACCAGCTGACGATGCTGCGCGCACTCGCCGAAACCGTCTCGCTGATCGCCGATTTCGCGCTCGACGAGGTCACCGATATCCGGCTCGCCCTGGACGAGGTGGCCACGTCGCTGATCATGGAGGCGGTGCCCGACTCCGTGCTGGAGTGCGAATTCAGCTATGACGACCGGCAGATGTTCGTGCACGTCGCCTCGGTCGCGGCCTCCGACGCCGTGGTCGAGCAGGCCGGCTTCGGCTGGCACATCGTGCGCACGCTGACCGCGTCGATCGCGGCCGTGCAGGAGCCGTACGACGCGGCGCTCGGCGGGTATCCGACGATGGTGGACTTCAGCTGGGTACGAGGGGTGGCGGATGACGGGTGAGTCCAGATCGCCCGGCGACAGCTACGACAATATCGAGCCCCTCTTCGAGAAGATAGCCGCGCTGGCCCCCGACGACCCACGCCGGGAGCCCATGCGGGAAGAGCTGATTCAGCGCTGCCTGCCGCTGGCCGAGCACATCGCGCGCAAATTCTCCGGACGCGGGGAGATCTTCGACGATCTGCTCCAGGTGGCGCGGCTGGGGTTGGTGCAGGCCGCGGACCGGTTCGACGTGACCCGCGGGTCCTCGTTCCTGGCCTTCGCGGTGCCCACCATCATGGGTGAGGTGCGCCGGCACTTCCGCGACAACACCTGGGCGGTGCGAGTTCCGCGGCGTATCAAGGAGATTCAGCTCAGCATCGGCCCGACCATCGAGCAGATGTCGCAGCGGCTGGGCCGGGTGCCGCGGGCGCGCGAGATCGCGGCCGAACTCGACGTGGACCTGATGGAGGTCACCCAGGCGCTGATCGCGGGCAACGCCTACCAATCCCAGTCCATCGACGCCGTGGCCGGCGACGACATCGACAACGCGCCGCTGCCGCTGCTGGAAAGCCTGGGCGAGGAAGAGCCGTCCTACCACCTGGTGGAGGACTTCATGGCCGTCAAGCCGCTGATCGCGGACCTGCCCGAGCGCGAGCGTCAGGTGCTGATCATGCGCTTCTTCGAGAACAAGACCCAGACCGAGATCGCCGACGTGCTTGGCGTCTCCCAGATGCACGTCTCCCGGATCCTGTCCAAGACCCTGACCGCGCTGCGCGAGCAGGCCCTGCGCGACTAGCGCGGGATCGGCGGCGGGCCGGGAACCGGCGGCAGCGGCGGACGCGGATCGTCGGGATTGGGCGGCGCCGGGCTCGGATCCGGCGGCAGCGGCGGAATCGGGTTCGGTTCCGGGAACGGATCCGGCCCCGGTGTCGGCGGCACCGGCTCCGGACCCGGCAGGGGCGGCTGGGTGAGCCCTGGTTCGGGCTGCGGCGTATCGATCATGGTCCCCGGATACCCAGCGCGCGGGCGACAAACCCGGGCGAATCTCAGCTAACCGCGAGCGGCCGGTTTGCCGCGCGAGCGCATCGGGTACCTGAGTGGGAACCGGAATACCGCTGAGGGCGCTAAGGAGGGTCGGCATGGACCGCCAGCGACGACTAGTCGCCCGGAATACGCAGCCCGAAACGGCCGAAAGCCGGTCGTTGCACATCGAACAGCACACCGAAACACCCAGCGAGCGCGCCGACGGCACGATGGTCACGCGCAATCACGAGGTCATCCGCCGCTGGGCCGAACAGCGCGGCGCCCGCCCGGCCACCACCCCGTTCAGCGAGACCAACGGGCGGCTGGGCAATCTGCGTTTCGATTTCCCCGGCTACGGCGGCGCGATCCTGCAACCGGTGGAGTGGGAGCGGTGGTTCGACACCTTCGACGCCCGCCACTTCCGCTTCCTGTATCAGGACCGGCGCCCGGACGGCAGCCGGAGCAATTTCAATCGTCTGGAGACTCCACACGACGAGTGGTGAGACACGTCGGCTCGAACTATCTCTCCAGCAGGCGGGGCCCGTGATCCCAGGGATCACGGGCCCCGCTTCGTGCGTGCCGGCGGCTCAGGCCGTGGGCTGCGGGAGCAGCCGCGGCAGCACCGCCGCGCCGGCGGTGGCCGCGACCGCCGAGCTGGTGGCGATGCCCCAGCCCACCGGACCCAGTGGCGTGCAACCGAAGTAGTGGCACAGGCCCGGCGTCATGACGATGACCCCGAGCACGCCCGCGCTGGCGGCGGTGGTCACCCACACCAGCGGACTGGTGCGGCCGGAGAGCAGCGTCTGCCCGAGCTGAGTGCCGATCAGCGCGACCAGGCCGACGGTGGCGGCGCGCCGCCGAGTGCCGGTGTAGCGGGCGAGAGTCCAGGCGCCGGAGGCGCCCGCGGCGGTGGCGATGCCCCGGATCGCGATGGTGCGCGCCAATTCCGCGCCCAGCTGTGCGGGCGGGATCTGGGCGAGCTGAGCCGCGCGCTGGGCGGCGGCCGCGGCGGCGTCCGCGCCCGGATCCGGGCGGTCGCGGTCCGGCGCGAGCGCCAGTGCCAGCGCCGGGAACATGTCGGTGAGCATGTTCACGAGCAGGAACGGGCGGGTGCCCAGCGGCGCCGCGCCCGCGACGGCGGTGCCGTAGAGGGTGAACGCCACCTCGCCCGCGTTGCCGCCGACGAGGACGCCGACCGCGTTGTTGATGCGCTGCCACATCCCGCGACCCTCGACCAGGGCGTGCAGCAGCGCGGTCGGATCGGGGTCGGTGAGCACCAGGTCGGCGGCATTGCGGGCCGCGGCGGATCCGTGTGCGGCCAATCCGATTCCGATGTCGGCGCTGCGGATCGCGGCGGCGTCGTTGGCGCCGTCGCCGGTCATCCCGACCACGTGACCCGCGCGCCGCAGGCCCGCGACGATCCGTACCTTCTGCTCCGGGGTGACCCGCGCGAAAACGGTGCTGTGCTCGATCAATTCGGTCTGCGCCTGCTCGTCGAGGCGGTCCAGATCGGCGCCGGTGGCCACCCGCTCGGCCGCGATGCCGAGCTGCCGCGCCACCGCGGCCGCGGTCACCGGATGATCGCCGGTGATCATCCGGACGCTGATTCCGTTGTGCTGCAACGCGTCCACCAGCGGCCGCGACTGCGGGCGGGCGGTGTCGGCCAGGCCGAGGAAACCGAGCAGCGTGAGTTCGCCGATCGCGTCCTCGACGTCGTCCGGGCGATCGGAGAGATCGCGGCGGGCCACCACCAGCACCCGCAGCCCCTGCTCGGCCAGCGACCGCACCGTCTGCTCGGCCCGTTCGCGCAGGTCCGGCGGCAGCTCCTGCTTGCCGTCTGCGGTGCGCAGGCGGGTGCAGCGCGGAAGCACCACCTCGGGCGCGCCCTTGACCACCAGGCGCAGCCGGCGCGTGGTGTGGCCCAGGGCGGCGGCGTAGCCGCGATTGGATTCGAAGGGGATCTCATCGATCGGATCCCAGGCGCGGGCGTCGTCGCCGAGGACTTCCGCGGCGTCGAGCACCGCGCGGTCGGTCGCGTGCAGCACGGGACCGTCGGCAGGGTCGGGGCAGGCGCGGGCGGCCGCGCGCAGCAGCCGGCGCGCGCTGTCGGAATCGGCGTCCGGTTCCCACTGGTCGTGCAGATCGGCCAGCGTGGTCAGGCGCAGGCGGCCCTCGGTGAGGGTGCCGGTCTTGTCGAAGCACAGGGTGTCCACCCGGCCCAGCGCCTCCACCGTGCGGCTGGCCCGCACCAGAACCCCGTAGCGTGAGAGCCGCCGCGCGGCCGCCAGCTGCGCGACCGTGGCCACCAGCGGCAGCCCCTCCGGCACCGCCGCCACCGCGACGCCGACACCGTCGGCGATGGCGGTGCGCAGCGTGCGTCCGCGCAGCCCGCCGAGGACCGTGACGGCCGCGCCACCGGCCAGGGTGAGCGGCAGCGCCCGCTGGGTCAGCCGCCGCAACTGCGCTTGCACACCACCCTTTTCGGGCGGCACCGCACCCGCCGCGGCCCGGCCCGCCTGCGTTTCCGCGCCGACCGCGACCACCACCGCCAGCCCCGCGCCGCTGACCACCGTGCTGCCCTCGAACACCATGCAGGCCCGATCGCCGAGCTCCGCGCCCGGGGTCGCGGCCAGATCCTTGGGCACGGTGATGGATTCACCGGTAAGGCCCGACTCGTCGAGCTCGAGATCGTCGGCCAGCAGCAGCCGGGCGTCCGCGGGGACGACATCGCCGCCGCGCAGGGCGATGAGATCGCCGACCCGGAGCTGACGCGCGGGCACCTGCGCGCCGCGCAGAGCCTTGTCGGAGAGATCGATGCCTTGCAGATCGCGGGTGCGCAGGCCGCGTGGCGCTGCGGTTTCACCGGTGCGTGTCGGTGCGGTCTCGTTGGCCGTTTCGGACCGGGACGTGGGTGGCAGCGCGCGTGCGCGGTCGGATGCAGCCGTAGCGGAGTCCGGTTCTAGGTCTACCGACTCGGCCTCTGAGCGTTGATCGCGTTGGTCGGCTGCGGTGTCGGCCTCCGAGCGCTGATCGCGTTGGTCGGTTCCGGTCTTGGCCTCCGAATGCTGATCGGCGGCGATGCGTGCCGATGCGTTGTCGCGCAAATGGATTGCGTCCACCAGGCGTGCGGTGAGTTCCTCGCCGGCCAGTAGATGGTCGAGGGCGTTTTCGGCGCGCTGGCGCTGACGGGCGGAGACGACGGCGTTCACGGTGAGGACCGAGGAGAGCAGGATCGCGTCCGAGGGGGAGCCGAGGATGGCGGTGGCGACCGCGCCCACGCCGAGGATCGGGGTCAGGGGGTCGGCGAGTTCGTTGCGGACGTGCTTGCCGAAGGACAGGACCGGGGCGAGCGGGGCCAGCAGTTGGTCGCGGGCGGAGCGGCGCGGCGCGGTCCGCTCGGCCAGCGGCTGCGGATCCGGCAGGCGGGAGAGCACCTCGTCGGGTTCCAGTGCGTGCCAATGCAATAGCGGGGCCAGGGCGGCCGCGGGAGTGCCGCGCACCGCCTGCCAGCCGCTGAGCGCGCCGTTGGCCAAGCCGAGCACCTGCGCGGTGAGCATGGGGGAGGTGCGGCCGCGTCGCTGCGGCCCGGTGGCCAGCAGCAGCGCGCCCAGCGCGGCCCCGGACAGCGCCAGCGCGCGCCCGCGTTCACTCGTGGCGCGCGCGGGCGCGACCGCCGCGAGAATGCGCCGCACCTGGCTCAGATCCCGGCACACCACGTCCGCGCTCCACGGCAGCCGCAAGCGCTCACCCTCCCTGCCGCACAACCCGATTCCGGCGTCGGCCCACGCCAGCGCCTTGTGCGCCCGCGGGCTCAGCACCGCCACCACATGCCCGTTCTCCTGCAATTTGTGCACGCATTTGCTCAGCGACACCCCCGTATCGATGAATTCGTCCGCCAGCGAACGCAGTTCGGCCCCATCGGCCCCCGCGGCGAGCACCACCCGCAGCCCGGCGCTCCGTGCCGCAGTCAGCAGCGCATGCGCGTGCCGATCGAGCTCCCGCCCGATCAGCACCCGCCCCACCACCCGCGAGCCCTCCCGCAACTCCCGCCACGCCGGCCGCGCCGTCGCCCCCTGATCCGGCTTCCCACTATCGGGGTGCACCAGCCGCAACCGCGCGCCGATCCCATCCGCGCTCTGCCCGGTGGACTCCCCGGCCATGCCGGACTCGGCGCTCACGCCTCGATCGGTGGATCCGGCCTCGGCGCTGCCCGGCTGTCGACCGCCAGCTTCGGCGGTGCGCGAGTCCCGGCTGGTGGCGGGCCGCTCCCTCGGGGCCTCCTCGGACTCGGTGTCCGCAGCACCGCCACGCGCGCCGGAATCGGGACGGACAGCGCCGTTTTCGTCCGCCGCCGCCCGCAGCAGCCGCTGCGCGGCGCTCCACACGTGCGCGGCGGCGCGTTGGTCGTCTTCTGCCGCTTCGGATTTCGCGTCGGGCCGATCGCGCCAGCGCGGGTCGAGGGCCTCGGCCTCGAGGACGACGCGGCGGGAGGTCAGCAGGGCCTCGCCGTCGATCACGATCGTGGTGAGCCGATCCAGGCGGCGCCACATCGCCGGGTACAGCGTGAGCACGCCCGCTCGGGCCAGGGTGGTCGACACCGCCGCCGCGTACGCTTCGCGTGCCGCGCGTGCCGCCTTCGGTGCACCCAGGTGCAGGGCGTCGGCGGCCTCGGCGGCGCGGGCGCTGCCCGCGAAGGCGGTCGCGCCGAACAGCGCGCCCGCCGCGGTCTCGTCCGCGACCCGCTCCACCGGGCCGGGCGGCAGCTCGCAGGGGCGGGTGTGCGGGGGCAGCGGTGTGGCCACGCCGGGGCTGCCGGTGGCGGCCAGTTCCGCCTCCCAGGCCCGCCAGCGCTGGTTGCGGGCCAGCGCCTCGGTCAGTGTCGCGGTGCGCTGCACGGTGTCGACCAGCAGGTTCGCCACGCTCTCGGCGGCGCTGTCGTTGACCGCGTTGCCGAAGGCATTGGTCAGCGCGAGCACGAGATCCGCCCGCGTGCGCCCCAATCGAGCCTCGATCACGCGCCGCACCCGGGGCTGGGTATCGATGACGGCGGCGACGCCGCGCAGCGCGCGCAGCGGCGGCTGGAACGGCAGCACCAGCCCCACGGTCGAGATCGCGAGCGCCGCCAGATCACCCGCGACCTGGATTCCGGCCGCCAGCAGCGGTTCTCGATCGGCCGGGAACTCGGTGCGCCGGCTCCAGCCGAGGTCGGCGACATCGGCGTCCTCCTCGATCTGCTCGACGACGTGCAGCAGTTCGGGCAGGTCCTCGGCACCGTGGGCGAGTTCGGCGGCGATCCGCCCGGTCACGGTGTTGAGTTTCCACTCCCGCACGGCGGGGTGGTGCTCGAGTTCCCGCTCCAGTTCCGGGACGAGTTCGGCGTGCTTGCCGGTCGCCAGGCCGTGCACCTCGATCGAGGCGCGGTCCTCGTGCACGGCCACGCGGCGTTGCGTGCGTTCGGGACTCGGGTCCAGCAGAGCGCCCAGCTCGGAACGCAACTGCTCCGGCGCGAGCGCGGTGAGACCGTCCGCCGCGGCCCGGCCGCCGGATGCCAAGGCCTGTATGGGTATTTCGGCGACCTTGAGACCCATTCCCAGGGCGAACAGTGAACCGCCGCGGAGCGTTTCCGACATCGTGCTGCGCAGTGAGAAGGCCATAGTGGGCAGCTACCCAGGGGCGCATGCGGCAAACGGGGCGAAAAGCATTGTCCTTACTCCGCTTTCACGGCGGAGTCCACCCTCCAGCGGCGGAATTCACACGATATTCCAAGGTTCGCCCGATTGTGGCCAAGCTCACCGCGAACTTGCATTCCGAGCGGGTATCAGCACAGGGTTGGAGATAGCCAGCAACTAACCCGCCTGTTACAAGGGGTTTACCGAACGACCGGTTCGGGTATCCCCCGGGTTGGCAAGTTGCTCGAAGGCGGAATGTCGCGTCGGTATGGGGATGCGAGTTTCCGTACTGACGTGGTCCGCTCTGGCAAGGGATGAGGACCTTTTGAGCACCAACCTGATGATCGTTGACGAGGACGAGAAAGTCAGGGGCGAATTGCGCCTGGCGATGGAGGACGAGGGCTACGACGTTTCCGAGGCGAACGAGGCCGAAGACGCACTGTCCTACCTGCGCAGCAAGGGCGTACCGGATGTAATGATCGTCGAGTTGATGCTCGGCGACATGGATGGCTTCGACTGCATCCGGGAGATCCGCCGCGAGCACGACGTGCCGATCATCGTCATCAGCTCCCGCGACGACACCCACGACGTGGTGGCCGCGCTGGAGGCCGGTGCCGACGACTTCGTCACCAAGCCGTTCGAGATCAAGGAGATCTCCGCCCGCATGCGCGCCCTGCGCCGCCGGGCCCGGCTGACGGCCGAACGCGACGCTCCGCGCGAGATCGTGCTCGACGCCCTGCCCGACGCGCCGCTGGTGCTCACCCCCGATTCCGGCGCCGTCCGGCGCGGAACCGAGGAGATCCACCTCACCATCACCGAATTCCGGCTGCTTTGTGAACTCGCCGAAACGCCCGGGCGGGTGCTCTCGCGCGCACTGCTGCTCGAACGCGTCTGGGACGACGGCTTTTTCGGCGATGAGCGCATCGTCGACGTTCACATCCGCCGGCTCCGCACCAAGATCGAACGCGATCCGTCCGACGCACGCATCGTGGTCACCGTCCGTGGCCTTGGCTACCGCCTGGATGTCCAAGGCTAGAACCCACCGGGAATCCCGCTAACCGGCCGCGTGCCGGTAGTTCGTGATGCCCTCTGACCAGGCGATGTTTCCTGTTCGTAACACAACCGCAAAGAGTTCGACACGTTCACCGCAAAGTTCGCTCGCAAAGCTGTGTAAGTACTGCAGACCCGAAGAGGGAGATGTATGTCCACACCAACACTGCCCACGCTCGACGACGGCACTATTGCTGAAATCGACCGCCTCGCCGCCCCGGTCATGCGCGCCCCGCGCGTCGGCGACGCCGCGCAGATCTGGCGAATCGCCAAGGATTCGCAAGTGCTCGACACCAACTCGAGCTACGCCTACCTGCTGTGGTGTCGCGATTTCCACGGATCCTCCGTGGTGGCCGAGGTCGACGGCCGAGTCGTGGGATTCGTCATCGGATTCCTGCGGCCCGAGGCCCCGGACACCGTGTTCGTGTGGCAGGTGGCCGTCGAGCAGGCCCAGCAGGGGCTGGGCACCGGCACCGAGATGATTCAGCATCTGCTCGACACCGTTGCCCCGCACGGGGTTTCGGTTCTGGAAACCACCATCGCGCCGGACAACCCCGGTTCCATCGCGATGTTCTCCTCGGTGGCTCGGCGTCGTGGCGCCCAGATCACCAAGTCCGCGATGTTCGATCCGGAGTTGTTCCCGGACAGCCACGAAGCCGAAGACCTATATCGCATTGCCCCGATCGATCAGGAGGCCCGAAAGTGATTACCGCCGAGACGACCATTTTCGACGAGCTGGAATCCAACGTCCGCGGCTACTGCCGTTCCTGGCCCGCGGTGTTCACCACCGCCAAGGGCGCCTGGCTGCGCGACGAGGACGGCAAGAAGTACCTGGACTTCTTCGCCGGCGCCGGCGCGCTGAACTACGGCCACAACAACGACGTGCTCAAGAAGCCGCTGCTGGACTACATCGCCAGTGACGGCATCACGCACGGCCTGGACATGTCCACCGGCGCCAAGCGCAAGCTGCTCGAAACCATGCGCGACACGATCCTGACGCCGCGCAACCTCGACTACAAGGTGCAGTTCCCCGGCCCGACCGGCGCGAACGCCGTCGAGGCGGCGCTCAAGCTGGCCCGCAAGGTCACCGGCCGCCAGACCATCCTGAGCTTCACCAACGCCTTCCACGGCATGACTCTCGGTGCGCTCTCGGTCACCGGCAACGCCGCCAAGCGCGCCGGCGCCGGCGTGCCGCTGGTGCACGCCGCGCACATGCCCTACGACGGCTACTTCGACAACACCACCCAGGACTTCCAGTGGATGGAGCGGGTGCTCGACGACACCTCCTCGGGCTTCGACCGCCCGGCCGCGGTGATCGTGGAGACCGTTCAGGGTGAGGGCGGCGTCAACGTGTCCCGCGCGGAATGGCTGCGGCACCTGGCCGGGCTGTGCGCGGCCCGCGAGATCCTGCTGATCGTCGACGACGTGCAGATGGGCTGCGGCCGCACCGGCCCGTTCTTCTCCTTCGAGGTGGCCGGCATCACACCCGACATCGTGACGCTGTCCAAGTCGATCGGCGGCTACGGTCTGCCGATGGCGCTGGTGCTGTTCAAGCCCGAGCACGACGTCTGGTCGCCGGGTGAGCACAACGGCACCTTCCGCGGCAACAACCCGGCCTTCGTCACCGCCGAGGCCGCGCTGTCGCACTACTGGTCCGACGACACCCTGCAGCTGGCCACCGAGGCCAAGGGCAAGCGGGTCAACGAGGCACTGAGCCAGGTCGCCGAGTACTTCCCGGGCCTGTCCACCCGTGGTCGCGGGCTGGTGCAGGGCATCGCGTTCGACGATCCGTCGCAGGCCGGCAAGGTCGCCCAGGTGGCCTTCGAGCGCGGGCTGCTGGTGGAGACCTCGGGCTCGAGCGACGAGGTCGTCAAGCTGCTGCCCCCGCTGACCATCACCGACGAGGAACTCGATCTGGGCCTGCACCTGCTCACCGGCGCCATCGACACGGTGTGCACCGGCTGGCAGCGCCTGCACCACCTGGGTAAGGACGGCAACCAGTGATCGTTCGGACCACCGCGGAGATCACCGGCACCGACCGCGACGTCGGCGCCGAGGGCTGGCGCTCCAAGCGCATCGTCCTCGGCGGCGACCGGGTCGGGTTCTCCTTCCACGAGACCACGATCGAGGCCGGCACCACCCACGTCTTCCACTACCAGAACCACGTCGAAGCGGTGTGGCTGGTGGAGGGCGAGGGCACGCTGACCGACCTCGACAACGACGTCACCTACCCGCTGGCCCCCGGCACCATGTATCTGCTCGACGGGCACGAGAAGCACCGCCTCGAAACCCGGACGCGGATGCGGATGCTGTGCGTGTTCAATCCGCCGGTCACCGGAAAGGAAGTCCACGACGAGAACGGCGTCTACCCGCTGGTGGTCGTCGACGACAACTGAGGGAGGTAACGAATGGTGTTGCAGCACACCGTTGAGACGGACCTGCTGGACAACTACCCGACTCGCATGGGCGGTCCGATCCGGCATGTGGAGCGGATGGACCCCACGGTGTGGGGCCAGATCGGCACCGAGGCGCTCGCCTCGTTCGGCACCGACGGTTACGCTGTGCTCGACGCCCTGCTCAGCCCCGCCGAGGTGGCCGAGTTCAGCGCCGAGATCGCCCGCCTGGCCACCGATTCCGCTCTCGCGGAGGACGATCGGGTGATCCGGGAGCGCTCTTCGAATCGGGTGCGCTCGGTGTTCGAGGTGCACAAGCTCAGTGCCGCCGTCGCCGATCTGGTGCGCCAGTCCCGGATCACCGGGCCGGCCCGCGAGGTGCTCGGCTCGGAGGTGTACCTGCATCAGACCAGGATCAACTACATGCCCGGGTTCCGCGGCAACGGTTTCTACTGGCACTCCGATTTCGAGACCTGGCACGCCGAGGACGGCATGCCCGCGCCGCGTGCGGTGAGCCTGTCGATCGCGCTGACCGACAACTATCCGGTCAACGGCAGCCTGATGGTGATGCCCGGCTCGCACCGCACCTTCGTGCCGTGTCAGGGCACCACGCCGGCCGAGAACTACCGGGAGTCGTTGCAGGAGCAGGAGATCGGCGTGCCCACGCCCTCGGACATCGCGGTGCTGGCCGAACGGCACGGCATCACGCAGTTCACCGGGCGGGCCGGCTCGGCGCTGCTGTTCGATTCCAACATCATGCACGGGTCGTCGAACAACATCACTCCCTATCCGCGCTCGAACATCTTCCTGGTGTTCAACAGCGTGGAGAACACCCTGGTGGAGCCGTTCGCGGCGCCGGGCCGCCGGCCCGGCTACATCGCCGCGCGCGATTTCACCCCGGTGTAGAACTCCGCTGTCCCGCGTGCGCCTCGGTCGTCGGGGCGAGAGGCGCACGCGGGCAGCGGTTCACGCGTAGATGTCCAGGGTGACGGTCAGCGTCGCCAATCGGGTGTCCAGCCCGAGGTCGGAGACGCGGCGCTGCAGATCGTGCCGCACGGCCGGCATCAGCAACGCCCACACCTCGCCGAACAGCGCCTGGGTGTCGACATCGGCTTCGGCCAGCAGTCGCAGCAGCGCCGGCCAGATCCGCGCCTCGGTGGCCGCCCCGGGCACCGCGAGCAGCGTCGGATCGGTCAGGTCCGCGATCATCGCCGTGACCTGGCGCTGCACGGCGAAATCTGCGCGTTCGATCCAGCTCAGCAGGCCCCGCCACAGCGCGGGCTCGTCCGCGCCCTCCAGCGCGGCCACCACCTTCGACAGGCGTGCGTGATCGCCCACCACGGGATTGGCGGCCAGGCTGTCCAGCGCCGACGGGCGCAGATTGCCGGCGAAGCGCAGCAGCTCGGGTACCGAGCCCGCGTCGATGGCGGTCTCGATCAGTTCGGTGATAGCACTGGCCGCGCCGAATTCGAACATGAGCTCGCCGACCGCGCCGACCACGTCGCTGTCGCAGCGGGCGAACACCGACAGCGCGGCCAGGCGCAGTTCGGCCGAGCCCTCCAGCACCGAGGTCACCATCCGCGGTATGCGGTGTGAGCGCCCGTGCAGCAGCTGGCGCATGACGCCGCTGAGATTCTCGCCCGAGTACGCGTAGGCCGCCGAGCGGATCAGGCCCTCGTCGTCGGGGACGCCCGCCTCGATGGCGCGGATCAGCGCCGGGGTGGCGTAGGCGAGGAACGGGCCCGCCGTGACGTAGTCGCCGCGGCGGAGCACCTCGTTGGTGATGCGCACGATCGGTTCCGGCGGCGCCACGTCGGCGAGCTGCCCGACGGTGTGCGGGTCCAGATAGGGTGCGCAGTCCGCGGCGTAGCCGGGCTCCAGCATCCAGACGGCATCCGCGGCTTTTTTGGGATACTTCACACCCACGGCGCCCGCCGCTCTACCGGTCATCATGGGCGGAACGAGCTTCTGCACCAAGGGAATCGAGATACTCAGCGGAATCACCGGCACGAGTTTGCCGATCCGCTCGAAGGTCGCGGCGTGCTGGGCGAAGATCACCGCCGCCATGCGCTGTTGCAGCTCGTGCAGGGCCGCGGCGCCGAGCCGCTCCAGATGTGCCAGCCGTTCGGCCGGCACGTGCAAGGTCCGGGCGAGCAGGACCAGTTGCGCGTGGGTGACCAGATCCGCCATCAGCCGAGCCGATTGCCGAACATGATCTTCTTCGCGGGGGTGCGCAGCGGCCAGGGCAGGGTGCCCACGACGCTGTCCACGGATTCGTTCAGCATGGCCGCCTCGATCCGCCGCGCTGTCCGGAAGGTCATCAGTAATTCGCGAATGTCGTTGTCGGAGAGCAGATCCAGGGCGGCCAGTGGACCACCCAGTTCGCGTTCCAGTTCGGCTCTGGCGGTCATGGTTCTCCCGTTCTGCTCATCCTCGCGAACAACACTGCGCGCGTGGATATCTCGATCATATTCTGCCGGGAGGAACAGAAGCTGAGACTTTTCGCGCGCGGCGGGGTATTGACACGCCCGCGGCAATCGCCGAGCAAAGAGATCGGCTCTTGACGTTGCTGTTACCGGTGCGTACAAATACTTGCACACGCCGATCTGTCTGCACCTGGAGATCGGCCGACAGAAATGCACACCATTGATAACCGATGTCATCACAGTCGATCTCGAATACGAGGTCGACAGCATGGCGATGTGGGATCTGCTGCTGGAGCCGCAGACCTACACGCGAATGTTTTCCGGTATCGGAACCGCTGAACAAGAAAATTCAGAAACGCGAGTGATCCTGTCGATTCGAGCCAGCGTGTCCGGTACGGAAATCACCGTACCGCCGATCGATCTCGTTGTCGCGCGGGAACGGGAAATACTCGAATTGCAGTGCCCGGCCACCGGAAGTTTCGTCGCGATCCGGCTGCGCCGCACCGTCGACGCCGCCCTGGAGGCCGAGAAAACCCGGGTCACCGTCACCATTTTCGGCGCGGGCCGCATACATCCGATCCTGGCCGAATTCGACAACCTCGCCGTGATCGGCTGGGCGCGCGCGGGTTTGACGCGCGTGGCCGAGGCGATCCAGGGTGCGCCCACCTCGATCCTGGTCAACGGCGAGGACTCCGCGACCCGGCTACAGGTGAACATCGCCCGGCAACTGGTCACCACCGGCGTGGTGCGCTCCTATCGATTCGACCGCGGCCTCAAGCAACTGGGCGGCCTCGCGAAATGGGGATTCAATCTGGCCGGCGGCTACGCGGCGGCCGCCGCCTACACGCCCAAGCGGCTCGGGCTGGCCGACCCCGACGTCGAGCACACCTTCGCCGCGGTGCACCAGCGCACCCACCGTCTCGCCGCCGCGCTGGCCACGCTCGGCTTCGGGCCCCGCACCAGCATCGGACTGCTCGCCCGCAACAGCGCGCCGATGGTCGAATGCATGGTCGCCGCGGGCAAATTGGGCGTCGACACCGTGCTGCTCAACACCGGGCTCTCGGCGGGGCAGATCGAGGAGGTGGTGCAGCGGCACGGCCTGGCCGCGATCTTCCGCGACGACGAGTACGAGCATCTGCTCAAATACGTCTCGCCCAGCATCGCGCGCTACTCCACCTCGCCGCCGCGCCCGGACGGCCCGATGAACGTCGACGACCTGCTGATGCTGGACGCGCCCGCGTTCTCCCGCCCGCCGCAGCCCGGCCGCCTGATCGTGCTCACCTCCGGCACCAGCGGCACCCCCAAGAGCGCCCGCCGCCCGCACCCCAAGGGTTTCGGCACCGTCGCGGCGCTGCTGTCGCGGATCCCGTTCCGGATGGACGAGACCATGCTGATCCCCGCGCCGCTGTTCCACACCTGGGGCCTGGCGGCGCTACAGATCAGCACCCCGATCCGGGCGAGTGTGGTGCTGCCGGAACGATTCGACGCCGAGGACACCCTGCGCCTGATCGAACAGCATCGGGTGAGCGCGCTGATCGTGGTGCCGGTGATGATCAACCGCATCCTCGACCTGCCGCCGCACGTGCTCGCGCACTACGACCGCAGCAGCCTGCGCATCGTCGCCAGTTGCGGTGCGCCGCTGGCCGGTTCGACGGTGCGGCGGTTCCAGGAGATCTTCGGCGACACCCTCTACAACGTGTACGGATCCACCGAGGTGTCCTGGGCGACCATCGCCGATCCCGCCGACCTGCGGGCCGCCCCCACCACGGCCGGTCGCCCGCCGCTGGGCACCAGGCTGGCGATCCTGGACCAGGAACTGCGCCCGGTCCCGCGCGGCGTCACCGGGCGGATCTTCGTCAGCAACCACATGCTCTTCGACGGATACACCGACGCGACCCCGCCCGCCGAGGCCGAGGGCATGCTCGACACCGGCGATCTCGGCTACATCGACGCCGACGGACTGGTGTTCGTCGCGGGCCGCGACGACGAGATGATCATCTCCGGCGGTGAGAACGTCTTCCCGCGCCCGGTCGAGGAGGCGCTCGCGCACCTGCCGCAGGTCAGCGAGGTGGCGGTGGTCGGGGTCCCGGACCGCGAATACGGGCAGCGGCTGGCCGCGTTCGTGGTGACCCGCGAGGGATTCGGGCTGGACCGCGACATGGTGCGCAACTACATCCGGCACCGGCTCAGCCGCTTCTCGGTCCCGCGCGATGTGACCTTCCTGGACGCGCTGCCGCGCAACGCCACCGGCAAGATCCTGAAACGGACACTCGTCCAACCGAGTTGACCCATCCGCCCGCACCGCCCCACCGAATAACCGTGGTGCTCGGGACCGCCCCGGGCCGGGCTCACGCCCGAACACGCAACTGTTCGGAAAGGCTCACATGAAAATCCGTGCATTCGGCGTCGGTGTCGCCGTGACCGGCATGCTCGTCGCCATGTCCGGCATCGCGCACGCCGACCACGAGATGGTCGTCGTGGCGGGCAAGCAGGGCGCCGCGCCGTCGCAGATCTGCGCCGACGCGGGCCTGCGCCAGGCCGCGCTCGAAGCCGAGGACACCGCCGCGCCGATCCAGCTGCTGCAGACCGAGAAGGTCGCCAGCGCCTACGTCGGTTCGGTCAACGAGGTCGAAGCCGGCATGGTGCTGCGCGACAACGGCATGATCACGCCCTACGTCGCGCAGCTCAACGACACCGCGCACGCGCTGTGCACCAAGCCCGACGCCGCGCCGGCCGTGAAGTGACCTAGCCGCTAACGAACGACGATGCGTTGCAGCGCGTTCAGGTCCTTCTCCAGCATGCGGAACAGCCAGTAGACGGCGAGGAAGGCCAGCGCGCTGCCCACGCACAGCACCCGGATCGCCAGGATCACCCCGCCCATGTCGGCGACCGGAATGAACGTGGCGCCCGCGACCCCCAGCAGCGGCACCGCCGCCGCGATGGCCAGGAAATAGGTGCTGCGGCGATCCAACTGCTCCAGCCGGCGGCGGTCGTCGTCGCCGATGCCGCCGTGCGGCAGGAACATCGGATACAGGCAGCGCACCGCGTAGAACGTCACCAGGAAATAGGGATATGCCATGGCGATCGCGCCGCAGACGATCTGGGTGATGAAGAAGTGCAGGTAATCCGACCCGGCGATGTGGTTGCCGGTGAGCCGCACCGAGAGCGGGACCACGATGCCCGCCAGCGCCCACAGCGCGAAACAGGTCAGCACGTTGCGAGTGCCGAGCCGTAGCGTGTCGGCGCGCACCCGGGCCAGCGTGGCCGCGTCGTAGCTCTGCCCGCGCGCCAGCCCCCGTGCGGTCGACCACAGGCGCACCAGCAGCAGATTCGTCACGATGAAACCGACCAGGAAGCACAGCCCGTAGGTGGTCAGCGCGATCTGATCGAACCGGTGCTGGGCCGCCGCGTCGAACTTGCCGATGATCAGCGTCCGGTTGTGGTGGTAGCTGTACCAGATGGCCAGCGCGTTCGGAATCGCGATGGCGCAGGCCATGATCGGGTGCATGAGCGCCCGCGCGCGCCGGCGCGGACTGTTCGGCGGGGGATCCACCAGGTCGCGGGCGCGGGCGTCCAGGCAGACGTCGAACTGCTGGGCCAGCTCCGCGCCGTCGGCCCAGCGCTTGTCCGGGTCCGGCTCCAGGGCTCGCGCCAGGGCGCGGCGCAGGGTGGCCGGGCAGTCCGCCGGCAGATCGGCGTAGGGCAGCGCCTCCGGGCTGGCCTCGCGGCGCTCCAGCATGCCGTCCAGGGTGGTGCGGTCGCCGCCGGTGACGCCGTCGTCGGCGAAGGGCTTGGCGCCGGTCAGCAGCTCCCACAGCACCACTGCCAGCGCGAACAGGTCGCTGCGGATGTCCAGGTCGGCGGCGGTGCCCGGCTTGTCCGGGTGCACCGCAGCCAGCTGCTCCGGCGACATGTAGGCCAGGGAGCCGCCGAAATAGGCCACGGGGCTGGCGCCGGACACCGAGCCGCTGAAACTGATGTTGAAATCCGCCAGCTTCGGCTCGCCCTCGGCGGTCAGCAGCACGTTCGCGGGCTTGATATCGCGGTGCAGCACGCCGCGATGGTCGGCGTAATCCAGCGCGCGCGCCAGCCGGCGGCCCAGCCAGGCGATGGTCTCCGGCCAGGACAGCCCGGCCAGCTCGGCGCGCACCGGGGATTCGCCCGGGCGGATCTCGCCCTTGTCCGCCAGCACCTCGTCGACGACGTCGAGCAGCAATTGGCCCCGGCGTTGCTCCGGCGGGGTGCGCCGCACCCGCTCCAGCACGGTGAACAGCGTGCCGCCCGGCACGTACTGCATGTACAGCAGCCGCAGGCCGCGGTCCTCGAGCACGCGCTGATCGAAGACCCGCACGATGTAGTCGTGATCCAGCTGGGCCAGCGTCTGCGGTTCGGCGCTGCGGTCCTGTGAGATCTTCACCGCGACCAGCCGCTGCATGGACCGCTGCCGGGCCAGGAACACCCGGGCGAACGCGCCCCGGCCGAGGCCGGTCATCAGATCGAAATCGTCGATGCGCTGCCCGGCCTCGATCTCTTCCAGCCGGGCGGGCTCGGCCGCCGACAGCAGCGTGCTGTGGTAATCGTCGGTGGCCAGCAGCTCCGAAAGCTGCTCAGCCTGGGCCGGATACGTCGCGGTGTATTCCGCGAGCGCCACCGCCTCGCCCGCCTGCTTGCGGACGTGGAACTCCTCGTAGATCAGATCCGGCGGCAGCGGCCAGCCGGCGAGTTCGGGCAGCTCCGCCGCGTAATCGGCGAGCCGCTTGGGCGCGGCGGCCCGGGCCCAGCGGTGCGCCAGATCCACCTTGATCAACTCGATGAGCGAGACGCGGCGGATCGCCGGGGAATCCGGGAGGAACTCCGGCAGCGACGGCGGCTCGTCCCGTTCGCGCCAGGCCTGCGCGAACCGGGCCACCACCTCGGCCACCCCGGTGCCGGGCGATCGGCCCGCCGCGACCGTCGCCCCCGAGACCACCGGAGCCGGATGCGCCATGTGCGCATCGTAACCCCGGCTACCGACAACGTCCGGGCATCCGGGCAACTGCGGGAGGTCAGTGCGGCGGGTACTGGGGCGGCGTCGGCTGACCCCAGGCGTTCGGTGCCGGTGCGGGCGGGGTCCACTGGGCCGGAGGCGGGGCTGTCGCGGCACCGGATTTACCGGCCGAAACCATGGCCAGGACGAGGGCGGCGAGGTTGAGTAGGAAGCTCAGCAGCGTGAGCAGGGCGACGCCTGATACGACGCCGGAGAACCGGCTGTTGAAAATCACCGCGGTCAGGCCGGAGGTGAGCAACATGCCCGCGCCGGCCGCGGCAAACGTGCGCAGCGCGGGAGACGGCAGCCCGATCAGCAGCAGCACCGCCGAGACCACGGCGGCCAGCAGAATCAGGATCAAGGGTATTTCGAGCCAGAAATCGGTTCGGAAGTAGTACCTGCCGCCGAAGACCAGCCGCTCGATCCCCGCCAGAATCGCGGCGACCAGCAGTAGCGCGCCCGCCACCCGTCCCAGGGCGACACCCGGTCGGCCGGGCTGCGGCGGATAGCCCGGCCGCTGACCGTGGGCCGCCGGGTATCCGGGCGGAACGGCTTGTCCTTGATACGGGTTCGGTGGCTGCGCGCCGTACGGGGGCGGGCTCGCGGGCATGTGCTGACCCGCGCCCGGAAAACCGGCAGGCGGGACCGGCTGGCCGGGGGTGGGATAGGAGCCGTGCGGCGCTGGGTAGCCTGCTCGGTCGGCCGTGGTAGGTGCGGCTTGCCCCGGGACCGCACCCCAGGGTGATTGGCCCGCCGCGTGATCGCCGCCCTGGCCTGCTGCCTGGTAGGAGCCCGGCGAAGCGGGTTGTCCCGGCGATGGGACCGAACCCGGCGTCCCGGCCGGGAGCGCCGAACCGGATCCGTCCTGGGGCTGTGGCTGACTCGGATTCGTCATAGACGATGTCCTCCCCGGGCAGCCGGACCGACCGCCCCTGTAGTTGGTCCAGCCAGCAACCCTAGGCGAATCGCAGGCCGGGCGTGCGGTGATTACACGCGCGCCCGGCCTCGGACGTGCGCTGCGAACTTCGAATTCCGTTGCTGCACAGCGTGTCCGAGGATCAGATGAGCATCTGGAAGATGGCCAGCCACTGCGGCGGCGCAACCAGCCCCACGGGTGCGTCGAGCGGAATCCCGGTATCCGCAAAGGCTTTGCGGACGGCGCGGGCAGGGAACTCGCGGCTCAGGGTGGCGGCGAGCGAACCGCCGACACCGGTGAAGCCCAGCGCGACGAAGCGTCGATAGGCGGGAAGGGTCGCGTGGGGGAGCAGCGGCCGGGGATGGGTGCGTAGGTGCAGGATCGCGCCGTCGACCTGGGGTATCGGGTGGAAGCGCCGCCGGTCGACGCGCGGCCCGAGTTCCAGTGCGACCATCGGATACTGGGTGACGGCCAGTTTGGTCCAGCGGCCGTAACCGCCGGAGTGCTTGCGCGCGAACTCCTCCTGCACGAGCAGCGTGGCCGAGCGCAGGTGCGGGGCGGCCAGGCACCAGCGGACGATGTCGGTACTGCTGGCGAACGGGATGTTCGCGACCACCGCGAAGGGTTCCCCGGGCGGCGTGACCGCGCGAAAATCGCTGTGATAGCAGCGGATTCGATCGTCTCCCGCGTAGCGGCGGCGCAACCGCCCGGCGTAGTGGCCGTCGATCTCGTACGCCAGGATCCGCCCGGCCGTGCCGAGCAGCTGACGGGTGAGCATGCCGTCGCCGGCGCCGATCTCCACGACGAGATCGGCCGCACCGACCCGGGATTCGCGGACCAGCAGGCGCGCGGTCGCGGCGTCGGCGAGGAAGTTCTGCGACAGCCGTTTGCGCGGCCCGGTGTGGGTATCGCGGGCACGCGGAAGGGAACGATTGCGGGACATGGGTGTCCTCCGGACGGAGTGGTCGAATCAGGAACCAGTGATTCGCCCGGACCCATGCCAGGGCACGGTGAGACCGACGAGACGTCGGCGAAGAATCCGATCAGCGCGGACAGCGCGCCACGGCGTGCGGTCTAGCGCGCGATCGGGAAGTCACGGTGCGCCGGCTGAGCCCAGGCCACCGTGCGCAGTCGAAGGTAGAACGCGCCGACAGCGCACGCTCCGTTCCCGCCTGGACTACCCATGCCCCACAACATACCCAGCGCCGCCCGCCCGGCGAAACCGATTTTCGTGGCGGCACCGAGAGGGGTAGTTGCGTTTTGGTGACAGTTCAACCCGGCTACCGGACAGCGAACTAGCATCGCCACTAGGTCGGGGAGACCCTGGAGGCTCATATGCGTACCAGCCATAAGTCCCGTCTACACGCTCTGACGCGGTGGTTAGTACCCGCGGGCCTGGGTGCCGCGCTCGTCGTGGCGCCCCTCGCGGTCCCGGTGGCCCACGCCGACGCCGACTACGGCGGCGGCTGCGTCCTGTACGAGGGCAACCGAGCGGCGACCATCGATTCCCTGCGTTTCCGCTGCAACCCCGCGCAACAGGACGCCATCTATCGGGACGCGTCGCCCGGCGCGGTGCCGATGGGCGTGAAGAACGGCTGGGTGATCCGGCCGATCGACATGCAGGCGTGGACTCCGGCGGTGTGGATCGGCAAAACCTTCTACACCGGCCCGGACGGCGGCTACCTGCAGAACCGCATCACTCCGGCCGGCGTCGAGGGCTGGCCGGCGGATGTGTTCCGGGGACCGGGCCTGCTCGACGGCGGGCCGTCCTGGGTGCTGGACTACCGGCCGTCGCCGACGCCGCAGATCCTGGACGAGATCCGCGAGATCACGCCGGGCGTGTGGTTCGGCTATTCGTGGTCGCGGGACCCGGGCGGCCCCGCGCAGTTGCTGACGTTCGCCGTCGCCTAATTCGTTTGGCGTTGCCGGTGGCCTCGGGCATCATCCCTGCGATGAGCATGCGCACGGCCCAGGACCTGGCCACCTATCTCCAGCAGGGCGGATCGGTCAAGTATCTGACCTTCTGGGGCCACCGGCCGCAGCGCGACGGGAGCATCGGTCCCGGCGCGCTGAGCCAGTGGTGGCCGGTCGAGTTCACCGTCGACGGCAACGTCTTCCGCAGCGCCGAGCACTACATGATGTGGGGCAAGGCGATGCTGTTCGGCGACACCGCGACCGCCGCGCGGATCCTGGAGGTCGCCCACCCCAAGCAGGCCAAGGACCTGGGCCGCGTGGTGCGCGACTTCGACGAAACCACTTGGAACGCCGCCCGTTTCGACATCGTCGTCACCGGCAACGTAGCCAAGTTCGGCCAGCACGAACCCCTCCGCGAATACCTGCTCCGCACCGGCGACCGCGTCCTGGTGGAAGCCAGCCCCACCGATCGGATCTGGGGCATCGGCCTCACCGCCGACGACCCCCGCGCCGCCGATCCCACCACCTGGCGCGGCCTGAACCTCCTCGGCTTCGCCCTTATGGCGGCCCGCGACATTTTGCGCGCGCAGGCCGGCTGATCCGTTTCGAGCGCGGCCTTCGACCGTCGATTCAGCGGCGGGTGCGCGAAGTGTTTCGAGGTGCGCTGGCCGCTCAGGCGGACTGGTCGACGGTTGCGCGCTGCTGCTCGGCGGCTTCGCGCCAGACGCCCGCTTCGGCGTAATTGCCCTGGCGGTCGAGGAGTTCCGCGAGTCCGGACATCGCCCGGGGTTCGCGGTTGTCCGCGGCGACGCGCCACCAGCGCTCGGTATCGGCGACATCGCCGCGCCGGAATCGGACCACGCCGAGGTCGTAAGCGGCTGCGGCGTGCCCGGCCTCCGCCGCCTGCGCCCACAGTCCGCAGGCTTCGTCCTCCTCGCCGCGACCGTACATGGCGACGCCCAGGTCGTAGAGCGCGCCGCGATAGCCGAGATCGGGATTCGGGTCGCGCACCGCTCCCGGCCGCCACTCGGCGTCACCGGTGTGCCCGGGAACCTCACCCGGCGCCCACGCCGGAATAGCGAGCGGCTGCCCCGGCGCAATCGGCCAATCCTCCTGCACCACAGGCTGTGCCGCCGTATTCGGCGCGAACCAATCCTGCTGCCCGGCCACCTTCGGCTGCGCCGCGACCATCGACTGCACCGCGTCCACCTGCCAGGTGAACGCCGCCACCGGCGACTCCTGCCCACCACGCCCACTCGGCGCGTCATCCGGAATCTCGTTACCGAACCAATCCCGCCTCGGAGCGGGCGGCGGCTCGGCGGCGCTCCGCTCACCGAGTGAACTATCCGCCTCCCCGAACCCGTTGTGCCCGACCGAAGCCGACGTATCCGCCGAACTCCGCCCGTGCGCCGCCTGCCCGAAGGCGTCAGCCGACCAGGCTTGCGTTTCCGAGGAACTCCGTTCGGCGGATGCGCTCGGGTTGCGAGTCGGCAGCGCGAAAGGATCAGCTGCGTCGTGGCGAACTGATTCGGCGAAGCTGCCGGTTTTGCGCGTCGGCAAGCCGAACGAGTCCAGCGGGTTGGAGGCGTCCTGGCGGAGGGTTTCGTCAGAGCTGGTGGTGTTGCGTGTCGGCAGGCCGAAGGAGTCCGCCGATGTGGAGGTGTCCTGGCTCAGGGTTTGGTCGCGGCTGGTGGTGTTGCGTGTCGGCAACCCGAACGGGTCCAGCGCCGTCGAGGCATCTCGGCGGGACGTTTCGTCGGAGCTGGTGGCGTTGCGCGTCGGGAGGCCGAAGGAGTCTGCCGATGTGGGGGTGTCCTGGCGCAGGGGTTCGTCGGGGCTCGTGGTGTGGCGAGTCGGCAAGCCGAATGAGTCCAGCGCCGTGGAGGAATCCAGGCGGGAATTTGTTTCGGCGGAGGTGCCGGTGCGGCGAGTTGGCAGGGCGAAGGGGTCCGCCGCCGGATCGGCTGCGTCGTGGTGGATCGGTGTGCGGGCGGGGGCCGAGGGTTGCGACGCGGTGAGGGAGTCGGCCGAGAAAGTGCGTGCGACCTGGCGAACCGGCAGATCGAATGAGGGGTGTCCCTCCTGCGAGGAGGTGCTCGGAGACCGCGTTGGTGCGAGCCCACCGCCGGTGTCCGCGTTCCGCGTTGGCAGTGCGAACGGGTCCGGTGAGGTGTCCGGGCGGCCTGCTTCGCCGAAGGTGCCGGTGCTGCGCGTAGGCAGGCCGAACGAATCCTGCGGCGTCGAGCTTTCCGGGCGGAGGGTTTCGCCGGAAGTGGTGTTGCGTGTCGCTAGGCCGAATGAGTCCGCCGGTGTGGAGGTGTTCTGGCGGTGGGTTTCGCCGGGGCTGGTGGTGTTGCGTGTCGGTAGACCGAATGAGTCCGCCGGTGTGGACGCGTTCTGGCGGTGGGTTTCGCCGGGGCCGGTGGTGTTGCGTGTCGGCAGGCCGAAAGAATCCGCTGATGTGGAGGGGGCCTGGCGGCCTGGTTCCCTGGACATGCCGGTCTTGCGAGTCGGGAGGGCGAACGAGTCTGCAGTGGGCGCGGGAGTGTTCGGGAAGGCGTCCGCGGGGTGCTGCTCGTTGCGGGGTGGGAGGGGTGAGTCGGTGGACGGCGTGCGGGTGCTCTGGCGGAGGGGCAAGCCGAAGGGGGTTTCGTCGCGTGCGGGGGTGGTGAACGGGTTCGCTGGTGGGGCGTCCGCGTGGACGGGATCGCCGAAAGTGTTTTGCGGATGTGGCTCGGCGGGCGGGGCTTCCAGGCGGGCCGGTGCTCGGCGGCGGGGCGGGGTGTCGGCGGGGGCGGATTGATCGAACGGGTTCTGGGTTGGTTCGCGGACCGGCTGGCCGAAGGTGCTGATCGCGGGGGCGGGGGCCGTTTCGCGGGGTGGGTCGAATTGTGCGGGCTCGAAACGGGATTGCCAGTCGGCGCCGAAGCCGCTTTGGCCGGTGGTGGGTGCGGGCCAGTTGGGCGCACGGGTGTCGCCGGAGAAGGGAGCGGGCTCCGGTGTTGCGAAGGGGTCGACGTCTGCCCCGGTGAGGCGGCCGTGTTCTGGTCGCGTTCCGGCGGCGGCAAACCACTCCGGGGAACCGATGGCGGGGGCCTGTGGGGCGGCGACCGGTTCGCCGGCGGTCTCGAAGAACTCCTGTGACACCGGGATCGGGGCGGAGGATTCGGCGACCTGGCCGCCGCCCGCCGAACCTGCGGGTTCCGCGCCGGCGGCGGGGGCGAGCCAGGTGCGGGGTGCGGCTCCGGCCCCGGTGTCGACGCCGATGACGAGGTTGGCGAAATTGGCGGGCCCCTCGCCGACGCTGCACCACAGCGTCATTCGCCCGTCCGGGGCGGTTTCGACGACGATGCCGTAATTGCCGGTCCACGATTTCTGCGCGCCGGTTTCGTCGACCCACACAGGTGTCAGCGTGAACAGAGCTTGCGGGCTGGTCGGGGTGAGTTCGAAAGTGACGCCCCCGGAGAGCACATCGCTCCAGACGTCGACGCCGCCGAGCTGTCTGCCGTCGATGCCGATGTATCCGTCGGTGACCGAGAGCCCGATGCCGTGGCCGCGCAATCCGGGCGGCGGCGCGGCGGAGACGGTGTACATGGTGAGGGTGGTGGCGGCCGGGCCGAACTGCTCGGAGTACATCGGATAGACCAGGCTGCCGTGCAACCGGATCGGGTCGGCGGACTGGTAGCGCGCGGCTAACGGTGGTTGATCGGCCGAATTCTGGGCAGGCAGGTGCGAATACGGCTCGTACATCGGTAGCGCTCCGCCTTTCCGCGATGATCATCGCCATGTCTGCGCTGTGCGGCGCGCTACACCGTACTCGCTGCAGGCCGACTCGCCGATGTGTTTCGGCGAGTCGCCCGGGGGAGGCGCGGAAATCAGACGTGTTCTGTTGCTCGGGAAAGGAATTCGACTGTACCTGCCCGAAGCCGATCGGCACGAGATCTCGCCGCAAAAAGTATCTGTAACCGTCGGTTACACATAAAGTGTTTTTGGTGAGAGTGGGGAGATCAGCCGAATGGCGAAGCACCGGAGTCGGTGCGAGATGCCTCAACCATACCCGGTGCCCGCCGATCGCGCAGGCCCGGGGGGCTTACACGCCGACCGCCTCTTCCATTTCCTCCTCGGCGACACTCTCTCGCTCCGCGACAGCCTGCTGCCCGCGCTCGTGCCGCGCCGCGACCAGTAGCAGCGCCAAGCCCGCGACCAGCCACAACACCAGGCTGACCAGGCGCCCGCCCAGCCCGGCCCCGCCGTCGAAATAGAGCAGGCTGCGCGCGCCCTCCACGAATCCGGCCCCGTTCCAGAACGAGTGCAGCGCACCGAAGAACCCGTTCTGCAACTCCGGCCGATAGATGCCGCCGGAGGTGGTGAAGTTGAGCATCACGAACAGGATCATCAGCACCAGCGTCGTCCAGCGCTTCAGGAATGTGTGCAGTCCGATGCCGACCAGCACGATGCCCGTCGAGTACAGCCACGACAGGGCCCAGATCGCGGTGTAGTCGTGATCGATCACGCCGAATACCGGCCCGGCCACGGCGAGCCCGATGACGCTGACCGCGAGCGAGGTCGCCACCCCGATCAGCGCGCGCACGCGCATGCTCAACCCGGCGCCGGCCGCGCCGATGGCCGCCACGCTGCCGTAGGAGCCCACGCTCAAAGCGACGAGCAGGAAGAAGATGCCCTGCCCGGTCGGGTCGCCGGGCGCGGTGGGCGCGACGTCGGTGACCTTCAGCGGCACGCCCTGCTGTCCGGCCACCTGCTCGAAGACGACCTCGGCGGCCATGGCCGTGGTATCCGAACTGCCCTTGGCGACAAGCAGTTCCGGGTGCCGCGCGTCGGGAACGTAGGCGCCGGCGAGGTCGCGCGCCCGCAACTGCTCGAGGGCCGCGTCGCGGTCGGGCAGGGTCAGCACCTCGAGCCCCGGGCCGGCCTCGTCCTTCAGGGTCTGGGCCAGCACCATCTGCTGCGGCGCGGTGCCGACGACGGCGACCTGCAGGTGATGGGGTTCGGGCTGATGAAACGCGCCCAGGTAGGCCAGGGCCATGCCCAGGCACATGAGCAGCGGGGTGAGCAGGTGCGCGGACACATGCCGCAGCTGTGCTGCCGAGGTCTTCACGACGAGACTCCAATGGTTGGTAAATGCAACTATGCGATCGGTTGTATACTACAACTATGTCGAACGAGTCGCCACGCGGGTCCGCGATCCAGGACATCCAGCGCGAACTGACCGCCTTCGCGCGCCGCGCGCGTGGTCGCGCCGCCGAATTGCACCCCGACCTCTCGCTGGTCGCGGCCAGCATCCTGGACCTGCTCATCGAGCGTGACGGGTGCCAGGCCAGTGAGGTCGCCGAGCACTTCCTGCTCGACAAGTCGACGGTCAGCCGCCAGGTCGCCGCGCTGGAGCAGCTCGGATACCTGACCCGCGTGGTGGATCCGGCCAACCGCCGCAACCTGCGCCTGCATCCGACCGCCGAGGGGCGCCGGATCGCGGGGGAGGCCGAAGCCGCGCGCCGGGCCGCCTTCACCGAACGCTTCCGGGATTGGCCGGACGCCGATCTGACCCGCCTGGCCGAATATCTGGTGCGCTACAACGCGATTCCCTGACCTGAATCGACCCCGCCAAAACAACTCCGAACCAACCAAGCACTTGCTACGCTTCGCCGATGATCCCCACTGTGGTATGGGGCACCGGCAACGTGGGCCGGGCGGCGATTCGCGCCGTCGACGCTCACCCGGAGCTCGAACTAGCTGGTGTACTGGTACACAATCCCGACAAGGTCGGCCGGGACGCGGGCCCGCTGGCCGGACTCGACTACGACCTGGGCGTGGCCTGCTCCGCCGACATCGACGCGGCGCTCGCCGCGCGCCCGGGCGCGGTCGTCTACGCGGCCTCGGGTGAGATCCGGCCCGAGGAGGCGCTCGCCGACATCGCCAAGGCCATCCGCGCGGGCGCCGTGGTGGTCACGCCCGCGCTCTACCCGCTCTACGACCCGCGCAATGCCCCGCCGGAATTCCGGCAGCCGGTGCTCGACGCGATCGAGGCCGGCGGCGGTTCGCTGTTCGTCTCCGGCGTCGATCCGGGCTGGGGCAATGATGTGCTCCCACTGCTGATCAGCGGCCTCGCGAGCACCGTCGACGTGGTCCGGTGCCAGGAGATCTTCGACTACACCACCTACGACCAGCCCGATTCGGTGCGCTGGATCATCGGCATGGGCCAGCCCATGGACTACGAACCGCCGATGCTCGCCCCGGGCGTGCCGACCATGGCCTGGGGCGGACAGGTGCGCATGCTGGCGCGCGGTCTCGGCGTCGAACTCGACGAGATCCGCGAGACGGTGGACCGCCGTGCCCTGGACGCGACCGTCAGCACCGAACTCATGGGCGAGTTCGAGGGCGGCACGCAGGGGGCGATCCGGTTCGAGGTGCAGGGCATCGTCGCGGGCGAACCGCGCATCGTGATCGAGCACGTCACCCGCATCCACCCCGACTGCGCCCGCGACTGGCCGCTGCCGCCCGACGGCGTCGGCGCGCACCGCGTGATCATCGAGGGCCGCCCGCGCATCGAGGTCAGCATCGAGGCCGAGGATGAGGGCGGCAACCGTTCGGCGGGCGGAAACGCCACCGCCGCAGGCCGATTGGTGAACGCCATCGGCTGGCTGACCGCGGCCGAGCCCGGTCTCTACGACGCACTCGACGTGCCGCTGACTCCAGCGGTCGGCAAACTCGGAAGGAAGAACCCGTGATCATCGATGTACCCGAGGGCAAAGACCCGATCGGCTACGTGTGGGGCGAAATGGTGCCCGGCATCGGCATCCCCGCCTCCGGCTTCTCGCTCTCGGTCTACGAGCACTCCACGCTCGGCCTGCGCGAATTCGAAGCGGCCCGCCTGCGCATCGCGCAGATCAACGGCTGCATCTTCTGCCTGGACTGGCGCACCGAGCGCGACGGGCAGAAGGTCGAGGAGGCTTTCGCCGACGCCGTGACCGACTGGAAGACCACGGACCTGTTCGACGAGCGGACCCGGCTGGCCGCCGAGTACGCCGAACGCTACGCCGTCGACCACCACAACCTCGACGACGAGTTCTGGCAGCGCATGTTCGCGCACTACTCCCAGGCCGAGGTGGTCGAGCTGTCCATGAGCATCGGCTCCTGGCTGGCCTTCGGCCGCCTCAATCACGTACTCGGTCTCGATGCCGCGTGCGTGCTGCCGGGCCACTGAGGCCGGTCACGGCCGACTGAAAGTCCGGCTCCGGGCGTCGTAGACGGCGTATCCGAAGCCGGCGATCAGGCTCTCGATCATCCGTCGCACCGCGGGCGCCGCGTAATCCACGGCCGACCCGCGCGTGCGGCGGCGACCGATGCTGTCGGCGGCGGTGACGCGCACGGCGTCACCGGCCGCCTCCAGGCGCACCCGCGCGTGTGACCGGGACGCGGGAATGGTCCGATTCCACGACTCCATGCCGGGAATCAGTGTCAATTGCAGATCATCGCGCACCGGTTTCCCGGCCTGGGACCGGAAATAGGCCATGACCTGATCGGGTGTGGACACGACCGCCGCGGGCACGATGACGAACTCGTAACTCACCCTCCCAACCTAACCGGCGCGACCGAATAGCGTTGCCGCTCACGCCTCTACGGAAGTCTCGGTGGGCGGTTCGGCGACGGTGCGTTTCGGCCCGGTGAACCAGCGGCGCGCCGAGACGAACCACCAGATGCCGATCGCGCCGACCACGGTCACCAGGGTGAGCGGGGCGTAATTGACCACGGTCCAGGTGAACTCGCCGTTCCACGGATATCCGCGATCGTCGGTGGGCAGGATGAACAGCACGCTGATCAACGCGATCCAGATCAACGCCACGACACCGATCGGCCGATACCAGCCGCCCAATTGCCATGGGCCGGTCCGGAATCGGCTGCCGTGCAGCTGGCGCAGCAGAATCGGAATGCCGTAGGCGATATAGAGGCCGATGGTGGCCACCGAGGTGGCGGCGGCGTAGGCGACGGGCGCGTTCTCGGCGGGCACCAGCATCGAGGGAATCAGCAGCACGAACGCGAAGAAGGAAATGAACAGCACCGCGTTCACCGGCACCTTGCGCGCCGACAGTTTCGACCACAGCGCCGAGCCGGGCACCGCGCCGTCGCGGGCGAACGCGAACAGCATGCGCGAGGCCGAGGTGACCGAGGCGTAGCCGCAGAACAATTGCGCCACCGCGGCGATGATCAGCAATGCGCCCGACCAGAAGGAATTCAGCGAGTTCTCCAGGATATAGATCACCGGATAGCCGCTGTTCTTGGTCGGATCGAGGGCGTCGTCGAGGTTCGGGATGGCGAAGGTCACCGCCATGATCAGCAGGTAGCCGGCCACCGCCGAGACGATGATGGTGTTGACGATGCCCTTGGCCGCCATGCGCGCGGCGTCGTGGGTTTCCTCGCTCATGTGCGCCGAGGCGTCGTAACCGGTGAACGTGTATTGCGCGTGCAGCAGGCCCAGCAGGAAACAGAAGGCGACGCCGCCGAATCCGACCGCGCTGTTGTCGACGGTCTCGGTGAAGACGAATCCGATGCTCTGATGGTCCTGGGCGCCGATACCGAGCACCAGCACGAAGACCGCGACACCGGCCACATGCCACCAGGCCGAGATATTGTTGATCACCGCGGACAGGTGCGGCCCGATCGCGTTCAATATCGCGTGCAGCACCAGGATGACGGCGAATACCCCGAAGATCGCGGTGCGGTCGGTGCCGATCTCGAGGCCGATCACATTCAGCACGGAGGTGGTGAAAATGGCGGCGCCGTAATCGATGGAGGCCGTCACCGCGATCTGGCCGATCAGGTTGAACCAGCCGGTGAACCAGCCCCAGATCGGGCCGCCGAGTTCCGAGGCCCACCAATACAGGCCGCCCGAGGTCGGATAGGCCGACGCCAATTCGGCCATGGCCAAGCCGACGAACAGCACCATGATCGAGACCAGTGGCCAGCCCCACGCCATGGTGATCGGGCCACCGTTGGCCAAGCCGATGCCATAACTGGCCAGGCCGCCGGTCAGGATCGAGACAATGGTGAAACTGATCGCGAAATTGGAGAATCCGGACCAGGAGCGGGCCAGTTCCTGTTTGTAGCCGAGTTCGGCGAGCCGGCGTTCGTCATCGGTTGTGCTCATGACTTCACCTCGCTGGCGCTCGGCTCCGCCATGCGCACGGCGCGCTGTAACATGATTCGCTCGCTTCGCTCGCTCATATGATGCTCCCACAGCGAAAACGCTGCCCTCACACAGCGTTTGCAGATGATCAGTGTGCGATAGATACCGGTCCGTCGCTGGGTAAGTGGTGAAACTCGCCGGATGCTGTGTGCGAAGCCGCCCGGCCGCAGGCCGTAGCGTGGCGGGTATGAGTGAGCGTTTGGTGATCGTCGGAGCGGATGCCACGGGCATGTCGGCGGCGTCGCAGGCCCGCCGGATGCGCGGACCGGGCGAACTGGAGATCGTGGTCTTCGAACGCGGCCGGTTCGCCTCCTACTCGGCCTGCGGCATTCCGTACTGGGTCGCCGGGGACGTGGCCGACCGGGACGACCTGATCGCGCGCACGCCGGACGAGCATCGCGAGCGCGACATCGATCTGCGGTTGCGCACCGAGGTGCTCGAGGTGGACGTCGCGGGCAAGCGGGTCCGGGTGCGCGACGCCGACGGCGTCGAATCGTGGTGCGGCTACGACAAACTCGTGCTCGCCACCGGCGCCCGGCCGATCCGGCCCGACCTGCCGGGCATCGACGCGCCGGGTGTGCACGGGGTGCAGACGCTGGAGGACGGCCAGGCGCTGATCGAGACGCTCGAGCACACCGCGGGCCGGCGAGCGGTGGTGGTCGGCGCGGGCTACATCGGCGTGGAGATGGCCGAGGCGCTGATCAAGCGCGGCTATCAGGTCACCATGATCAATCGCGGGGCGCAGCCGATGTCCACCCTCGATCCCGATATGGGCGCGCTGGTGCACGAGGCCATGGGCGGGCTCGGGGTGGAGATCATCGCGGGCGCGGAGGTCACCGAGATCCGCACCGGGGAGTCGGGCCGGGTGTGCGCGGTGCGCACGGCCGACGGCGAGTACCCGGCCGACGTGGTGGTCCTGGGCATCGGGGTGCGGCCCGAGACGACGCTGGCCGCGGCGGCGGGCCTGCCGCTGGGCGAACACGGTGGCCTGCTCACCGATCTGTCGATGCGGGTGCAGGGGCAGGACGCGATCTGGGCGGGCGGCGATTGCGTCGAGGTGCTCGACCTGGTGTCGGGGCGGCGCGTGCACATCGCGCTCGGCACGCACGCCAACAAGCACGGGCAGATCATCGGGACCAATATCGGCGGCGGCTACGCGACATTCCCCGGCGTGGTCGGCACCGCGGTCAGCAAGGTGTGCGATCTCGAGGTGGCGCGGACCGGTTTGCGGGAGCGGGACGCCGCGGCGGCCGGGTTGCAGTTCGTCACCGTCACCATCGAGTCGACCAGTCGCGCAGGCTACTACCCCGAAGCGGCGCCGATGACGGTGAAGATGCTGGCCGAGCGGCGCACCGGGCGGTTGCTCGGTGCGCAGATCGTCGGCCGTGAGGGCGCGGGCAAGCGGGTCGACATCGCCGCCGTCGCCCTGACCGCGCGGATGACCGTCGAGCAGATGACGGCGCTGGATCTCGGGTACGCGCCGCCGTTCTCGCCGGTGTGGGATCCGGTGCTGGTCGCCGCGCGCAAGGCCGTGTCGGCAGTGGCGAAGAACGGATAGCCCTACTGCCGCTGTTCGGCCAGCGCGTTCAGCAGTGCGGTCTGGCCGAACATCTCGGCGGTGTCGCGGGCCGAAGGCGTGCCCGCGTCCAGGTCGGCCCCCGCGTTGATCAGCAGGCCCATGATGTCCTTGTCGCCCTTGAAGACTGCGCCCGAGAGCGGGGTCTGCCCGCTGTCGTTGAGCTGATTCGCGTCCGCGCCGCGCAGCAGCAGCACGGCGACGGCGTCGCGGTGGCCGTGGTAGGCGGCGAGCATGAGCAGCCCGTCGCCGCGATCGTTGGTGAGGTTGGCCGGAACCCCGGCGTCCAGATAGGCGGCCAGGGCGTCGGCATCGCCCTGGCGCGCCAGATCGAAGATCTTGCCCGCGAGTTCGATCACCTTGTCGTCATCAGCACTCATCAGCCCATTTCATCATGGCCGAGGGTGTCTGCAAGGATCGCCGCGTGGGGACATGGTGGCAGATTCTCCTGAGCAGCGCCGGGGCCGTGCTGGCCGCCTTCATCGCCGGCGCCTACAGCGTCCGCAACGCGCGCAAACAGCCGTTCGAGGTGCTACAGGCGCTGCTGAAGGTCACCGAAGACCACGGCAGCGTGCTGACCCCGGTCGATCGCGCCGTGCTCGAGAACGCTGTCCATCGTGAGGTGCAGCGCATCGATCGGCTGAATCAGGCCCGGACGCATGGCTTCTGGGCCTACCAGCGGGAACGGTGGCGGCTGACCCTGGCATTGCCGCAGCGGGATCGGTCGACCGCGACCGGAGTGTTGTTGCTGGTCGCTGGCGTGGCCATCGTGGTGTTGCAGCTGGCCGCGGGTAGGTGGTGGGAGACATTCGCCGAAGGTGGACTGAGCCAGGCCCTGCGGACGGACCGGCTGGGGCTCGCCATGTTGCTCGCGAGTATCGGTGTGGCGCTGTGGTTGTCCGCGCGGGCGGTACTGCCGGTCGTGCGCGCGCTGCTGCGCTGGATCCACGTGCTGCCCACGTACATGGTGGTCACCGCCGTGACGGTCATGGTCTATGTCCCGGCGACGAGTTTCTTGTCCTCATACCGGCCCACGCTTGTCCTGCTTGTCGCGATCCCGCTGATAATCGGGGTTGCGATGTGGTTCTGGCTCCGACTCGAACTGGCCGTACTGATGCGCCACCGGGACCGCCGGTTCGCCCGGCGACGGCTGTGTACCAGGCTGAGGAGGCGGCGATCCGCGGTCACGACCACCTCCGCGACGTTGACGCTGCTGTCGCTGAGCCTGGTCGCGGTGTTCATGGGGATGGGTGTATCGGACGCGATGACCCAGGAGGACGAGTTCCCGGTGTACGGCGTCCTGGAGTGGAACGGCTACCAGGCCGGCGTCGACAGCGAGTCACAGTGGATCAGCGAGGTCGAGCCGCTGCCCGGCGCCGCACCGGTCGCTCCGGCGACTCTCGTCTACGCCGTCAGATATCAACTCCGCGACCCGGCAAAAAGCCAGGCCTACCGGACCGATGTCCGGTTCCTGACTACCGCGGCCGAGCTGAGAGTCGACGAACGTGGTCTGTACCACGTGCAGGTCGCTAGCCGGGGAGACCATCACGCGGTCGGTTTCATGATCTGCGAGAGCCCGCGCCCGGGGGCCGCCTGCTCGCCGTGGCAACGGCTCTAGCACGCACCTCCACGTCGCGAAAACCTAAGCGCGGCAACCCTCCAGCGTGGCATCGGCCAGTTCGCTGACCACGTCCTCGACGCTGCCGCGGCGGCGGAAGGCGCGGCGCTGGCGGATCGCCCCGTTGCCGCGTTCGAGGACGGCGGCGACGGTGGCGGTGACGAAGGGGTGGTCGCCGAGGGCGTCCAGGGCGGGGGAGACATAGTCGAGCAGTTCGCCCAGTAGTTCGCGGGTGGGCAGGATGCGGCCGTCGACGGGGGCGACGGCGTCGCCGTCCAGGCCGGTGCGCGCGGCCTTCCAGTATGCGGCGCGCAGGACGTCGGCCGCGACGGGCGGCGCGATCTCCCCGCGTTCCAGCGACATTCGCGCCCGCAGCACGGTGGCGCGGACCAGCGTGGCCAGCAGTGCCGTCTCCTCGACGGTGGCCGGGACGTCGCTGACCCGGATCTCCACGGTCGGCCATTGGATCGACGGGCGCACGTCCCAGTAGACCATCCGCTCGTCGAGCATGATCCCGCTGGACAGCATCATCGCCACCATGGCGTCGTAATCCTGGACGGACCGGAAGTAGGGCGGCGGACCGGCGCTGGGCCAGCGCCGCCACAGAATGCTGCGCCAGCTGGCGTACCCCGTCTCCACCCCGCCGTAGATCGCCGAGTTCGCGGTGAGCGCCAGGAACAGCGGCAGCCACGGCCGGAGGTAATTGCTCACCTGCACGGCTGTCTCCCGATCCGGCACGGCGACGTGCACGTGCGAGCCGCACAGGCCCTGCTCCTGGGCGAGCAGCCCGAACCCGTCGGAGATCCGCTGATACCGCGGGGTGTCGGTGACCGGGACCCGGCCCGGCACCGTCGGCGGGATCGCCACCGCCAGCAGCTGCGTGTCGTTGACCTTCGCGCAGGAGGCCACCCCGCGCCGCAGCGCGCGCAGCTGGTCGAGCAGGTCGGGCGTGTTGGTGTGCACGTCGGTGCTGGTCTCCACCTGACAGCGGGTGAGCTCCAGCTGCAGCGCGATGCCGGCTTCCTTGGCCGTCTGCGCGACCGCCTCGTTCTTGGCGGCCGGCGCGCCCGTCTCGGGGTCGGCGAGCAGGAACTCCTCCTCAACTCCGACAGTCGACGAGACCGCGTCCATCCACCAAGATTACGCCGCGCGCCGGTGCCCGCGAGCGGGTTTCCCGCGCCCCGGACGGTGCGAATCCGATTCCTGCACACGGTATTCAGCGCGTCGCAGCAGCGCACGGGCCGAGCGGCGCGCACCGGAGGGTGACGGAGCACCCACGCGGGCAATACCTGCCCGAACGACCACGGCATGCGAGACTTGCGGCGTGAGCGGGCTCAACGAGGCATTCGACAGCGGCAAAACCGACGGTACACCCGATCGCGGCCAGGTCATCGGGCGCGGCGTCGTCTGGCTGGCCAAGTGGGCCGTGTGCGTGGTCGCGATCGCGGCCGGGGCGTGGGTACTGATGTTCCTGCTGGCCAAGCTGTGGGTGGTGGTGCTGCCGGTCCTGCTGGCCATCGTCGTCGCCACCGTGCTGTGGCCGCCCGCGGGCTGGCTGATGAAGAAGGGCTGGCCGCCGGCCGCCGCGGCGTCGGTGTCGCTGCTCGGCTTCATCGCCGTGCTGGCCGGGGTCATCGCGCTGATCGTGCCCACGGTCGTCGACCAGTCGCCCGACCTCGCGGAGAAGGCGACCGACGGCGTCGACCGGGTGCGCAACTGGCTGCAGGGCCCGCCGCTGCGGGTGCGCGACGAACAGCTCGACTCCGCCGTCGAGGCGGTGACCGGCCGGCTCCAGTCCAGCGCCGAGCAGATCGCCTCCGGCGTGTTCAGCGGTGTCACCACCGCGACCTCGGTGCTGGTCACCCTGTTCCTGGTGCTGGTGCTGGCGTTCTTCTTCGTCAAGGACGGGCCGCGGTTCCTGCCCTGGCTGCACCAGGTCACCGGCAGCCGCTGCGGCACCCACCTGGAGCAGGTGCTGGCCCGCATCTGGGTCACCCTGGGCGGGTTCATCCGCACGCAGGCCCTGGTCAGCCTGATCGACGCGGTGTTCATCGGCGCGGGCCTGGTGATTCTCGGGGTGCCGCTGGCGGCGGTGCTCGCGGTGCTGACCTTCCTCGGCGGCTTCGTGCCCATCGTGGGCGCGTTCGTGGCGGGCGCGCTGGCGGTGCTGGTCGCCCTGGTCGCCAACGGCGTCACCACCGCGCTGATCGTGCTCGGCATCATCCTCGCGGTGCAGCAGCTGGAAGGCAATGTGCTGCAACCGGTTCTGCAATCGCGCAGCATGAAGCTGCACGCCGTCATCGTGCTGCTCGCGGTCACCGCCGGCGGCTCGCTCTACGGCATCGTCGGCGCGTTCCTCGCCGTGCCGGTGGCCGCCGTCGCGGCGGTGACCATCCGGTACATCGGCGAGCAGATCGATATCGCCACCGGCGTGGCCACCGAGACCGGCGCGCCCGAGGAGGTCGACGCCACCGCGCCGGACTCCGATCACAGCACCGAGGTGGTGCGCGGGGACGCCAAGGACTAGCGGCCCAGATAGCGCGCGCAGAACCGGCGCAGGATCTCCATCGGGACGGTGATGGACTCGCGGTGCCCGAGCTCGATCAGCTCCTCGGCCTCGGCGGGGTCGAAATACCCGGCGTGCCGGTAGGTTTCGATGCGCACCGCCAGGCCGTCGCCGTCGAGTTCGGGATGGAACTGGGTGGCGTAGACATTCGCGCCGACGCGAATGATCTGCACCGGGCAGCCCGCCGAACCCGCCAGCAGCACGGCCTCGGGCGGGACGGCCTGACAGGCCTCCTTGTGGCCGACGAACGCGCGGAAGCTCCGGGGCAGACCCCGCAGCAGCGGATCGGTGGCGGCGGCCTCGTTGAGCTCGATGGTCTGCGCGCCGGGTGATTCGGCGAAGTTCTCGGTGCCGACCTTGCCGCCGAGCACGTCCGCGAGCATGCCCAGCCCGTAGCAGGCGCCCAGGTAGGGCAGGTCCCGCCGGACGATCTCGGTGACCAGGCCGCGCAGTTTCGGCTCGAATTCCCGCTGGTAGTCGTATTTCTTGTGCTCCGGGCTGCTGACATTGCTCGGCCCGCCGCCGACGATGACCGCGGCGTAGTCGTCGAGATCGGGATCGGGCCACCCCTGATCCATCCGGACCCGCACCACCTGCTCGGGCGCCAGGCCGCCCGCGCGGAGCATGGCGAAGTATTCGTCGTCGGAGGCGGAGTGCTCGGGACGCAGCTGGAGCAGCAGGCACGGTTTCGGCATGGCTCCGATTGTGGAAGATCTCGGTCGCTCAGCCCAGCACCGGCAGGGTGCGGTCCGCGGCGAGTCGTTTCAGCGCACGCTGCATCACGCCGGTCACGTGGTCGTAGCCGCGCTGCGGATCGAGTTCCGCGCCGAGGACGGCGCGCAGGTCGATGGGGTCGAGGAACTCGACGGTCACCTTGGTGGGCAAGGGAATATGGCCCGCGAGGTCGCCGAGGTTGAGGCCCCAGGGCAGGGCGAGGGAGATCGGGAACACCTTCAGCCGCAGCATCCGGTCCAGGCGCAGCAGCCGGGCGATCCGGTCACCGCGGGTCAGGATCAGCTGATTCTCGTGCGCGCCGTAGTTGATCACGGGCACGATCGGCACCCGGGCGTCCCAGGCCAGGCGCAGGAAGCCGGTGCGCTGCGCGAAATCGATCCGATCCTGCTCCCACGCGGGGCGGTGCACCTCCCAGTCCCCGCCGGGATACACCAGGACCGCGGCCCCGCTGTCCAGGGCGGCGCGGGCGCTGTCCGGATCGGCGGCCACCGTCCCGAATTTGCGCAGATAGCCGCCCAGCACCGGGAACGCCATCACCAGATCGTGCGCCAGCTGATAGAACGGCCGCTGCGGCCCGAAATGCCGGGTGAACGCCAGCGTCGTCACCACCACCTCGGGGGAGACGTTGCCGCCGGAATGATTGCCCACCAACAGCATCGGCCCGCGCTCCGGCACCCGCTCGATGCCTTTGATCTCGGCTCGGAAGTACACCCGCACCAGCCGCCAGCTCAATTCCAGTGCCCGCTCGATGAATTCCGGATCCCGCTCGGCCATATCCGCCCGCGGCACCCGCGCTCGCACCTGCTCCGACACCCACCCGGCGGCCCGGTCGAACGGCAGTACTCTGCGGATCCCTGACGGCACGGGGGACCTCCTGATCGATATCGCCCACTACTCCGCGGTAATGCCTCCGCCGGGCCCGGCCAAACCTCGGGCCGGTACCGGGAAGTCGCTGGAGACCTCGGCCGCGAGTGCGGTGAACACCGCACTGGGGGTGAGACCGAACATCGCGCGGAAGACATCGCTGAAATGCGACGGTGACGCGAAGCCCGCCGCGGTGGCCGCGCTCGTGAAGTCGTGGCCGTGGGCGATGCCCGTGCCCGCGTGCAGGATTCGGGCCCACTGGATGTAGCGGCGGTAGCTGGTCGCGGTGTGCTCGGCGAACAGCCGCAGGAAGTAGGAGGTCGACATGCCCAGGGCCGCGGCGGCGGCCGCGGCGCGATGGGGCGCGGCCGGGTCCGCGCGAATCGTGCCGGCCGCCCGCGCGATCCTGTGGTCGAGCGTGCCGGCCGGCGCCAGGCACGCCAGATCCAGCACGTGCTCGAGCTCGAGCGGGCCGGTCGTGCCGGCCGCGATGAGCTGCTTCTCGCGCGGGTGCCCGAGCCCGAACGGGCCGGACCGGTAGCGCATCCGGTCCAGGTGCCGGGCCGAGGTGTCCGCGGCGGGATCGGAATAGCAGAGCAGGACCCGTTCGCCCAGCGCGTGGATGCGGTGCGGGCTGCGTGCGGGCACCACCGTGCTGTACGTGGTGATGTGGGGGAGGCCCGGGACCTCCAGGACGATCGGTGCGTCGACGCCGACGACGAGTTGGGCGGTCGAGGTGGAGTGCAGCGCGCCCCGAGGTGGCGGACCGAGGTAGGCGCAGTGGCCGCCGTGGATCTGGATGCGGGGCGTCATGGGCGGGCACCGCACGTTTCCGGAAGCGCCGCGGGGGTCATGGTCGTGAGAATACCGAGCGCGGGCGGTAGGGAATCGGTCGCGGAGAGGACGAGATGGCCACGGAGGAATTGGCGCGGTGGCGCGAGGCCGGCGAGACGGTCGAGGTGCGTGTTCGCGGGGTGCGCCGCCGGGTGTTCGTGCGGAAGTCCGGCAGCGGTACCCCGCTGGTGCTGTTGCACGGATTTCCGGCATCCAGCTTCGAATGGGCGGGAATCGAGCCCGCGCTCGCCCGCCGGCACACCGTGGTGGCGTTCGACTTTCTCGGCTACGGCGGGACGGAGAAGCCGCGGGCACATCGCTACAGCGTGTTCGAGCAGGCGGACCTGGTCGAAGCGCTGCTGGACCGGCTCGCGATCTCCGAGACGGCGGTCCTCGCCTACGATTACGGCGCGATCGTGGCCAGTGAACTGCTCGCTCGAGCGGATCGGGCGTGCGCTGTCACCCATTGCGTCTTCATGAATGCCGGGCTGTACGCGCACCTGTATCGCCCCCGGCTCATCCAGCGGGTCAGCCGATGGCCGGTGCTCGGACGGGTCGCCGGGGCCGTGCTCACCGAGCGGGTGTTCGCCAAGAGCTGGGGCGCGGTCTTCTCGCCCGAGCATCCGCTGGAGCCCCGGGCGGCGGCGTCGCACTACCGCGCGCTGCGCGAGAACGCGCCGGAGCGCGACCTGCACCGCCGGCTGCTCCGCTACATTCCCGAGCGCGCCGCGCACCGGGAGCGGCTGGAGGCCGCCGTCGCGAAAACCGAAGTGCCCCTGTCATTTCTGTGGGGAATGCGCGACCCGGTGGCGGGCTCCGCGATCGCGGCGGAACTGCGCCGCCGCCGACCCGGCCTCGACCTCGTCGAGTACTCCGACGCAGGCCATTGCCCGCACCTCGAGATCCCGGACCGGGTCGCCGCGGATATCCTCGCCCGGCTCGGCTAGGCCGGGCGGGCCGCCGGATGCCGCCCCGGAATCGCCGGGTGCACCACCTCGAGGCGGTCGCGGGCGACGTACATCGACCAGTAGTGGTCGGCGAGGTCGTCCGGATCGGCCAGCGGCAGCCCTGACCCCGGTGTGGCGGAGGCGTTTTCGGCGATCTCGCTGCCGGTGATGTAGGCGGCGACGGCGAGCGTGCCGACATAGATCCCGGCGTCGGCGAGCTCGCCGTGCAGCGAGTAGACGTAGTTGCGGGCGGCGGCCATGATCGGGCCGACGCCGCTCAGCGCGGGCAGCGGCTCGACGGCGGAATAGCCGTGGGTCAACAGGAACGCGCCGTCGCCGCGTTCGATCCATTCCGGTAGCAGCGCGCGAACCACCTCGACCGGAGTCAGCAGGAGCAGCGGCACCAGGCGCGCCAACGCGGCGGCGTCGAGTTCGCTTGCGGGAGTGAACTGTTGCGCACCGGCGATGGGCCCGTACTCGACGACGTCGATGCGCCCGAACCGCTCCCGCACGGCGGCGATCACCGTGGGGACCGCGGCCGGATCGCCGAGATCGGCGGTGAACCCGGCGGCGTCGACACCCGCCTCGGCGAGGCCGCGCACGAGCGCGTCCAGGCGGTCGCGTCGGCGCGCCACCAGAGCGACCCGGAAACCCTCCCGGCCGAACCGGTGTGCGACCGACTTTCCGAGTCCGGTACCGGCTCCGAATACCGCGATGACCTTCGACACGAGATTCCCCACTTCCTGTTTCGGGTGTGTGGGATGAGGATGGAACAACGAAACAGTCCGTACAAAAGGCACATTCGTGTTCGTGTCGAAGGCAAAGGTGGGTAATGGAGTACAACCGACCGGACCGCACGTCCCGTATCGGGCCGTGCGCCGGCATCCCCGCCGATCGAATGGATTCCATCCGCCGCGTCCTGGGCCGGATCGGCGACAAGTGGAGCCTGCTGGTGATCGCGGTGCTGGAGAACGGCCCGCTGCGCTACAGCGACCTGCAGACCGGCGTCGCCGGCATCTCCCAGCGCATGCTGACGTTGACGCTGCGGCAACTGCATCAGGACGGATTGGTCAGTCGCACCTCCTATCCGGAGGTGCCGCCGCGCGTCGAGTACAGCCTCACCCCGCTGGGCGCGAGCCTGCTCGACATCGTGGGCGCACTGGTGGATTGGGCCGCGGAGAACCACGAGGAGATGGACCGCCACCGCACGCGCACTCCGGCGTAGCGGGCTCCCCGTCGGGAACGGGGAGCCCGGCCGGTCTACTCGGCGGCGCTGCGCTCGGCGACGCGACCGAAGTCCAGCTTCACCAGCTGGTCGGCGCAGTCGAAGTAGCGGTCGTCGTGGGTGATGACGATGACCGTCTTCCCGCGCTGTTTGAGCTCGGTGAGGATCTCGCGATAGAACACGTCGCGGAACTTCGGATCCTGGTCGGCGGCCCATTCGTCGAAGACGTAGATGGCGCGGTCCTCGAGCAGGGCGGTGAGCAGCGCCAGGCGCTTGCGCTGGCCCTGGGACAGATCCAGCGTGGACAGCCGCCCGTTCTCCACGGTCACCTTGTGCGCGATCTGCAGTTCGGTCAGGTAGCGCCGGACCTCGCCGTCCAGATCGGGCCGGTCGAAACCGAGGTAGTCCTCGAACAGGTGGAAATCGGTGAACACCGCCGAGGAGTTCTGCCGGAACCACTCGATGTTCTCGTGATCGATCTGCTCGCCGTTGAGCGTCAACCGGCCGGTGCGCGGAACGTAGAGTCCGGTCACGATTTTGGCGAGCGTCGACTTGCCGCTGCCGTTGCCGCCGACGACGAAACTGATCTGGCCGGGCTCGAACACCAGGTCCAGCGGGCCCAGGTGGAAGCCCTCGTCGGCGCCGGGTTCGGGCAGGGGAGCCATCGGCATCGGCATGCCGTCCGCGCCGCCGTGATGGATCCGCTTGTGGCCGTTCACATCCGGTCCGCCGGGGCCGCCCCGGCCGGGTGGCGGGAACGGATGCGGCCCGCCCGGGCGGCCCTTCGGCGGCGGCCCACCCGGCCGGCCCGAGCCGGGATCCGCGGCGCGCGGCCCCGCGGCCCCGGGCTCCGGTGCGCCCGGCGGCGGGAACGGCGGCGGCAACTCGGTGCGGTAGCTGTAGCTCACCCCGCTCAGCTCCAGGCGCGCCGACGTCACGGCGGGCCGGTCGTCGAAGGGCAGCTGCTCCTCGTCGTGCAGCGTCTCCATCGACAGGTTCATGGTGCGGATCTTGGCCAGCGCCACGTCGCCGCGCAGCAGGTCCGGCAGCCGGTGCATGAAGTTCTGCATCGGCATCGACAGGAACGTCGTCACCAGCACGTAGGCGACCATCACATCGTGCGGCAGGTCCAGCGCGGAGGCGATGACGAACAGGATCAGCGCCATCGTCCCGAGTTGCAGGATCTGCCCGACCCCCTGGGCGAGGGCGAATTTCGAGCCGGCGTCCACGTTCTGGTCGCGCAGCCGCCCGGAGGTGCCCAGCAACTGCCGGTCCATGAAGTCGCGGCGGCGGCCGCGATGCAGCTTGAGTTCCTTGATGCCCAGCGTCACGGCCTGGAAGGAGCGCAGCAGCGCGTCCTCGTTCTCGCGGGCCGCGTGATAGATGCGCCGCACCCGCTTGAGGAACGTCTCCACGCACGCGATGCCGAGCAGGGTGCCCGCGATGGTGATCGCGAAGATCGGCCCGGACACCACGGCCAGGAACACGAAGCAGCCGACGATGGTGGCCACGTCGATGCAGATGCTCGGGATCGCGGTGACCGCCTGCGACAGTGACCGCACGTCCTCGGTGAGGGTGGCCATCAGCCGGTGCATGCCGAGCCGTTCCAGATGCTCGAGCGGGGCCGCGACGATGCTGGAGCTGAGATCGGCGCGCAGCCGGTAGATGGCGTCCTGGGCCAGCCGCAGCAGCAGGATCTGCGAGAGCACGCCGCTGACCAGGATCACCAGCCCGGTCAGGGCGAAGTTCTGCACGGTGACCGCCGGATGCGGCTCCGGCGACACCACCCCGCGGATCAGGGTGAGCAGGTAGGTGTTGGCCGCGCCGCAGACGAGGCCCGCGAGCACCACGGCCGCGATCCGCACCCGGGAGATCGAGAGCAGAAATCTGATCAATTGCATTGCTACTGCGCTTCTTTCGGAATTCTCGCGGCGATTATCGGCGAATGATGTCGAAGATCATTCCCTCGAGGGTGACCCCCGGCGCGAAGGAGAACGCGACGCCCGTGGAGATCGGGGCGACGGACTCGGCCTGCTCGATCATGGCTTCCAGCACGAAGATCAGCGAGACACTCAGCATGTTGCCGTGCTGGGCCAGGATGTCCCAGCTGGGCGCGGCGGTCTCGAGCGGGATGCCGAGCGAGCGCGCGGACTGCTCGATGATCTTCGGCCCGCCCGGGTGGATGGCCCACAGATCGACCTCGGATTTGCGCAACCCGTTGCGCGCCAGCGCCTCGGTGACCACCGGGTCGACGCCGTGCAGGATGTAGTCCGGCAGGCTCTCGGCCAGCTCGCAGGTGATCCCGTTGTCGTTGACGCGCAGCACGATGCCGTCCTCGGCGTCGTCGAACAACTGGCTGAAGCTGTCGCGGATGACGACGCTGCCCGGCGCGAGCGGCTGATGCACCTGGCCCGCGCCGATCACCACCGCGCCGCACCCGTCGCCGAAGAGGCTGTGGATGATGACGTCGTTGACGTTGTCGTCGAAGACGGCGTTGACCGAACTCAGTTCCAGCGCGATCACCAGCGCCTTCTTGTCCGGATGGGCGCGCACGTAGTCCGCGGCCGAGCGGATGCCGTTCATCGCGGCCGCGCAGCCCATGAAGTTGACCATGACGCGGTTGATCGAGGGCGCCAGGCCCAGCTTCTTGACCACGGCCACGTCCACGCCGGGGGCGATGAATCCGGTGCTGGTCACGAAGACCAGCAGCCCGAGTTCGGCGGCGGGATCGGCGAGCCCGGCGATGGCGCGCCCGGCCACGTCGACGGCCAGCGGCACCGCGTGCTCGTAGAACAGGTCCATGCGCTCGCGGATCGTGGCCGGTCTGCGGCTGTAGGACAGGAACTCCGGATCCAGCGGGTCGACCGCCAGGCGGCGGCTGTCGATCCTGGTCTTCTGGTAGATCCGCGGAATGCGGGCCCGCTGCGCCGGATCGGCGAACAGCGCGGCCACCTTGCCGGCCGCCTCGGCCTGCGAATAGACCTCGCTCGGCGACCCGGTGGCGATGCCCTCGATCACCGCCACCGAGGTCGGGGGAGCCGGCGGGAGCACTCCGTATCCGTGCTCGGCCCCCACCAAGTGCCGGCCGGTTTCCGGCCGCGCGCCACCCTCATCGACAATCACAGACACGAACTTCTTCCTTTCGAGAATGAAAATGGAGGCCACGCCGTCACCCTCCAGGCGGCGCGGTCGCCGATAACGGCGGAGTCGGTTACACCGTTCCGATTCCGGTGAAGCCCTGCGCCGTATAGGTGGCGCACGTTTTCAAGGCCGAGGGCGACAGGTGCTCACGCACCAGGCCCCACTTGTTCTCCTCCGCCTCGCGCGAGGGCGCGAGCAGGTAGGTCCGGATCTGTTTCGGGAAACGGTCGGTGAAGAAACTCTTCGCCGGCAGCCATTCCACGCCGAACTTCTCCGCCTCCTCGCGCACCACGTCCTCGGTCGCGATATTGGCGAATCCGCTGCGCTGGTAGGGCAATACGTGGTGCACGCGGTGCGAGCTCAGGCCCGCCGACAGGAAGCAGTCGACCCAGCGATTGCCGACGACGGTCAGGTCGTAGGCCTGTTCGAGCTGGTTCACGCCCCAGTCCTCGGTGTCGGAGTGCAGTTCCTCGGTGTCGACCTCGAAGTCGTGGCTGGCCACGACCAGGAACGTGCTGACCCACATGGTGACGACGAATTGCAGGGCCCAGGCCCAGAAGTCGCCGGCCAGGGTGAACACCACCAGCTCGCCGATCAGCAGGAAGCGCACGCCGAAGGAGCCGACGAAGTGCCCGAGCGCGCCGCGGCGGGTGCCGTACATGTCGCGCACGCCGACCTGGCGGACCAGGCGGCAGACGTCGAGCAGGCGGATCAGCATGCCGGTCAGCGTGTGGCCGAACTTGTGCATGGTGTGCACCGGGATCCGGTACAGCCGCGGCACCTGCATCATCATCGTGAAGACGTTCTTCTTGATGTCGACTTCACTCTGGGTGTGCGGGTGGTGCAGCAGCGCGTGCCCGTCGGCGGTGACGAACGCCAGCGCGACGTAGTTCAGGTCGAAGGCGTTGACGGCGATCTTGCTCCACTGCGTCTTCTGCGCCCGGTGGATGGCGTAGTGGCCGAATCCGGCCAGGCCGCTGCGCAAGACCACCATCGCGAGCACGAACAGCGGCAGCGGCATCCAGTTCGGCTCGGCCAGCCGCAGCCCCTGCACGCCGAAATACAGCACCACCAGGACCGCGACCACGATGTTGAACAGCGTGTCCATCCGTTGCAGGCGGGCGGCGAGCTCGGGTTCCTTGAGCCGCGCCTTCACCTTGTGCAGCAGGTCGTTCTTGTCGTCGAAGCGGTACTTCGGCGTATCGCGCCAGCTGTCGAAGCCCTCCTTGAACAGGAAGTCGGGCGCGTTGGCCTTGGGGTGGATGTCTTCCGGAATCGCCTGCCGGTCCAGGGCATAGCGTTCGATCATGCGCCCGATCCGCTCCGGATCCTTGTGGTAGGAGCCGATGATCGAGGTGATGTCGCGATTCTTGGTGCGGCCGATGAAGAATTCCCCGCCGGGATGCTTGGAGATCCACTGGCTCAGGTCGTAGGCTTTGCCGTTGTACACCCAGACGTTCGACACCGGAGGGGGGCCGGGTGGGGGGCCGGGCGGCCGACGGAAGTCCTGCTCCTCGGTAGCGGGGCGGTCACTCGTCGTCATGTCTATCCTTTGGAAAAGGGTCTAGCTCGCGCCGCGGGCGGAGTTCTTCCGATCGTTACGTCGGAATCTTCCGTGCGGCTGCTTGCATCTCTCTGAAGAATCTCTTAAGCCGTGAGCTTCGTTGCATCGCCGGGAAGCCGCGTTGACATGCGAAGGGGCCCGAAAACGGGAAAGCCGGTCCGCGAGCAGGGAATAGCCGAAGCCGCCCCCAGTGCTCCCGGACCGGTCCTCCTGTGCCGGTCGATATGAGAAAACTAGCTGCCGGGCTTGAGTACGTTCACGGGCTTGCCGTGGTCGCTCAGCGTCAGCTTGATCTCGCCCGCGTCCTTCTTCACGATGGCGCGGATGAGGTTCGGGCCGGTGCCCGGCGAGGCCGCGGTGGAGGGCAGCTGGGTGGCCGAGGTGGTCGGCGGCGCGACGTCCTTGATCCAGACGGTGATCGGCAGATCGGCCTGGCCCTCGCCGGCCTTGGGCACGATCGGGTCGATGGCCGACGGGCTGATGGTGCCGGTGACCTTCACGGTGTCGACGCCGTCGATCTTCTCGCGGCCTTCGGCCTTGGCGTTCTTGATCTGGGCGATGACGTTGGCCAGGCCCTTGTCCTTGTCCAGCAGGACGCCCGGATCGTAGATCCGTTCCGCCGGACCGATCTTGGTGTAGGTGGAGCCGTCGGTCAGCGCGTACAGCGTCTTGTCGACGACGAGGAACTTCGCCTCGATGAAGTCCGCCTCCGGCTTGGTGCGAATCTTCGCCTCACCCTGGGCCGCCCCCTGGCCCTGTGGCTGGTTGGTGACGCCGGCGTCGACCTTCTCCATCGGCAGGTTCGGGATGTTGGTGATGTTGAGCGCCATGTGCACCGACTGCAGCGTCTGGGTGGTCTTGGAGCACTCGGACACCAGCTGGGTGCCTTCGGGCAGTTCCGCCGGCGGCGCGGCGGAGGTGGTCGAGGCGGAGGGTTCGGAGGAGTTGCATCCGGCCACCAGCGCGGCGAACACCGACGCCGCCATAACGACTGGCGCGATGCCCCGCCGACCGACCCGGAGTCGTCGGGTGATTCGCGTACGCGTGGTCAATTCACTCATATAAGCCCCTGATTGAGGTTCGTTCTACCAGCTACTGAGAGGCATTCTGCCGCCCCCCAACGCGATAGTATGTACTACTTGTCCGGCTTTTGGGTTCATCGGTTCGGTTTCCGGCCCCCAACCGGGGCGGGGCTCCAGTGGATTCCGGTCGGTTAGCGGCGTTCTCGTGGCAACGCCGTGCGCGCGGCGGCGAATGTGCCTGCCGCGAGCGACAACCCCGGACTTCGATTCAGGCGAGCAACGCCGTCAGCGCCCGGCGGACGGCCGCGGAGGCGGCGGCCGGGCCGAGTCCGCGGCGATCGACGAGATGATGGCGGGTCGGCCAGCCGGCGGCGGCGTCGATCAGGTCGAGCAACTCCGGGTCCGCGCCCGTCAGTTCCGGCGCGAACGTCGCGGCCAGGGCGGCGCGGATGCGCTTGTCGGTCAGCCGCATCCGGGCATCCACGCCGGGCACCGTGTCGGAGGTGAGCAGCCCGAGCAGGCGCGGGTTGCGCTGTAGGGCGAAGACGGCCGCGCTCTGCGCCACCACCGCCTCGATCCGCTCGGTCAGCGGCAGCGCCGGGTCCGGGCGCACGATGAGCGCCTCCACCTGCTGCGATTGGGCGTCGGTGGCCGCCACCAGCAGTTCGTCCCGGTCGGGGAAGTGCACGAAGATGCTGCGCTCGGAGACGCCCGCGCGGGCGGCGATCGCCTTGGTGGTCGGCTGGAAATCGCCCTCCTTCAACGACTCCAGCAGGGCCTGGATGATCACGGCCCGGGTCTGCTCGGGGTTGCGGCGCCGGCGGGTGCCTTCGTCGGTCATGTCTGTTATCCGATCACAGGGGGCGGATCCGAGCACTATTGCAGTCACACTGCAATAAGATGCTAGGCTGGCAGGTAGCTCGAACATTGCTGTGGGCAGGGAACAGGAGACTTCATGATCGGCGACGCGGAAGACAACGCGGGGGAGCGGCGGACGGGGGTGTCGCGGCGCGGCGTGTTCGGCGTCGGCGCGGCGGCGCTGGCCGCGGTCGGCGTCGGTTCGGCGCTCAGCGGCTGTGACGACGACGCTCCCGAGGTGCGGCCCTCGGCCACGCAGACCGAGCCGAGCGAGCACGTGCGCACGGCGAACGAGCGCGCGACGGCGACCCTGCCGCTGACCGACACCGCCGACTTCGCCGACGCCGACCGTGGGTTCGTCGCCGCGCTGCAACCGGGTGTCATCCGGGATGCCGCCGGGAAAACGGTGTGGGACAACGACTCCTACGAGTTCCTCGGCGAGCCGTGCCCGCACTCGGTGCACCCGAGCCTGTGGCGGCACTCCCAGCTGACCGTGAAGCAGGGCCTCTACGAGATCGCCCCCGGCTTCTATCAGATCCGCGGTCTGGACCTGTCCAACATGACGCTGATCGAAGGCGACACCGGCGTGATCGTCATCGATCCGCTGATCTCGACCGAGACCGCGGCCGCCGGCCTGGCCCTCTATCGCGCCCACCGCGGGGACCGCCCCGTCACCGGGCTGATCTACACCCACTCCCACGTCGACCACTTCGGCGGCGCGCTGGGCGTCACCACCCGCGAGGACGCCGCCGCCGGACGTTGCCCGGTGCTCGCCCCGGCGGGCCTGGTCGAGCACGCGGTGGCGGAGAACATCTTCGCCGGCACCGCGATGGCCCGCCGCGCGGCCTATATGTACGGCTCGGCGCTGCCGCGCGGCCCGAAGGGGCAGGTGGGGGCCGGACTGGGCCAGACCACCTCGATCGGCACCGTCTCGCTGATCGCGCCCACCCGCGACGTCACCCGCACCGGGCAGGAAGAGACGATCGACGGCGTGCGCATGGTGTTCCAGCTGACGCCGGGCACCGAGGCGCCCTCGGAGATGAATCTCTACTTCCCCGACCGCCGCATCCTGTGCATGGCCGAGAACGCCACCCACACCATGCACAACATCCTCACCCTGCGCGGCGCGCTGGTGCGCGACCCGCACGTGTGGTCGCAGTACCTGACCGAGTCGATCAACCTCTACGCCCGCAAATCGGACCTGGTCTTCGCCTCCCACCACTGGCCGACCTGGGGCACCGACAAGATCGTCGACTACCTCTCGGTGCAGCGCGACCTCTACGCCTACCTGCACGACCAGACCCTGCGCATGCTGAACAAGGGATTCGTCGGCGCGGAGATCGCCGAACAGCTGCAATTGCCGCCGGGACTCACCCAATCCTGGTCCACCCACGGCTATTACGGCTCGGTCAGCCACAACGTGAAGGCGATCTACCAGCGCTACATGGGCTGGTTCGACGGCAACCCCGCCCACCTGTGGGAGCACCCGCCGGTCGAGAGCGCGCGGCGGCACGTCGAGGCCATCGGCGGCGCGGCCGCGGTGCTGCGCAAGGCGCAGCAGGCCTACGAGACCGGCGACTACCGCTGGGCCGCGCAGTTGGCGAACTACGCGGTCTTCGCCGACGCGAACGACAAGAAGGCGAAAGACCTGCAGGCGAGCATCTTCGAGCAGCTCGGCTACGGCACCGAGAACTCCACCTGGCGCAACTTCTTCCTCAGCGGTGCGCACGAACTGCGCAACGGCGCCTTCGGCACACCCACCACGGCCAACTCCAAGAGCCTGCTGGCCGCGCTGACCGTGGAGCAGGCCTTCGATGCCATGTCCCTGGTCATCGACGGCCCCAAGGCATGGGACATGCGACTGACCTCGGACTGGCGTTTCCGGGACCAGAACAACCGCGTGCACCGGGTCGAACTGCGCAACGGCGTGCTGGTCCACTACGACCGCGCCCCCGAGGACGGACTGCCCGCCCCGGACGCCACAGTCACCCTGACCCGCGCCACCTTGATCGGCACGATCCTGGCCGGCGGGGACGTGATGGCCGCGGTCCAGAAGGGCGAGATCGGCATCGAGGGCAACGGTGCGGTGCTGCTGCAGCTGAAGAACGTCCTGGACAAGCCGGATCCAGGGTTCGCGATCGTCACTCCGTAGCGGTTTCGCCCCGGGGGCGAAATTGATCGGATGAATCGCGTATCGTGGTCGAACTGTGAACTACTCCGTGACGGTGGTGCGCCTGGTCGCCAGGCTGCACGTCGACCTGGGCCGCCTCGCCGCCCACCTGTGTCGCTGACCCGCGTCCTCGCCCGGTCACCTCGTTCCCCTGGAGTACTCCCATGTCTACCCCCGCTGCGCGCTCGCTGAATCCGGCGCGCTGGTCGTTCGGCGTCCAGATCCTGCTCGGCCTGGCGGTCGGTATCGTCGCGGGCCTCATCGCCCGCGCCACCGGCGCCGCCTGGCTCACCACCACGCTGACCCAGATCGGCACCATTTTCGTCCAGCTGCTCAAGCTCGCGGTGCCGCCGCTGGTGTTCACCGCAGTGCTGGTCAGCGTCGCGGGCCTGCGGCACGTCACCAATGCCGCGCGGCTGGCCGGGCGCACCCTGCTGTGGTTCCTGGGCACCTCGCTGATCGCGGTCGCCGTCGGCATCACCCTCGGTCTGCTCACCAACCCCGGTCGCGGCGTCGAGCTGACGCTGACCGGGGTGAAGGCGCCCGAGCACAAGAGCGGCTGGACCGACTTCCTCACCGGCATCATCCCCACCAATGTGGTCGGCGCGTTCACCAATGGCAATGTGCTGCAACTGGTCTTCCTCGGCCTGGTCTTCGGCATCGCGGCTCTCAAGCTCGGCGACGCCGCCAAGCCCGTGCTCGACCTCGCCGAATCGGTGCTGCAATTGGTGCAGAAGGCGCTGTGGTGGGTGATCCGCCTGGCCCCGATCGGCACCGCCGGCCTGATCGGCAAGGCGATCGCCGGCTACGGCTGGGATCTGGTGCGGCCGCTGGCGACCTTCACCGCCGCCATCTACATCGGGTGCCTGCTCGTGCTCGCGGTCGTGTACCCGGTGCTGCTGCGCTTCGTCGGCGGCGTGAACCCGCTGCGCTTCTACGCCAAGGCCTGGCCCGCGCTGGAGCTGGCCTTCGTCTCGCGGTCCTCGATCGGCACCATGCCGCTGACCCAGCGCCTCACCATCGAAAGGCTCGGCGTCCCGCGCGAATACGGCTCGTTCGCGGTGCCGTTCGGCGCGACCACCAAGATGGACGGCTGCGCCGCGGTGTACCCGGCGGTGGCCGCGATCTTCGTCGCCCAGATCAGCGGCATCGAACTCGGGATCCGCGACTACCTGCTGATCGCGTTCGTCTCGGTGGTCGGCTCGGCGGCGACCGCGGGACTAACCGGCGCCATCGTGATGCTGACCCTGACCCTGTCCACCCTCGGACTGCCGCTGGCCGCCGCGGGCATGCTGCTGGCCATCGACCCGATTCTCGACATGATCCGCACCGCCACCAATGTCGCCGGCCAGATGGTGGTGCCGGTGCTGGTCGCCAAACGCGAGGGCATCCTCGATCAAGAGGTCTTCGACGGGCCCTCCGCGCCGCTGACCGAGACCGAGCCGGAGACCACCGAACCCGAGAAACAACCGGCCCTCGTCTGAGCGGGCTCTACACTCGCGCCCATGCGTGACTCGGCAGGCCGGTGGTCGGGCGGTGTCGCCTTCACGCCCGGGCTGATGGCGTTCAGCGGGGAGATCGGCGACACCGCGGCCCACTCCCATGCCGCGGTGCAGGTGCTGCTGGTCACCCGGGGCGGGGTCGAGCTCGTGGACGCCGCCGGGCGCGCGAGCGCGGCGACGGTCGCCGTCATTCCGCCCGGGGCGCGGCACGAAGTGCGCGCGGCGCCCGGAACCACCGGGCTGCTGGCCTATCTCGACCCCGACAGCGTCGCCGGGCGTGCAGCCGCCGCACGATTGCACGGACTGCCTGCCGACCGGGTGCGGAGCTGGCTCGCGGCGGCCGTACCGCGTCCGGCGCCTATCCCGGCGGGGGAGTCCCGGAGCGCGGAGTCGGCGGCCGTCGCGGTCCGGCTGGCCACCGGAAACCCCGCGGGCCCACCGTCTCTGGTCGAGCTGGCGGCCCAGGTCGCGCTCTCGCCGAGCCGGCTCTCGCACGTGTTCGCCGCGCACATGGGCTTGCCGTACGCGGCGTGGCGCCGCTGGACCAGACTGCGGCTGGCCATGGACGCGGTGCGGGCCGGCGCCTCGTTCACCGAGGCCGCGCACGCCGCCGGATTCGCCGACAGCGCGCACCTGACCCGGACCTGCCGCGACCTGTTCGGCCTCACCCCGACCGAAGCCCTGCACGCCACCGGGTGGCGCTGAAGTCAGCAGATTTCTTCAAGCCCGGCCCGGTGCCGGGCGGCCAGGCTGACACCATGGTCGAGCTCTTACAACCCGTCGTCCGCTACGGGTACGCGCCCCTGATGCTGCTGGGCGTCAACGGTTCCGGAATCGCGCTGATCGCCGCCGGGGCGGACAAACTCTGGCTGCTCGTGCTGCTGGCCGCGGCGGTCGCGCTGTCGTTCCTGGTCGAGCGGATTCTGCCCTACGAGCGGGCGTGGAACGACGATCACGGCGACACCCGCCGCGACACGATCCACACCTTCGTCAACGAAACCCTCATCCTGGCCAGTACGGCCGCCATTCCCGTGCTCGCCGCGCTGCTTCCCGGCGACGGCATCTGGCCCGCCGGGCTCCCGTTCGCGGTGCAGGTGCTGTTCGCGATCCTGTGCGCCGACCTGGGCATCACCCTCACCCACTACGCCAGTCACAAGATCGGCGTGCTGTGGCGTTTCCACGCCGTGCACCACAGTGTGCGGCGCTTCTACGGACTGAACGGCCTGATGAAGCATCCGCTGCACCAGACGCTGGAGATGGCCGCCGGCGTCACGCCGTTGCTGCTGCTCGGTCTGCCGGTCTCGGTGGCCGCGGCGCTCTCGCTCGCGGTGGCCGTGCAACTGCTGTTGCAGCACTCCAACGCCGACTATCGGGTCGGGCCGTTGAAATATGTGCTGGCGCTCAACGAAGGTCACCGCTTCCATCACCTGAAGTTCGCCGGCGTCGGCGACGTGAACTTCGGGCTCTTCACGCTGCTGTGGGATCACCTGCTGCGCACCTACAGCTACGACGCCGGGCGGCGCTTCACCAGTGACGATCTGGGCATGGCCGCGAAGCCGGACTATCCGGTCGACTACCTGCCCCAGCTCGCCGAACCCTTCCGCCGCTGACAACCGCGGGGTTGACCCTGACGCAGGGTCAACCCCGCAGCATCGTCGGCATGACGAAAATCGAAGCGCTCGAGCATTTCACGGTGGATCACGACGGCGTGCGCATCGCCGTCTCGCGCGGCGGCGCGGGACGACTGCTGGTGTTCGCGCCCGGGCTCACCTCCACGCAGGCGGAGCTGCACGAGTTGCTCACGCTGCTGCGCCGCGACTTCGAGGTGGTGAGCTTCGATCTGCGCGGTCACGGCCGGTCCTCGGCCGCGGACCACTATTCCTTCGCCGGGTTCGGTCGCGATCTGGGCGCCGTGCTCGCGGACCTGCGCCGGCGCGGCCGGGACGCCGCGCCGATCCTGGCCGGGCACTCGCTCGGCGCGGACCTGATCGTGCAGCACGCCGCGGAAGCGCCCGGCGCGGCCGCGGAACTGGTGCTGCTCGACGGCGCGAATCCCCTCCCCGAACCGTTCCTCACCGAGGCCGACCTGCCGGAATTCCGTGCGATGTGGGAAGAAGCGGCGAAATGGCACGCGCTGCACAGTGGCACGCCGCGCCGAGTGGCGCTCACCGCAGCGCAGATTCTCGACCTCAATCGCGAACTCGACCGGATCCGGCTCGGCTTGCTCGACCGGTATCGCCGGGTGCGCTGTCCGGTGCACCTGATCGCCGCCACGGCGATGGCGGGCACGGAAGGGCGTGCGCCCCGGCACAATCGGCTCTGGCGCTCCGGCTACGACCGCTTGCTCGCGGCGCACCCCGGCATCGATGTCACCTGGGTCGACGCCGGGCACGGACTCGTCGTCACGCACGCCGCCGCGGTCGCGGACATCGTCCGGAGCACACTGGAGCCATGCTGACGATCGGCGAGCTGGCCGCCTACGGCGGCGTGACGGTGCGCGCGGTGCGGCACTACCACGCCAAAGGGTTGCTGCCGGAACCGGAGCGGGACCACTCCGGCTATCGCCGCTACCATCCGGCGACCGTTGTCGAACTCATCCGGATCCGCACCCTGGCTCAGGCCGGGGTGCCCCTGGCCCGGGTGCGCGACCTGCTGCGCGCCGACCCGGCGGAGTTCGCGGCCGCCGTCGCCGAGATCGACGCCCGGTTGCGCGCGGAGATCCGGGAGCGCCGGCGGCACCGCGAACAGATCGCGCGCCTGGCCGCGGGCGACGGCCTCGCGCTGCCGGCCGCGGTGGTGGAGTTGCTGGATCGCCTGCGGGCCCTGGGCATCGACGAGCGCATCGTCCGCGTCGAACGCGACGGATGGATTCCGTTGGCCGCGCACGCTCCCGAACGCGTCCCGGACCTGGTGGCGCGCAAGCACGAACAGCTCGAGCGGCCGCAACTTCTCGATTTCTATCGCACGCTGGGTAGTGTTTTGGATCTCGGTGCGGACGATCCGTCGCTGGTGGCGCTCGCGGATCGGATGGCCGAGCACCTGACCCGGCTGACTGCCGAGCGCGGTGTGGAGTACCTCGGCGTCGGTGTCGAGCCCGCGCTGGCCGCGGTGCTCGACCGGCTGGTGTTCGACGCGTGGCCCGCGGCGCGGCGGTTGGTCGAGTTGCTCCGGGCGCGGGGGTGGGCGGGATGGACCGAGTTGGAGCGTGTGGGCCCGGCGTAGCTTTCCCGTGAAGGCGTCTGGGTAGGTCCGCGGCTATGTGCCCGAGGGCTTTGCGGCTTCGACCGGTTCCGCCGGGTGATCGTCGCGCCGCCGCCAGCTGCGGTACCCGCGATGCGCGGCGAAAGCGCCGAGCGAGGCGGTGACGCACCAGACCGCGATCGCCGAATAGGCCAGCGGCGCGGACAGATCGCCGATCGAGGCCCCGAGCGCGGTGTAGACGAACGCCCGCGGCGCCGAACCGATCAGCGCTCCCACCGCCATCTGCCACAGCGGGACGCCGAACGCGCCGAACACATAGGACGCCATCGCGTCCGGGATGCCCGGCACGAACCGCTGCCCGACCACGGCCCACAGTCCGAGCCGCTCGATCTGCGCGTCGACCCGGTCGGCTCGTTCGGCCCCGAGCAGACCCCGCGCACTGCTCCGTCCGGCCCGCCGGCCCAGGAACGCGGAGATCGTCGCCGTGCCCACCGTCGCGCCCAGGGTCACGAACGTGCCGACCAGCGGACCGAACAGCAGCCCGCTGCTCGCGGCCATGATCGGCCCCGGCACCAGGATCGCCCCGAGCACCGCCGAGACCACCACGTAGACGAACGGGGCCGCCGGGCCGGTGTCCTGCACGAGCCCGCGCACCGACTCGATATCGATAACCTTCGTGACGGCCACCAGGTAGAACAGGCCGAGCAGGAACACGACGCACGCAAGTAGTCGCGCCGCGTGCCGCCACCGGCCGGTCGGGGAGTCGTTCTCGGTCATCGCCCAATCCTGCCGCACCGGCGGCGGGGTTAAGCGGGGCGGCGGCAGTAAACGAACAGATGCGGTTCCGGGGCGGCGGGTTCGTGGTCGGGGATGAAGACGCTCTGCCGTGACTCCAGAACCTCGAGCCCCGCCGCCTCCAGCACCTTCAGCAGGCTCGGCTCGGCGTAACTGCTGACCCGGGCGGGCCGTCCCAGGAAGACGATGTCGATCTGCTCGATATCGGCGGGCACCGTGGCCAGCACGAGATACCCGCCCGGCCGCAGCCATCCGGTCATCCGCCGGATCGCCGCGTCGATCTCCGCCCGCGTCATCTGCAACAGCGGGAAGAACGCGCACACGGCGTCCACCTCCGCGGCCTCGTACTCCCGCACATCGGCCTGATGGAACTCCGCCCCCGGCACCTGCTTCCGCGCGACCTCCACCATCACCGGCGACACGTCGATCCCGGTGACCCGAAACCCGTTGTCACACAACATTCGCGCGGCCGGAACCCCGGTACCGCTACCCACATCCACCACCCGCGCCCCGGCGGGCAACTGCTCCGCCAGCCACCCCAGCGCCGCCGCCTGCTCCGGTAGCTCCCGAAACGCCCTCTCGTACGCCACACCGATCTCGTCGAAGAGCTGGGCCGCGGACAACGGTGTCTCGGATGCCATCCCAGCAGACTCCCACACCCACCACCCACCCTGCGGCCGTTCACCCCCGACCCGACGCCACCACTCGGGCGTGTCCTGTTCGCCTGCCTCAGTCGAACGGCTCGTGAATCTCGACGCGATACCACGGGCCGTCGAGGGGCGCGTAGGTGTAACTGGTGACGTAGGCCGAGCGCGGCTCCTCCGGTGGGGCGCCGCTCGGGTAATAGGCGAAGGCGAGACCGGTGGTGAAGGTCTTCGCTTCACGTACGACGAACGCGCAGCCCCCGTGCGAGGGGTAGACCTGTACCACCTGGTACACGCCGATCCGCCGAGTCTCGTTCGTGCGGGCGCACTCGGCGGCAGCGTCCGCCAACGCGCCTTCGGATAGTCGCCAGCCGATCTTGCCGGCGACATTCCCATAGAGCAGGCCGAGACTGCCGGCAACCAGGGCCGGAGCGATGAGCGAGACGAGAACTCTGCGGTAGACGAGGAGTCCGATCGATCCCAGAATCAGCCACAGCAATCCGGTCCCCAGCAGCCCTACCCCGGTGAACAGCGCTGCCCAACTGTCGCTCTGGGCGGCTTGCCACCACAACATGGCCACACACAACGCCCCTGCCGAGGCCGTCACGAAACCCATCGATAGCAGCCACCACAAACTGACCGGCCGTCGCGCGGCGGTCCCCCCAATTGTCATGGCCACGAATGTAGTTGCTCGCGTCGGTCCCCGTGTCCTGGCGCTCACCGGGACGCTCTCGGTCGCGGGGATCCGGCATCGCGGCAACCGGCTCGATGGCGTTCCGGCGGCAGTGTGACAAGCTTCCACCGGCCGGACCGAAGTGGAGGTATCGATGGCGACGCAATCGGCGGCCGGGACCCGCCTCAACCGCAAGGGCCGCGAGACCAGGCAGCGCTTGCTCGACGTCGCGATCACCTGTCTGGCGGAGAGCTCCGGCGAACCGTTGTCGGCCAATCGCGTGGCGCGGGCGGCGGGGGTCAGCTGGGGGACCCTCAAGCACCAGTTCGGTGATCTGGACGGACTGTGGGCCGAGGTGCTGCTCGAGCTGACCGAGCGCAGTGGCGCCAACGCTCCGGAGTCGTGGCCGGTGTTCCACGGGTCGGTCCGGGAACGGGTCGCGACGATGATCGAGGCGATCTGGACGATCCTGGGCACGCCCGAGGGGCGCGCGGTGGAGACGCTGCGCGCCGGGTTGCCGAACGAGCAGATCGAACGCGAGTCGGTCTTCCCGCGGACCGCGGCCGCGATGGCCGGATACGAGAACGCCTGGCTGCGCGCGTTCGAGTACTCCCTGGCGGACTTGCCGCTGGATCCGCTGAAGGTGCATCGGGTGCGCTGCCTGATCCCGCCCGCGCTCCGGGGCCTCAACAGCGAACGACGCCTCACGCCCGCCGACGAAGTGGCAAGCGCGCGAGCGGGTTTGGTGGAGGCGATCGCTGCCTACCTGAGCTGACCCATTCATTGAGAACCCTTGTTGACAATTGCGCGGCGGCGGTCGATGGTTACCGCAGCTTTCGCGAATTCGTCAGGAGTGACCAATGTCTGAGCCTCGGGCCGATACGGGCATGCGACTGCAGCGCAGCAGCCGCGACACCGGCGGGCTGATCCCGCGCCTCACCGACTGGCTGGCCGCCCGGTTACCCGCGGACGCGGCGCCGCAGGTCACCCTGCGCTCGGGCATCGACAGCAACGGCATGTCGGCCGAAACCCTGGTGCTCGGCCTGGCCTGGACCGAAGCCGGCGCGCCCCGGACCGAGGAACTGATCGGGCGCATGGTGCCCGCCCCCGGCGATTTCCCGATCCTCGAGCACTACGACCTGCGGCACCAGTTCGACACGATGCGCCTGGTGGCCGAGACGAGCGACGTCCCCGTCCCGCGCGTCCGCTTCCTCGAGCCCACCGGCACCGTGCTCGGCACCCCGTTCCTGCTGATGGACCGCGTCGACGGCGTGGTGCCGCCGGACGTGATGCCCTACACCTTCGGCGACAACTGGCTCTTCGACGCCACCCCCGAACAGCGAGACCTGTTGCAGGACAGCACGATCCGCACGCTCGCCGCCCTGCACGCCATTCCGGACGCCGCCGCCCGCTTCGCCTTCCTCGACCCGCGTCAGCCGGGCGCCACCCCGCTGGAGCGTACCCTCGAACGCGCCAGATCCTGGTACGAATTCGCTGCGGCGGACAGCGGCCACTCACCGCTGGCGCGCCGCCTCCTGGACTGGCTCACCGCGAATCTGCCCGACCCCGCCGAGACCGTGCTGTCGTGGGGCGACGCGCGCATCGGCAACTGCCTGTACCGCGACTACACCCCGGCAGCGGTGCTGGACTGGGAGCTGGCGACGATCGGCCCGCGCGAACTCGACCTGGCCTGGCTCATCTTCGCGCACCGCGTCTTCCAGACGATCGCCGACACCTTCGGGCTGCCCGGCATGCCGGAATTCCTGCGCGCGGACGACGTCGTGGCGGCCTACACCGAGTACTCGGGCGTAGAGGTCGGTGACCTGACCTGGTACACGCTGTTCGCCGCCCTCAACTACTGCATCGTCTTCATGCGCTCCGGCGGCCGTCAGGTGCATTTCGGCGAGATGGAGCGCCCCGAGAACATCGAGGTGCTCTTCCATCATCGGCCACTGGTCGAGACCCTGCTCGCCGACCTCGGCGCCTGACATCGACATCCGCACTGGGAGAGAAGCTTTCGTGATCGAGCAACTGAACGAACTGGCCTACTACTGCATCACCCGCCATCCCGCCGACGCCCGCGTCCTGTTCCCGGAGGCGCGCGCCGCCGAGGAGATCGGCCTGGGGTCGTGCATGATCGGCGAACGCATGACCGTGAAGGATTCGGCGGTCCTGTCCGGCGGCCTGGCCGGCTGCACCACCGGCCTGGGCATCGCGGCCGCCGCCACCAACCATCACACCCGCCACCCCATGGTCACCGCGACCATCGGCTCCACCATGCAGGCCCTCACCGAGGGCCGCTACGCCATGGCCTTCGGCCGCGGCATGGCCGCGAACTGGCAGGCCATCGGCCTGCCCGCCGTCACCGCGGCCCAGCTGCGCGACTTCGTCGGCATCCTGCGGCGGTTGTGGGCGGGGGAGACCATCCTCAACCACTCGGGACCGGCCGGTTCGTGGCCGGTGCTGTACCACCAGAACGGTCTGGAAGACGCGCCGCCGATCGGTTTCGTCGCGGTCGGCCCGAAGACCATGGAGCTGGCTGGTGAGCTCGGCGACTTCGTCGTCCTGCACACCTTCTTCTCCGACGAGGCCACCGCCAATTCCGTTGCGGCCGTGCGCCGCGGCGCGGAACGAGCAGGCAAGGACCCCGACAGCGTCCGCATCTGGTCCTGCCTCGCGACCGCCAGCGACGCGCTCTCGCCCGAGGACCAGCTGCGCCGCCGCACCGGCCGCCTGGTCACCTACCTACAGGCCTACGCCGACGTGCTGATCGCCGCCAACGGCTGGGACCCTCAAATCTGGGAACGGATCCGCGGCACCCAGCTTTATCTCGACGCCGCCGCGGCCGGCCCCATCGACGCCTCCGCCTCGGTCGAGGTCCTGGAACAATTCGACGCGCTGATCCCCGACGAATGGCTCGCCTCCGCCGCCTACGGCACGCCGGAACAATGCGTCCGCAAGATCTCGCGCGAATACGATCTCGGCTGCCACTCGGTGATCATGCACGGCGCCAGCCCACACGAACTGTCCTCGGTGGTCTCGGCGTATCGGGCCGATCGCCCGAAGCTGCCGCGTCCGGTCGCCGCTAATCCCGGAAAGTTCTTGTGACACTGCGGAATGGTGTGTCTGCCGGTCGACCGCCGCACCGGCGGTCACCGACAGATGGCTGCTGAGTGCTCATTCCGACTGCGGCCTCGAAGCAAAACGTTTCTGTCTCCACCTGCGGACGGCGGCATCAACTTTCTGCTGGTCCTCCGAGGTGCTCTCCCCCTCGAGATCAAGGACACTCGGGTCCGCCACACGAAGTTTCGATCGCAGATTGGCACCCAGGTTCAAACTGCTGACATGGTCGAAGCCGGGGATGTAGATGAACGGCTCGCCGAGGTTGTTCCACATCGTGCGAAGCCGCTCCAACGGCTTCGGCGCTTCATCTTCTGCCGGGTTGTGGATGACGAACCCACAGAAGTCCGACTCGTCTGCGTTGGCCACCGCCCGAATCAACTGTTGGTGAACCAGCCACTGATCGCCGCAGAGTTCGGTGTCCAGGAAGCCGATCGCATTAGGCCGTCGCTTCATCGATCCACCCTCGACAGTTCTGTGGCCGTATCCGGCTCGGGAGGCGGGCTCGCAAGCGCGGCGGGTATGGCTGGCGCGGTCATCGAGACCCCCTGTCCCGTAGTGGCGTAGGTGCGCCCGAGGGCCCCGCGTCAACTTCCGTTCGGTATCCGAAGGGATGGAAGATGCTTGGATCAGGCGCACTTCGATCATTGCCAGCCGAGACGTTCGATCCCAGAGTCGAAATCGCACGCTTTCGCTACGCTTCTGACACGGTGCGTTGCGGACAACGACAGGGGTGGCCATGATCGTCACCAGGTGGACCGGCCTCGAGGTGCGGGCCCTACGCGAAATCGCGTTGCGGAAGGGGTTGGAGCCCTTCGCGCTGATGGCCGGAGTAGGCGAATCCACTGTTCGGAAGTGGGAACGCGCCACGCAGGAACGGCCGGTCAAGGGCGAATCTGCGGAATTACTGGACACTGTCCTGGCGAAGCTCACCGACGACCAGCTGGCGCGTTTTCGCGCTGCAATGGAAGAGGCGGGCTTGATGGCAGTGTCCGCTGAGCCCGTCGTATCGCCGGAACGGGGAGAGGAGGCAGAGGTGAAGCGGCGACAATTTGGATTCGCGGCGGGAGCCGCGCTCCTTGCGTCGAGCTTCGCTCCGAGCGATACGGGTCTCGGCGATGCGCGGCTGCTGGCTCAGAGTGCGTCGAAGCTCGAACAGCGTGAGCAAGTGATCGGCGGGATGACGCTTCTCGAGGAAGCAGTAGGCCTACTGCGGATCGCTGAGAATCGAATCGAGACGGGAACATTCGAGGAGCGTGCGGGGCGTGAATACCTCTCTGCGACAGGCACACTAGCCTTGATCGCGGGCTGGCTGGCCTACGACGCCGACATGCACGACTTGGCCCGAAATTGCTACTACGAAGCGTTCTCCATGGCGAATCAGGCAGGGAACGACGAACTCACTGTGCAGAGCTGTCTGTATCTTGCCCACCTGACCATCCATCTCGGGCGAACGGGCAGGGCTGACCCGCACCGCGCATTGAACCTCGTCTCCCGGGCCAGAGACCTCACGCGAGGTCGGCCGCCGGGGCGCCTCCACGCGTTGATCGCGACTCGGGAGGCGCAAGCCCAGGCCGTGATCGGAGACGCGGCAGCTTTCGGTAAGGCGGTCGCGACAGCCTGGCGTGAACTCGATTTCGCTCTGTCACACGAGGCGGCGGACGAATGCCCGTATTGGATTCGGTTCGTCACCGCAACCGAAGTCCGCTTCCAGGAAGCCCGAGGCTTCGGCGACCTCGGCAAGGTGAAGAAGTCTGCAGATCTGTCCGGCGGGCTCGCGCTAGAGCACGCGGGGGCTCGAAATACCGCCAACTATCGCGCTGGCTGGGCGGCATCCCTTGTGAAGGTCGGCGACATCACCGGCGCTGTAGAGCAGGGTCTGCTTGTACTCGAGGACTTGGAGAAATCGGTCTCCTCGCCGCGCACGTTGCGTGAACTTCAACCGGTTCGGGCAGCCGCCCGGGATTCGGAGGGCTTCGACGATCGGTTCGACCAGTTGGTGAACAGGCAGGCTCACACATGATTAGCAGCCGACCGGACATAGAGTTCCGGACCCATACGAGCGCAGAAGCCCGTGAACTCCGTTCCACTGTCGAGGAGATCTTCCGGCACTCGTATGTGCAGGCTATCGAGTCCGGCGACACCTTCGAGACACCCGAGGCATTCATGCGTCGGTTCGATGCGTACACCCACCCGGAGCGCGCCCGAGGATTCGAACTCGTGATGGCATGGGTAGACGGCGTGGCCTGTGGTCAGACCTGGGGGTGGCCGTTGTTCGAAAACACACGGTGGTGGGGCGGTCTGGAACTAGATCAAGGGGAGCTGGCCTCGTTCACGGCCGAAGATGGCAAACGGACCTTCGCGCTCAGCGAAATCATGGTCCGAGTCGAGTTCGCGGGCAAGGGCATCGCGAGAGCGATGCACGATGAGCTATTGGGCAATCGAGCAGAGCGCCGAGCCACCCTATTGGTCGACCCCTTGAACACTCGCGCGTACCAGACATATGTGCACTGGGGCTGGAGCCGCGTGGGTGTGCTGCGACCGGCCTGGCCTGAGGCACCACTATTCGACGTCTTGATTCGGGAGCTTCCCTCTACGTAAGAAGGTGCCTCCTGCATTCCGATTGCGAAGCAAATGAGTTCTGCGCGGGAAGCTTCGGCAGGAGCTCGGAGGCGCTGCGCAGGTCATCGCCTTGGTCGCCGCCCATGACGGGCTATTGCTCAATGCGATTCCGACAACCATGCGGAAGGTTCATCTTGACGACTACCAGTATCGGCCGGCATTCCTTGATCGGGGACGTGCATTTGTTGCTCACCGATGACCGCGGTCGGATCTTGTTCGGTCAACGCGAGGGCACCGGCTTCGAGGACGGTGCTTGGCATGTGCCGTCGGGGCATCTGGAGGAAGGCGAATCGGTGGTGGCCGCGCTGATCCGGGAGGCGGCCGAGGAGGTCGGCGTCGAGATCGCGGCCGATGATGTCGAATTCAGCCACATCATGCACAACGCATCGGGGCGTATGGCGTTCTTCTTCACGGTCCGGCGGTGGGAAGGCGTACCAGCGAATCGAGAGCCGGACAAGTGCGCGGGTTTGGAATGGTTTTTCCCTGCTGAGTTGCCCGAGCACATGATCGACTACTGCCGGGAGGCGTTGGCCACAATCGGCGACGGCCGCGACTTCTCGCTGTACGGCTGGTGACCAGGTCAGCCGTCACTGATGGTTGATGGTCCGGTGATGGCTGAGGGGTGGCCAACCGGTTTGGACGGCCGACCAACGCGCGGGTCTCGGCATGTGCGTGCGTTGGGAAGTGGTGCCGGGCAGCCAGTCTGGACGGCCGATTAGCGCGCGGGGCGCGGCATCTGTGGAAACTGGGGCCGTCAGTTTTCGACTCCATAGGTCGTGAACGCGTAGATTCCAGGGGAGCTTTCCTCGACCCTCGCCGCCACTCGTTCGCCCTGCTGTTCCCAGCTGTGTTCCACGTCGGCTCGAACTTCTTTCGGCATGCCTGCATAGGCATACGAGGAGTACAGCAGGATTCCCAGCGACCCGGCCTCTTCCTCGTCGTAGCCGTAGTTCGAGGGTTCGACCGGAAGCCCCTCCTCGTCGGTCATTCCCGAGTCCAGGCATGCGGCTCGAACGAGCTCGAAGACCTGGTCCTGCTCCTGCTGGGACAGATGCGCGCCGTCCTTCCTGGAAACGAAAAGCGCTGGACCATAAGCCGACATGTGTACCTCCTGATCACCAAGCCCACAGTGAATCAGATAGGGCGCGATCGCACCTCCCTGCACTCGGCTCGGCAGAAGCGGATGTCCTGAGCCTGAGCGGAACCGGCCGGCCGACAACTGCGGCTTGGCCGGTTCCCTCGGCGCGCACAGCGGTATTTGCGTGCGTCCAGGAAACTGCGGCTCGGTCGGCTAACCGCCCGTAAGCGGAATGACGATGCGTTGGTCCGGAACGATCTCAAGGCAGTGGCAACCGTCAGGTCGTGTTGTGGCAATCTGACGACGTGGGTGAGAGTCAACGCGCCGGGCAGGGAAGCGGCACCGAAGCAATCCTGGGGAGGATCACGGCAGGCAAAGCGGGTGCCGTCGCGGTCGGGGTCACTTCCGGCAACGAGGATGCGGGTCGGTCGGCAGGGCAGCGCACGGCTCAGCTGGCCCGGGTGATCTTCTCTAGCTCAGTGGTCATCGGTGTTTTGTTGCTGGTCCTGCTGTGCGTGGGAGTTACCTGGTTTGGATTCCTGATTTTCTTGCTGTAGCAGCGCTACTGCGCCTCCGAACGTCTGGATGGATCAAAGGCGGGGCGCGCGTGGGCGTTCAGTGTGGTCGCCGGACGTCGCCTTGCGGCCCGAGCATCACGCACTCCGCGGGCATGAGAGTGCGGGCGGGTCGCGTCGAGGAGTCGCGCAGAACGGTGGATCGGTTGTGCAGCGAGACTGCCGTTTACCGGCTTGTGAACGAGGTCCTGGCCTCTGTGCCTTCGGAACATACACCGGCACAATAACTTCCGGCACCGACAACACACAGTCCCAGGTAATCGATCTAGCGGCGGCGGGTGCTTCCTGTGGTAAGGCAGTCCGCCGCGGCTACCGGGCACCAACGGCCGCCCGCCGCGCCACGGCCGCGAGTTCGTCTTCACTGACCCGGCCACCTGGGGTGAGCCGTCGGTAAGCGCAATCACCGATACTCGAAGCAACGGCCCGACAGAGGGCCGAGCCGCGGGCCGTTGCTTTTCCGGTTGTTCCTGTACTTGATCGAACCGGCCGCTATTAGGGGCGGATGATGATCGGGCAGGACTGGGCGCCCACCGCGCAGGCGAACGCCTCGATGAGCTTCTGACCCAGCTCGGCAGAACCAGAGCTGCTGCCGGTACCGGGCGTTTCCGCGGCGGCCGGACCGGCCGCGGTGACGAGTCCGGCGGTGATGGCGAGGGCGGCGAGACTGATACGTACTGTGCGCGTCGAGGAGATCATGAGCGAATCGTAGAGTCGCACCCGCGCTCTAGGCTTCCCCCGACTTCGGTTGCCCCCGACGGCGGGGGCAACCGACGAAAACCCGATTTGCGCGGTGGCGAGACGAACGAACTACTCACTGCTGTGCAGGCGCTGGAGCGACAGCGGCGCGCGATGGTGGTGCACTTCGACTTTCCATGGGAGCCCCAGCATGAAATCGACAGTCCACCGGAACCGGAATTGGCGAACAGGATGATTTGGCAACGCAGCGCACAGGTTTCGTGGAAGATCATCGGACGCCTACTCGGGTGAGGCTCGATCGACCAAAAGAGTCTGCCGCGCAACATCGATGACGAGGCCGAACGCATCCTCGGGTCGCGGTCGATCTATCGGTGACCGCATCCGATCATCGGATGATGATGGATTGCTGGGGACCATGCGTTCGGCAGTTTTTCTTCCATAGGGTCCGCGCTTGCCGGTCGGACCGCGCGGGTAGCGGCAGATCAGTGCGTTCGGGAGGCTTAAGGGAGTCCGCAACCTTCTGCGGACTCCCTCCGGACTCGGCCCGACTCGAACGGGCGGCTACCCTCTCCACACTGCGGGCGCGATCAACCAAAGCCAGCGCGCCTTAGGCGAGACAGTGCCGACAGTAATCTCCGGACCGAACTGCAGGCAACGAGTTATCAAGTAGGCCCGTTCCCTCACGCACTGGCCGAATCAGTCGGCGCGGAACGCGGCAGATGCGGACGTTTGAGGAGCAGTCCTCTGCTCCGCGGACGACGCAGCGTCACACCCTCGAACCGGCGCCCAGCGGCATCAAGTCCGATCACCGGCCCGCCCAACTCTTGCTCAGGACGAGTGTCGCAGCGCCTTCGAATGATTCCGGTGTGGCGATTCCCGGACGATCACGCGGCCGAGGAGGCTGGAGCCGGTGTTCTCGACACGTAGCCTGGGCGCTGTGATTGCGACTCCACGGCGGGTGAGGCGTTGAACGACTACGGCAGCTTCCCGACCCAACCCCTCCCAATCCAGCACACCGACCAACGCTCCACCATCGGGGCGTCGGGTGGCAAATCCGTTCGTCGAGAAGCGGTTTCGGAGAACGAGAACCTGGCCCGGGCAAGCAAAGCAGTCGCTGTCGCGGGCATCGCCAGCAGGATCACCGGATTCACACGCACGCTCGCGGTGGCCGCCATCCTCGGAACCGCAGCGGTCGGCGATGCCTACAACGGCGTCAACAACCTGCCGAACATGGTCTACGAGTTGCTGCTGGGAAGCGTCCTGGCCAGCGCTGTCGTACCACTGTTGACCCGCGCGCGCCGCCACGGCCGGAAACGCTCTCGTGAGTTCACCCAACGGGTGATGCTGGCCTCGATCCTGGCCCTGGCGGCCATCACAGTACTCACCGTGCTGTGCGCTCCGCTGATCGTGCGCGCGTTCGTCGCCGACCCCACCCAACGTCACCTTGCGACCTGGTGGGCGTATCTGCTGCTGCCGCAGATCTTCTTCTACGGAGTGACCGTCGTGGTGAGCGCGGTGCTCAACGTGCGCGACAGCTTCACCACCGCCGCCTGGGCTCCGGTAGTCAACAACGCCATCATGCTCACCACCTGCGCGGTATTCGCGCTGCTCCCCGGACCGCTCACCTTGACACCGTCCTCGATGACCACCGCCCAAGTCCTCACGATCGGCATCGGGACCACCGCCGGCATCGCCGGGCAAGCCGGATGGGTGATCGCCGCGTTGCGCCGCGACCGGTTCCGATGGAGTTGGCAGGTACGACCACTGCCCTACACCTGGCGCCCGGTGCGGACCGGGTTGCCGATGCTGAGCTGGCTCGTCGTCTATGCCGCGATCAGCCAGGTCGGTGTCGCCATCACCATGCGCGTAGCCTTCGATCACGGCGGGGTCTCGGTTTACAGCTACGCCGAACTGCTGTTCCAGGTTCCCTACGGCATCCTGGCCGCTTCCGTGCTCACCGTCTTGATGCCGCGTATCTCCCGGGCAGCCGCCTACCAGGATCACGCCGCGGTCCGTGCCGATCTCGCGCGCGGCGCCCGCTACCTCTCGACCGCGCTGATCCCGGTCACCGTCGCGATGAGCCTGCTCGGGCCCGCGTTCACCACCCTGGTTTTCATCGGCCGGGTGGCCCCGGACGCGGCTCGCCTGATCGGTATCGCGGTAGCGTGCTCGGCATTCGGTCTGGCACCGTTCGCGCTGGTCATGCTGCAGATGCGAGTGTTCTATGCCTACAACGACACCCGCACCCCCACCATGATCAATCTCGTCATGGTGACCACCAAGATCGCTGCGATCGCGGGTGCGGCGACCCTGTTCGAGGGCAGCCTTGTCGTCGTGATGCTCGGGGTCGCAAGCTCGCTGGCCTACCTGACGGGAGCGGTGACCGGGCACGTGTTGCTGCGCCGCCGCCACGGCCTGCTCGGCTTCACTGTCGTCGGTGAGACCGCCGGCCGGGTCGGGGCTGCCTCCGGTATCGCGGGGACAGTTGCTTTCGCGGCTGTTGCTTGCACGCAGTCGATGATCGATACGGTCGTCGTCCAGCAAGTGGTGACCATCGCCGCCGCCACCGTTGTCGGCGGAGTCGTGTTTCTGCTGACGGCCAAGGCAATTGGTATTCCCGAGCTGCGTGTAGTCCGATCGGTGGCGCGTCTTGGTTGACCGGTAGGCACCGCTGATACGTCATTGCTGTAGTTGCGCCGGAGCAGTCGCGCCGCGTCTATCTGAGCAACCGATACGCGGCTATGTGCGGATGTGGCAGTTGCGCCACCGGCCACTAATCCGCGGGTGGGCGTTGATGCCCGCATCCAAGCTCGACACCCGACTGATCGCGCACATGTGCAATGGCGCCAGCCCACACGACCAGATCGTTATCAACCCACGAAACGTCGAAATGCGCCCCGCACATGGACTCAGAGAAATCGTTCTCGTCGAACTCGATCGTGAACGACTCGCCAGGCCGCATCCAGTAGTCCTCACACAGAGGTTCCAACCACACTGCGATCATCTTGTCGTTATGAGGATTGGTCAACCTGAGCTTGAGCATGATCGGAGAGTAGAGGAACCTCGTCCATCCGCAGCTCAGCAGTTGAGTGCGTTCGCCGCGGTGCCGCTCCTGGCCCGCCGGCCCGAGCCCTCAGCGGCATTTCAGTGCGTCCGGCTCGCGTGGGTGCGGCATCTGCTGATTGTGATCGGTCGACAGGCTCCATTGTCGGACAGCGCGTTTCGCTTGGTAAGGTCAAGCTGGTCATGGAGTAGCACAGTCGTTAGAGCGTCACTTGCCAAAGTGGAGGTCGCGGGTTCGATTCCCGCCTCCATGGCCGCAGCTCTCCCGCCGGACCTTGTGATGAGCAGCTGCCCGCGGAGAGTTCGAAACGTCCGTACCCTTACTCGACGACACCCACACGCTCTGCCGGAGCTTGCGACTGCGTCTTCCGCGCGCCACGCGGCACGACAGTGCACGAGCCGTCGAGTCGGTCAGTGGTCTGCGACCGGTTCAATCAGCGCGAGCACCCGGCATCATGAACGAGTGGAGTCGACGCAACAGACCGAGGCACATCAGCTTGCTGGGGAACGTGAGACACTCACCGGCGTTCTGGAGTTCCATCGAGAAACACTGGCCCGGAAGTGTTCCGGACTCACCGCCGACCAGCTTCGCCTGCGGGCAGTGGAGCCGTCAGCGTTGTCGCTGATCGGTCTCGTCCGCCATCTGACCGATGTCGAACTAGGCTGGTTCGACCGGATCTTGTCCGGCGGAGATACTCCGTTCCGGTATTGGCACGACGACACTCCGGACGGCGCCGACTTCGATGTGGACGGCGTTGACGTGGACGAATCACTTCGGTTGTGGCACAGCGTATGTGACCGATCCCGCGAGATCGTCGATGTCTGCGAGTCGCTCGACACCGTCGGTGTGCACGAGCCGACCGGCGACCGATACAGCCTGCGATGGATCCTTGTACACATGATCGAGGAATATGCTCGGCACAACGGGCACGCCGACCTCATCCGGGAACGGATCGACGGCCAGGCCGGCACATAGAGCCATGGAGTCATAGACCAGCCGCGATCTCGTCGAGTTGGCTGCCGCGATGAAGGCTTCAACGCGATCGCCTGACTTCGACACATAGAGTCCCCGGGCATGGCGCTGGGTTGTTGAGCCGTACGCAACTCGGCATGAGCGAGCATTGCTGGCGCCACGCCTGGATGGTCTCTCGCCGCGCTACACTCCTCGGCCGCTGGTGACTGTCGCGCCGGGAGCCGATGCGCGTGGGAGCAGCCGGGAGAACGCCGGAAACCGTTCGATCCGCGAAAGTGCTGCGGGGGTGACGTTTCGGTGACTACCTTTGCGTGCACCGCTGGCAGGTAGCCAGGCTGGTAGGTAGGCGAGAACTCGGTGATCAGCAGCAAATTCCTCAATATGCCCGCGGCGCGGTGGCGCCGGGTTGTCAGTGTTCGGACCCGGGTCCTTGTCATTGTGCTCATTCCGAGTCTCGCGTTGCTTGCGATCGGGATCGGCGGATCTGCCTATCTGGTGCAGAGCGGACGGGAGGCCAATCGGTTCGCTGAGCTGGCGCGTGGCACCTCCGGGCCGTCGATCATGATGATCGAAGCGTTCCAGGAGGAGCGCAGGCTTTCGCTGCTGTTCCTGGCCGGGGACGACTCGGCAGGGCCCGCACTACCGGCGGCGCGCAAGCAATCCGACGCGGGGTACGCGGCGGTGGTGGCCCAAGCCAATGCGCTGTCGGAACTGCGGCCGGACCTCAAGGACGGGTTCTTTCGAGTAGGTGTCGGCCAGAAGGTGCCTGCCTTGCGGGCTGCTGTCGATGCGCGCGCGATTCCGGCCGCGGACGCGTTCACCGCGTACAGCATGGCGGTAGCGGCCATCATCAATGGCTGGCTGATCTCGGCGAGCGTGGCGCCCGATTCCCATATCGCGGTCGAACTGTACAAGTCGGTCCACGCGCTGCGGGCCGCCGAATCTATCTCGAAGACAAGCGGGTTAGGCTCATTGGTGATGCTCACCGGGGAGCTGTCACCGCAGCTGCTTGTGGAGTTGGCCGGGTATATCGGCGACGGACGTGGCGAGATCACCTACGTCGGGTCGGTGCTGGAGGGGGCGCATCTCGACCAGTGGAAGGCGATCACCGCCGGCTCGGAATGGCAGCGGTTGCGCGCCATGGAGGACGCAATCCTCGAGCGTGGTCCGGTCACCGAATCCGGTACCGGTCGATCCGCCGCCGCGTCCGCCGATCCGCTGCCGCTGACGCTGACCGAATGGCAGCAGGTTGCGGGCAAAGTCCGGGGCGATCTGCTGAGCCTGTGGGAAACCCAAAGCGTCGACGCGCATTTCGAGGCGACCGAACAAGGCAATCGACTCAACCGGAACTCGCTGTTGGCCGGGGCGGGCGTGCTCTCGCTCGCGCTGCTGGCGTTCCTCGGTGCGCTGGCGCTGGCCAACAGGTTCATCGCGCGTCTGCGCCAGCTCCGCCGCGCCACGCTGGAATTGGCCGATGAGCGGTTGCCGGAGACCATCCGACGGCTTTCGGCCGGCGAGGCGATCGACGGGGACGCGGATCGATTGGATTTCGGCGGCGACGAGATCGGGCACGTCGCCGACGCTTTCAATCGCGCGCATCGGGCGGCGGTGGCGGCGGCGGTGGCGGAGGCCAAAACCCGGGCGGGTGTGAACGCGGTGTTCGTCAAAATCGCCCACCGCTCCCAGGTGGTGGTGCACCGCCAGTTGGCCTTGCTCGACAAAGCCGAGCGGGAGGAAACGGAATCCGACCGGCTGGCATTGCTGTTCCAGCTCGACCATTTGGCGACCCGGGCCCGCCGCAATTCCGAGAACCTCATCGTGCTCGGCGGCGAACAGCCGGGACGACAGTGGCGCCATCCGGTGCCACTGGTCGATGTGGTGCGCGGTGCGGCCGCGGAATCGCTGGACTACACCAGAATTCATGTTCGGAATGTGCCGGAGGCGCAGATCGCCGGATCCGCCGTCACCGATATCATCCACCTCCTGGCAGAACTGGCCGACAATGCCACAACGTTCTCCCCTCCGGACTCACACGTCGAGGTCAGTGGTGGCACGGTCGGCAAAGGTATCGCCGTCGAGATCGCCGATCAGGGCCTCGGCATGACGGTCGCGGATATGGCCGCCCGCAACGCGCTGCTGGCACAGCCACCGGATTTCAGCGTCGCGACCATGTCCGGAGATAGCCGGCTCGGATTGTTCGTGATCGCGAAACTTGCGGCGCGCCATGGGATTACGGTTCGACTTACAGAGTCCCCATACGGTGGAGTGAAGGCAATCGTGCTGATACCGAGAGCGCTGACAACCGCCAGCCTGGAGGCTGGTACAGCCCATCCCGTGCGGGAGAACCGAATTCCGGCGCGGTGAACGACGTGCCGGAGTCGTTGTAAGACCAGGTGGCCTTCGGGTTCGTCGCGGTTTCAGCCAGGTACAGCCGCGATCGAGCGCGGGAGCCGCACCGAGAGGTCGAACAATCCGCTCGCTCATCGGCTCGAGCGCGCATCGTGAAGCGCCGTCGGTCAGCTGGTTTTGGACGGCCGACCACGGGTGGGTCGCGGTAGGAGCGGACGTTCGTAGATCGCACAGGTGCAGTGCGGTTGGTGCCGTTGAGGTGATATCGCGGGGCTCAGTCGAGCCAAACGTCGAGAACGAGCACGACCGATGTCGCGATCGAGAACGCGAGGAAGATCGTGGCGCCCGCCATGTTCCGGTCGCCGCTGCGGATGTGGGCCAGGATCGCGCCGGCGAAATAGAGCACCAGTCCGATTGCGGCGGCGATCGCGAAGGGCGGGAACCAGATGCCTCCGACGAGACCGATCGTCGCGGCGATCTGCAGGCTTCCGAGGATGGTGAGCTGGGAGGTGGTGAGGTGCACTGCTTCGGCGAATTGGCGTATCCACGCGGGGCGGACGAACTTCATCACTCCGGATTGGAGCATCGCCACCGCGAGCAAGACGGACAGGGTCAGGGCTGTGATGTGCATGATGGCAACGCTAGGAAGCCGATAGGTACCTTTTGGTAACCTACGGGCCGTGCGTGCTGCTGCCGGAATCATGTTCATGACCGACTGTCCGGCGCGCGCAGCGATGGAGGTCATCGCGAACAAGTGGGCGGTAGTCACCCTGTACGCGCTGGCAGACGGCCCCAAGCGGCACAGTGAACTCGTTGCCTTGTCCGGCGGTATCTCTCGCAAGGTGCTGACCCAGACCTTGCGGCGCCTGGAGAGCAACGGCCTCGTCGATCGCCGGCGCTACGCCGAAGCGCCTCCGCGGGTTGAATACAGCCTGACACCGCTCGGCGAGACGCTCCAGGAGCCGATAGCGATGCTGACGCGGTGGGCGCAGGTGCACGGAGAAGCTCTCGTCGACTTTCAGGAATCAACAGGCGCGAAGCAGACCCGATAGGTTTCCTGCCGCCCACGCCATTGCTGATGGTGGCCCCAGGACCCGAATCACGGCCAGACGCTGCAAGATCTCGGCCCGGCGCTGACACTCGCATTCGGGATGGTTCAGCGGAGGCCTGCGCTGCGCGGCAGCGGCCTTGCGCGAGGCGGAACCAGGTCAGCAGGTTTCGACCCTCTCGCGCAGCGCGCGGAATTCCGAGGCGAGGGCGTCGAGTGTGTAGTGGGCGTTGAGCCCGCTGGGGTTGGGCAGAACCCAGATCGCGGTGTCACCGATCCGCTCGGTTTGCGGGCCGATGGTGGTACGGGGACGACCGAAGGCCGTGCGGTAGGCGCCGATACCGAGCACGGCCAGCACGCGGGGTTGATACTGCTCGACCCGGTCTACCAGGGCGCGCCCGCCGGCACGCAGTTCGTCGGCGGTCAGTTGCTCGGCTTTGGCGGTGGTGCGCGTAGCCACATTCGTGATGCCCAAGCCCAGGGCGAGCAGTTCTCGAGGTTCGTCGGGTCGCAGTTGGCGTGGGGTGAAGCCGGATCGGTGAAGCGCCGGCCAGAACCGATTTCCCGGACGTGCGAAATGGTATCCGGTGGCCCCGGACCACAGACCGGGATTGATTCCGCAGAACAACACGCGCAAGCCGGGCCGGATGACATCGGGAACGGTCTTGTCGTGCGCTGCGGCCAAATCCTCGGGCGACGGCCGAGGTGCGGAACCAGAACCCATACCCTCAGTCTGCCGGGTGCCGCCCGACCCGCTACCGCGGGGCTCCGACGAGGCCACGGCTTGCCCGGCTCCGGCCCGCAATGCGGAACTCGACCGTCACGGCGATGACAGCCAGGTCGAGCGCCGTACGCAGCCGGGCGACGGCGTGTCCGACGATCTGCTCGCGTAAGGCGGACAGGTCGGCCGCGGGGTCGACGTCGACCAGCAGACGCAGGTCGGGCCCGAGCGCGCTGCCCGAGAGCCGGGCCGTCGCGGACCGGACGCCCACATAGGTTTCGATATCGGCTGCCACCGCGGCGGCGGCGATATCGGAACCGAGGATGGTCCGGCCCTGGACACTGGCGTCGCCGAGCTGCCACCGGGTGGGCTTGGGCAACCGGGTGAACTGTGCCGCCAGCCAACGCAAAGCGAGCAGGGCAGCCAGCACCGCAGCGGCGATCACCAGGTAGAAGACCGGCCGTGGCGGTTCCTCGGTGCCTGGGACCAGCGGCGATCCGGCAGCGGTGTCGAAGGCACCGAAGTGTGCCGCGATCAGCAGTGCGCCGCCGACGGTGCACAGCAGGCCGAGCAAACCCAGCACGATGCGGTTGAGCCGGGCGGGCCGGTTGGCGGAGGTACTCATCGGGCACCTCCCTTGTCGATCGTGCGCAGGCTGGTGCGCAAGAGCGGAACGGTGGCCGGTTTGATGCGGTCCAGCCGATCGGCGACGGCGGATCCGATCTCCTGCGCGGTCTGCTCGAGGGTGTGGCGGGTGTGACCCTTGACGTGAATCTTATTCTTGCGCAGCGCGACTCGCGTCCTGTCCAGACCGTCGACGCGACCCGCCGCCTCGGCGAGTGCCTGCCGCAGACTGCGGCGAGCGATACCCGCCTCGATCCCGTCACCGGGTTCGAGCGCGAGCACGACCGGCTTTCCGGGCACGGCCGCCGCCGCCAGCAGTACCAACCCGAGCGCGGTGACGCCGATGCCGGCCGCCAGCACCCACGCGCTGCCCCACGTGGTGTCGTGCAGCCGCCCGGCGACGCTGTCGTAGGAGACCCACTCCCGAGTCCCGGCGAGCCGCTGGATCAGCGACACCGCGACGAGTATGGCTGCGGCACAAAGCAATACCGCGACGACGACCGCCGGGACGACCCGGCGCGGCAAGCGCGTCATCGGACCCTCCGCTCCGGTGGTGCGGGCACCATCGCCGAAATCTCGATATCGACTCGGGGGACGGTGAGACCGGTCAGCTCCTCGGTTCGGGCGATCAGATGCGCGCGACATTCGTCGGCGACCCGGCCGACCGGCAGCGGGTAGCGGATCGGAAGCCGGACGGACAGGGTCGCGCCGGCCTCGGCGACCTGCGCGTCCACCTGCACCCGGGAGTCGACTCCCGCCACCTCGGTGGCGGCCCGCTCGGCGATCCGGCGCACCGCGCGCTCGCCGACCGTGGTCGTGCCGGGCAGGTGGACGGCGGCGCTGGTCACCGTCGGCCCCGATCCTGCGCCGAACGCAGCAGCCCGGACAGGTCGACCTCGCCGTCGAGCCAGCGCCCGATGAGTAGGCCGAGGCCACCGAAGATCAACACGACAGCGAAGGCGCCCAATCCGCCGAAGGCGGCGGCGAATCCGAGGGACAGGCCCAGGACGAGGCAGATCATGGTGGCGTTCATGTCACTGCACCCGGTCGCGAGTCGGCTGCTGGTCCTCGGTGTCGTCCTCGATGTAGACGTCATTGACGTTGATGTTGACTTCCACGACTTCGAGCGCGGTCATCTGCTCGATCGCGGTGATCACGTTGCGGCGCACCGCGGCGGCCAGCTCGGCGATGGCGACGCCGTATTCGACGACGAGCTCGAGGTCGACCGCGGCCTGCTTCTCGCCGACCTCGACCGACACGCCTTGGCCGACACTCGAAGACGCGCCCGGAATCCGGTCGCGCAGTGCGCCGATCGCACGCGCGGTGCCGCCGCCGAGGTCGTGCACACCGCGCACCTCCCGCGCGGCCATCCCGGCGATCTTCTGCACGACGGAGTCGGCGATCGTGGTGGTGCCCTGGTCGGTCACCAGGGCGCCGCGCTTGTCCCCGTCACCGCTCTTCGCCACGGTCTTGGTGTTCTCGGTGCTGCTGGACATCATGCCTCCCAATTGTCTTGTGCTACAAGGACTGACGAACTGTCGTGGATAGGACACCGCGACCGGCGAATCGTCACGGGCCGGGGGAGTGATCTGAGTCGCTGCCGAACGCGTCGGCGTGCAGGTCCACGACGTGGATTCGCAATGCTCTACGCGCCCAAGCGCTTCCGGCGAGAGCCGGGCGCACGGCCGCGTCCAGCTTCTCGACCAACGGCGGCAGGGGCAGCGTCATGGCGACCACCCGGATCTCCACCGTCTCTCCGAGATCCACGGCGGCTCGTCCCGGCAGCCAGCGATTGTTCTGTAACCCCATCGGCACCGCTGGGTCGGCGCCATCGATGGTGTCGATCGCCGCGACGATCCGGTCGGTCAGCTCGTCGGTGTTCACGGGCGCCCCGTTTCTATATCGACTACGTACACCCGGACCGAGTCGACCTCGGCGCCGGTGGCTTCGGTGACCGCCTCGGCCACGGACCGCTGGACGGCCCGGCCCACCTCGGCGACATTCCCCGAGGCCGAAAGGACCAGATCGATCTGGATATCGAGCAGGCCACCCGCTCGCCGCACCCGGACACCCGCCGACGGGACCGGGTCCTGACCGGTCCACAACTGCCGCCCGGAGCGGACGAGTTGACCGACCAGTCCGAGCACACCTGGTTCCAGTCGAGCCACACCCGGAACCCGGCCGGCCGCCCTGGCAGCCACACCAGCGATGACCGGCTCCCCAACGACCAGTTCGGCCGCCGGGGCGGGGCCGGTCATCGCTGCTCCTCGTAGAGGTCGACCACGGTGATGTCGAGCCTGCCCAATCGAACTCCGATGCGGGCATTCGTCGCAGCGCGCGCACGCTCGCGGACCGCCGACACCAGCGTCTCGATGGTCTGCTCGCCGTTGCGCACGGCAATGGTCATCTCGACCGCGATCGTCTGTTCACCGTCGTCGTCGGTTTCGCTGCTGTGTACCCGGCACCCGCGGGCGCGCACGCCGTCGACGGTGTCGGCGGCGAATCGCAGGACGGTGGCCACGGCCTGTTCGCTGACCTGGATCGCGCCGGGCAACGGCGTGTCCACGGTGACGGTCCGGCTGCGACGCACATCGGCGCGCACGGCGGACATGATTCGGCCGAACAGGTCGGGGGGCGGCGGATCGGGTTCCTCGATCAACTCCCGGGTGGCGTTGCGCAGGGTCAGCAGGCTTTCGCGGGCCGCGGCGCAGTGCGGGCACGACACATCGTGGTCGTCGCCGTCGACGTCGTCGAGTCGCTCCCACACCTCTTCCAGACCGCGTTCGCACGGAAGCAGGTAGTCGTTGTCGGTCCGGGTCACCGCCATGGCTGCATCACCTCGGCCAGTTGGGCTCGGGCGCGCGCGATTCGCCCGCGCACCGATGTTCTGTTGGCGCCGACGATCTCAGCGATCTCGTCATAGGAGCGGCCGTGCACTTCGCGCAGCAGCCAGCAGGCCCGCTGTTCGGGTGTCAGCTGCTGCAGCGCGTCGGTCAGCGCGGCCATCTGGCCGCTAATTTCGGTCGCGTGTTCGGGTCTGGTGGCGGCGTGTGGGGAGGCCGTTGTGTCCGGGTCCACGTCGGCGGGGAGCCGCCGGACGCGCAGGATGTTGAGACAGCGGTTGGTCGTCACCCGGTAAAGCCACCCGGCGAAGGCCGCGTCGTCCTGCAGTCGCCCGATCGTGCGCCAAGCCTTCAGGAATACCTCCTGGGTCACGTCCTCGGCCTCGGCGCGATCGGCCAGCATCCTGGCAGCCAATCGGAACATCGGACCTTGGTAGCGCAGCACCAGCTGCTCATATGCCCGGACATCGCCGTCACGCGACCGACCGACCAGGGTCGCGTCGTCCAACGTTGCCTCGGGTGCGGGCGACGTCATGGTCACGCCGGCACCTCCTCCGCTGCTCCTGGGTTGGACCCGCTGCGTCGAGATTCGTCACGGCAAACTATCAGTGATCGTCGTCACATTCGCCTCAGCCGTCCTGGGGGTGTCGCGCCCGTTCTCGAAGCGAATCGATGCCACCGAAGAGATGGCGGCCGCGTCGACCTCCATCCGCCGGGGGTGCGGGCTCCTCCCCGGCAACAACCTCGGCGGCGACCCGGACGCCGTCGCCTACGTCCGCAGCTACCTCACCCGTCTCCGGCACGAACTGGGAAGGGACTGGCACGCCTCGACATCCGCAGTCCGAGCATCGTCGTCAACGCGAAGCCCGACGGTCGGCCGAGTCGCGGGCTGCGGGCAAATGACCGATGGTCGGTGGAGGGAGCGCCTCGGCAAACATGTTGTCGCGCAAGGCCGCTCCTCGCATCGATCGAGCGGGCATAATCATCGGCGGCACCTTGCTTGCGAGAGGACCGGCGACAGCGCGTCTGACCGCATATCCGGCGGTGATTCGGCCGCCAGAGCCGAACGTCGATCGAAAGAGTTGGGCTGAATGTTGGCAGAGCGGGCGACCGACGAGACGATTCCCGCGCCGAATAGGCCAGGGCGCGCGAGGGGCAGGGCGCCGCGCCGATTGCGGATTGTCTGGCTGCTCTCGGTCTCTGTGCTGTTGATCGTCGACCTCGCGGGCGTGCCGGTGATCTACCTGTCGGATCGCTTCTATCGGTTCCAGGAGTTCCCCGCCTGGGCTATGCCTATGTGCTGGATCGCGACGGCGGTCCTGGTTCTGCTCGCATCGAGAATCGGGTGGCGGCGTGCGCAGGACCGGCTCGTGCCCGCAGGCATCCTGATGCTGTCGGTGCTACCCCTCGCGCCGCTGATGCTGTGGTGGTTGCTCCTGAATCCTAGCGACCGCTCGCCCGTGGTCGTCGCGGTGAGCTCCGACGGTCGTCACGAGGTCGTCAGATATCGCACTGAGGCCATGATCGATACCCTCTGCGGGGTCCGGCTGCGGGAGCGTGGCGGCCTGTTCAGTAGGCAGACCGACGTGTGGCAGGCGCCGGAAAGTCAGCCATGTCCCAAGCGTGTGTCGTTCACGGGAAATGACACGATCAGCATCATCGATTACTACGGCCGGGAAATCACGGCACACTTCGACGCCGGCCGAATGAAGGTAACGCAGCTCCTGCAAGCGACATCGTGATCGATGCGCCGTCCAGTTGGCTGTGCAGGCTGGCGCAGCTGTGACCGCGACCGCCGGTCCACACAGCAGTGACCGGATCCGCTCCTACGGTGCGCAGCAGATTGTCGCCCCACCGAACCCGCCGTGGTCAACAGCAGTCCGGCACTGATCTTCCGGATCGATGGGGAGATCGACGGCGTCGTGGCTGTCCGGCTCGATGGAACGCGTATCACCGGCCTCTGCTTCGTCCGCAATCCCCGAGAAGCTGACCCGCATCGAATCCAAGACCCTATTGAGCTTGCGCTGAAGAGAAGACGTCTTGGAGCCCAGACGGTTTCACTCGTTCTGGGGAGGTTGTGGTTCCGCGTCAGGTGGAAGCGATTCGACGCCGCGAGCGTCGATCGCCCCCGGGCGAGTGAAGACCAAACGTCCGATGGCTCGCTGCAACGCGTCCTCGGGTGAAAGCGGTTCGCTGCCGGGAGGATAGATCGGCTCCGGGCGAGTTCCGGACAAGTAGTCGCGGAAGGCCCGCAGGTAATCGTCCAGGTCCCGTTGCTCGGCGAACCTGGTCTCGGTCGGGTCGAACCACTCGTCCGGGGTCGGGCGCCACGCGATCATGAAGTCGAGCGCTTCGCGCATCATATCCCCGTAGGTCGAATCCTTGGCGTAGGCGTCGCGCAGTACCGGGGCGCTCGACCGCATTCCACGGACGGTCTCGGCGCGGTGCATGTGCACCAGCGGCCACAGCAGGTTGTCGACATGCGGGATTTCGTCCCACCACGTGGCTTTCGTGCAGACGGTTTCGCTAGCGCGCCTCGGGCGTGATCGTGTGACGGGTGTCGGATAGTCGAAGGGTGTACCTCTTCGGTCGACGCTGCGGGTCGGTCCGGTCGCAAGGTTCACGGGTGGATACCACACGCCGCGCCACACCGAGACGCCGAGATAGCGGCGACTCACCGGGAGTGGCCCGGCCAGTGAGATATCGGCGGTAATTCGGCGCACGGGCGGCAACTGTCGGTCGCCGAGCAGATCCGCCACCATTGACAAGCAATCCCGCACATCGAAGCCGGACACGCCGACGCCCTGCCGGAACCGGACGTCGGGGCACTCCTGCGGGTCGAATTCGATCCAGAACCGCCGCACGGTGGTCATCTGCGAATTCCTCCTACCGGCAACCGATCCGGAACGCCGACCCCCATGATTCCAGAGCTGATCAGCACCCACCACTCGATAACCGGCGGTTCGGTGCGTCCGTCGGCCGAACGTGCGGCTGGTCCATCACCACCCGCTTCGTGCGTTCCAGAGACCGCAGTGGTGTGTGTGGTTCGTATGTTGAAGGGCCGGCGGCTAACCGGAGGAATCCGGGGTTAGTCGGAGGGGTCGGGGTGAGGACATTGGCAGTTGAGTGCGTTCGCTGCGGTGCCGAACCGGGCCTGCTGGCCGAGCGTCCAGCGGCAGTTGAGCGCGTTAGTACCGTCGAATTCCCCGTTCGTCGGCGATCAGTATCGAAAGCGCGCCTTGTCGCCGTTGATACGGATGAGAAATCCTCTGAGCGGCGGCCCGCCCTCACTCGGTACGAGAACGAGGCCCTGGGCCCGTATTGCCTCGTCGGCTTCGGCAGCAGCTCTCGAGTCGCCGCGCCGCCAGGCGTCACGCGAAGCAGTGAACAACGGCTGGAGATACGGCCACCTAGGCCCCGGCTCGAACATGCAGTCCGTCCAGAACATGTCGACGGCGCCTTGGGTCAGTGTCCCCATAACTTCATCTGCGCGAACGAGCTGCCAGCTCGGATCAGTCATCGCTTTCACTTTGCTCAATTGTCCACTCCGAGCACCGGCCGACCAGGTCGGTCAGGAGGCTCGAGGTCTTGCACCATACTCAATTCGGCGGATCGGTGCGTGTCGGCGGTTACCGCGGCCGTCCTGTACCGAGCGATCAGAGCCACGTGGATGCTTTCGGCGGCCAGCGCTGCGCCAGGAGTGCGACGGTCAACCGGCCGCAGAGATAGCTGCGCAAACTCTGCCCGAATCCGACACTCCCGGATAGAGTTCCGGCCAAGATTGTCCGGAGGGGACCTGCCTTGTATCGCGCATTCGTGGTCGTACTGGTCGTGCTGGCTGTAGCAGCGCTGGCGAGCTGCTTCAGCGTTGATCCGCATCGGGGAGAGAAGATCGCGGCGATCGAGGCGGCGATCAAGGTGATGCCCGGGGTCGAATGCGTCGAGGTGCAGAACTCGGACCAGGACGTCTTCGAGCTGAAGTTCAGGCTGATCGTGACCATGCCTCAGGCATCGGAGCAACAGATCGCCGACGTGGCGGTCCGGCTGAACGGGGCCAGGAAAGAGCATGTCGTCGAGGGTGATCACTCGACGACCTTGCACGTCGGCGACAGATCAGCGGTCGGCTATTACGGAACGAGGCTGGAACCGGAGCTGGTCGTCGCCGACGCGCGGAGACTCAGGGCTATCCAATCTTTGCTTCCCACGGGGACGATCGGTGCGGGCCGAACGCCAGATCGTGATTGGCTACTACGTGTCGAAATCACCAGCGAAGAGCCGGTCCGTCACGTGGTAGAGGCTGCCCGGGCCGGCCTCGGTGCCGAACCCGCAGAGCTGACGATTGCGGCCGCAGGTGGAACTGGGCCCAATTGGGCGATCATGTTCCCCTACTCCGCTGTCCAGGAGCAGGCCGTCCGCGAGAAGACCGATCGGCTGCCACCGAATGCCGTGTTCGAGATCGCCGTCGAGGACGGCGCGCTGTCGAAAATCTGGATGGTGTTGCCGAACACGGCGACGACCGAGACCGACCTGCGATCGGTGATCACCGAGATACAGCCGACAACGAGCCATCCGCTGGTGCTGGCCTGGACAGACAAGGCTGGTGTTCGGGAAAAGGGTGCCGTCGCTGTGTACTCAGAATTTCACGGTCTTGTGATCGTCGGTGGATGCGATTACAACGCCGAAGGAAACAGCGGAAAGAGCCCCACACCGGAGGCCGATGCTCTGGAGATGAAGCTGCGCAGAGAGTTCGACACCTGCCCTAGATAGTTACGACAGGTCGACCGGTCGGCACGTCTACCGCCATGCTCGGCGGCCCGCCGATCGACATGAGCGCCTTCAGGTCTCAGCGGTCCAGTAATTCCAAGTGCCACAGGATCATCGACGGAACGCCGGCGTTCGCGGCCTGGGCGGCCTCCGGTGCGAGACCGTCGAGCGACCAAGGCCAGGCATCCCACGGCCCCAGATCGGTGGTTGCGGCTGGGCGAGGCGAGGAAACGACAGGCTCGTCGCAGCGCCGGATGGCAAACCCCGCGGCCACTGCGGCTCGCACGTAATCGCCGGTGCGGTGGCAGTACGACCGCACCCGCCCGGCTGCTCCGTCGGGAAGGCGAATTGTGGGGACCCGGCTACGCGCGACCTGTTCGGGATGGACATCCGCGATCACCAAGTGGCCACCGGGCCGCAGCACACGGGCGAACTCGTCGAAAACCGGTGCCAGATCCGGTACGTGGGTGAGGGCGAGCGAGCAGACCACCACATCGACTTCGTCGTTCTCGACGGGCAGCGTGCGCAGCTCGCCCAGGCGAAAGGTCGCTTGTTCCAGACGATTCCGCGCATGGGCCAGCATGTCCGGCGAACTGTCGACCCCGATCACCCGATGTCCACAGTCGACCAGCATCGCCGCGACTCTTCCCGTGCCACACGCCGCGTCGAGCGCGACGCCGGGCGGCAGAGTGCCCGCGACCGCGCGAATGATTTCCTCGTCGAAATCGAACGCCGGATTCCCCGGATTGTCGTAGGTCTCCGACCAGATGCCATAGCCCGCAACGGTGTCCACGTGTTCGACGTCCATGCCCGTGGGCGCGTGGTCGGTGAGTATTCGCCGAATCTCCGCGACGCGAGCATCGACGAACTCCCGGTCGTACTCCCCGGCGAATGCGCGCAGCAGCGCGACCCCTTCCAGCCCCAGCGCATATGCCAGCGGATCCTCATACGCCATAGCCGCAAACTACTGAACACCCCGGACCGCGGCCACCGAATTACCTCGGGTCGGCACGGCCGACGGTGGCCGAAAACCTTACGCCGCCGCGGTGAGACGCGCGGTGGACGCGGCCAGGACCGCGCGCACCTCGGCCAGGTTCGCGGACACCAGGTGTCCGCCCTGTTTGACGATCCGGCCACCGACGAGGACGGTGTCGACGGCACGGGTGTCCATGCCGAGCACCACCGATGCCACCGGGTCGTGACCGGGAAGATCGTTGCGTAGCAGGACGATATCGGCGTGGCTGCCCGGCGCGAGGGTGCCGGCGCCCTCGACCCCGGCCGCCTTGGCGCCGTCGACGGTCGCGGCCCGCAAGGCGTCGCGGGTGCTGAATCCGGAGTCGAGCCGGGCGAACCCGTAAGCGGAGCGCATGAGGCTGAACATGTCTCCCGGCCCGCTGACCACACTGTCCGCGCCGAGCCCGGTCGGCACGCCCGCCGCGACCGCCCGCGCGGTGATCGGCGCCCCGAACCCGAGCGCCGCCTCCACCAGCGGGGAGACCGACAGTGTGCCCCCGGTGTCGGCGATCAACTTCAACTGGTCATCGGTGTAGGAGTTGCCGTGCGCGTAATTGGTTCGCGGGCCGAGCAATTCGTTGCGTCGCAGGAAATCGAGTCCTCTGGCCGCGCTGTCCGGACCGTAGCCGCCGGCATGCACCGTGACGGGCAGATCCAGCTCGCGCGCGATCCGCCATTCCGCGAGCGCGGCCGCCTCGTCGACGATCTCCGGACCGTAGGGCGCCATCGCCATGGTGACGAGCCCACCGCCGGTCGCGGCCAGGGCGTCCCGCGCTGCGCGCAGGTCGGGATCGGTTACGCAGTAACCGAAGACGGCCCGGATTCCGGCGGCCCGGATTCCGTCGACAGCGGCTGAGGTGTGGTCGGGGGTGTGCTGGATGTGAGACCAGTCGAGCACCGTGGTGATGCCGGCGTCGAGGCACTCCAGCGCCCCGGCGAGGGTGCCGATGCGGACGTCTTCGGGCTGGTAGCGCGGCGCGAACGTGCCCAGCACCAGGTCGAGGTAGCCGGGGAAGGAGATGTCGGGACCGGCCATGCGGATGCCGGACTGCCAGGTGTGCCGGTGGGCGTCCACGAAACCGGGGAGGACGAGCATCCCGGTCGCGTCGAGCACCTCGGCATCCGCGGGCACTCGCAGGCCGCTGCCGATCTCGGTGATGCGCCCATTGTCGATGCGCAGGTCGGCGGTCAGTACCCGGACCGGGTCGGTGTCGATGAGTGTCCCGCCGCGAATGATTGCTGCCATGCGAGAAGTCTATTCAGAAAGCTTTTAGGAAAGCAATACCGAAAGTGTTAGGCTCGCGCCATGCGGGACGAAGTCGACGGGCTGGTCGAACACTGGACGCGGGCAGGGGTGCCCGCCGACACGGTGACCAGACTCGCGCTCAGCAAACGCATTTCGAGGCTGGCGGTACGACACGAGCAGGCCATGAAGGCCGAACTCGCGGACCTGGGCCTGACCTACGCGGAGTTCGACGTCCTGGCGGCCCTGCGTCGCGCCGACGGCCCGCTGCGCCCCAGCGATCTGAGTCGCGCGCTGTTCCTCACCTCCGGCGGCATCAGCAATGTCCTGCAACGCCTGACCGCCTCGGGGTATGTGGCGAGCGGACCCGATCAGGGCGACGCGCGGGGCCGCCTGGTCCAGCTCACCGAGTCCGGCCGGGCGCACACCGACCTGGCGATGACCGCGTCCGCCCGCCTGCACGAATCCCTCTACGCCGACGTGCCGACCGCGACGCTCCAGGCCGCGGCCGATGCGCTGCGCCCGGTCGTAGCTGCCTCGGAGCGCCGCCGCCCGTAACCGGGGATCCGGCGCTACTGCTGCACCGCAACGAATGAAGCGAGCCGACTCCGCTCGGCCGGGTATCAGGAGGTGTGGCGCTTATCTCCTGTCAGTAGTGAAACATCGTCTCCCGATGAGCCGATTCGACCACCGTGCCCTCCATTCACGCGGATAGCTACCCCATGTACGCAGATCAGACACCTGGCGTGGTTCTGTTCATCGGAACTCTGGTGTTCACCATCCTCGTGGTGGTGACACTTCGGTGGCGCGGGAAGTCTTGGCTCGTGGTGGTGCTCGGCGGTGTGGTGGCGGCGCTCGTCGGCTATGTCGTGGGCCTGGAGGCGATGATTCTCTGGAGGCGATAATTCTGACGTGGCGGCGCTGTCGGCCACAGCGACACCTCGGGCCGAAAGTGGCCTATCAAGCGAGGGTTGGTCAGCGTGCGCGGCAACGCGCTCAGGAGTTAGCGGGAATCCTGCTGGGTTTGGGAACCCCTGAAGGCCAATACAAGTCGACTGTCCACTGATTGTAGAGTTGCAAGCACGCGATATTGTCACCATTGGTCAGATATCCGACCAGGTAGGCCCCCGGACACGTCTTGCCGGCGTCCTCGACCGGCCGTGTCGCGGTGACGAACCTGCCCGCTTCCGGTGAGTCGCATGACACGGGCGTCATGGAACCGGGTTCGAAGCTGCTGCCTCTGGTCACGCAGTCGCCGGGTTCGAGCTTGCTGGGCTCGTCGGTATCAGCCGTGCATCCGAGTAGAGCCGCACACGTCGCACCTACCGCCAGCGTGATACCCGCGAGTCTCGTCACAGCCACTACCGCCCCCTGTATCCAGACCAGCCGATCGGCAAGAGCGTAGCCGGTCATATCGATGCCCGCCAGCCGTCCGATCCAATTACGCGCAGCCGACAGAGAACGCAATGCCGCGAGCGGAATCGGTGCGGCGCTCGTGTTTCCGGACTTCACGATGTCGCACGCGACAGCGACGGTATCCGGGATCAGGCCGCCAGCAGAATTCGTCGCAGGCGGCCAGGCTATAAAGGCCGCGCACGATTTCGCAGGCACATCGCACGCTGAATGGCGTGTCGAAGACACTTTCCACCAATTCGAGGTATTTTCTCCCGGGCGATCGGCGGCGTGAAACGCGTTCGCCGACTGTGGACTTACCTGGCAAACCTGCTCGTGTCGTGTACCCGAATGACGGAAGGACCCGGACGGGAATGGCTAGGTGCTGGTCGCCTGCGGTGGCGGCGGTTGCTGTGGTGCTGGGTGTGTCGACGGCCGGACCGGCGGCAGCGGATGAATGGCTGCCCTTCGGTGTGCTGCCGGAGCCGATCAGTTGCGCGGCGCTGACGCTGCCGGGGCGCGCCGGAGCGTGGCCGGTGCCGATGCACTATCCGAATGTCGGCATCGGCCTGTTCACGATGCCGCCGGCACCGGCGGGGGTCGCGGCGCGCCTGCCGCGCCGGGTCGAGTTGCGCACCGAGACAATGGGGTTCAACGAGGTCTGGCAATACGCATTGCTCGATCAGCAGCTGTATGTGAAGGCCGTGGAAGGCGAGTCGGGCTGGCGTGTCCCGCCGCTGCCGAATTGCCTGCGTGGGCATATCAGCGGAATCTCGGTGGACGGGGCCCGGCTGGTGGCGATCGTGCCCGACGGCCGCATATATACGCTGGAATCCGCCGATCAGACGCCGGAATTATGGTGGTGGACCGAACGTTTCGGGTCGCCGGTGTGGCTGAATCCGTCCGGGCAGCGGGTCCGCCCGGATTCGCGGGCCTGGAGTCTGTCCTGGCTGGATCCGCGCTATGTCGAGCTGGCACCGTTCCGGCAGGAGGGATTCTGGACCGACACCGCGGGCAATCCGCAACCGGTGGGTGGGGCGGGGGTCACCACGGTTTTCGTGTTGTCGCCTGAGGGGAACCGGATCGTCATCCTGGATCCGTGGCTGCCCGGCAGCGACCCGCTGCGTCCGGGTGTTCCCGCGCTGGCCGATGATTACAGCTTCGAAATGGCGGGTCCGTTGAACGGGCGGTTTCGCGCGATCAATCTGTCGTCGGCCGGGTCGACCACCTTCGTGATCAACGAATACGGCGACATGTTCACGCGTCTGTGGGATTTCGACATCTCGGGCGCCGACACCGTCTTCTTCACCTACTCCTACGAGGATCAGTCGGCCGTCGACTCCGCGCCGACGAATTTCGAGGGCGAATTCGCCCGCTTCGCCTTCCTGCGGCCGTTCTTCCGGGAGTACGCCGATATCCAGCTGCCGCCCCCGGATTGGGTGCCGCAGCCGAAGATTCCGGGCGAGATCACCTCGACCCTCAGTATTCACCAGACCGGCGGTGACTCCTTCGACCGGGAACTGCGTGTCGAGGGCCGCGACGGCGATCGAACCGGGTTCTGGCACAAGCCCATCGATCCGAACGCGGAATGGGCCTTCACCGCCACCGATGTCGCGTACACGAGCGAGGTGCTGGACAACCGGCCCGCCGACATGACGCAGGCCACCCTGGCTCCGCCGACGGGCGTCGATTACGCCTACCGCGACCCGGCGGGGTGGACCCTGACCACCCGCGACTTCGACTACGCCGCCGACCGGGTGCCGATGCGCCTGTGCGCCGCCGACGGTGCCTGCGTCGATCTCACTCTCTACCTGGCCAGCTCACCCCGGCTCGGCTGGCAGCCCGAGGGGCTGAGCGAGACCGCCCGCGATTATCACGGGTTCGTCGTGGTGGCACAGGGGGAGTGGGACGCACTCGACCGCCGCTCGCCCCGGCTGCGACCGATCGTCGAGCAGTTCACCGGCACCGGGCGCTTCCGCAACGCGATCGTCTCCGCGACCACCACGCACCTGCGCCTGCACACCGACGAAGGGGTGGACCTGCTCCTCGATCGTTCCTGACCCGGGCGAACGGGCCGCACGGCGGATCACCCGGTGACCCGCCGTGCGGAGCCGGACTCAGCTGACGATCGCGAACAGCAGGGCCGCGACCGCGAAACTCACCACGGACAGGACGGTTTCGAGCACCGTCCAGGTCTGCAGCGTCTGCTTCACCGTGAGGTTGAAGTACTTCGCGATGATCCAGAAGCCGCCGTCGTTGACGTGGCTGAGGATGATCGACCCGGCCGCGATCGCCATGGCGATCAGCGCGATCGACAGTTGCGAGTAGTCGTGCCCGGCGACCAGCGGCGCGACGATGCCGCCGGTGGTGACGATGGCGACGGTGGCCGAGCCCTGGGCGATGCGCAGGCCGCAGCTGATGATGTAGGCGAGCACGATCACGGGCAGACCCGCGGCGGACATGGTGTCGGCCAGGGCGGTGCCGATGCCGGTGGCCGAGATGACCTTGCCGAAGAACGCGCCCGCGCCGACCACCAGCAGCAGCATGCCGACCGGCCGCAGCGACTCCGCGGTCAGCGTGCTCAGTTCCTGCACGCTGGAACCGCGCCGCACCCCGAGCACATAGAAGGCGATGAGCACCGCGATCAGCAGCGCGACGGCGGGCGTGCCGAGGAAGGTGAGCACTTGCAGCAGCTGCGAATCCGCGTCGAGCAGCTGGGTGCCGAACGTCGCGCCGAGAATCAGGATCAGCGGAATCGCGATGATCGCGCCGATCAGTCCGACCGACGGCGGTGCCTGCCGCACGGCGACCGCGCCGGGGTCGGTCGCGGTGCCGGGACCGTCGCCGGTCCTGCGCTCGGCGGTCTCGTCCTCGGTATCGGCGGCGATCTGTTGCCCGCCGCGCGACCCGTCGGAACGCACCAGGAACTCGTCGGGCACCTCGACGTGGATCCGCTTGCCGATGTAGGTGCCCCAGACCAGGCCGGCGGCGATGAATCCGGGAATGCCGCAGACGAATCCGATCAGGATCAGCCAGCCCAGGCTCACCCCGAGCAGACCGCCGAGGGCGACCGGTCCGGGATGCGGCGGCAGGAACGCGTGCGTCATCGACAGGCCCGCCAGCATCGGCATCGCGTAGAGCACCAGCGAGCGTCCGCCGCGCTTGGCCGCGACGTAGATCAGCGGCGCCAGCACGAAGATGCCGATATCGAAGAAGACCGGGATGCCGAAGATGAGCCCGAGCAGGCCCATGGCCACCGGAGCGCCCTTCTCCCCGAAGATCTTCAGCAGCCTGCCGGTGAGAATGTCGGCGCCACCGGATTGCTCCAGGATCGCGCCGAGCACGGTGCCGAGCCCGATGATGACCGCGATGTGGCCGAGGATGCCGCCGAAACCGGTCTCCAGCAGGGAATCACCGGCCTTGATGGCGGTGCCGACGATCTTCGACACCGGCAGCCCGGCGGCCAGCGCCAGGCCGAGCCCGGTGAGCAGGAGCGCGATGAACGGTTCCAGTTTGACTTTGATGATGGCGAACAGCAGTACGGCGATCGCGAGACCACAGAGCACCAGGAGCCCGGGTGTGGTCGTGCGAAGCCAGTCGACGGCGGCGGTCATGCCGGGGTACCTCTCACTTCATGGATCGAACGAAAGACGCCGCGCGCGAGGCGATGTCGGACCATCGGCCCGCGGCGACGTCGGAGGGGGCAACGACATCGGTGCCCGCGGTGACCGCGACGGCCCCGCTGGCGAGGAATTGCGCGGCGTTGCCCGCGTTGACGCCTCCCGAGGGAATGAGCGCCACGTCGGGGAAGGGGCCGCGCAGATCTTTCAGATAGCCGGGACCCAGGGCCCGGGCCGGAAAGATCTTCACCGCGGCGGCGCCCAGATCGAGTGCGGTGAGCACCTCGGTGGGCGTGAACGCGCCCATCACCACCGGGATGCCGTGCTCGGCCGCGACGGCGGCGACCTCGGCGCGCACGCCCGGCGTCACCAGGAACCGTGCGCCGTGGTCGATGGCGGCCGCGGCCTGCTCGGCGCGCAGGACGGTGCCGACACCGACCACCGCGTCCGCGGCCGTCGTGGCGGCGCGCAGGCAATCGAGCACCCCGGGGGTGGTGAAGGTGAGTTCCAGGGCCCGGATGCCCGAGCCCGCCAAGGCTTCCGCGAGGGCGACCGGGTCCGGGATTTCCGGGGCGCGGACGACGCTGAGCACGCGGTCGGCCAGGATGACCTCCATCGCGTTCGGGGTGCTCACACTGTCTCCTTTCGTGCGGTGTCCATGCGCAGCGCCCGACCGGCCAGCGCGCCGGTGGGCGCGCCGTCGCGGATCACGAATTCGCCGTTGACCAGGACGTGCTGGATGCCGCGCGCCTGCTGCTTGGGCTGCTCGAAGGTGGCGGTGTCGGTGATCGTGGCCGGATCGAAGAGCACCAGATCGGCGGCGTAGCCGGTGAACAGGTGGCCGCGATCGGCGAGCCGCAGGCGTTCGGCGGGCCGGCCGGTGAGGTGGTGCACGCAGTCCTCGAGGTCGAGCACGCCGAGTTCGCGCACGTAGCGGCCGAGGTAGCGCGGGAAGGTGCCCCAGGCGCGGGGGTGGGGCCGGTCGCCGACCAGCAGCGCGTCGCTGCCGCCCATGTGCCCTGGATGCGCCATGATCGCGCGCACGTTCTCCTCGTGCCCGACGTGCTGCAGGATCGTGGTGGCCAATTGGTCGCGGCGCAGCAGGTCGAAGAAGACCTCGACCGGCGCGACGCCGCTGTCGGTGGCGATCTGGGCGACGGTCTTGCCGACGTGGCGGTCCAGCGCGGTGTCGGCGACGCCGCTGATCTGGATGGTCTCCCACTCCACGGTGACGCCGTGGCAGCCGTCGGACCCGTGCACGGTGACGTCGAGCGCGATCCGCGCGCGCTCGGCGGGATCGTCCAGGCGTGCCAGCGCCGCGTCCGGGCCGCCGGACATCGCCCAGCTCGGCAGCAGCGCCGACAGCGTGGTCGAGCCCGGCAGGTACGGGTAGGTGTCGAGGGTGATGTCGCAGCCCTCGGCGCGCGCGGCGTCGATCAGCGCCAGGAACTCCGGCGCGCGACCGCGATTCACGCCGAAGTTCATGGTGGCGTGGGTGAGATGCAGGGCGCAGCCGGTGCGCCGGGCCAGCTCGATCATCTCGGCGTACGCCTCGAGCGCGCCCTTGCCGTAGGAGCGGGTGTGCGGGGCGTAGTACCCGCCGTGTTCGGCCACCACCTCGCACAGCGCCGTCAATTCGGCTGTGTCGGCGTACATTCCGGGCGTGTAGGTGAGTCCGCTGGACATGCCGACCGCGCCCTCGGCGAAGCCCTGGGCCAGCAGATCGCACATGCGGCCGATCTCCGCGCCGCTCGCCGGACGCTGCTCGCTGCCGACCACCAGCAGCCGCAGCGTGCCCTGCGGCACCAGGTACGCGGCGTTGGGCGTGATGCCCTGATCGAGCCGGTCCAGGTACTGGGCGACGCTGCGCCAGGAGAAGTCCAGATCGACGGGATTGCCGTTCCAGCCGGCGATCTGGCGGCGCAGCACCGCGAGGCTGGGCTCGTCGATGGGGGCGTAGGACAGGCCGTCCTGGCCGATGACCTCGGTGGTGATGCCCTGGCTCACCTTCGGGAAGTGCCCGGGATCGGTGAGCAGGTGCAGGTCCGAGTGGGCGTGCATATCGATGAAGCCGGGCGCGAGCACGGAACCCGGCGCGGACTCGATGATCCGGCCCGCGGCGGTGCTCGCGCCGGGCGCGGTGATCGCGCTGATCCGCCCGCGCGCGAGGTGGACGTCGCCGCGGAACCGGGGCGCGCCCGTGCCGTCGATGATGTCGATGTCTCGGAATAGCAAATCGGTCATGTCGCCCGCTCGTCAGAAGAAGGTGTGCAGGAAGTCGACGACGCGCGGACGGTCGGCCCCGGCGTCGTCGATGACCGGGATCAGCCGCCATTTGTCGAAAGCGGTGCAGGGGTGCGACAAACCGAGCCGCACCACGGTGCCGACGGGCAGGTCCGCGGGCGTGCCGCCCGGCAGCCGGAGGAACGCGTGCTGGTCGTTGAGCGCCGAGATCGTGGCGTCCAGCCCCTGCGGGATCGGGAGCCCCTCGTCGAAGGGCAAATCGCGCTTGCCCGCGTCCAGCAGGGCGAGGCCGGGCTCCGGCCGGGAGACGGTGCGCGCCCAGCCGTGCATGGCCGAGCGCAGGGGGCGCTCGCTGCGGGAGGCGGCCAGCGGCGAGATGCCGGCGTAGAAGCCGTCGTCGTGGATGATGTAGGCCCCGGACCGCAGCACGACCGTGGTCGGAACGCCTTGCGCGCCTTGCTCGTCGGCGAGCGGACCCAGGCTTTCGACGACCAGATCGGGGTAGGCGCTGCCGCCGGCGGTGATGATCGCGCCCTCGGGATACGCCGCGGCCTCGGCGAGTTCGCGGTGCAGGCGCGCCACCTCGGTGAGGTAGCGGCGCACCGCGGCCAGCGCCACCGGCTTGCGGTCGTGCGCGAGCGCGCCCTCGTAACCGCCCACACCGGCCAGCACCAGGTACTCCGAGCGGCCGATCGCCGCCGCGACCGCGTGCGCCTGGGCGACGCTGCGCGCGCCGGTGCGGCCGTGTGGCCCACCGAGTTCCACGATCACCCGCAGCCGCGTGTGCGCGCCGGCCGCGCGCAGGTGCTCGTCCATCACGGCGACGGTCTCGACGCTGTCGGCCCAGCAGTAGAACTCGAAGGCCGGGTCCTGTGCCGATTCCGCGGCGATCCAGCGCAATCCGGCCGGATCGACCAGCGCGTTGGCCAGCAGGACGCGGCTCACGCCGAACGCGCGCGCCGCCTGCACCTGCCAGATGGTGGCGAAGGTCAGGCCCCAGCTGCCCGCGGCGAGCTGCTGGGCCCACAGCTGCGGTGACATCGTCGTCTTGCCGTGCGGGGCGAGCCGGACGCCGGCCGCGGCGGCCCAGTCGGCCATCACCGCGACATTGGCGGCGACGGCCGCGCGGTCGACGGTGAGCAGCGGCGTCTGGAACTCGTCGAGGTGCGGACCGGAATCCAGGAACTGCCGCGCGGTGCGGCCCCAGGCCGCGGGCGGCAGGCTCTTGTGCTCGGGGCCGAGCCGCCGATCGTGCAGTGCGGCAACGGCTTTCTCGTCGATCGCCACCTCGCTCCTTCCCGCGGATTCGGCTCCGCCGGTTATGCTGTTCATGCATTGCATATTTTGCAACGTATGTTGCACATTGTGTTTGGTGTGGTTATTCTGCACGGGATGGCCGATAGCCGCAAGAGCAGAAGGGAGATCGGAGTGACGTGGCCTACTACGTCACCGCGCCCACGGGCGGTGACAGTCGGGGAGGGGCTCGCGGTTCTGGTGGCGCGGCCGGGTCCGCTGGAGGAGTCCGAGACCTTCGAGCGCACCGCCGGGGGCGCCGAGGCGAACGTGGCCACGGTGCTCGCCCAACTCAACGTCGAGGCCACCTGGCTCTCGCGCGTCGGCGACGACGGCTTCGGCCGGTACCTCACCGGGCATCTGGCCGCGCGCGGGGTGGATGTCTCCGCCGTGGTCACCGATCCGGCCCGGCCCACCGCCGTCTATGTCAAAGAGCGCGGCAGCGGATCCGGGAAGGCGACCGATCTGGGCGCGAGCGACAGCCGAATGCTCTACTACCGCAACGGTTCCGCGGCCAGCGCGCTGTCCACCGCGGATCTCGACGCGGCCGCCGGTGTCCTGGAAGGCTGCGAGCTGGTGCATTTCACCGGCATCACCACCGCGCTCTCCGGCTCCGCCACCGGGCTCACCGAAGCGCTGATCGCGCTGCCGCGGCGCGGGCGGCTGGTGAGCTTCGACCTGAACTTCCGCCCGGCGCTGTGGGCGGCGCGGGCCGGCGACGCCCCGGCGATCCTGGCCCGGCACGTGCGCGGCAGCGACATCGTCTTCCTCGGGGCCGATGAAGCCGAGGCGGTGTTCGGCACCGGCGACGCCGACCGGCTGCGGGCGCTGTTTCCCGAACCCGCGCATCTGGTGATCAAGAACAACGAGCACTCCGTCACCGGCTTCTCCGGCGCCGAGCGGGCCGAGGTGCCCGCCCTCGCGCTCGAGATCACCGAGCGGATCGGGGCCGGTGACGCCTTCGCCGGCGGTTACCTCGCGGCGCTGCTGCACGGGCGGCCCCTGGTCGAGCGCTTGCGCTTCGGTCACCTGTGCGCGGCGGCGGCCCTGACCGGCACCGGCGACGGCGCGGATCTGCCTGCCCCGCAACGGCTTGCCGCCCTGGCCGCGAGCAGCGCCCCGGAGTGGGACCGGGTGCGCTACACCGACGCGGTCGTGGCCGAGAATGTGGCGTCATGAGCCAGAGTCTGTTGCGCGCGTTGACAATCCTGATCTCCCTCGGCGAGGACGAGCGATCGCTGGAGCAGTTGGCGGCCGAGCTCGGCGTGCACAAGTCGACGGTGCTGCGGCTGTTGCAGACCATGGAATCGCAGCGCTTCGTCACCCACGATCGCGAGCACCGCTACGTGCTCGGCTCCCGGCTGTTCGAACTGGCCAATCAGGCGCTGGAACGCCGTGACGTGCGAACCTTGGCGCGGCCGCATCTGAGCGCGCTCAACACCGCCACCGGCCAGACCATCCATCTGGCCACCTACGAGGCCGGTGAGGTCGTCTACATCGACAAGTTCGACGCCATCCAGAGCGTGCGCATGTATTCGCGGATCGGGCGGCCCGCGCCGCTGCACTGCACCGCCGTCGGGAAGGTGCTGGTCTGCGCGCAGCCGCGCGCCCAGTGGCGGGCGATCGCCGAGCGGATCGAATACCGCAAGTTCACCGAGCGCACCATCCTGACTCCCGACGGCTACCTGGCCGAGCTGGAACTCGTTGCGGCGCAAGGCTATGCCGAAGACCACGAGGAGCACGAGACCTTCGTCAACTGCATCGGCGTCCCGGTCCGCGACGGCACCGGCGCGGTGGTGGCCGCGGTCTCCATGTCGGTGCCCGACATGCTGCTCGACCACGATCAGGTGCTGGCGCGGCTGCCGCAGGTACGCGCCGCCGCCGATGCCGTCTCCACCGAACTCGGCTGGACCCCCGGCCGCGACACCCCCACCCCGAAAGGCTGACCATGAGCAAGAAGATCGCCGTCCGCACCACCGACGCCCCCGCCCCCGCGCACACCTTCTCCCAGGGCGTGCGCAAGGGCCCGTTTGTCCAGGTCTCCGGCCAGGGCCCGGTCGACCCGGCCACCAGCGAATACCTCTACCCCGGCGACGTCGCCGCCCAGACCACCCGCACCCTGCAGAACGTCAAGGCCATCATCGACGCCGCCGGCGCCACCTTCGACGACGTCGTCATGCTCCGCGTCTACCTCACCAAGCGCGAAGACTTCGCGATCATGAACGAGGCCTACGGCGCCTTCGTCACCGCCCACACCACCGGCGACGTCCTCCCCAGCCGCACCACCGTCTTCACCGGCCTGCCCCGCGCGGAAATGCTCGTCGAGATCGACGCCGTCGCCATCGTCACCGAGTGAGGCGTAGCCGCTGATGCGCTGGTCGGGTGGGGGTGGGGGAGGGCCTGGTTCGATGCGAATTGCCCAGTGGGGTAGTGGAAGTCACTCGTTGACGGGGTCGGGTATGACGGTTTACGTTAGCTAGAGCAACGAGTTTTGTGTGCGTACGGCCCGCTCAGATCCGGAAAGAGAGAGCGCGATGACCACCGACTTCGAGGTTCGAAGCTATCCATTCGGCGAACCGTTCCGGCTCGAGATCGATCCCCTGCTGGCGCGGCTGCGCCGCGAGGAACCCGTGGCGCGGATCCGATTGCCCTACGGCGGGGACGGGTGGCTGATCACCCGGTACGACGATGTCCGGCTGGTGCTGGCCGACCAGCGGTTCAGCCGAGCGCTGGCGGTGGACCGCGAGGACGTGCCGCGCGCGACACCGGAACCGCCGCGCGGGGATTCGCTGCTCAGCATGGACCCGCCCGAGCACACTCGGCTGCGGAAACTGGTGGCCAAGGCGTTCACCGGCCGCCGCGTGCAGGCGCTGCGCCCGCGCGCCCAGCAGATCGTGGACGGTCTCCTCGACGCGATCGAGGAGACCGGCCCGCCCGCCGACCTCGTGCGGCACTTCGCGCTGCCGCTACCGGTCACCCTCATCTGCGAAATGCTCGGCGTCCCCACCGAACAGCAGCATCGCTTCCGCGATTTCTCCGACGCGATCCTGTCCACCACCGCCTACACCCGCCCTCAGATCGCGGCCGCCCGTGCGGGATTGGAGGGCTACCTGGCCGAGCTGATCGCCCAGCGCCGCGCCGAGCCCGCCGACGATCTGCTCAGCGCGCTGGTCTCGGCTCGCGACGACGACGATCGCCTGAGCGAGAAAGAACTCGTCAACCTGGGCGTCGGCATCCTCATCGCCGGGCACGAGACCACCGCCAACCAGATCGCCAACTTCACCTACGTCCTGCTCACCGAACCCGGCCACTGGGACCTGTTGCGGCACAACCCGGATCAGGTGCCCGCGGCGGTGGAGGAGTTGCTGCGCCACGTCCAACTCGGTTCCGGCGGCGCCTTCGCCCGCATCGCCACCGAGGACGTGGAGCTCAGCGGCGTCACCGTACGCGCGGGCGAGGCGGTCTTCGTCAACACCCAGGCCGCCAACCGCGACGAGGCCGTGTTCGCCGACCCGGAGAACCTGGACCTGTCCCGGATCAGCAACCCGCACATGGCTTTCGGGCACGGCGCGCACCACTGCCTGGGCGCCCAGCTGGCCCGCCTGGAACTCCAGATCGCCCTGGACACCCTGCTGCGCCGGTTCCCCGCGCTGCGCTTGGCCGTGCCCGTCGACGAAGTCCCTTGGAAGAGCGGCCTGCTGGTGCGCGGGCCGAAGGCGCTGCCGGTCGCCTGGTGACCGCGCATGACATTTGTCATGGCTTGACCATGGCGGAGTCACCGGGATTCGGTGACTGCGCTTACTACTGACACCGTCCGCGGTCCGCGATCGTTGATCGTATGAACAACGCACATCGCACACCTCGGAACCACCCGATCGACGATGTCATCACCGCGCGCGGCCTGCGCCGCACCTACGGCGCCGGCAAGACCGCGTTCGAAGCGGTCAGGGGCGTCGACCTGCAGGTGCTCGCCGGTGAGGTCTTCGCCCTGCTGGGCACCAACGGCGCCGGAAAGACGTCCACGCTCGATCTGCTCGAAGGTCTCGCCGCGCCCACCGGCGGCGAGGTCGCGGTCTTCGGCCTCGACCCGCGCCGCGACCGCGCGGAGGTGCGGCCGTTCGTGGGCACCATGCTGCAGTCCGGCGGGCTGCCCGCCGAACTGACCGTGCGCGAAGCGCTGGAGATGTGGCGCGGGACCTGCACCGCCCCGACCACGGCCGACGCCGTGCTCGCCCAGGTCGACCTGACCGACCGGGCCGGCGTGCGCGTCGGCGCGCTCTCCGGCGGCGAGCAGCGCCGCGTCGATCTGGCCTGCGCCCTGCTGGGCCGGCCCAAGCTGCTGTTCCTGGACGAGCCGACCACCGGCCTGGATCCGGAAAGCCGCCGCGCCACTTGGCGATTGCTCGCCGACCTCAAGGCCGCGGGCGTGACCATGGTGCTCACCACGCACTACCTGGACGAAGCCGAGGCGCTGGCCGACCGGATCGCGATCATGCACAAGGGCGCGATCGCCCGCTCCGGCACGCTGCGCGAGATCGTCGACGGGCATCCCGCCCGGATCGTCTTCGACCATCCGGGCGTGCCGCTGCCGCCGCTGTCCGGCGCGCGGATCGACGCGCAGTCCCGGGTCACCGTCAGCACCCACGATCTGCAGGGCCACCTCTACGAACTGCTGGGCTGGGCCGGCGCGCAGGGCCTGCGCCTGGGCGGCCTGGAGGCCCGCGCCGCCTCGCTGGAGTCGGTCTTCCTGGACATCGCCGACGAACCGGCCGCCACCCCCGAACTGATCGGAGCCACCCGATGATCGACACCGCCACCCCGCCCACCGGTTTTCGCCGCCGCCCCCTGGCCGCGCTGGCCAAGGCGGAGTACCTGCAATTCCGCCGCAACAAGACCCTGGTCTACATGGCGACGGTGTTCCCGATCGGCCTCCCGCTGGTCACCTTCTTCCTCGCCCGCGACGGCAAAGCGCCGACGGCCGCCATGGCCGCGACGGCGTTCGAGTTGCTCGCATTGCTCGCACTGCTTTTCGTGCAGTACTACTCGGTGCTGTCGATGGTCACCACGCGTCGCGGGGAAGGGGTGCTGAAGCGGTTGCGCACCGGGGAGGCCACCGACTGGCGGATCCAGACGGCCCCGGCGATTCCGGGCCTGGGGGTGACGCTGGTCTGCACCGTCGTGGTCGCCGCGGTGGTCTACGGGGCAGGCACGCCCGCCCCGGTCAATCCGCCGGCGATCGCGCTGGCCCTGCTGGGCGGCGCCGTGCTGTTCTCCCTGCTGGCGCTGGCGACCAGCGCCGTGACCAAGAACGCGGAGGCCGCGCAGATCACCTCCATGCCGGTGATGATCGTCGCGACCCTCGGGATGGGATCGCTGCGCAACATCCTGCCCGATCGTCTGGCCGCCGTGGCCGATTGGACGCCGTTCGCCGCGGTCTCGGACCTGATCTCGCTGGGCGCGGCCGGCAAACTCGCCACCGCGGCCTCCTCCGACGCGGCCCTGGACTTCGCGGGCACGTGCGCCGAACTCGGGCGCCCGTTTGCCACACTGGCGCTATGGACGGTCCTGGCACTGGCGCTGACCCGCAAGAGTTTCCGATGGGACGACCGGGGATGACCCGCCTGACCGCATGGTGGCACGGGTTGTCGGGCGCGGCCAAGTTCCGCTTCTACACCCGGGTCACCCTGCAGGTCACCGTGGCCGCGCTGGTCGTCGTCCTGGTGAGCACCTCGGTGCGATCCCCGGCGGCGATCGCCGGCGTCGTGGTCTCGGGCCTGGCGGCCATCCTCGCGCTGGAGGTGCAGCCCGTGCTCGCGCTGTCCTCGGACATCGTTCCGCGCCGCAGGGCCATGCAGGTCGCCGTCGTGCTCCTGGTGCTCGTGTGGCTGGGCTTCGCCTGCTACGCCCGCCTGGCCGAGGACGAGCACGCCGTCGACCAGGCCAGCATCTCCGGCGTCTACGCGGCCATGCTCGCCATCTTCTCGATCGCCTCGTTCCTGCCGCGGCACCGCTGGCCGGCGATCATCGGTATCGGCGTCGCCACCGGCCTGGCCTACGGCTCCTCGCCGCGCACCGGGTTGGTCGCGGCCGCGATGACCATCGGGGCGGGCGCTCTGATCGGCGGGACCATGGTCCTCACCATCTGGGCGCTGCGGGTCGTGGACGAGCTGGAGCGGGCCCGGGTCGTCGAGGCCGATCTGCAGGTCGCCGAGGAGCGGCTGCGCTTCTCGCGTGACCTGCACGATGTCGTCGGCCGGGGCTTCTCCGCGATCGCCGTGAAAAGCGAACTGGCGGCCGCTCTTTCGCGCTCCGGGGACACCGGTCGGGCCGCCGCGGAAATGGACGAGGTGAAAGCGCTGGCGGTCGAGTCGATGGGCCAGATGCGCCAGCTGGTGCGCGGCTACCGCGGCATCGACCTGCTGGCCGAGGTGGCCGGAGCCCGCTCGCTGCTGTCCGCGGTGGGGTGCCGGCTGGTGGTCGAGGGGGACGCGGCGCGGGTGCCGGCCCGCTACCACGAGGTCGCCGCCTGGGTGGTGCGCGAGGGCACCACCAATATTGTCGAGCATTCCGCGGCGACCTCCGCGGTGCTCGTGCTCGGCGACGCCGGCATGTCCCTGCGCAACGACCGCCCGCGCGGGACGCCGGGGGAGCTGTCCGGGCTGCGCGGCCTGGCCGAACGGCTCGCCGCCACCGGCGCGAGCCTGGACATCGATGCCACCGGCGAGGCGTTTCGCCTCGACATACGTTGGGAGAAGAAGTGATTCCGGTTCTGCTGGCCGACGACGAGACGCTGATCCGGGCCGCGCTGGCCACGCTGCTCGACCTCGAGGCCGAGCTCGAGGTGGTCGGTCACGTGGGTTCCGGTGAGGAACTGCTCGCCGTCTGGGAGCGCCGGGTGGCCGAGCAGGCGCCGGTGGCGGTCGCGGTGATCGATCTGCAGATGCCCGGCATGGATGGGATCGAGACCGCCGTGCGACTGCTGCGACTCACTCCCGGCGCGGGGACCCTGATCGTCACCAGCCACGGCCGGCCCGGCTATCTCAAACGCGCGCTCTCGGCGGGCGTGCGCGGCTTCCTGCCGAAGACCACCTCGGCCTCGACCCTGGCCCAGGTCATCCGGACGGTGCACGAGGGCGGGCGCTACGTCGACCCGGAACTGGCGGCCGAGGCGATCAGCGCCGGTGACACCGTGCTCACCGGTCGCGAGGCCGATGTGCTGGAGTACGCCCTCGACGGCGCTTCCGTCGACGAGATCGCCCGGCGCGCCCACCTGTCACCCGGGACGACACGTAACTACCTGTCCTCCGCCATGGCCAAACTCGGTGTCGCCAACCGGTACGAGGCCGCGCTCAAAGCTCGCGAAAAGGGCTGGATCTAGCCCGATTTCGGCAACCTGATGGAGTTCTCATGAAAACCCGTACGGCCGCCTTGACGGTGGCCCTGTCCCTGCTGGCCCTGACCGGGTGCACGCGATCCGAGCCCGAACCGTCGCTGTCGCGCTACTACGACCAGCAGCTCGCGTTCGGCGGCTGCGCCGGATATGCCACGACCGAGAACGACGACAAGGCGTTCACCAGTCGCGCGGATCTGAGTTGCGCGCGGATGGAGGTGCCGCTGGACTACCAGCGGCCCGACGGCCGGACCGCGCAGATCGCACTGCTGAAAGTGCCTGCGCGCGGCCCGAAGATCGGTTCCCTGGTGCTCAATCCGGGCGGACCGGGCGGCGCGGGGATGAGCCTGGCCGTCGCGGCCGCGAAGCTCTGGGCCGACAATCCGATCACCGAGCGCTTCGATCTGATCGGTTTCGATCCGCGCGGCGTCGGCGCGTCGACTCCGGCCGTGGATTGCTTCGGCGACGCGGACTACGACGCCGGGCAGGTGGCGCTGCCCATGGCCTCGGTGCCGGGCCGCTGGACGGCCGAGGAGACCAGAGCGCTGATGGACCGGTGCGCGCAACGTTCCGGTGGCCTGGAGGTGTTCTCCCACCTGGGCACTCGCGACGCCGCCCGCGACATGGACGTGCTGCGCGCCGCGGTCGGTGACGACAAGCTGAGCTACGCCGGGCTCAGCTACGGCACCCGCCTGGGCGCGGTCTACGCGGAGATGTTCCCGCAGCACGTGCGGGCGCTGGTCCTGGACGGTGCGGTGGACCCGCTGATCGGCACCGTGCCGCGGCGCATCCAGCAGTTCACGGCGTTCCAGCGGTCCTTCGAGAAGATGGCCGCTGATTGCGCTACCCGCCCGGGCTGCGCGCTGGGGACCGACCCGGCGAAAGCCACCGAGACGTTCCTGGCCATCACGCGTCCGCTGATCGATCGTCCCGTTCCGGCCGGAAACGGCAGGCAGCTGGATTTCGCGGCGGCCGTCGGTGGTGTGGGCGCGGGACTGTACGACGCGTCGGCGTGGCCCGCGATCCAGCAGGGCATCGCCGAAATCGCCACCGGCCGCGGCGATATCCTGCTCGGCCTCGGTGACGCGTTCAGTGGCCGGGGCGCGGATGGTCGCTGGCCCAACATGCTCGAAGCCAACTACGCGATCAACTGCCTCGACGAGGAGCGTCGTACTCCCGAGCAGGAGACCGAGCTGCGTCGCCGGATCCTCGCCGTCGCCCCCTTCGTGGATCCCGGCACCGGGGCCGACGGGGCCCGCGACGGCTGCGAATTCTGGCCGGTGGCACCGACTCTGGGCTACCCGCACGCCACCGGTATCGAAAACCTGCCCGCACCCCTGATCGTCTCGACCACCGGCGACCCCGCCACGCCGCACTCGGGCGGCATCAGCCTCGCCGAAACCCTGCGCGGCGCGCTGCTGACCGTGGAGGGCGAACAGCACACCGCGTCGCTGGCCGCCAATCCCTGTGTCGACGCCGCCGTCGCGGACTATCTGGTCGACCTGAAACCACCGGCCCCGGGCGCGCGCTGCACCCTGTGACCCCTCCGTACGCGCTGCGGCGGAACGGCTTCCGATGTAACACCGGCCCGCCGAATCAGGGTTATACAGCCGTTGCGGCCCGAGAGGGGTGGTCGCAACGGTTTCGAGTACAGAGTTTCGGACAGGAGATCAATGATGACCACTGAAGTCCGCCGGCACCGGAGACTACGGTCGGCGCTGGCGCGCACGGCCTTGGCCGGGTCGGTATTGCTCGTGCCCGCCGCGGTGATCGCCCCCGCGTTCGCGACGCCGACCGTCACCACGCCCGCGCCGACGACACCAGCGCCACCCGTCACCACCACGACCCCCGCGCCGCCGGTGACGACTACTCCCGCACCGCCTTCCACCACGACGCCCGCGCCGAAACCGCCCGCGATGTGCCCGGGCGGCGGCATCGACACCGGGCTCGGCTGCCCTGGCCCGGCCGATGAGGACGACTACGACTCCGACGGATTCGATCGCTTCGGCTACGACCGTGCCGGTTACGACCGCTGGGGTTATGACCGCTCCGGCTACGACCATTCCGGTTACGACCGCTGGGGCTACAACCGCTTCGGCCTGGACCGTTCCGGCTACACCCGTGCGGGCTGTGGTCGCGACGGCCAGGACCGCCCCGACGCCGATCCGCAGGCGTGTGCCGAATGGCGCAAGAAGCTCTCGACGGGCAGCGCGGGCTGACCGACGCTGTCGATGCCGCCGCCGGAGTGTTCCGCGCGGCGGCATCGTCGTTTCCGGACCCGGCTCACGGACCCTCGAGCAATTCGGCCAGCCGCAGCGTGTCGCGCAGATAGCGCTCGTAGGGGAATCCGGCGTCGAGCAGGGCCTTGCGGAGTTCGTCGTAGAGCGGTTTTCCGCTGTCGTGGAACGCTTTCCGGCCCGTGGCCGTCGTGCTGACCAGCCGTCGACGGCCGTGCGCGGGGTCAGGGTCCACGCGCACCAGCCCCGCCGCCTCCAGCGGCCGCAGCGCCCGGCTGATCGCCGGGTCGGAGACCGACAGCGCCCGCGCCAGCTCGTGCTGAGTCACCGGCTGGATCTCCTCCAGCGTGCCCAGCAGCCGCATCTGGCTGTAGGTCGGCCCGCCCGCGTCGTCGGCGCGCTTGCGCGCGGCCTCGCCGAGCAGGAACACGACCCGGTGCAGCAAATCGGCTAGTCCATCATCCACGTGTCGAGCCTAACAGAGTCTTTACTAGTTAATATTAATCATGCAAGACTCAGGAGTATGAACGAGCTTTCCTACCTCGCCCAGTCCGCTGTCCCGCTGCTCTGGCCGCTGCTCGCGGTCATCGGGGCATACCTGCACACCCGCCGCAGCCCGTCCCGGCACGCCGCGCTGGAGCTCTGGCAGCGCTGGTGGGCCGCCGTCGCGCTGGGCCTGGGCAGCCTGTGGATGACCCTCGCCTTCCTCGGCGCCCCGGAGGTCATGGCCACCGCGATCGGCTTCGCCCAGACGCCTTTCGAATTCGAGATCGCCTTCGCCAACCTGGCGCTGGCGGTGATGGGCTTCCGCGCCGCCATGCCCGCGACCACGGCCCGCGAGCGGATCACCCTCGGCCTCGGCGCGGGCATGTTCCTGTGGGGCGCCCTGATCGGCCACCTCTACCAGTGGTTCGCCCACGGCGATCACGCGCCCGGCAACACCGGCGGCGTCCTGGTCCACGACCTGCTCGTCCCGGCGGTCATGGTCGTCCTGGCCCGCCGATCCCAGCGCCTCGCCGCCGAGCCCGCCGGCCTGGTCGCTCGCGCGGCCTGAGCGCCCGCCCCGAAAATGCCTGGCGCGCGGGAAAACACGGTTGTACCTTGCCGATCAGGCAGCACACCGAAGGGGAGGGGCGTGATGGGCTTCAGTCGCACCCGAGGCGGCACGGCGGTGCTCACCGCCGTGCTCGCCCTGATGACCGCCACTGCGGCCTGCGGCCGCGTCGACGACCCCGCCCTCGCGGGCGACACCTGGCTGACCACCTCGGCCATCTCGCCCAGCGGCCGCTACCGCGCCACGATCCAGCCCGCAGAAAACCTGATGGCCACCATCTCGATCCTCGAAACATCCACCGGCGCCCAAACCTGCACCGTCGGCACCTTCAGCCGCAGCCGCAACCACCGCTTCGGCGTCGGCTGGCTCACCACCGAGCCGGACCGCCTCTTCGTCTACTCGGGCGACGTCGCCCACCACCAGGCCGACCGAACCCCGACCGGCCAGTGGACACTGTCGACCGTCCCCGAGCAGAACCTCCCGGCCGAAGTCCGCACCTGGTGGTAGCGCCAACCGGCGCATTTAGATCGATAGTTGATATAGTTTCGTCGTGGACGACGTTCAGGCTGTCGAGCGGCTGACCCTCGCTCTCGAAAACTTCAACTCGGTGTTCATCCGACTGCCGGACTCGGGCCGATTGAGCTTCTCCGCGCTGTCGGTGCTGCACACGCTGTCCCGGGTTGGCAGCTGCCGGTTGAGCGATCTCGTCCGGACAGAACAGATCAAGCAACCGGCGCTCACCTCGGCAGTGGCCAAGCTGGCGGACGACGGTCTGATGCGGCGCGAACCGGATCCGCTGGACGGCCGGGCGGCGGTGCTGTCGCTGACCGATGCGGGGCAAGCCCTGGTGCGCGAGCGCCATACCGACCGCGCCCGGCGCCTGGGTGTATTGCTCGAGCGTCTCTCGCCCGAAGACCGCGTTCAGTTGCTCGGCGTGGCCGAGATCTTCGACCGCATAGTTCATCTCGCCGACGAGCCCGGCGAAGGGCCCCAGCTATGAGCATCGGCGGGCACCAGTTGACGCCCGAGCCCATCGCCGTCGAGGAGCGCGTGCTCGAGGACCTGCGGTCACGGCTGCGGGCCACCCGATGGCCCGACGATATCGGGAACGAAGACGGCCGCTACGGCGTGCCCCGAGCGTTGCTGCAGGAGCTGGCCGAGTACTGGGCGGACGGATACGACTGGCGCGCAGCGGAAAAGACGATCAACAGCTATGAGCACTACTTCGTCGAGGTCTCCGGTGCTCGCGTGCATTTCATGCGCAAGCCCGGAATCGGACCGCGCACCGTCCCGCTGATTCTCAGCCACGGCTGGCCCTGGACGTTCTGGCACTGGTCCAAAGTCGTCGACCGGCTCGCCGATCCGGCCGCTTTCGGCGGCGACCCGGCGGACGCCTTCGAGGTGATCATTCCGTCGTTGCCGGGCTTCGGCTACTCGACTCCGACGCTTCCCGACATGAATTTCTGGAAGATCGCCGACCTCTGGCACGAGTTGATGACCGGCGTGCTCGGCCATACCCGGTACGCGGCCGCGGGCTGCGATGTCGGCGCGCTGGTCACCGGCCAACTCGGCCACAAATACGCGGACTCGCTGTGCGGCATACACATCGGGTCCGCCCTGAAACTCGATTTCTTCACCGGCGACCGCGCCTGGGATCTGTCCGGCGGCCGGCCGATTCCACCCGATCTGCCCGCCGATCTGCGTCGTCGTCTGGTCGACATCGAAAACCGCTTCGCCGGGCACCTCGCCGCCCATGTCCTCGCGCCGAGCACCCTGGGGTTCGGCTTGTCCGACTCGCCGGTCGGCATGCTCGCCTGGATCCTGGAGCGCTGGATGAAGTGGTCCGACAACGGTGGCGACATCTACTCGGTCTTCACCCGCGACGACTTGCTCACGCACGCCACGATCTACTGGACCGGCAACGGGATCGCCAGCTCCATTCGCACCTACGCCAACAACAATCGCTATCCGTGGACTCCCGTCCACGACCGCACTCCGATTGTCGAGGCGCCGACCGGGATCACCTTCGTCGATTACGAGAATCCGCCGGGCGTGGCCGATTCGGAGGAGCGCATCGCGTCGTTTCTGGCCGGTGATCGTGCGCCCTGGTACAACCATGTCGAGATCTCCGCCCACCCGGTCGGCGGGCACTTCATCCCCTGGGAGATCCCGGATCGCTGGACTGCCGATCTGGTGCGCACCTTCCGATCGCGCCGGTCCTAGTCGATCAGTTTCTCGCTGCGCAACCAGTCGTAGGCGACGTCGGCGGGGTCCTCGCCGTCGATGTCGACGCGGCCGTTGAGGTCCTGCATGAGCTGGTCGGTGAGGCGTTCGGAGAGGGTGCCGAGCAGGGGGCGCAGGGCGGGGTACTGCTCGATGATCGGGCCGCGGACGACGGCGGTGCCGCTGTAGGGCAGGAAGTATTTCTTGTCGTCGTCCAGGACGGTCAGGTCGAGGTTCTTGACCCGGCCATCGGTGGTGTAGACCATGCCGAAGTTGCAGGGTGCGCTCTTGGCCGTGGAGGGATAGATGACGCCGGCGTCCATCCGGGTGACATTGCCCGCGGGCACCCCGTCCGGGGTGTTGTAGGGCATGCCGTATTTCTCCAGCATCGGCAGGAAACCGTCGGAGCGGCTGAAGAATTCGTCGTCGACGCAGAAGGTGCGGTCGCCGACGGGGAGGGCGGCGACCTCCGACAGCGACTGCACGTTCAGTCGCCGCGCGGTCGGGCCGGCGGCGGCGAAAGCGTAGGTGTCGTTGAAGTTGGCGGGCGGCAGCCATTCCAGGTCGTAGTCGCGCTTCTCGATGTCGTGCACGCGCTGCCAGAGTTCCCGCGGGTCGGCGATGGTCTCGGTCTCGTTGTGATAGTTGACCCAGCCGGTGCCGGTGTACTCCCACAGGATGTCGGCGTCGCCGTTGAGCTGGGCCTGGCGCGAGGACGCCGATCCCGGCGCGCCGGTCAGGTCGGTCACCGTGGCCCCGGCTGCGGCCAGGTAGGTCGCGGTGATCTTGCCGAGCAGCACGCCCTCGGTGAAGCTCTTCGAGGTGACGACCAGCTCCGCCCCGTCCAGAGGACGCTGCCCGTCCGGCAGGCTCGCGTCGTGGAAGGTGCCCGACGAACTCACCAGCCCGCAGCCGGCGAGCAGCGAAATCACCAGTAGCGCAAGCGCTCCGGCGCGCATCGGCCTCATGCCACACCTCGCGGGGTCGCGGCCAATTCGACCAGCCGGCCGAGCCAGTCGATGACCAGCGCCAGCAGACCGACCAGAATCGCGCCGGAGATCAGCAGTTTGGGCAGGAACAGCGTGACGCCGGTGGTGATCAGCGTGCCGAGACTGGTCGCCCCGATGAACGTGCTGAGCGTCGCGGTGCCGACCAGGATGACCAGCGCGGTGCGCACGCCGTTGAGTATCACCGGCACCGCCAGCGGCAACTCGACCTGCACCAGGGTGCGCGCGGCCGAGAACCCGATGCCGCGCGCGGCCTCGATGGTGCGCTGATCCACCTGCCGCAGCCCGATGATGGTGTTCTGCAGGATCGGCAGGATCGCGTAGACGACGAGACCGATGACGGCGGTGCGGAATCCGGTGCCGAGCCAGAAGGTGAACAGCACCAGCAGCCCGACCGCCGGCGCGGCCTGGCCGATATTGGCGAGGTTCACCGCGAACGGCTCCAGCCGTTTCAGTGCGGGCCGGGTCAGCGCGATCCCGAGCGGTATCGCCACCACGACGACGATCAGCGTGGCCACCACGGTCAGCTTGATGTGCGCGAGAATCGTGGACTGCAGGTTCGCCCAGGCCAGCGATGCCTGCTCGGTCGAGGTGAAGGTGGTGGACCGGTACCAGAGCACATAGCCGATCCCGATCGCCAGGATGATGACCGGTTCGAACCAGACGTCGATCGGCAGGCGGCGCAGCCGGTTCATGCCGGCCCGGCCGATTCCCCGGGCGCGGTCGAGGCCACGGATCCGGGTTCGTCCTCGGCGGCCACCACCGGCGTCGGCGCGGGATCGGTGCCGTCGACATAGGTTTCGTAGGAGTCTTCCTCGTCCTCGGGGTGCCCCTCGGCGAGCTTGTTGCGGATCAGCTCGGTCACCGCCCCGATGCTGAGCGACCCCACCACCGCGCCACGCCCGTCGGTCACCAGGGTCGCACCCTGGCTGGTCGCGAGCATCTCGTCGAAGGCGTCGTTGAGCGTCGAGGACCGGGCCACCACCGGCAGCCGCCGATCCAGGAAGTCCGAGACCTCGGGCTTCGTCGCGACTTCGGTGAGCGAGGGCCACGACCGCGGTCGCCCGGCCCGGTCGACCACCACGATCCAATCGTGGCCCGCCGCGCGCGCCCGGGCGATCACCTCCTGCGAGGGCTCGCCGATGCGCGCGGTGAACACCTTGTCGTACTCCACGTCCCGCACCCGCGACACCGTCAGGTACGCGAGTTTCGCCCCGGACCCGACGAACTCCTCGACGAACGGCGTGGCCGGATCGGTGAGGATCTCCTCCGGTGTCGCGTACTGCTCGATGTGCCCGCCCTCGGACAGGATCAGCACCTTGTCCCCGAGCTTGGTCGCCTCTTCGAAATCGTGGGTGACGATCACGATCGTCTTGCCGAGCTCGTGCTGGATGGCGATCAGGCTGTCCTGCAAGCGAACCCGGGTGATCGGATCGACCGCGCCGAACGGCTCGTCCATCAGCAGCACCGGCGGGTCGGCGGCCAGCGCCCGCGCGACGCCGACGCGCTGCTGCTGGCCGCCGGACATGTCCTTGGGCAGCCGGTCGGCGAAGGTCGCCGGGTCCAGCCCGACCAGGTCCAGCAGATACTCGGTGCGTTCGGCGATGCGCTGCTTGTCCCAGCCGAGCACGCGCGGGATGGCGCCGATGTTCTTGGCCACCGACCAGTGCGGGAACAGGCCGCCGGACTGGATGACGTAGCCGATCGACTGCCGCAGCTTGTCCGGATCCTCCTTGGTGACATCGCGTCCGTCGATGAGGATGCGGCCCTCGGTCGGCTCGATCAGCCGATTGATCATCTTCAGGGTGGTGGTCTTGCCGCAGCCGGACGGCCCGACGAAGGCCACGATCTGGCCCGCCTCGATCTCCAGGTCCAGGCGCTCGACCGCCGGCTCGTCCTGTCCCCGATAGCGTTTGACGACGCCTTCCAGCCGGATGGACGCGCCGGTCACATTGCGTTCCGACGGAACCGTCCGGGTGGTCACTTCCTCGGTCATGAGAGTCCCTTTGCGATGGTGAGACGTCCGAGCAGGACGAGGAGCGCGTCGAACACCAACGCGATCGCGATGATGAGCAGGGTGCCGGTCAGCGCCATTTCCAGGGCATTGGCGCCGCCGAGCCGGGACAGGCCGTTGAAGATGAGCGAGCCCAGCCCGGGACCCAGGACGTAGGCGACGATGGCGGCGACGCCGACCACCATCTGCGTGGACACCCGGATGCCGGTGAGAATGACCGGCCACGCGATCGGCAGTTCGATGGTGAACAGGATGCGCCGGCGCGACAATCCGATCCCGCGCGCGGACTCGATCACCGAACTCGGCACCGAGCGCAGGCCCACGATGGCGTTGCCGATCACCGGCAGCATCGCGAAGAACGCCAGCATCAGGAACGAGGGCACCACGCCGAGCCCGAAGGGGACCAGCAGCAGGGCCAGCAGCGCCAGCGAGGGAATGGTCAGCGCGACCCGGCTCGAGGTCAGCGTGAGCGAGGACAGCAGCGGCAGCCGATAGACCGCGATCGCGATGAGCACGGCGATGACGGTGCCGACCAGCACGGTCTGGAAGGCCAGCGACGCGTGCTGATAGGTGAGGAACGCCAGGACTTCACCCCGCCCCCGGATGTAGCTCCACAGATGCACGGGATCCCCTTGTCGGCCGCAGACCGGTCGGTTCCAGATTCGTGAGCCTCTGGACCCTAGTCGATCGCGCGCGCTCGGCTCGTGGCGGCGCGCTGGGCGCGACACGCCGTTATGGCGTTGTGGCCTTACGCCGCGCGCGGCACCTCGACCGGGGCGTAGGACCCGGCGTCACCGGCCACCACCCGGCTGGGCCGTCCGTCGACGCCGACCGGGATGTCGCCCGCGAGCGTGATGCGGGTGAGCCTGCGGTGTTCGCTGCCGTCGTAGTCGTCGATGGCGTAGTGCTGGGTGGCGCGGTTGTCCCAGATGGCGACGTCGCCCAGCGACCAGTCCCAGCGGGTGGTGTGCTCGAGCCGGGTGATCCGGTGCTGGAACAGCTGGAACAGCGCCCGCGACTCGCTGCCCGAGAGCCCGACGAGTTCTTTGACGAAGCAGCCCAGCAGCAGCGCGCGCTCTCCGGTGTCCGGATGCACCTCGACCACCGGGTGTTCGGTCTCGAAGTACGTCGCCTCGAATTCCCGGCGGTAGGCCGCGGAATTCTGCTCCGACGCGCGGCCCTCCCCGGCGTAGTCGTAGCGGTTGCTGTGCCGGGCCCGCAGATTCTCGGCCAGCACCCGGAGCGGTTGCGGCAGCGCGGCATAGGCGGCCACCGTCGAGGCCCAGGTGGTCGAGCCGCCGTAGCTGGGCAGGGCGACCGCCCGCAGGATCGAGGCCGCAGGCACCCGGTCGACGAAGGTGACGTCGGTGTGCCAGACGTTGGAGCGGCCGTGCTGGGAATCGATGGCCAGGCTCTTCGCGCCCGCCGCCAGCGTCGGATGCGGCGTGGTCGGGGTGCCGAGCAGCTCGGCGAATTCGTACTGCGCGTCCTCGGTCAGATGCTGCTGACCCTGGAAGAAGATCACCTTGTGCTCATGCAGCGCGGCCCGGATCGCCGCGACCGTGCGCGCGTCCAGATCGCCGCCGAGCCGCACGCCCTCGACGCGCGCGCCGATATGCGCGCCGAGCTTGACCACCCGCGGCGCGGTCCCGGAATCTGCGAAGCTCGACATGTACGCGCCTTTCCCTCGAACCAGTGCTCAGCGCGAATGAAACCATCCGGACAGCGCCGTGCCCACCCTTCGAGTCAGCCCGAGTCGAACTCCGGTCCACGCGGTCAGGGGCGCGTCGCAGCGGATCGACTCGCCCGCAGGACATAGACAGCCGCGGCGACATAGAGCAGCAGATAGCAACTGGAGTAGAACGGCACGGCGAGCTGGGCCCACCAGTCCGGCACGTCCTCGCGCGGCAGCATGAACAGGCCGAGACCGATCGGGTGCGGTGCGTCGCGGATGGGCCCGCGCCCGGGATAGTTCCACCACCAGCAGAAACTGACGAGCACGACGAGCGCGGGCAGCGTCCAGGCGCGCAGCGTGCGGCTGGTCCGGGCCCGGTCCAGCGCGAGCACCAGCAACGGCACGAACCACACCCAGTGGTGCCCCCAGGAGAACGGGGAGGCGCACGCCGACGCCATGCCCGCGAGGGTGACCGAGAGCAGGATCCGCCCGGACCGGTACGCGCGCACCGCCGCCGTCAGCCCCAGCGCGACGAGCGGGAGCGCCACAGCCAGCCACATCCAGGTAGGCGGCACGTAGACCGTCGCGGCCGGGCTCGGCACCGCGTAGCGGTCCACCTCGTAGAAGCGCAGCAGCTGCGCGAGCATGCCGTTGACGGATTGATTGGCGGGGGAGTCGACCGGGCCGACCCGCCCGGTCGCGTCGAACTGGCGACCCCAATAGGTGGTGGAATCGGTGGGCCGGACCAGGAATCCGATTCCGACCGTGCCCGCGAAGGCGGCGGCCGCCAGCCCCAGCGCCCGCCACTGCCGGGTACAGGCGAGGTAGACCAGGAAGAACGCGGGCGTCAATTTGATGCCCGCCGCGAGGCCGACCGCCGCGCCGCGCAGCTTCGCCGCGCGCGGGCGGGTCAGGTCCCAGACCACGAGCAGGACCAGGAAGATATTGATCTGCCCGAGCCAGATCGTGGACCGGACCGGTTCCAGCGCGGTGCACACCACGGCCAGCGCGAGCGCGAAAACCCAGGTGCGCGTGCTGTTCCGGTACTGCAGGGCGCGCAGGCACAGCGCGACCAGCGCGACGAGGGCCGCCATGATCGCCAGCCACCACAGGGCTTTCGCCACGGCCGGGACGGCGAAGGTGAACACGACGAACAGCAACCCGGCGAACGGCGTGTAGGTGAACTCCATGTCGAAGAACACCGGGGTGTCGTACAGGCTGACGCCGTAGCGGACGGCCTCCCCGCCCGCGGTATAGACGTACTGGTCGACATCGTTGTTGAACAGCCCGTAGTACGGGCTGCCGAGCGGAATCGCGGAGACGTGCCAGGCCAGCGCCGCCACCGCGGCCAGCACCGCGATGCCCAGTGCGGTGGTCGAAATATCCTGTCGCGGAGCCGATTCGGCCGCGATCGCCGGGTTTCCTCGCTCGCGTGCCGTCATCGTCATTCCGGTTCGGGATCCTCGGGTCTGGTCGGGGTCAGTTCGGTACCGGCGGGGTCAGGCGGCAGCGCGCGATCTCGTAGGCCGGAATGCGATCGATCTCGGTGGCGGCGAAGGTCAGCGACTGCATGATGTTGTGCCGGAAGCGGGTCGGGGTGAGCGGGGCACGGGTGGCGGCCAGCAGATCCTGGGTGCTGGGGCAGGACAGGGCCGTGCGCGCCTTGCGCACCCAGGCCGGGTCGATGTGCGCGGCCAGCCAGGGATGCCTGTCGACCACGCCGGCGTCGACCACCGCCCAGCTGGCGTCGAGGTGCTTGTCGTGCCCGATGCGGCCGTCGGTGAGCCGATCGGTATGCGCCGCCAGCGGATACGCCAGGCCGACCGGATCGATGACGCGTACCGACAACGGCAGATTCATGCTGGTCATCCCTAGATTGAGGAACAACACGGTATGGCCCGCGCCGCCCTCGGGAATGGGCTGCGGGGGCGGAACGACATACCAGTATGTCTGATCGGGCAGGTTGACCAACAGCCCGCCGTTGGGCGTGTCGGCGATATCCCGGAGCATCGGCCGCATCCGTGGATAGTCGAGGTAGTCCTCGGCGCGGATGGGGTGATCGTGTCCGGTGTTGAGCACGTAGTAGATGCGCTCGTCGACGATGCCGTTGGCACGGATCTCGGTGCGGGAGGTCACGGCCGTGGTGTGCGCGGCCGACACCGCCCATGCGAGGAGACCCGCCACCGCGCAAAGCAGTGGCAGGCAGCGCTTTCCGAACGCGGGCAGCGGCAGCACCAGTACCGGCAGCAGCAGGCAGAACAGCTGCGGCAGCAGCATGCGGCCGTGCATGAAATCGCCGCCGACGCGCAATTCGTAGACGGTGAGCACGATTCCGCTGCCGACCATGACCGCGACGACGGCGGCGGGGGAGCGCCACCGGGCGGCGGGGCCCTCGCGCCGGACGCGGTGGCGCAGGACGAACACCACCGCGGCGAGCAGGATCAGCAGCGGCAGCCAGAGCCGATACGGACCCGCGAAGTCCGCCAGGTAGATCCAGCCCTGGGACCACTTCGCCCCACCGGCGTCCTTGGCGACGGCGGTATTGGGATAGGGCAGTCCGTAGTAGCCCATACGCCAGATCTGGTATCCGACCGGAACCAGTCCCGCGACGCCGATCAGCCGTGCCCGCGCCGCCCACGGCCGCGGCGCGAAGATCAGCAGGAGCAGCGCCAGGCCGCCGACCACCGTGAGCTCCGGCCGGACCAGGGGTGCGAGCCCCGCCCAGAACACGGGCGCGACAACGCCTCCCGCCCGCTGCGACCAGCGCACCAGCAGCAGCCACAGCACCGCCAGCCAGGCGAGCACCAGGCCGGTCTCCAGCCCCGAGGTGGCGTAGTCGGCCGCCGGCGGCAGCGCGAGATAGACGATCGCGCCCGCCGGAACCAGCACGGCGGAGGCGGATCCGCCCCACAGTCGCGCCGAACCGAGCATCGCGACGACCAGCGCCAGCACCGACAGGCCGAGCGCCGCGCCGAGCGCGACGTATTCCAGGCGCGCCTGCGTCAGCCAGCCGAAGAACCACACCACATAGGTCCACAGGGCGCTGGTGTTGGTTTCCACGCGCTCGTCGGCGTTGAACACCGGGCCGTTGCCCGCCAGCAGGTTCCGCACGGTGCGCAGCACGATGAGTCCGTCGTCGGCGATCCAGCGCCGGTGCCAGCCCGCGAGCGCGAACGTGGTCGCGGCGAGCGCGATGCCGCCGGACAGCGCTGCGCGCCCGAGCATTCCGGGCCGGCGCGGCGCGAGGTCCGGCAGCGGCAGCGGCAGCGCGGCATCGAGCCGCGGTGGGGCGGGAGGCAATACCGACAGCGACATCTGAACCCTCCGATCCGAGCGAGCGTGCGAGGACACCCGCCGGCACACCTGTGTGACGGGAGTTGAGCGTGGGACGGTAGGACGGGGCGCCGATCAGGTCGGGCTGGGACCGGCCCTCCGCTCCGAGCGGCGAGAAAACAAGATAGCGGCTCATTTGCCCTTGCCTGCGGGGCGGGGGGTCCATTTACCGCTACATTCACCCCAGCGCGTGTTCCCCCATCGTCGAAGAATGCATCGCTCACACCCGAAGGAGTGGTTCATGTATACGAGGTTCGCGGTCGCCGCTCTCACCTGCGCCGGTCTCGCCGCCGGCTTGCTCTCGGCCGCACCGGCACAGGCCGATCCCGGCACGCACGGCACGGATCGGGGCATCGGCTACAGCCTGGACTCCCATCCCGAGGCGGGTGCGCTGGTCACCACCGTCACCGGCGGCGCCTTCACCCTCGATGCCGCCAACTCGGCGGTGCTGCTGCACGACGACGCCGGTGCCACGGTCGCCACCATCCCGCTCTCGATCACCGCCGACGGCAAGCGCTTCCCGCTGGCCGCCTCGATCGCCGAGGACGGCCATCAGCTCACCCTCGCCGCCACCACCCCGGTGCTGCGCCGCGAGAACTTCAACTCCTCGATGGACTGGTGGAACTACGAGCTCAACCGCGCCGCGCCCTGCGCCGGGATCGGCGCGCTGATCGGCGCCGCCGTCGGCATCCTCTTCGTCATCATCGGCATCATTCCCGGTGCGATCATCGGCGCCATCATCGGTGAAATTCAGTGTGGCGGACAGGATCTCATCGATTCCGGCTACGCCTACTGGGGCGGCCAGCCCTGACCCTCGCCACCGGGAAAGCGTGGGCGCCGAACACAGCGGCTCCCACGCTTTTTCGTTCGCCCCGGGTCAGCCGGGGCGGGCGGGTTCGGGGCGCAGGGCCGCGACGATCTCGTCGGCCAGCAGCAGGCCGGCCAGTCCGTGGCCGTGCTTCTCCCGGCGCACCAGGGAGACGACATTGTTGCTGAAGGCGTCGCGAGCGGGGCGGTAGGCGAGGCGGCCGTCCCGCAATTCCTCGGCGACGTCGAACTCGCTGAGGAAGGCGATCGCGTCGCCGGAGGTGGCGAGGCGCTTCATGGTCTCGATCGAATTGGTGTGGAAGGCCGGCTGGAGATCGAGGCCGGCGTTGGCGAAGGCTTCGGCCACGATGCCGTGGATGACCATGGACCGGTCGGCGAAGATCAGCGGATACGGCGCGCAATGCGCGAGCGGGACGGTGTCCAGCCCGGCCAGCGGATGATGCGGGGCGACAACGACTCCCAGCCGGGTGTTGAGTTGCCAGCACACCTCGATCTGCGTCGAGGTCGGCACGTTGAAGCCCAGCCCGAGATCGGCCTCGCTGTCCTCCACCGCCCGCAGGATCTCCAGCGTGGACATGGTGCGGATCGAGATCCGGACCTGCGGGTGCCGGGCCCGGAACGCCGCCGCCGCGGTCGCCACGACCCCGCTGGCCAGGCCGGTCATGGTGGCGATCACGACCTCGCCGGTGCCCAGGGCGTGCAGATCGCGGATATCGGCGACCGTCTCCCGGTACTGCTGCAGCGTGCGCCGGATATGCGCGAGGAGAGCCTCACCGGCGGGCGTCGGGCGCATACCGCGGGGTAGTCGCTCGAACAGCGGCTGATCGAGTTCGGCCTCCAGCAACAGAATTTGCCGGTTGATCGCCGAGGGCGCGACATGCAGCCGGGCGCCGGCCGCGCGGATGGACCCGAGCCGGGCCACCTCATCGATGTATTGCAGTAACCGTGAATGGAGCACCACGCACCTCCTGGCGCGAAGTGTACGAAAAAAGCGCACATGTCGTGCGAAAACGAATGCTTGTGGGCAACGGTGCCGATCGAGTTCTATCGATACCAGGCGAAACGGCCGCACAGATCGGCCTTTACCTGCACATTCGTCTCCACCGATGCGAGGACCACTATGCGCACACATGATTCGACGACCGACGCCCCACGTGCCGACGTGGCCGCCCAGGATGCCCACGTCCGGACGATCTTCGGCATTCTGGAGGGCGAGCAGGAGGCCGATCTGCTGCTGCGCAATCTGCAGATTCTCGACGTGCACAGCGAATCGGTGTATCCGGGTTCGCTGCTGGTACACGGAAAGCGGATCATCGCCCTGAATCCGGACGAAACGATCGTCCGGTTCCGCGAAGTCTTCGACGGCGAGGGCCTCTACGCCATTCCGGGGCTCATCGACACGCACCTGCATTTCGAATCCCAGCTCGCCCACCCGGCGGCCTTCGGCGAGGCGATCGTGCCCAGCGGCACCACCACCGTCTTCGGCGAGACCCTCGACTTCGCCAGCGCGGCCGGCGCGGAGGCGGTGGACGCGATGAAGGTGCTGTTCAACGAGCACGAGCAGCTGCCGTACCGGCTCTACGCCTTCGCGCCCGGCAAGAAGACCTCGACCGAGGTCACCGAGGCGATGCTGGCGATGGACCCGGTCATCGGACTCGGCGAGCTGGCCCACCTGTCCTACATGACCGGCAACGCCGACGATTTCCGCAAGTCCGCCCTGGGCCGCGCGAACGCCGGATTCGTGAACTGCCACTGGGGCGTCACCGCCCTGTCGGACACCCTGCTCAACTACATGCCCGCGATCGGTGTGGACAACAATCACGATGTCTGGAACGAGGACGACATCGAGAAGAGCATCCGCTACGGCCTGAACACCCAGATCAAATTCGGCGTCGGCAGCCCCGAGGTGATCCGGACCATGCTGCGCGCCATCGTCAAACGCCGCTGGCCGGCCGAGAACTTCCAGCTCTGCGCCGACAACATCTCGGTGGACCGCGTGCTGCGCCACGGCCACATCGACTGGGTCATCTCGCTGGCCATCGAGATGGGCATGCCGCCGATCCAGGCGATCAAGATGGGCACCCTCTACGCCGCGCGGTCCTTCCACAAGGACCGCGACCTCGGTTCGCTGAGCCCGGGCCGCTTCGCCGACATCGTCCTGACCGACAGCCTCTCGAAGATCAACCCGCGCTATGTGTTCAAGGGCGGCGAGCTCGTCGCCAAGGACCGCAGGCTGCTGCGTCCCGCCGGCCTGGACTACTCGGTCCTGGCCCGGCAGCCCCGGCCCGGCCTCGCCGACCTGCGCGCCGAGCAGCTCGAGCTCACGCCGATCGAGGTCTCCGAGGACGGCACCCAGGCGAAGGTGCTGCTCTTCGACGTGTACGGACGCGGGCACCTGAAGTTCGCCCAGGAGGTCTGGGTGCCGCTGCGCGACGGCGTGGTGGTCCCCGAGCACGAGGGCGAGCGGCTCAACCGGATCTCCGTCGTGCAGCGCTACGCCGACGGCGCGCGGCACGTGGTCAACGGACTGTTCAAGGGCGTCTCGATCGAGCGCGGCGCCGTGTCCACCTTCTGGCCCGCGCCCTCGGCCTACTTCGTCGTCGTCGGCACCGACAGCGCCGAGATGGCCGCCAACCTGGGCCGGCTCGACGCGCTGGTCGGCGGCTGCCTGGTGACCGCCGACGGCGAGTCGAAAGCCGTGCTGCCGCTGGAGTTCTACGGCGTGATGGCCGATATGGACCTGGCCGAACTCGTCACGGCGACCCGCTCGATCGACGAGGCCCTGGCCCGGCTCGGCAATCACAACGAGGGCGAACCGGTGGTCAACAAACTGCTGACGCTGTTCATCTCGCTCGACCGCTTCGGCTTCATGAAGTAGCCCGGCTACTTCGAATCAAGGGATGCGACCGTTATGCAACACGACAAAGACGCCGCAGTCGTCGACACCGGTAACAAGGCGCGGCGCTGGATCATCTACGTCGCCGGTATCTACATTCTGACGCTGGGCCTGAGCCTGGCGATCCGGGCGGGTATCGGCATTTCCCCGCAGAGCAGCCTGACCCGCACGATGACGCTGGTGCTGCCGCCGCTCACCCAGGGCAATTTCAATCTCATCCTCGAAGTCATCATGCTCGTGCTGACCTTCTTGATCTGGCCGCGCAATTTCAAAGCGAGCAACCTGCTCTCGATGGTTCCGGCACTGGTCCTGGCCTTGCTGCTGGATTTCAATCTGATGGTCACCGAGTGGATCCATCTGGAGCCTTATGCGGCCAATCTCGTGCTGCTCTTCTTCGCCGACGCGATGCTGGCACTCGGACTGTTCCTGATGATCCGCGCCAACCTGGTGCTGATGCCCATCGACCTGTTCGTCAACACCATCCAGCAGAAGACCGGCTGGAAGTGGGGCAATATCAAGACCGTCTTCGACTGCACGCTGCTGGCCCTGTCGGCGAGCATCGGCCTGATGTTCCTCGGCGCACCGCATTTCATCCGGGAGGGCACGATCATCAACGCGATCCTCGTCGGACAGTACGTGAAGTTGTATTTCTTCCTCTACGGGAAATACGCGGCCCGGAAAGCGCCCGCTCCGGCGGTCGCGGAATAACGAAGCCGAAACGCCGGACAGTGCGCTGTCCGGCTTTTCGCTGTGCGTGTCGGCACGACGGCGCGAACACCGGTCGCTACCTTGGGTCGAGAGCCGAGTCCGCGGAGTCGAGAGGGCGCACCATGCACAACCTGCTCGCTGATCTGAACGTGACCCAGCAGGAGTTCGACGCCCGGGCGGCGGCGGATCCCCGGCTGTCCCGGCTGGTCGAGCGGTATCAGGAGGCCGACGCGAAAGTCGTTGCCGCCGAGCGCGATTACAGCGACGACGAGGTCGTCACGGGTCTGAAGATGGAACGGCTACAGCTGAAGGACGAGATCGTCGCGCACCTGCGCGGCTAGAACTCCACGCTCTGGGCCACCAGATCCAGGAAGACCCAGAGATCGCCCTTCATGTACGCGTCCGGTTCCTCCGAGCCGCCGAGGAACGGGTACGGCGTGGCGATGTAGACCTCGCCCTCCGCCAGCGGGCCGAGCAGCCGCCGGATCTGTGCCACATGCGGCGGCCGGAGCACGTATTTCGTGAACACCCGGTCCAGCAGGACGTCGGTGATGAAGTCGTCGAGATCGAGGAAGCGGCCGTAACTTTCGGCCCGCGCCTCGTACGGGTGCAGCACCGCGTACGCGCGCGTCGCGCTGTCGCGCAGGAAGACGTGCCCGAGTTCGGAGTAGCCGCGCACCGTGTCGTACTGCGGGAAGTGCGGTTCCCAGGCCGGCATCACCTCGCCGAGGGGACGCAGCTCGATCAGCCGGTAGCAGTCCGGATCCACCCGGGCACCCTAGCAGTGCCCGGAGCCGGCTCAGCCGCGCGCGGTCTCGCCGCGCACCGCGCGGTCCGGCTCCGTGCCGCACGGCGGCCGGGGCGGGCGCAGTGTCAACGGGCCGACGGTGTGCGCGAAACAGCGGGCCCGAATCGCCCGCCACGCGATTCGCAGTCGAATCAGCATCGCCCCGCTCGCGCGCTCACCCCTCGCCGGCCGGGATCGGCGGAGCGATCGCCGGCACATCCAGGGACGCGCGGCCGATCGCGGTTTCCAGCCAGCGCCGGGCCCGGTCGGTCAACTCCCAGCTCGGCTCCGGTGCCGTGCCGGTCGGTTCGATCAGGCCCGAGGCGGTGAGTGAGGTGAGGGCCTTGCGGATCACCTTGACGTCCAGGTGGGTGACGCTCTCGAAACCCGGAACGGTCAGCGGTGTGGTGCCGGCGTGCAGCGCGGCCAGCACCCGTCCCTCGTTGATGGTGGTCATCGACGATCTCTTCCCCTCGCAACGTGCCACGTCGGACGCATGACTCGACAGTAGGAAGCGGCGGCGCCGCGATCGACCACTCTGCGCAGACTGGCTAGTTTCCCTGCCCGGCGGCGTCGTTTTCCGGACAAGTCGCAGGCGCAGTACGGGATTCGCGCACCCTCGCGCGCGCTCGAGCGGATACTGGTGGGCAAATCGCGAGCTTCCCACTCCACGAGGTTCTGTCATGACTCAGCACCGGATGATCGAGGCGCGCCGGGAGGAACTGTCCTCCCGGGACGCCGAGGAAACCGTTGCCTTCGTGTCCGAGATGTATTCCGACAACGCGCTGCGGTTCTGGGCGGCGCCACCGCGCTGCCGGGTGCGCACCAGCGCCATGGTGTGGGGTGAGGTCATCGCGACCGAGATTCGCAGCACGATCGGCTACACCTGCCAGATCGCGCCGCTGGAGGACCACATCTATTTCGAGCGGTCGCTGCGCGGGCGCGCGCGACTGCGCGGCGGCGGCCACGACCTGCAGCAGCACCGCAACGACCTGACCATGTTCCCGTTCGGGGTGCCGATCCTGGCCGACTGCGACAGCCACGACGTGAACCTGCTGCACATCCCGTACGCCGTGCTCGTCGAGCTGGCCGCGGAATCCGGCGTCGACCCGGGCGGGTTCCGTTTCACCTCGCTGGAGCCGAGAGACTCTCGCAGCCAGCGCTTCTGGGGCCGGTTGTTCGACCTCACCCACCACGAACTGACCGCGCCGGACTCACCGGTCCTGACCGAGCTGGTCGTGCACAACCTCACCCGCACCCTGGCCGCGGCGGCGCTGGCGGTCTTCCCCAACACCACGATGGACCTGCATCTGCAACCCGGCCCCGGCGCCGTCTCCACCTCGGCGGTCCAGCGCGCGATCGATTACCTCCAGGCCAACCCCGCCCGCCCGATCACCATCGCGGAACTGGCCACCCACGCCGGCACCAGCGTCCGCGCCCTGCAGAACGCCTTCCGCAGCCAGCACGACACGACACCCCTGGAATACCTGCGCCGCGTCCGCCTCGACCGCGCCCGCACCGACCTGCGCGCCGCCGAGCCCAGCGACGGATACACCGTCGCCGTCATCGCCGCCCGCTGGGGCTTCACCCACCCCGGCCGCTTCGCCCAGCTCTACAAGGAAACCTACGGCGTCTCCCCGAAACACGAACTCGGCCACTGACCGCCGGTGCTCGGTCGCGTGTACCGCACGGGCCTCAGTGCCGCACGGGCGCGCGCCAATTCGGGTCCCGGCCCAAAAAGGCCGCGATCGTGTCCATGTCGCCGAGATCGCCGGCGCGCTCGACGCGCGGCCGGTAGGCGCCGCCGGGACCGTTGAGTGTGCTGCCCGGGGCGGTGATCGACTCGGCGATCGGCAGGGCGCGGCGGAGCAGCCGATCGGGAACGGGGCAGGGGCGGGCGAGGGCTCGGGCGAGGTCCCAGCGGTGCACGAGCATGTCGACGAAGTGGACGGACAGGACGGTGCTGGTGGGCAGGGGGCCGCGCTGGGGGAGGGCGACGGTGTCGCCGCTGCGGTCCATGGCGACGATCCACCGAGCGGCGGTGTGGGCGAAACCGTCGCGGGGATCGCCGGTTTCGGGCTCGAGAGGGTCGAGGACCGATTCGATGACCGCCTCGTGGCGCTCGTTCATGTGGTCGATCAGGTCGGCGACGGTCCAGCCGGTGCAGGGTGTCGGCGCGGTCAGGGCCGCGTCGGGAAGCGTTGCGACATCGTGGGCGATCAGCGCCAAGGCGGCGGCGTCCAGGTGTAGTAGGTCCCTCATCAGTACATCTCTCTTTTGGCGTCCGATCGTTCGTTATAACTATAGCGAACGATCGGACGCTATGGTGGTGTCATGTCGCCTCGAAATTCCGTCGCCGAAGCCGCTCGCACCCGGGACCGGATCGTGCGCGCGGCCGTGTCCGAAGCCTCGTGTATCGGCTTGGAGGGCTTGACGATCGGGGCGCTGGCGGGTCAGCTCGGCATGAGCAAGGCGGGGGTGCTCGGGCCGTTCGGGTCGCGGGAGCACTTGCAGTCGGCCGCGCTGGAGCAGGCCGGGCGGATCTTCCGGGCCGCGGTGGTGGATCCGCTGGTGGAATTGCCGCCCGGCGCGGACCGCCTGGGCAGGCTGATCGACGCCTGGATCGAGTATCTGGCCGAATGTCCCTTTCCCGGAGGTTGCTTCGTCACGGCTGCTTCGGCCGAGCTGGATGGGCGTCCGGGGGTCCTGCGGGATCGGCTGCGCGCGGTCGTGATCGACTGGCGGGCCTTCCTGGTGTCCGAAATCGCCGCGGCACAGCGTGATTCTGCTGAGTACCCGCCCGAGCAGGTCGCCACCATGCTCATCGGTATCTCCATGGCCGTCAACCAGGAGATCCAGCTGCTCGCGGACCCGGCGGCCGCCGAACGCGGGCGTGCCGCGATGCGAGGCGTCGCCGGACTGTCAGTGCGATAGTTCCCGGGTGGCGCAACGATCTTCTACGGTAAGTGGGAGTTGGTCAGTCCGGTGGAGAATTCGATGAGCACAGCGGACCAGGAACCCTTGCTGCGGCGAGCGATCCATGTTCGGTGCCAGGGCGCGCAGCACGTGATCGGCCTGCTGGACGGGCGGGTGGTGGCGCCGGTGCACAGCCCGGCCGAGATCGAGCGGGAATTGGCTCGCGATCCCTCGGGCGAGGGCCTCACCGGTTGCTTCGCGATTCTGGCCCGGGGCGAGCAGTCCCGGCTGGATCAACCGTTGCGGAACGCGATCGGGGCAGGCTCCTTCGACGAGATCCGAATCTTCCTGGCGCAGGGCATGAATCCGGACACTTGCACGCGTTCGGGCGATACCGCACTAAGTATGGCCGTCCTACGTCGCCGACCGGACCTCGTACGGGAACTGCTGGAAGCCGGGGCCGATGTCGAGTTCGGCGACAATCGAGCATTGCGAACAGCTGTGCGCCTGCGTGACGCGGAGTCGGTGCGATTCCTGCTGCGGGCAGGCGCAGACCTGTATTCCGTCGACAAGTACGGATACGTGGTCCTGAACGATGTCTTCGACAGCCGCGATGCCGGGCTCCTGGCGGCCGCAGTCGCTTCGGGTCAGCGCGACGCCGAGGGCGGCACGCCGCTGCACATCGCGACACGCCGCCAGCCACCCGAGGTCGTCGCGCTGCTGCTCGCCGCCGGCGCCGACCCGCGAGCGCGGGACACCCACGACCGCACCCCGGGCGATCTCGCCATCTCCGCGGCGCGCCACGATCACATCCGGCTGCTGGTCACCCACAGCACCCACGCGACGTCGGACGAGCAGGGCGCGACCGCCGCGCACCGAGCCGCGGCGGCGGGCGACGGGAACCTGATCCGCGACCTCCTGCACGCCGGAACCGATTGCGACGCACCGAATCACAGCGGCTGGACGCCGTTGCTGATCGCCGCCGACCACGGCCGCGTGGAAGTCGCGAGAATACTGCTCGAGTCCGGCGCGAACCCGGACGCCCGCACCTCGAACGGCTGGTCGGCCCTGCACGTCGCCGTCGTCTACCGCCACGCCGCGATCGCCCGGGCCCTGCTCGACGCGGGCGCGTCCATCGCTCCCGAAACCGCCGACGGCAGCACACCGCTGGGCCTCGCCACCACGGCGGGCATGGTCGGCATGCAGCGCCTGCTCCGGGAGTATTCCGTCGACCAGTGATCGATCAGGCGCAGGGCACCGGTCGCGGATGCCGGGGATCGAGGGCGTTGAGCAGGTGGGCCGTAGCGCGCGGATCGGCGACGATGCCGAGATGATCAGCCGAATTCCGCGAACAGCCCTCCTGGAGCAGGATGTTCGTAACGCCGTCACCGGGGAGTAGTCCGGAGGTGTAGGGCAGCACGACCTGGTCGTGTCTGGTGGCGATATTTGTGTAGGTGATGCCGGGAACATACATTCCGTCGGAATGCAGATCGTTCATCAGCCGAGATCCGGTCTGCGCTTCGTTCCCACTGGGCTGGGCGGACAGGGCCGCCTCGAGGGCCGGGCCGACGCCCAGCTGCGCGGCATAGGCGCGGGCGACGGCCAGCTGATCGCCGAAGGTGCCCAGCCACAGCGGTGCCAGCGAGACGTAGCGATCGATCCGCGCCGCGCCGCCGAATCGTTTCGCGTAGTAGTTCGGCAGCAGCGTGCCCAGCGAGTGCCCGACGATATCCACCTTCGGTGCGCCGGTGGCGTCGGAGACCCGTTCGATGAAGGCGCCGACGACGCGCGCGTTCTGCTCGGCGGTGCCGGTCAGCCCGCCCAGCGCCGAGACCGGCCAGGGCTGATCGAGCGCCCCGTAGGTCAGGGCGAAGACGCAGTAGCCCGCGTTGGCCAGCAGCGGAACGACTGTGCCCCAATTGGTTTGCGCGCCCGCACCGGCCCCGCCGTGCACCAGAACCACAGGATTCGGATGCTCTCCGGTCGGTGCGCAGTGCCAGTCGTTGCTGCCCGGCAGTGATCCGCCGGGGTTCGCCAGCTCGGCCTGTATTCCGCTGAGCACGCTGTACTGCACCGGCAGTTCGGCTCGCGCGGGCGCGAGGCCCACCCCGAGCGCTACCACCGCCGCACAGAGCGCCGATCCGATTCGCCACGCGGGCATGATGATTCCCCTCCCCATTGGAACGCGTTGCAGTTCCACCTGCGCGGGAAACTTTAGCGGCTCACCGCCGAAACCGCGCTACGCGCCGCCGCGCAGGGACCCGATCATGCTGCGCAGGATCCGGGACGCCCCGGCGCGCTCGGTCTCGCTCAGCCCGTCCAGCATCCTGAGCTCGACGGACCGGACCGCCGCCGTCGCCTTCTCGAGCTTCCGGCGACCCAGGGGCGTGAGCCGGGTGGGCAGGACCTTGCCGACGGGCGCCTTGGCGGGCCGGGACACGTGACCTTCCCGTTCCAGGGTCTGGAGCAGCACGTTCATCGTCTGCCGGGTCACGAACGCGCCGCGCGCCAGCTCGGAGTTCGACAGGCCCGGTCGCTGGGCCAGCAGTTCGAGGCAGGAGTAGTGCGTCACGCTCATGTCCAGGGGCCGCAGCACTTCCTCCATGGCCGCGCGCAGGGCGCTCGAGGCCTCTTTCAGCAGGTAGCCCAGTGATGTTTCCAGGTCGACCCCGTCTTGACTCATGTCAGTATTCTGACATACAGTCTTATGTGTCAGGAGACTGACATACATGAAGGGAGAGCTCACATGCCTGTCACCGGACCCGTTTTCCTCTCGCTGCAAGCGCGCGACCTCGCCGCCTCGCAGGCGTTCTACGAGCAGTACCTGGGCCTCGTCCGCTCACCGGCCGGCCCGCCGCACGCCGTCGTCTTCGAGACGAAGCCGATCGCGTTCGCCCTGCGCGACGTCGTTCCCGGCACTGATCTCGGCGCCGTCGCGCAACCGGGCATCGGAGCCGCGATCTGGCTGCACGCCACCGACGTGCAGGCCATCCACGACGCGCTCGTCGCCGACGGTCACACCATCGTGTCCGCGCCGATCGACGGGCCCTTCGGCCGGACGTTCACCTTCGCCGACCCGGATGGCTACCAAATCACCCTGCACGACCGCGCCTGAACGCTGGTCGCTTAATTCAGTGGCGGCCCGCCGCGGGCGCCGTTAATGTGGTCGCCGCGACGCGGGGAAGTTCCTGGATCTATAGCTGGGAGCCGAGTTGAGTTCCCCGGCGTCGTCCAAACGTAATGCGCTACGGCTCAGTGCCCCATGCCGATTCCGCCGTCGACGTTGATCACGGTGCCGGTGATGTAGGCGGCGCCGGGGGAGAGCAGGAAGGCGGCGGTGGCCGCGATTTCCTCCGGCTTGCCGAACCGGCCCAGCGGAATGTGCGAAAGAGCCGTCGCGACAACCTTTTCGCTGACGGCGGCGGCCATGTCGGTCTCGGTGAAACCGGGCGCGATCACATTCGCGGTGATGTTGCGCGAACCCAGCTCGCGCGCCAGCGACCGTGCGATCCCGACGACACCCGCTTTCGCCGCGGTGTAGTTGACCTGGCCGGGCATCCCGGACAGGCCGGAGGCCGAGCCGATGATCACGATGCGCCCGTGGCGCTGCTTGAGCATATTGCGGGTCGCGCGCTGAACCACCCGGAAGACCCCGGTCAGATTGGTGTCGATCACCCGCCCGAACTGCGCACTGCTCATCCGCATGACCAGCGTGTCCTCGGTGATCCCCGCATTGGCGATCACCGCCTCCACCGGCCCGTCCTCGGTCTCGATCACCCGGAACGCCGCATCCACCGACTCGTCACTGGTGACATCGCACTCGACCCCGCGCACCCCCTCCGGCACCGCACTCCCGCGATGCGTCCCCCACACCACATGCCCTTCTGCGGCAAGCCGACTCGCGATCGCGGCTCCGATGCCGCGATTGGCTCCGGTCACAAGGACACGCACTGGATCAGACCTCCGAGCAGATGGGACGCGGGTAGCCTACGCGTCCAGCACCTGGGCCGCGCGGGTGACGACCGGCGGCTGGACCGACCAGGGGAAGTTGATCCAGCGATCGGTGCGTTTCCACACGTACTCGCAGTCGACCTCCGAGTGCGGCTTCTGGTAGATGACCGCGCAGCGGACCTCGGCGACCTTGTCGGCGCAGAAGTCGCGCACCAGCTTCAGGGTGGCCCCGGTGTCGGCGACGTCGTCGGCCACCAGCACGCGGGCGCCGGCCAGATCGACGGCCTGGGGGACCGGCGGCAGCATGACCGGCAGGTCCAGGCGCTGATCCACGCCGGTGTAGAACTCGACGTTCATCACGTGCAGGTTCTTCACGTCGAGGGCGTAGCCGAGCGCGCCCGCGACGAACAGCCCACCGCGGGCGATGGACAGGACGAGGTCCGGCTCGAACCCGTCGCCGGCGATCTGCTCGGCGAGCGCGCGGCTCGCGGACCCGAACAGTTCCCAGGTGAGTTCTTCCCGATCCGACATGTGGCGGCTCCTTCGATACTGGTGGAAAAGAACCTAGACCACGCGCGCGCCCGCCGATCACGCACTGGGTCCGAAGGGCTCGCCGCGCTCAGCGGGTGGTGTACGCGCCGCCGTTGAGGTGGATGGTCTGACCGGTGAGGTGCCGGGCCTGGGGTGAGGCCAGGAATTCGATCAGTCCGGCGACGTCGCCGGGGTTGCCGGGGCGTTTGTCGTGGGTCGCGGCGATCAGCTGGTCGCGGCGCTCGTCGGTGAGCCGGCCGTGGAAGAAATCGGTGTCCTCGATGTAGCCGGGAGCCACGAGGTTGACCGTGATGTCGCTCGGGCCCAGTTCGGCCGACAAGCCCGCCGACCAGGCGGCCAGAGCGGCTTTGGCCGCGCCGTAGGAACTCGAGGCGTATTCGGCGCCGATGGAGCCGACATTGATCACCGCGCCGCCGGGCCGCAGCCGCTCGCGCAGGGCGGTGGTGGTGAGAACGGCGGTCAGCAGGTTCGCCGACAGGTTGGCATGCCATTGCGCGGCAAGCTCTTCGAGGGTTCGCGGCGCGGGCGCGGTGAGATCGGAGTTGCCGCCGGCCATGTTGACCAGCACGTCGACCCCACCCGCCAGCCGCGCCGCGAAGGACTCGACCCCCGCGGGATCGCCCGCGTCGCACTCGATTCCGGTGACGCCCAGCTCCGCGGCGGTCTCGTGCACGCGCCCGGAGCGCCCGGTGATCACGACCTCGGCTCCGGTGTCGGCGAAGCGTCGCGCCACCTGGCGTCCGATGCCGCGGCTGCCGCCGGTGATCACGATGGTTCGGGTCATCTGCTTCCTCCTTCGTCTATATTTAGCACTAAACGTACCGAAGGAGCCGACCACATGCCACCCGCGCAGGACGACGCGGTGCCCACCGCCCACGAGATCGCCGCCGCGTGGCAGCGGGAACTGCCCGGCGCGCGCGTCGAGTCGATCGAGGTGATCACCCCGCTGTGGCGGGCGGCCAAGCTGCTCGCCGACGAACGCGCCCGCACCCTCGCCCGCCTCGGCATCGACGAGTCCACCCTCGACCTGCTCAGCACCCTGCGCCGCGCCGGCCACCCCTACCAGCTCACGACCCGGCAGATCACGCTGCGCAGCCTGGTCACCGCGGGCGCGATCTCCCAGCGACTGTCCCGGGCCGAGGCCGAGGGCCTGATCCTGCGGGCGCCCACGGCCGCGTCCCGCCGCGGCGTGCTGGTCACCCTGACCGCGGCGGGCCACGAACTGATCGAACGGGTGGTCCGCGATCTGCTCGCCCACGAGACCGCCCTGACCGAAACCCTCACCCGCGACCAGCGAACCGGCCTGGTCCAGGGCCTGCGCGCGCTCGCCGCGACGGTGGCCGCCGGCGATCCGCTCTGATCGGCGCCGGTGCCGCGCGGCGACGGCGCATCCGGTGCGGGTGGCGGAATAATCGGCCGGGTGACAGGAACTGGTGACGAGTCGACCGGCCGCGCGCGGGATCCGCTGGGCGCGGGCGGGCCGGGGTTCGGGAAGTTCCGGTTCTGGTTCGATTCCCAGCGCTGGGAGTGGTCGCCGGAGGTGTATCTCATGCACGGCTACCGCCCGGGCGAGGTGGAACCGACCACCGAACTGATGCTGGCGCACAAACATCCCGAGGACCGGCATCAGGTCGCCGAGTCCATCGCGCGCTCGATCCGCGAGGGCGAGGCGTTCTCCAGCCGGCATCGGTTTCTCGACACCGCGGGCGATCAGCATCAGGTGATGATCGTTTCCGAGCGCATCCTCGACGACGCCGGAGCCGCCCTCGGCGCCCGGGGCTACTACATCGATCTGAGCGAGACCCTCGAGACCGCCGAACGCGAGACCTTGGACGCGGTGGTGCCCGACGTCGTCGCGGCCCGCGCGGTGCTCGAGCAGGCCAAGGGCGTGCTGATCCTGATGTATTCGATCACCGCGGACCAGGCGGGCAAGGTGCTGAACTGGCGCGCGCAGGAGACCGGCGCGGAACCGGCCGAGATCGCCGAGGCGCTGATCGCGGCCGTGCAGAAGACTCCGCCGCCGCGCTCGGCGGTGGGCGCGTTCGACCACCTGTTGCTGGCCCTGCACGACCGGTCATCCGACCGCGACTGATCACCGCGAGGCCGGGTGCCTACCGGTTCGGCACGGACACCGGCCGCTGTGTCCACCCCGCGGCCAGCGCGGCCGCGTGCAGCGCCTCGAGGCCGAACGCGTCGACCGGCCCCAGCGCGCCCGTGCCGCGCAGACCACCGTCGAGTGCGGTCTCGGCGCCCCAGGCCAGCATCGCCGCGGTGAAATCGTAGGGATCACCACCATCGAGAGTTACTGTCGCCAAGGGCTTTCCGGCCTCGTCACAAGCTTCGGCGACCACCCAGGAGCGCACCCGCCCGCGTGCCTGCGCCCCGGGCCCGCCGGTGGAGCCTTTGACGGCGCGGGCCAGCAGCCCGTCGAGTCCGCGCTTGAGCGGCGGCACCTGCCCGACCGTCGAGAACACCCGCGATCCGGCCTGCAAGCCGCGCGCCGCGACCGGCGGCAGGCCCAGGAACACATCGACCGCACGCAGCCGCGGGTAGCTGCGCGACAGCGCGAAATGCTCGGAGCCGGGGATCGATACGCCGGTGCGCGCCGAGCCGCCGAGATCGAAGGACCGCACCCGCGTACCGGTGCGTTCGGTGACCACCTGCCCGGAGCGCAGCGCGAAACCGGGTTCGAACAGCATGCCGGCCATCGAGGCGCGGGTGCCGCCGCTGGTGCCGGGGCTGCGCACGAAGTATCCGATGTCGGCCCGGCGTGCGTCGGGCGCGGCCTGCAAGGCCAGCCCGGCGGCCAGATTGCCTGGCACGTAATCGAATCCGAACGCGGTGAGCAGCGCCGAGCCGGCGGCGCGCGCCTGGTCGTCCTGCTCGAAGACCCTGCGGATGAACGGCCCCTCGCCGGTCGAGTCGAGGTAGTGCGCACCGGCCCCGATCGCCGCGGCCAGGGCGGGCCCGCCGTAGCGCAGGAACGGCCCGACCGTGGTCACCAGCACATCACCGCGCCCGAGCAGGGCGCGCACCGAGTCCGGGTCGGTGACATCGGCGACCGCGGTCGGCGCGCCACCGAGCTCGGCGGCCAGCCGCGTCAGCGCGGTCGCGTCGCGTCCGGCCAGCACCGGCGCCGCACCACGGGCGACCAGCGCCGCGGCGGTCATTCGCCCGGTGTATCCGGTCGCCCCGAACACTACGATCTTCGGCATCCTGGTCTCCTCATCCTTCGCGCTCCCTAGCACGATAGGCGATGAGAAGCCTAGTCCCTTATCGTCTTACGATCTCATGCCCCCTGAATCTCGGGTGGTGCTCGGAGACCAGGTGTGGTGGTGTGGGTTTCAAGCTCGACGGCGTCGGGTAGCAGGATTCGTGAGGAGCGCTAAGGTTCTTGCGTTCTAGGCGAGATCGTTCGAACTTGGGATCTGATGAATGGTTGAGGTAGTGACCGCGCGGCCGCAAGCTCCTGCCGAGCAGCAGGAACAGTCGCGGCGCCGGTGGGGTCGATCGTGGTGGGCAGCGGTGGCGGCGGTGGCGGGCGGCGTCCTGCTGCTGGGCTTACAGGCGGCGCGATACGGCAACTGGCTGGTGGACGACGCGGGAATCACCTTCGCCTACGCGCGCAGCGTCGCCAACGGTTTCGGCCCGGTGTTACAGCCCGGCGCCGAACCGGTGGAGGGGTTCTCCAACCCGACCTGGCTCGCGGTGCTCGTCGTGGGGGAGTGGCTCGGCCTGTTCGACCGCGGCGCCCTCTTCGGCGTCCCGGACTTCGTCCTCTATCCGAAGGCGATCGCGCTGCTCTGCTGCGCCGGGATCCTGGTCGCCTGCTACCTGGCCGCCCGCCGGGTGTCGCGCTGGCCCGCGCTGGTCACCTTCGCGACAGGCGTTGTGCTGGCGGCGATTCCGTCGTTCGTGATCTGGTGCTTCTCCGGCCTGGAGAACTCGTTGTTCGCGCTGGCGGCCTGCGCGTTGGCCGTGCACCTGTTCCTGGCCGTGCTGGACCATCGACTATGGACGCCGGCGGTGGCGGTGATCGCCGGCCTCATCGCGGCGTTCGCGGCCCTGACCCGGCCCGACGGACTGATCTACCTGGCCGCCTACCCGCTGGTGTCGCTGATCCTGGTGCGGCGCGCGGTGTGGCTCACCGGCCTGCGGCACGTGCTGTATTCCGTTGCCGCGTTCGCCATTCCGTTCGGCGCCTACCTGCTGTGGCGGATCGCCGAGTTCGGCCGGCTCGTGGCCAACACCGCGGTCGCCAAACACCAGGCGCTGCCGACCGTGCACGACCTGACCCGGGCCGGGGAACTGGTGCAGTACGCCGGAGCGCCCGCGGTCATCGCGGCGGTCGGCGTGGTCGGCCTCGCCCTAGCCGCACCGAGCCGGTGGCGCGACGGCGTTGTCGCCCTGCTGGTTCCGCTGGCGCTGGCGATGATCGCCTACTGCGTGCTGCAGCCGGACTGGATGGCGCAGTTCCGGTTCGCCACCCCGGTGTGGGCACTGGCCGCGTTCGTCGTCGTGATCTCGGCGGCGGAGTTGCTCGGCCGCCTGCGCACCCGGGGCCGGGCACTGGTCGCGCTGACACTGGTCGGCGCGCTGATCCCGTCCGGTGTCGCGCTGGCCGACGCGGCCGAATCCTATCGCGCCGACGCCGATGTGCCGCTGTGCTGGATCGCCGAGCGCTTCGGCCGCTATGTCAACGGTTACGCCGACATCCTCGGCTTGCAGCAGGGCAGTCTGCTGGCGCCCGACATGGGCGGAAGTTCGCTCACCTCACGCCTGCTGCTGATCGATATGGCCGGGCTCACCGAATCGCGGATCGCCGACATCTACGCGGGCACCGACGGCAGGAGCCTCGAAGACTATGTCTTCGAGGACCGCAAACCCACGTTCGTGCACACCCACGGCGCCTGGTGGCACAACGGACTCACCCTCGACCCCCGGATGACGCGCGACTACTACCAGGTCCAGCGCTACCAGGACGGCTCGTTCGGCGTGGACGAGGACTGGGTCCGCAAGGACGTCGTGCGCGACGAGCGGCAACTACAGGACCTGCGCGAGTACTCGGGTTCGGTACTGCCGCACCTGCTTCCCGATTTCCAGAAGGCCGGCGGGTGCGGCACGGTGTTGCGACCGGGCCAGTCCGTCCCGCGCTGACGGACCGGCCGGTCGCCCCGGCTAGGGCTGCAGTTCCGGGCTGTAGATGCGCGCGACGCCCCGGCCGTCCTTGGTGATCTCGGTGAAGACGGCGTATCGATGCCCGGCCTGGACGCGCTCCTTCGCGACCGTCAGCGGCGGCGAGGGATAGCTGCCGTTGTAGCAGGGCAGCGGACCGCTGGACGCGATGATCTCGTCCGGCAGCCCGCTGGCATAGGCGTCCTTGTCGATGATGGTCACGACCATCGTGCAGTTCTCGATCGTGGACGACCCGGTCTTGGAGGTGAGGCTGCCGTACGCCCGCAGCGCGCCCTGGTAGACGTAGAGGCAGGATTCGATGTCCGCCGAGCCGTCGGTGGTCGGGAACACTCCGGAGCAGGACTTGGGCACCTCCCACTCCGGCGGGTCGGCCTGCGCGGCCGGGGCGAGCAGCGCCAGCGCGGCGACTCCGGCGGCGACGCCGGGCAGAACTCGGGACAACGAAGCGGCGAACATGCGAAAACCTTCCGATCAGTCGCGGTAGATCGCGACGTAGGCATTGGTGAGGGTCCCGACACTGGCCGGGCCCAGGCACGACGACGAGCCCCGCCCGTCCGGGGCGAACCAACCGCCCCATGAACCCCGGTACGGCCCGATCGCCATGAGCGGCCACGCATTCGGCACCCCGTGCAGGCCCCAGCACTCGGTGACCACGGTGTACTCGCGCCCCGCCGGCGCGTCGGTGTCGTGGCACTGCGCGGTGGCGCTCACCAGATCCCGCGTGACGGTGCAATCCTGCGGCGCGGCCTGCGCCGTCCCGGTACCGATCACCGCGGCGAATCCCAGTACCGACGCGGCGGCGACCCCGACCCGCGCTCCGACTGCTGTCCTGCTCATCCGAACCTCCCGAAATCGTCCCGTCATGTGACCTCCGACACTAGCTCCCGCCACCCCGCTCCGGACGTACTTCCTCCCCAGGCGACCCGCCCCCACTTTCTGGGGGATGACCCGCGAATTGTGCTGGAGCATAATGTCATCGCATGAAGCTGACGAAGTTCGGGACGATCTCCGCGCTCGCGTTCGCGGCGCTCCTGCTGCCCGGCACCGCGACCGCCGACGACGGAGCGCTGGACGGCGTGGCCCCCGCGTGGCTGGGCTGCGCGCTGACCTGGAACGACGAGAACACCGCCGGAATCACCTGCACGGGCGGCACTTTCATCGCCATCGCCCAGTGCGCGGACGGCAGGCTGCTCAATGGCGCCGCCGCGGCCGCGGGAACGACCTCCTACGTCTACTGCACCGCGGCGAACTCGTCCCTGCACCTCCCGGTCCTGTGGGACGCGGTCCCCGCCTAGCTCTGCTGTGGCATCCGCGGCTCGGAGGTTCCTCAGGGTGCGGCCGGATGCTCCAGGAAGCGCACACCGGTCAGATCCTGTGCGAAGTCCCAGAGGCGGCGGCCGGTCTCGGGGTCCCTGGCGCGCCGCGACATCTCGACCGGGACCGGCGGCCCGATCAGCTCGCCGCGCCCGGCGGGGCCGTAGTAGTCCCCGTTGCGGGTTTCGGGGTCCAAGGCCGCGCGCAGCACGGGTAGGGCGCCCTCCGCGGGGCTCTGCGTGAACCAGTTCGTCAGCCGGATGAAGCGGGGGCTGTAAACCAGTCGGATCAGCCGATTCTGGTGGTGCAGAATGCCGGTCCGCACGCCGCCGGGGTGCGCGCCCGCCGACCGGGTCGTCGCCCCGCTGCGGGCCAGGCGGCGGCCGAGTTCGACCATGAAGACCGTCGAGGCCAACTTGGAGCGGCTGTAGGCCGTCGCCGGGTCGAAGTGCTCCAGTTGGTCGAGTTGTTCGAAATCCAGTGTCGCCGACCGCCGCCGGTGCGTGATGCTGCTGACGGTCACGACGCGGCCCGCCGGTGCGACGGTGATCAGATCGATGAGCCGCCCGGTCAGCGCGAAGTGGCCGAGAAAGTTCGTGCCGAAATCGGTTTCGAATCCGTCGGCGGTGCGGCCGGGGCGGGCCGCCATCACGCCCGCGTTGTTGATCAGCAGGTCGAGAGCGGGCCATCGGGCGCGCACCTGTTCGGCGCACTCGGCGATCGACGCCAGGCTGCCCATATCCACCTGAACCACGGCGAGTTGGGCGCTCGCGCAGGTGGTCCGGATATCGTCGACCGCTGTTCGGGCGCGCTGGAGATCCCGGCAGGCCAGGACCACCTCGGCGTTCGCGGCGGCCAGCCGGCGCGCGACCTCGAGCCCGATGCCGGTGTTGGCCCCGGTGATCACGGCGACACGCCCGCTCAGGTCGCCCACCTCCGGTCCGGGCCACCGATTCTGTTCAGGCATCGCGCATCTCGTCTTTCCCGCGGGTGATCGACCGTCCGCAAGAAGGGTAGACAAGCCTCTGGACAGATGTCTAGGTCGCCGGGTGGCCAGCCGGACACGGGCCCCGACCTGACACACCCGGCCCGCCCATCTGGCTACCATTCAGCGAATGAGCGGCGCCGACGTTCCACCGCACGACGACAAGCTCGAAAAAGCCGACCACGGCGGATTCGCCGACTCCGCGTTCCCGGTTCCGGCGGTCAGATCGGTCAACAAACCGGTGTATTGCACGGCCGCGGGGCTGGTTCTCGCCTTTGCGATCTGGGCCCTCGCCGCCCCCGCCAACGCCGAGTCCGTCGTCAGCGAGGTCAAGACCTTCATCTCGACCTGGTTCGGCTGGTGGTATTTCGTGCTGGCGACGGCGATCGTCGGCCTGGTCGTGTTCCTGGGCGCGAGCCGGTACGGCCGCTACCGGCTGGGCCCGGAGGAATCCCGCCCGGAGTACAGCCTGTTCACCTGGACGGCGATGCTGTTCGGCGCGGGCATCGGCATCGATCTGATGTTCTTCTCGGTCGCCGAACCGGTCTACAACTACCTGCGGCCACCCGTGGGCACGGCCGCCACCAACGACGCCGCGCGCCAGGCGGTGACCTGGACGCTGTTCCACTACGGCATCTCCGGATGGGCGATGTACGCGCTGATGGGCAGCGCGCTCGGCTACTACGCCTTCCGGCACAACCTGCCGCTCACCATCCGGGCGGCGCTCTACCCGATCTTCGGCAAGCGGGTGCACGGCCGCTGGGGCGACGCCATCGACGTGGCCGCGGTGCTCGGCACCATCTTCGGCGTCGCCACCTCGCTGGGAATCGGCGTCGTGCAGCTGAACTACGGCTTGCACGAGATGTTCGGCATCGAGCAGGGCAAGGCCGCGCAGATCGGGCTCATCGCGCTGTCGGTGATCGTCACGACGATCTCCGCGCTGACCGGGATCGACAAGGGGATCCGGCGGCTGTCGGAGGCCAATGTCATCCTCGCGATCGCGATGCTCGTCTACATCCTGCTGGCGGGCCGCTCGGACTTCCTGCTCAACGCGCTCGCGCAGAACGCCGGCGACTACTTCGCCACCTTCCTCGACCGCACGCTGGACACCTTCGCCTGGGAGCGCAACCCGGAGACCGCCAACGAGCCCAGCACCTGGCTCGACACCTGGACATTGTTCTTCTGGGCCTGGTGGGTGGCCTGGGCGCCGTTCGTGGGGCTGTTCCTGGCGCGCATCTCCCGCGGGCGCACGCTGCGGCAGTTCATCTTCGGCGTGCTGGCGGTGCCGTTCAGTTTCATCCTGCTGTGGATCTCGATCTTCGGCAACAGCGCACTCGAAATCGCCCGCACCGACCGCGAATTCGCCGAGGCGACGGCCGCGCACCCCGAGGTCGGCTTCTACTCGATGCTGCAGCAGTATCCGGGCGCGACGCTGCTGCTCGGCGTCGCGACCATCACCGGTCTGCTGTTCTACGTGACCAGCGCCGACTCGGGTTCGCTCGTGATGGGCAATTTCACCTCCCGGCTGCCCGATCCGATGTCGGACTGCGCGCGCGGCACGCGGATTTCCTGGTCGGTGGCGATCGGGCTGCTCACCCTGTCGATGCTGTTCGCCGGCGCGGGTGGGTCGATCACGACGCTGCAGAACGCGACCATCATCATGGGCCTGCCGTTCTCGTTCATGCTCGCCCTGATCGGCGTCGCGCTGCTGCGCTCGACGCATCAGGAGTCCTACAAACTCGACAGCTACCGCACCTCGCTGCCGAAGGCCATCGCCGCCGGGCGCGGGCAGACCGGTGACAACTGGCGACGCCGGCTGCTGGGCACCATGTCCTACCCGGGTCCGGCGGCCACCCGGAAGTTCATGGCGAGCACCGTGCTGCCGGCGATGCGGGAGGTCACCGCGGAATTCGAGCGCATGGGCCTGACCGCGGCCATCGACGATTCCGGTGACAACGAGGGGCTGCCGTCCCCGCGGCTGCTCGTCGATCAGGGCGACGAGCCCCGATTCGAGTACGGCATCTGGCCGGTGTCGGCGCCGACACCCACATACGCGGTGCTCGCGCAACGATCCAGCGACCGATACTTTCGGTGCGAGGTCTATCTCGCCGAGGGGTCCCAGGGCTACTCGCTGAACGGATACAGCCGGGAGCAGATCATCGGCGACATTCTCGATCAGTACGAACGCCACCTCGGCTACCTGCATCTGCGGCGCACGGAGCACGACCAGTACGAGTACCAGCCCGATCCGGAAGGGACCCCCGCGCATGAGTAGGACGCTCTACATCGACGGCGCGTGGCGCACGGCCGAGGCCGGTGCGACACGCGAAATCCGTTGCCCGGCAGACAATTCCCTGGTGGGCATCGTCGCCGAGGCGGACGCGGCCGACACCGTGGCCGCCATCGCCGCGGCGCGGCGGGCCTTCGACGACGGCCCGTGGCGCGACACCTCCGCCGAGCAGCGCGGCGACCTGCTGCTGCGCGTCGCCGCGGCGATCGACGCCCGGCGCGCGGAATTCGTCCGCGCCGAGACGCTCGACACCGGGAAGCGGCCCTACGAGTCGGACATCGACATGACCGACATCGCGAACTGTTTCCGGTATTTCGGGAAGCTGGCGACCCAGGACGCCGGCCGCGTCGTCGACGCGGGCTCGCGCGACATCGACTCCCGGATCGTCTACGAGCCGGTCGGCGTCTGCGGGCTGATCACCCCGTGGAACTATCCGCTGCTGCAAGCGGCCTGGAAGGTCGCGCCGGCGCTGGCCGCGGGCAACACCTTCGTGCTCAAGCCCGCGGAACTCACCCCGCACACCGCCATCCTGCTGCTGGAGGTGCTGCACGAGCTGGAACTGCCGCCGGGCGTGGCCAATCTCGTACTCGGCGCGGGCGCGACGGCCGGCGCTCCGCTGTCGTCGCACCCCGGCGTCGACCTCGTCTCCTTCACCGGCGGCCTGGTCACCGGCAAGGTCATCGCCCGCGAAGCGGCCGCGACCGTCAAGAAGATCGCGCTCGAGCTCGGCGGCAAGAACCCGAACGTCGTCTTCGCCGACGCCTGCGACACCGACGAGCGCCTGGCCGCCGCCGTCGACAACGCCTTGAACGCCGCGTTCCTGCACTCCGGCCAAGTGTGCTCGGCGGGTGCGCGATTGATCGTCGAGGCCGCGGCGCACGACCGCTTCGTCGACGAACTGGTGCGCCGCGCCGAGCGGATCCGGCTCGGCCTGCCGTTCGCCGCGGGCACCGAGACCGCGCCGCTGATCTCCGCCGCGCATCGGGACAAGGTGCACGCCTACGTCGAACAGGCCCGCGCCGACGGCGCGGTCATCCGCACCGGTGGCCGGTTCGCGACCGGTGATCAGGGCAGCGGTTCGCTCGACGACGGCTGGTTCTATCTGCCGACCGTCATCGACGGCGCCACCCGGGAGATGGCGTGCGTGCACGAGGAGGCCTTCGGCCCGACCGTCACGGTGGAGACCTTCACCACCGAGGACGAAGCCGTCGCTATCGCCAATGACACCGAATACGGACTCGCGGGCGCGGTGTGGTCCGCCGACGCCGCGCGCGCCCGCCGCGTCGCCGCCCGGATCCGGTGCGGCACCATGTGGATCAACGACTTCGGCCCTTATCTGCCGCAGGCCGAATGGGGCGGGTTCGGCCATTCCGGCGTCGGCCGGGAGCTGGGGCCCACCGGGCTGGCCGAGTATCGCGAGCCCAAGCACGTCTACGAGAACCTCCGGCCGGGCGTCACCGGCTGGTTCGCCGCGTCCGAGGGGAGCCACAATGCCTGACTTCGACTATGTGATCATCGGCGGCGGGTCGGCCGGCGCGGCGGTGGCCTCCCGGCTGTCGGAGAACCCGTCGGTGACGGTGTGCCTGCTCGAGGCCGGGCCGAGCGACGTCGGCGATGACGCCATCCTGCGCCTGGACCGCTGGATGGAGTTGCTCGAATCGGGGTACGACTGGGATTACCCGATCGAGCCGCAGGAGAACGGCAATTCGTTCATGCGGCACGCCCGGGCCAAGGTGCTCGGCGGCTGTTCCTCGCACAACAGCTGCATCGCCTTCTGGGCCCCGCGTGAGGATCTGGACGCCTGGGAACGCGACCACGGCTGCACCGGCTGGGGCGCGTCCTCGGTGTACCGGCTGTACCCGCGGATCGAAACCAACGACGCCCCGGGGGAGCACCACGGGCGCAGCGGTCCCGTCCACATCATGACCGTGCCACCTAAGGACCCGTGCGGCGTCGCCCTGCTCGACGCCTGCGCGGCCGTCGGCATTCCGCGCGCCGAATTCAACTCCGGCCACACGGTGGTCAACGGCGCCAACTTCTTTCAGATCAACCGCCGCGCCGACGGCGTGCGCGCCTCCGCCTCGGTGAGTTATCTGCATCCGCATCTGGACCGGCCCAACCTCACCGTCCGGACCGGTGCCTGGGTGAAGCGGATCGTGATCGAGGGCGGTCGCGCCGTCGGCGTCGAACTCACCGACAACGCCTTCGGCCGCACCACCCGGGTCTCGGCGGGGCGCGAGGTCATCCTCAGCGCCGGCGCCATCGATTCGCCGAAACTGTTGCTGCTCTCCGGGATCGGGCCCGCGGATCACCTGCGCGAGATCGGCGTCGAGGTCCTGCTCGACGCGCCCGGCGTCGGCGCGCACCTGCAGGATCACCCCGAAGGCGTGATCGGCTTCGAGACCAAGCGGCCGATGGTGCGCAGCTCCACCCAGTGGTGGGAGATCGGCATCTTCACCCCGACCGTCGACGGCCTGGACCGGCCCGACCTGATGATGCACTACGGCAGCGTGCCGTTCGACATGCACACGTTGCGCCAGGGCTATCCGACCGCCGAGAACACCTTCTGCCTCACGCCGAATGTCACCCAGGCCCGCTCGCGCGGCACGGTCCGGCTGCGGTCGCGCGACTTCCGCGACAAGCCACGCGTGGACCCGCGCTATTTCACCGATCCCGAGGGGCACGACCTGCGCGTGATGATCGCCGGTCTGCGCAAGGCCCGCGAGATCGCCGCGGCGGCACCGCTTTCCGAGTGGGTGGCCCGTGAGCTCTATCCCGGACCGGACACCGACTCCGATGCCGAACTGGCCGATTACATCCGCCGCACCCACAACACCGTCTACCACCCGGTGGGCACGGTCCGCATGGGCGCCGCGGACGACCCGCTGAGCCCGCTGGATCCGGAATTGCGGGTGAAGGGCGTCGACGGGTTGCGCGTCGCCGACGCCTCGGTGTTCCCGGCGCACACGACGGTGAACCCGAACATCACCGTCATGCTCGTCGGCGAGCGCTGCGCCGAACTCGTCGCCGGGTAGGTCCCGGCTCCGCCACAGTCGTCTACCAGCCGGAGCCCGGTAGCGACCCGGCCCGGTTGGCGTCGCCGGTACCCGGCCGGTCGGTGTCCTCCGCGTCGACCACCCGCCGCGCGGCCTCGAGAACCGTCGCCTGACCGGGCAGTCGCAGCGGGCCGGGCGTGGGTTCGGAGGCCCAGTACGAACCCGGCCCCGCGTGCGTCACCGGCAGCAGCACGACCCGCCCGCTCGGGCGCGGCACGACCTGGTGCGGGGCGAGCCGGTCCGGGCAGCCGGGGTGCGCCGGTTCGACCAGGAACGTCCATCGCCGATCCCGCGAGGTGCTCACGATGGGCACCGACGGTTCGGCGGGCAGCAGTGTGCGGACCCGGCGTCCGAGTGTGGCGGGCATGTCCACCGCGCCGATTCGCGTTCCGCACCGCAGCATGGGCCGATTGTCGGCCAGTTCCACCGGCAGCCCGTAGCGGCGGCGCAGCAGGTGGGCGATATCGACCGGGGTGCAGCAGGATTGGAAGATCACGCCGCCGCCACCGAGCCGGTGACAGCGAAGCACCTCAGGTGCAGCATCGTCATAGCAACCTACTTCCGTGTTCCGGGCAAGCGCTGGATCGGAATCGCCGCCTCGGCCTCTCCGGTTAGAGTGATTGCCGGGCAACATATTCCGCTGCGAGCACTTCACCACGGTCACGTTGCCGAGCTGTTTCGCCGACATTGCTGAGGCATTGCTCGCAGATCGCGCCGCCCGAAGCCGACGAGCCGTAACGACCCGTGCTACAGAATCTGTATGCCCTACACCCTCACCTACTCCAGCACGGCCAGTTTCGTCCTGAGCGAGCACGAGGTGGAGACCCTGCTGGGGCGGGCTCGGGCCCGCAACGCGGCCGACGACGTCACCGGTCTGCTGGTCTACCTGCGCTACGGCCCGGCTCGGGCGGGTTTCGTGCAGGTGCTCGAGGGCGAGCGCGACGCGGTCGAACAGACCTACGCCCGCATCCAGCGCGACGAGCTGCACACCGACCTGACCGTGAGCGAGCGCGCAGTGACCCCGCGGCGTCGCTACGCGGCGTGGTCCATGCGGTTCGCGCGTCTGGACGAGTCCGACCTGCGCGAAATCCTGGCGGAATCCGCCGTGCACGCCGGAAATCCGCTCGCCGACCCGGCGGCGGCGCGGCGCGTGCTCGCCGCCGCCGAGCCGGACTGAGCCGCTACTTGTGCGCGATCTCCCAGTCGGAATCCTCGACGAGGGCCTGCCGGATCCGCTGCTCGAGGTCGCGATTCCAGTTCTGCGGCTGCGCCACCGCCACCCACCCGTCGAGTACGAGGGTGCCGTAACGGTGCCCGTGCCCGGAAGGCACCTTCTGCGCGTGGGCGAGGTCGGCGCTGATCTGCCAGAAGGTGACGACCGGCCACCAGCGAATGGACCGGGAGACATCCGCGCCGCGTGGTTCGCGCAGCCAATCCGGTCGTTCGAAGAGCAGATCCGGCGACCACCAGACGATCGGGTCGGAAGCGTGCTGCAGGTAGGCGATGCGCGGGTCGACCCAGGGCCCGTCCGGGCGGCCCAGATTCGCGGCGTCGGCGGCGAAGCGGACGATCAGCCCGTCGGCGTAGATGGGCAGGATCTCGGGCGTGCCCGGGTCGCGGCGCGCGGTGAGCTGGCTCCAGAGCCGATTGGAATTGGGCGGCCCCACCCACAGCACGCCGTCCACCAGCGTGCGGATGTCGTCGAGTCCGGTGAAGGCGGCCTCGGAGCCCTGCGAGCCCAGACTTTCGCCGTAGACCAGCAATTCGGGGCGCGCCTCGCGCGGCAGTCGCGCCCAGCGTTCGTGCACCGCGTGCACCAGCAGCCGGCCGGCCTCGGCGGCCTTGGACTTGTCCGACAGGAACGACAGCACGCTGGGCAGATACGAGTACTGCGTGGCCGCGATCGCGGAATCGCCGCCGTAGAGGTATTCGATGGATTCGGCGGTGGTGGAGTCCACCCAGCCGGTGCCGGTGGTGGTGACCAGCACCAGGACCTTGCGCTGGAAGGCGCCGGTCCGGTCGAGTTCGGCCACCACCAGATCGGCGATGGCCTCGGGGTCCTCGGCCGATTCGAGTCCGGCGTAGACGCGGATCGGTTCCCGCGCGGGCGCCCCGGTCACCGCCGCGATGCGCTCGGCGCTCGGCACGAACGAGACGAACCAGCGCCCCTCCGAACCCAGCGTGTTCCAGGACGCGAGGGACTGCGGGCTGCCCGAGCGCTCCGGCAGCACGGGTTGCACGGCGGCGGGGGAGGTGTTGCTGTTGCGCACGCTGAACACCGAATTCGCCACGGAGAAGAAGGCTTTGGCCAGCACGCCCTGGAACAGCAGCACACTCAGTACGACCACCACCAGAAATCCGGCCGGCAGCGCGACGGCGCGCGGAATCCGCCAGTCGATATTGAGCACCCGCACGACGGCCCGGATCAGCCACCGCACGATCCGGTAAACGCCGATGACCAGCGCGACCGTCGCGGCGGCCAGCAACTCGGCGCGCAGATAGCTGGAGGTGTCGACCGGCTCCATCCCCATGAGGACCTGCAGGTCCCGCTGCCAGCGCGCCGAACGCGCCAGAATGGCCGCCGCGCCGATGGCCGCGCCGAGCACGATCACCAGTTTGGTGAGCTGGCGCGTCCGGTCCGAGGTGCGCAGGAAGAACCGGGTGCGGGCCCGGGCCCGGGCGGGCAGCCGCGGCCACACCCACTTGCGCACCGCCCACGCCAGCACGCACCCCACCCCGTAGCCGATCACCGCGCTGATGCCGCTGACCAACCCCTGGAACAACCAGGTGCGCGGCAGCAGCGACGGGGAGACCGACCAGGCGAAGAAGATCGCGCCGACGACCACCCCGGTGTAGTTCGGGCGAATGGCGTCCTCGGCGGCCCGCACTACCTCGAGAACCCGCTGTGGCTTGGACATAGCGAGAGTCTTCCCTCTCGCGCAGGCTCTTCCGGTCCATGACACGCATCCCGGCGTCCGGCGTCTCGAGCCTAGGCCGGGCCGATCGGCAGGATGACCCGCAATGTCCGGATCTCCTCGACGAGATCGGCGTACCCCTCCTGCACCTGAGCGAAGCGCAGCGTCGCGTGGTGCTGCTGCTCGGCGCTGCGCGCGTGCCGCAGCGTCCACTGCACGTGGGCGTAGGTCTCGGCCATGTGGCTGATCACCTCACCGAGGGAATGCGTGTGCCGCCGCCCCAGCGTGGGACGGGGCAGATGGCGGGCCGACCACTCGTCGATCAGCCCGATGACGGTGTTGACCAGGCTGTAGGTGGCGGTCGCGTCGAAGTCGGCGGGCCGCCGGGTGGTCGACACCGCCGCGGTGACCAGCGTCGCGTGCAGATCGCCGAGTTCGCGCGCCCACTCGATCAGCGGGGAGGAGCCGCGCATGTTCCCGGCGATCGCGAGGAGTAACTGCCGCGATTCCAATAATCCCTCGGCGGTGCCCAGCCGCCCCGGGCGCGTGGCGCCGTGGTCCGGTGTCATGGCGAGCCCGGCCCGCTGCGCGCCGCCCATCAGACACCCGCGGCGCGTCGACGCCGGCGCGGGCCCAGGTGGTCATTTCTGCGGATGCTGCGCGTCATACTCGCGAGTAAACCGTCAAATGTTCTCTGCGACAATGACATTCGACAGGACATCTGGGTGCGACCGGTCCCGGGACGTCGCGGCGCGCACCTGCCGGCGCATGTCGCGGACATCGGAGCGCCCGGACGCCGGGGCCGCGGCGTGCGCCATCGTCCGCAGCCGTTCACCGACCCGGCCGCTGTCGACCTGGGCGGTCAGCTCCAGGGCGGTCCGCGCGTAGGGCAGCGCGTCCTCGATCTCGCCGAGGCGGAACATGCCGGTGGCGATCGTGATGTTGTCGAACAGGATGCTGCGGGCCGGTCGTCCCGGCGCGGCCGCGCGCAACGAGTCGCGAGCGGAGTCCACGGCCGCGGCGGTGTAGTGGTCGGCGGCCGGGCCGCGGGTGGTCAGGGCGTACTCGTTGAAGATCACCGAGCGCATGCCCGCGAACTCGCCGGGGCTGACGAACACCCGGGCCCACGGGTCGACACCTTCTCCGGCCTCGGCGATCCCCGCCTCGGCCCGCGCCAGCGCGGTCCGCATCCGGGCGTGGTCACCCATCATGGCGTGCGCCCACGCCTCGTTGGCATACAGCCGCGCGGACTCACCGCCGTCGGCGGCGTCCTGGGCCGGCAGCTGCCCGAGCTGGAACACGCGCAGGGCGACCCGGGGGTTGCGCTCGAGCAAGCTGATGCGCCCCAAGACGTAGAGGGTCGAGGCGACGAGGCTGTCCGCCCCGGCCCGCCGGGCGGAATCCAGTGCCAGGACAGCGAATCGGCGGGCGCGGTGTTGATCGCCGATGTCGTGATAGACCCAGCCGAGCAGCCGCGCCACATCGGCGGCGGCGACCAGCAGCGGGTGCGCGAGTTTGTGCCCGCGCTGACGGGCCAGCAGCACCCGCGCCGAGCGCAGCAGCTCGAGCGCCGGACGGGCGACCGCCCCGCCGCCGTGCCGCTGGTCGAGTTCGCGCAGTCCGGCCGTGGCATCGCGCACCGCGGCCAGATCGAGATCGGCTGTGCCGCAGCCGATCCTCGGCTCCTCGAGCGCCGGCAGCCAGGGCGTCAGAATGTCGGGGGAGCCCACGACCGCGGATGCGAGGGCTTCCAGCAGGGACGGGTCCGCGCCGGAACCACCACGGAGTGTGCGTGTTTCGGGTGGTCGCGAGGCTTCCCGGCCGCGCCCGGTCGCGGGCGGCAGCAGGGCGCCGGTCTCCGGAACCGGTGCGCCGAGGCCGGTCAGCAAAGTGCGGTAGATCTTGCTCGGCTTGCGGACCTCGCCGAGTTCCCAGCGGGCGACGTGGCGTTCCGAACAGGCGACGTTGAGAGCGTCGCGCCGCGCGCGATCGTTGATCAGTTCGGCGAAATCCCCACGGCTGAGCCCTAAATGCGAACGGCGGAACAAGCGCAGCCGCTGACCCCAGCTGTCCGAGGTCGCGGCATCCGGACCGCTGCGCGCGGGTTCGGTGACATCCATGAGTGGGCTCACTCTTCTTGTGCCGCTGGGCAAGTCACAGTGTGGACTCACCCTTCGGTTTGTTCGCCGAATTATCGTGCCTGATAATCTAACCTGATAATCAGGATAGCGAAACTGGTGAGATTCGCCGCGCCGCATCCCGATACGGTGGGGACCATGGCACGAACCGCACGAAAAGTGCTGCTAGGGCGAGAAGTCGACGCGGTGCTGCGCCGGGCCCGCACCACCCAGGCGGACGCGGGCAAGCTGATCGGGGTCAGTCAATCGCGAATCGCGGCGGTGATCGCGGGCACCGGCAACCTGAGTGCCCAGGCCCTGGACCAGCTGGTCAGACAGCTCGGCGTCACCGACGACGACTACATCGGGATCCTGCTCGACCTGCGCGAGGACAGCCATCGGCGCGGATTCTGGAACTCCGGCTACCGCCGCGCCTACATCGAGGAGTTGCGACTACTCGTCGATCTCGAGAGCGTGGCCGACCGGCTGCGCGAGACCGGCGCCGAGATCGTGCCCGGCCTGCTCCAGCACGAGAGCTACATCCGCGCGCTGCACGAACCGCTGCAACCCGATCCGGATGATCCGGACGCCCTCACCGTCGACGACTACGTCCATGCCCGCATCGCGCGCCAGGGGATCCTGCTGCGGCGCGGGGCGCCCGAGTTCCACGCCATCTTGTCCGAATCCTGCCTGCGCCGTACCTACGGCGGGGACGCGGTCATGCTCGACCAGATCACCCACCTGCTCGAGCTGGGCCGCCGTCCCAATATCCAGATCCAGATCATGCCCTTCACCCACCAGGCGCCCGGAGCGGGCATGGAGGACCGCTACATCCTGGTCCGCGTGCCCTCCCCGGGGACGGCGGGCGATCTCGAGATGGCCGTCGTCGAAGCCCAGGGCGAGATCCGCTACATCGACGACAAACCCGCTGTCGCCATCCGCGACAAGATCTTCAACCGCCTGGCCATGACCGCCCTGAGTCCCCACGATTCCGGCCAGTTCATCGAGCACCTCGCCCGTGGACTACGCAGCCGCCCGACCATCCAGCGAAAAGCAGAGGAAAAGTAATGTCCGACAACGACTTCGAAGCTCGGCCGATAGACACCCACCGGCCCAGCTCCGCGCGCATCTACCACCACATGGTCACCGGCGAGGTGATCTTCGAATCGGATCTGCCGTTCATCCACCGGCTCTACGCCGACATTCCGTTCTATCCGATGTGGGCCCAGCACAATCGCCGGTTCCTCACCCGCGCCGTGCGCTACATGGTCGGCGCCGGAATCCGCCAGTTCCTCGATATCGGGTCGGGGCTGCCGACCGGCGGCAACACCCACGAGGTCGCCCGTGCGCTCGCGCCAGAGAGCCGTGTCGTCTACGTCGACAACGACGAGGAAGCGATCAACCGCGCCCGCGACCTGCTGCACGAGCAGGGCGTGACCGACACCGCGGCGATGGTCGACGCCGACCTGCGCGACCCCGCCCGCATCCTCGCCCACCCCGACACCCGGCGGCTGATCGATTTCTCCGAACCGGTTGGGCTGCTGCTGGTTTCGGTGCTGCCCTGGGTCCCCGACGCCAGCGAACCCGGCAAGATCGTCGCGCACCTGCGTGACGCGCTCGCCCCCGGCAGTCACATCGCGATGACCCACGTCTCCCTCGAGGACGCGGGCCCGAAGATCAAAGAGCAGGTCGCCGCCGGCGCCGCCGTGTTCGCCGATGCCAGCACGCCGGTCACCTTGCGCACCCGCGAGCAGTTCCAGGCCTTTTTCGACGGGTGGGCCATCACCGAGCCGGGCATCACCTATGCCACGGACTGGCGACCGGAGCAGCCGGTCGACGACGGCGACTATGCCCGCCCCTGCAATTTCGCCGCCGTCGGAAGCCTTCCGTAGCGCGCACCCGTGCTGCCGGCACCGAGGCCGGCAGCACAGTTCGAAAGGATCCACCATGTTGTTGCCGACACCGACCGCCGCCCAGTTCCGCAAGGCGACTGCCAGTTCCCCCCAGCAGGCATGTGTCATGGTCTACCGCGACAACCACCGAACTCTGCTCTGGGACGACAAACTCGCGGGCCCCGCGGTTCGACCGGTCCCACTCGCGGAATGCCTGGTTCTCGACCACGCGCAGTTCGAAGAGTTCCAGCAGGCGATCCGAGCGGGCGCCCCGATCACCGGAGCGCTGATCGTCACCCGAAATGCCGACGGCCTCTACGCATTCAGCGCCGCACCCCGGTGCCGGGCCGCGATCGGAAGCACCACCTTATTGTTCGACCGGCGCGAATACACCGCGTTCGTCCACGGGGTGCGGCACTACGAATTCGAGGCCGAACTCGTCTCCACCCGGTAGCCCGGCCGAGGAACCGATCAGGAATCGAGAAGCTGCGGCATAGCGGGGCTTCCTAGAATAAACCCATGTCAACCATCGAAAATGTCACAGTCGAGGTGTCCGACACCGCGACGGCCGCAGCTTTCTATGCCGCCGCATTCCCGGAGGTCGCCGAGCGCGTGCGCGTCAGCGCGTCCTCGGCGCCGACCTCCGGGTATCGCGGCTTCACCCTCTCGCTCGTCGTCGCCAATCCCGCTTCCGTGCGGCGGCTCATCGACAGCGCCGCCGCGGCGGGCGCCACGGTGCTGCGTCCGGCCACGAAGTCGCTCTGGGGTTACGGCGGCGCCGTCCAGGCGCCCGACGGTACGATTTGGACAGTAGCGTCGTCATCGAAGAAGGACACCGGTCCCGCCACCGCGCAGATCGAGGAATTCGTGCTCCAGCTCGGCGTCGCCGACGTGTCCGCGAGCAAGCAGTTCTACACCGAACACGGCTTCACCGTCACGAAAAGCTACGGCCGCAAATACGTCGAACTCGACACCGGGCCCGTCAAGCTCACCCTCAACAAGCACAAGTCGCTGGCCAAAACAGCCGGTATTCCCGCCGAGGGCAGCGGGTCGCACCGGCTCCGGGTAGGAACCGACGCCGCGGCGTTCACCGACCCCGACGGATTCGTCTGGGGGCAACCATCGGAGTAGACCATGACCGACACCGGCAAGCCCAAGCTGCTCTCGGGCGGCAACCCGCAGATCCCCAAGGGCGAAGGCGAGGAACCCGTGCGCGCCTATATCGCCGCGATGCCCGAATGGAAGCGGCCGATCGGACAGTCCCTGGACGACCTCATCGGGAAAACGGTTCCCGGCGTCCACAAGGCCGTGAAATGGAATCAGCCCTATTACGGCCTGGACGAGGGCTGGTTCCTGTCGTTCCGCTGCTTCACCGGATACGTGCAGGTGGCGTTTCTCACCGGCACCTCGCTGGACCCGATGCCGCCCAAGGCGTCCAAGCACGACGGGGTCCGTTATCTCGACATCCACGAAGGCGACGAGCTGGACCGCAAACAACTCACGTCGTGGATCCGGCAGGCCGGAAAACTTCCCGGGGCGAGGTTCTGAGTTTCCGGCGCGGCCGATGAGTTCACGGCGTCCGACCGGTCAACAGTGATGACACCCTAGGAAAGGACATCGCCATGCCGGAGCTTCTCGTCGACTTCATCACCTCCCTCGACGGCTACGCCTCGGGAGAAGGCTGGCCCGGTTTCTGGGGCCTCGAAGGCCCGGAATACCTCGCCTGGCTCGGAGAACAGCCCAAGGTCACCTACCTCATGGGCGCCAACACCTACCGCTTGATGTCGGGCTTCGCCGCCGGCGACGTCCCGGACGGCCAAGACGAGTTCCGCCCCGAGGAAGAGGCCTCGGTCGACGAACTCACCCAGGCCACCAAGATCGTGTTCTCCTCCTCGCTCGAGAAACCACTGACCTGGGCCAACTCCACCCTCGTCCGCGACGACGCCGTCGAGGCGGTGCGCGCGATGAAAGAGAGCGGCTCGCAGCTGCTCAGCACCATCGGCAGCCTGAGCCTGGCCCGCGCCCTGCTCCGCGCCGGCCTAGTCGACCGCTTCCGCGTCGTCATGTTCCCGGTGATCACCGGTGCCACCGGTGCCGAGCGCATCTACGACGGCTATCCCGACGTCGCCCTCGACATGACCGAGCACCGCACCTTCGACAACAGCATCCAGCTGGTCGAATACAAGCCCCGCGTGCTCGACCACCCGCCGCTCGCTCAATAGTTGAAGTCGGGCGCGTCGACCGGGCGGACCGGCGGCCAGGGGTTGCGGTGCAAGTCGGTGTCGGGAACACCGTGGAACCAGCCGTGCGTGCGATCCTCGGGCGTGGTGGGGCGCGCGTCGATGTAGTCCAGGTGCAGCCAGGACCACATGTCCTCCGGCGGGCACGGCCCGGTCCGCAGGGCCGGATTGTCCACGACGCCGGACTGGATGAGGACGTCGAGATGGTAGGCGGCGGCGAACCAGCGCGCGCTGTCACGCTCGCCCGGCGGGCCTTCGCGATGCCAGGTGGTGGACCGGGCCCGATCGTCCCCGAGCCCGCCGGCCCCGATGGAGCGCGCCGCCAGCCGCCGGACCATGGGCGCGGATTCCGCCAGGCTCGGGCACAAGCCCTGCGCGACAAGAGAATTGGCGTAGTGCCCGGGACCATTGACCGAGATCATCGCCCCACCGGGGATGCGCCGGTCGTGGTGGCGGCGCAGGTGCGCGCCGGTGTGGAACAGTTGCACGCTGCCTTTGAACAGCCGCAGCCCGCCGTCCCGGTCCCGGAGCGGAATGGCCTCGGTGTAGATCAGGTCGGGCCGGATCGGGGCGTGCTCCACCAGATACAGCGAGGCCAGGTCCAGGCACACCGCCGTCAGCTCGGGGCCCGGCAGCGCCCAGGCCAGTCGGCGGCTGTTGAACACGATGAGAAAAGCACTGGTGGATCCGGTCGCGGCCTGCTCCTTCCAGGTACCGCGGTCGGCGGCGATGCGCTCGGCGACCGCCTCGGCCCCCGCGTCCAGCACGTCGTCGCCGATCCAGCAGATATTCATCCGCACCCCGCGCGCGGCGGGCCCTGCCTTGGTGGCCAGACGCCCGAAGACACACGGCTGGTGGCGCGCCGCCCACTCCAGAAACGCCGCCCGCTTGTGCTCCTCGGGCGCATCGGAGAGCAGAACCCGGTGCGCGCCATCGATATCCGGCCCGAACGAGGTGCCGGCGGGGTACTGGGGAAGATCGCTGAGCGCAGAGCCTGGAGAGATCAGGGGCATCGGTAGCCTCGATGTCGGAGGGCGATCGAGCTCGGGACCTGCCCAGTCTGTCCTACCGCGACTCGCGGGGCGGATATGGCCCACGATCCTCGCCCCGTGTCGTCTCCGGGGTATCGGCGTCAGGCTCGCCCGAGGAGCACACCCAACCGCTCGGCCCGCCGGCTCTCGGTCGGGGCCAGCAGCCGGACATACATTCGTGGCCATCCCCGCAGTTCACGACGTTTGCGCTCGTCCAGCCCGAGGAGTCGCTCGACAGCTTCGCGCCCCATCGACTCCGCCACCCGGCGATCGTGCCGATACGTGAGCTGCCTGCCCCAGACCATGAAGGCCGCGAAATAGCTGAGCAGTCCGAGAGCGGCGGCCGCCACCATGACCGGCCCGCTCGGAATTCCTTGCAGGCCGGTGAAATAACCCGCGGGCAGCGCCAGCACGAATACGACCGGAAGAACCATGAACGGTTTCCAGCGGGCATTGCGATACAGATCGGCTATTACGAGCACGCTGGCCAATACCGCCTCACGCTCCGCCGGGGAATGCTCGTGAAAACCGGAACCCACAACGAGAACCGTCCCCTTTCGCTCGAGCTTTACCCGTGCGCCTTCCGCAATCCACTCCGGTACATCCCCTGCCCGAACCTGCGGAGCTCCTACCCCGAGTCGCGCCGCCAGTTCACCGGCGCGGGCCCTGATTTCCTCTGAATCCACCGCAACATCATCCATGTCCCCGCTGGTCACCGAAGCCGCGGGATCAAGAAATGCCCAGCGCAGGCTAGTGGGCGTTGCTACCGCGCAGGGCGCTGAGAGCGGGGATGGCGCCGCGCCCGCATAATGAGCCGTGCGAGATCTTCCCCCATCGGTACCCTGGGGCCGACCAACCGTGGCCTCGATACCTTTACCGCCCTTCGTGACCCGGACGGATCGGCGACATTTCCTGATGCAACTCCAGCTGCATATCGCACTGGTCGACGAAGGCTCGCCCTCGTTCGCCTCCAGAGTGCTGATCGATCTACTGGGCGACAAACCCGGACGGTGGGACGCGGCCACCTTGGACGCACATCCGCGGGACCTGTCCCGATCCGAACTCTCGATCGCCCTCTGCACCTTCTTCCCGGCACCATGGACGCCCGCCGCGCTGGCCGGAGCCCTGGCCAAGTTTCGGACCGACGGGCACCGGGAAACACCTGGCGGCGGATGGACGTGGGGTAGCGAACCCGAATTCGTCGCGACACCGCGTAGTGGAGGTGGCTGGGAGATCGAAAGGCGCCAAAGCGGTTCGGCGGCTCCGGTGATGACCCTCGACGCCGACGACGACCTCGTCATGCTGTGGATGAGCCATTTCCGGGACCGCCACGCCGGCTTCCACCAGACTCTCGTCCGCCAAGGCGCCGATGAATTCGCCGAACCGGCCCGCGCAGTCCGCGCAGCGCACGCCGTCGACACGTCCTATCCCTATTTGCAGAGCTGGCGATACGAGCGCGAGGAGTTCCTCGGCGCAGGCGACGAGTGAGCCGAAGCACTCGTGCTCAGTCGGCAGGCCACCGAAAATCAGAGGAAAGAACGGGGGTGGCTCTGCTTCAGTGTTCGACTGATCAAGATGCAAGCCGTCATCGAGGTACCGAACTTCGAGTTCGAACCGCCACAGCTGTGGCCGGTCGCCTCGGCCGAACCGTACTCCTGGATTCCGCTCGACGGTGATTGTTCGGACGCTGAAGTCGGGTTGTTCGTGAGTGGGCTGAGGAGTGCGCTCGAGCCCACGGAATTCGCGAGCCCCCAGGAGGTGGGTGGCTCAGATCGTGGCCGCGGAGGACCTCATTCTCTGCGGCGGCCTCCGTGTGACCGACACCGTCACCGGGGCAGTGGTGACTCCGGGATGTTGTGCTGGGCTGGAGGATTGGCGCACCTGGGCCGCTGTGCTCGGAGGAAGGTCGCCGTGGCTGGGGCATGACCCGACGCCCGAAGTCGAGATCGGTGTCGAGGAGCTGCGCGTCTGGCAGGACACCGGCGCGCACCGTCGCGCCGCGGAAAGCGTGGTCGTGCCGCGCCCCTTGTTGCCGGGCTTGCTGAACGGCGTGCATCGAGACCTGGTCGCGTTCTTGCCGCTCGTGCGGCGATGGGCTGACCGTATCGGTCTGGGCGACAACGGATCCACTCTTGTCGAGGCGATCGATCGCGATTTCGAGGTGACGGCCCCGTTCCCGATCGCGGCCGAGTGAACTACCGCGCGTGCTCGGCGAGCCACGCCCCCCGCCCGGCAGCGACGGCCAGCGCCAGCGCGGCCGCCGCGCCCGCCTGATCGACCGCCCGAAAGACAATCGTGGAAGCGACTGCGGCGCAACCCATCTCCATCGCCTGACAGGCGTGCGCCGCCGTACCGGTGCCCGCGCCCAGGATCACCGGCACGTCGACCCGGTCCAGGACAGCCGCGAACTTCGCGACGTCGGCGATACCCCGCCCGGAACCGCTGGGCGATCCTTCCAGGACGAGTCCGGCGCAGCCGAGCGCCACGAGTTCGGCCGCGAGTTCCGCATCAGCGTTCAGGCGAGGATAGACGTGGAATCCGTCGTCGACCAGACGCGCAGCCGCCCTGCGGAGTTCGCGCGCATCAGGTAGCTCACCGCCGGTGACGATCAGTTGCACCCGGCGAGCACCGACGATGTCGGCCCCGTGCCTCGCCGCCTCGACGGCGGCCCGAGCAGCTCGGCAGCCGGAAGTATGGGGCAGGATCTGCACCCCCTGATCCAGCAGCAGATCCACGACATCCCGCAGGACCTCCGGGGTTTCGGGACTGGCCTCGACGGTCGCGGACTGGATCGCCGCGGCCTGGGTGACGGCGGCCAGATAGGTGAGATCCGCGTCCTCGGGAATCGCGAACATCAACCGGGACTCCAGTTCCGCCTCGCCCAGTCGCCACGGATCCGCGCCCCGACTCCGCGTCTCCCCGGCCCCGAGGCTGATCGCACACAACTCCAGCCCGTCGGTGAGCGCATAGTCGTGCCAGTCGGCGCGGCGCACGAGCCGGCCGCCGACCGACACCGAGACCGCGTCGGCCCGATAGCCGGCGCTGTGCAGGAACCCGGCGATACTCACCGGCGCACACAGGTGATGCTGCTCGCGGTTCACCGTCACCGTGACGTCAGTCATCGGCCCCGTCCGGTCCGGTCGTGATGATGCTCCGCTCGACCAGCAGACTCAGGGCGTCGCAGAGCCGCTCGACATGCTCGGTCGTGTTGGCGGCGGTCATTTGGACGCGAAACCCGGCCTCCTTCTTCGGAACCAGCGGATAGGCGGCCAGCGTGACGTAGATACCGTTGTCCCACAGCAGTTTCGCCGCTTGGGGCACGGTGTCCGGATCGGCGACGGGGATCTCGATGATCGGCGACCCGGAAACGTTCGGGGTGTCGATGCCGAGCGCGCCGAGATGATCCAGGACGCGGCGGGTCTTGGTGTAGAGGTCGGCGCGGATCACATCACCGTCGCGGTCGTTGACATCGAATCCCGCCAGCACTCCGGCCAGTGACGCGGTAGGCGAGGGACCGGAATACAGATAGGGCGGCGCGCTGTACTTCAGCTTCTCCTTGAGCGGGGTGGGCAGCGCGATGAACGCCAGGATCGCGGAGTACGCCTTGGAGAATCCGCCGACCAGGATCAGATTCTCGTACCCCTGCCCCAGGTGACGGACCACACTGTTGCCTCGATAGCCGTACGGCAGCGTGGGCGAGGGGTTTTCGCCCAGCACCCCGAATCCGTGCGCGTCGTCGACATACAGGATCGCGCCCTGATGCTCACAGAGCGCGAGCATATCCGCCAACGGCGGCACATTGCCGGTCATGCTGTTGAGCCCGTCGAGACAGACCAGCAACGGCCCGTCCGGGCCGATCGCGCCACGCGCCGCGCGCAGCTGATCTTCGAAGGCGTCGAGATCTTCCTGACGGAACCGTTCGACGTAGCTGCCCCGATTCTCGGCGATAACCGCGGTGTCGAACAGGGTTTTGTGCGCGCGGCGGTCCAGCAGGATGCCGCCGCCCTCGGCGAGCATCGGCAGCACAGCGGTGTGGATGAGCGTAATCGTCGGCAGGACAAGCGAATCCGGAGCATGCAGGAGGTCGGTGAGCCGTTCCTCGATCTCGGGGTAGAGCGCCGGATTACCCAGCAGGCGCGACCAGCTCGGGTGCGTGCCCCAGCGTTCGATCGCGGCCTGCGAGGCGGCGATGATCTCCTCGTTCAGATCGAAGCCGAGGTAGTTGCAGGAGGCGAAGTCGGCCAGCCACTTGTCGCCGATGCGAATATCACGGCCATCGACCTCCTCGATGGTGGCGTCGTACATCGGGGTTCGATCACCGGTGCTGTCGAGATCGCCGGCGCCGGAATCGATCCGCGCGATCAATCGGCTCATCGCGGAGTCGGTGGGTGTCATGGGGTTCTCCCTGAACGGTTGTCGAGTAGGGGTCGGTCGGGCTGCCAGGCGACTCCGTTGTCGAGCGCCCGCCGCCAGGCGATCCCGGAGAGGGCCTCCAGGACAACGCGATTGGCTAGGTAGGCGGTGGTTTCCGCGTGGTCGTAGGGCGGGCTGACCTCGACGATTTCGACGCCGGCCAGCGGGAGTCGCTGAGCGAGGGCGCGGACCGAGTCGAGCAGTTCGCGCGAGGTGAACCCGCCCGGCTCGGGCGTGCCGGTGCCGGGCGCGGCGGCGGGATCGGCGACGTCGATGTCGACCGAGAGATGCACAGCGCTCGCGTGTGCGGTCGCGGTCGCGACGACCTCGGCCAGCACCGCGGGCAGCCCGCGGGCCCCGATCTCGCTCATCTCGTAGGAGCGCAGGCCGTTGGCCGCCATCCACTCCAGGGCCGGGGGAGCGGGCCAGTAGCCGCGCAGCCCGATCTGGATCAGATCGGCGCCGGCGACGGCGCCTTCCTCGACGAGGCGCCGCATCTGCGTGCCGTGCGCCTCCCGGAGCCCGAACTGGGTGTCGTCGGTGTCGGCGTGCGCGTCGAAATGCACCAGCGCGGTCCGTTCCGGGCGGCGATGCGCCGCGAGGGCCCGCATCGTGCCCAGGGAAATGGTGTGATCACCGCCGAGCACGACCGGGACGGCGCCGGCCGACAGCACCGTGGCGACAGCTGCTTGCAGGCGGCGCATGCTCTCGGCCGTGTCGCCGGGCGGCATCTCGATATCGCCGCCGTCGACCACGCGCAAGTCGGTCAGCGGGTCGACGCGCAGGGCCAGGTGCGGGCGCATGCCGTCCCAGGGCGCGCAGTCGGCGCCGCGAATCGCGTTGGGCCCGAACCGGGCTCCGGGCCGGTGTGAGGTGCCGGCATCGAAGGGTGCGCCGAGGATCACCACGTCGGCCGGATCGAGATCGGACAACTCCACCGCGGGAACACCGAGAAAGGTGAAGGCCGGTCCGAACATGCTCCTGTGGGGTGCGGTCATCGACGTCTCCTAGCGGAACCGCCGTGCCAGAAAACGGCGGCTCGCGATGTCAGTGGGTCGGATCGTCGCCGTGCGCGACAAAGGACCACCAGGTGCGCATCACCTGGTCGACGCGATTCGCGGAGCGGGTGAGGTGAGCGGCCTGCTCACCGTGCTCGAGCCCGGCGGCGATCACGGGCGCGATCGCCTCCGCGCCGGTGCCCTCGGCGTAGTCGGCGCCGTCGTCCAAGTGCTCGATCAGTTCCGCCGGAGCCCGGTCGTCGCCGCGCAGGATCTCGGCCCAAGCGCCTGTCGTGGCCGCCCAGAGGACTCCGTCGGCCCACATCGACAACGCCGCCTCGCCCGGACCGGCGTGAAAGGCCACCCACGCCTGGAATTCGGCCAACTGCTTGACCTCCGGCGAGAGGGCGGCCTCGGCGAGGCTCTTCTCCGCGGTCCCCAGCGCGGGACATACCTTGTGCAGCAGGTGAGTTCGCACTTGGGCCATCTCGGTGACCGCTCCCTCGAAGACCTCTCCCGCGGCGTGCCGTGGACAGCGGGCGAGCAAGAACGCGAAGGTGACGCGCTCGAACTCCAGCGCTTGGAACTCGGCGATCGCGAACCGCTGCCAGACCTCGGGTCCGGCTCGTTGCTCGCGGGCGAGGGTGAGCAGGGGATTGGCGCTGACATGGAGCGCGGGGTCCACGTTGGTCGAATCGATGAAATCGTATGGGGTCATGCAGGTCTCACTCACGTCCTGGTCATGTCCAAACCGCATAACCCTGTGAATGCTGCATAAACGTCGCACCTGCGTGTCGTCGGCGTTTCCGGGTCCGAAAGGGGACTCGCGGTCGTGCGCGGCAGGTAACAATCCGCTGCCAAGGTAGGGCGATCAGCTATTTCCGATTAGTGTTGCCATACGGTTGCCGTAGTGGGCACACCGTCATGCGAGTGCACCGGATCACGTCTGTCGAGAGGTCACGATGTCGCACAGTCATAACCTTTCACCAGCGAATACCTTCTCCGGGGAGGGTTGCTGAATGCCCACCAATACGATCGACCGGCCGATCGTCGTCGGTGTCGACGCCTCCGATTCCGCGACGGCCGCGGTCGCCTGGGCCGCGGTCGACGCCGCGCTGCACAAAGCGCCCCTGCATCTGGTCTTCGCCGTGCCCTACGAGACGCCACTGGACGACAGTCCTACCCGGCTCTACTACGATCAGTTCCGCGAAACCGCCGAGCGAGCACTGGCGGAAGCGGAGCGTTCCGCCGTTGCCGTCGCCGCACCGCTGGGTGGGATCACGACCCGGACATTCCTCATCGACGAAGCACCCATTCCGGTTTTGACCGCACTCGCCGAAACCGCCCGCTTCGTTGTCGTCGGTTCCCTCGGAGTGGGAGCCTACCGCCGCATCGCGCTCGGGTCGGTCAGCACGGCGCTCACCCGGCATGCCACCGGCCCGGTCGTCGTCGTCCCCAACGCCGAAGCGGCGCCGACTACAGCCCCGATCGTGGTCGGTGTCGACGCCTCCGCCGACAGCGTCCGGGCGCTGGAGGTCGCGTTCGACGAAGCGTCCCGGCGCGATGTCGAACTGCTGGCGGTGCACGCCTGGGATCGCCTGGACGACAAAGGATCTCCCAACCCGCAGCTTGCGGAACGGACGCTCGACACCGCGCTCGAGCACTTCGCCGGGCAGTACCCGGGCGTGCGGCTGACCCGTGTGATCGTCGAGGACCGGCCGGTGAAAGCGCTGGTCGAGGCCGGCGAGGCGGCCCAGTTGATCGTTGTCGGCAGCCACGGCGTCGGCGGCTTCCCCGGGATGACCCTCGGATCCGTCGGTCAGGCACTACTGCCGGTGACGCCCTGCCCGCTCGCGATCATCCGCTCCCGGCACTGACCCGAAAGGCACACCATGAGCACTCGCCCCGAGGAACGCCATGATCTCGCCTCCGCGCCGGTCGTTGTCGGCACCGACGGATCCGAGGGCGCCGAGCATGCCGTGCGGTGGGCGGCCCGCACCGCCGCGCAACGCGGTCGGCGACTGCTCATCGCGAACGGACTCGACATCGCGGTGTCCCAGGCCGTGGTCGCCGCCGCCGGCATCGTCGCGCCGATCAGCGAGATCACCGGGCCGAAGGCGAAAGAGGCCGTCGACCGCGCCCGTCGGCTGGCGCTGGACACCGCCCCGGGCCTCGAGGTCGGCATCGAGATCTCCGACCTCGGCCCCGCCAAGCTCTTGGTCGAGCTTTCCGAGTCGGCGAACCTGGTGGTCGTCGGCGGCACCGGCCGATCCGGAATGCTCGCCCACTTCGGCTCCACCGTGCTCGCGGTCACCAGCCGCGCCCACGGAGAGGTCGTCGTGATCCGTGGTGAGCCGCGCACCACGGGCCCGGTCGTCGTCGGCATCGATGGGGGACCGGTGAGCGCGGCCGCCGTCGCCGCGGCATTCGCCCACGCCGCCGAGCGCGGCACCGACCTGGTCGCTGTCCACTCCTGGACCGAATGGCACTACGGCGAAGTGCTCGATCAAGCCCGCGCCGCCGCCCTGCACGCGACCATGCAAGCCGAGGAGGACGCCGTCCTCTCCCAGCAGCTCGCAGGGTGGAGCGAAAGATATCCCGAGGTCCGCCTGACTCGCGACGTCTCGGTGTCGGCTCCGACCGACCGCCTGCTGCACTGGTCCGAATCGGCGCAACTCGTCGTCGTCGGCAGCCGCGGGCGCGGCGGCTTCCGCGGTCTGCTGCTCGGCTCCACCAGCAGTTTCCTGATCCAGCATGCCGAGTGCCCGGTGCTGGTCGCGCGTCCCTGATTTCGGGAATCAGCAGTTGACAGACGGCCTGCTGGGCGTGGACGCTCCAGGGCTATCCCGTTCGGTGGCCCCACGCACGGATCGTAGGCGGAGCGAAGTGCCATCGCTTCTCGTCTTCCAGCTCGGCTTGCGCGGCGGCGATCACCTCGGGTGCGACGCCGAGAGTGACCAAGCTGTCGCGGGTTTGCTCCCAAGTGAGGCTCCACATCCGGGCGACCGGCGATCCGCCGCGGAACATGGGGATATCGGCCTCGGCGTGCACCTCCTCGAGCCCGAGTGCCGCCAACTGTGCGGGAAGGTCGCGAGCCCACGATTGACTCGCGCCCGCCCGCTCGGTCGAGCGCGCGAAGGCGCGCCAGACTTCGCCGAACGCGCCAGGCATCTGGTCGAGCACACCGAGCCTGTCGCCCTCCTCGAGGACAAGCACACCGCCCGGCGCCAGGGCTCGGGCCAATCGCCGCAGCACGAGGTCTCGCTCGGCGATGTGCAGCAGCACGAACCGAGTGTGGACGAAATCGAATGCCCGCTCGGGGATTTCGCCGGCCACGAGATCGAGCTGGGCGACTTCGCCACCGAGACCGGGCAGATCGGTGAGATGCCGAGGGTCGGCGTCGACCGCGAGCACCCGTCCACCGGGCAGCGCGGTCCCGCACAGCCATCGCGCGAAGGATCCACCGCCGGCTCCGGCCTCCAGGCACCGCCAACCCGCGCTCACCCCCAAACGCTCTGCGAGCGCGATACTTTCCGCGTCATAGGCCGCGCCGAGCAGGGCGAGACGTTCGGCGGCGAAGTCCCATTCGTTGGGCAGCGTGTAGTGCGGGTCACCCGGTGCGGAGATAGGCGTAGGCCGGCTCATCTCCAGACGGTAAGCCCAGCGCCACGCGATTTCCGGACGGCGTGATCGGATCCACACTGCTGGAACAACTTCGGTACGTACGTGCCGAGAACTTCCGGGGCTGTACAGCACCGCTCGGGAGTGCTGTCATCAACGGGTGAATTCATCTGTGTCGCCGTCGCGCCCGGCACCACGATCGTCGCGGCGGTCCGACTGGATGGTCCACGTTGCGCTCGTTCTCGCGTGCGTCGCAGGCGTCGGGACCCTGATGGCTCTGACCTTTGCCTGCCCATGGGATCCGCGTCACGCCACCTTCGCCGGGCCGCTGATCTGGTGCATGTGGCCCTTGGTCCCGGCGTCGATAGCGATAGTGCTGGGCCGCGGGGGCAAGGCTCGTGCCGCGCCCTTCATCGCCGGTGCCGCCGTTGTCCTGACAATCTTCCAGGGGGCGTCGATGCTGATGTTCGCCCTGGCGATGCGGGACTTCTCGAATTTCGGCTGATTCCGTTTCGGTCAGCCGGGCGGGCGCGGCATCAGGCCGTGATTCAAGACGCCGTTCTCGCGCGCCCGGCGGCGCAGTGGGCCCGAAAAGGCGAGTAGCCGACCACTCATGCCACTTCGCTACCAATCGCGAAGAATTCGACGGGTCACATTCGAACCGCCCACCACTGCGAGGAGGACCCGATGACTACCACCACCACCGGTCCGGCGCCCGGACTGACGCTGGAGGAGATGCGCACAGCCGCCCCCATCCCGGCCACGGAACCGATCCCGCCCGATATGGCAGCGCTGATCGAACCGGACAGCGGAATCTATATCCGGTCGGACTACACCCCCAAGACAGCGTTCCAGGTCGGTGATTCGCCGGGGCCAACCGCCGATTGGCGAGTCCTCGAATCCGACGGTCAGATCAGGTCCACCATTCCAGGACGCGAACAGACCGAACTCGAAATCGACCCCGAAACGGCATCGCCGAGCCACGACACCCACCTCCGCGGGTACCGCCCGCCATGGGTCGAGCAGCGATACCTCCCCGATCTCGCGCCGTATCCGGTCTCGGCCCGCCGATCCGGCCTCGCCGAGGATCGAATCTTCCTGGAGGCCTTCGCCGCCGAGGCGGAGCGGTTCCCGTACCCCTGGCGCACGATCGGCAAGGTCTACACCCCGACGGCAGGCGGAAGCGGGGTCCTGGTCGGCCCGAATCTCGTCCTGACAGCCGGACACGTCATGCCGTGGGATCAGCCGAATTGGTGGGTGCAATTCATCCCCGCGTATCGATACGGCGATCCGAACCCGACCCCCTTCGGCTCCTCCTACGTCTCCGAATTCCGCGGCTACCGGCCACAGGGCGGCGAGGTCTTCGGCTACGACTACGCCCTGTGCCGGCTGTACCAGCCGCTCGGCAACGCACTCGGCTGGATGGGCACGCGCAGCGCGGGCGACAGCGACATCGAGAGCCGCAACTACACCTCATCCGGGTACCCGGACACCTTCGGTGGCCGCCCCGCGGTCAATTTCGCACTCGGCATCCGCGATATCGACAACGACGACCCCGGCCGGGAATACGAAACAGTCCACCACGTCTCGGACGGATGGTCGGGCGGCCCGCTCTGGTACTTCGCGGGCGCCGACCCCTACGCCATCGGCGTCACGAGCGGAAGCGAGAAGGACGGGTTGGATCCGCGACGCGACGTCTACGCGGGCTATCGGGCGATGACCGATCTCGTCCGCTTCGGGCTGGACAACTGGCGACCCTAGGCTCTGTTCGATCTGTCATGTACCTGTCGGTGCTCGAAGCTACGGTGCCCGTGTGGGTTTCAGAACAATGGATGCCACCGAGTTCGGCCGGCTACTGGTGGATCCGGATCCGGCGCTACGGCGACAAGCCCGGGCGGTGATGGATCACGATGACAGGGACGATCTATTCGGTCATGCGTGGGCCGCTGTGCGAGTTCTGCGAGAGGAGGAGCACGCCTACGCCTGGCCCGACGCCCTCGCGGCCCTACGAACACTGCGCTACCCCTGGAATCATTTCGAGATGTTCGTGGACAAGTTCGCGTGGGCCGATGACAGCGGATTCCGGGATCGACTCGCCGAGTTTCTGGGTGTGCCCGCCGGGGTCAGGTTTCCCGAATTCCCGCCCGCCGCCGAGCCCGAGCCGGGTATCCCTCATTGGGGTTGGAAACCCGAAGGCGCGGACCCGCGACGATGCCGCCACGTGGCCGCGCTGGTCGCACTGCTGGACAGTTCGGCGGAATGGGTTCGCGAGGCAGCCTTCGCGACTCTCGCCACGGGAGGTCTCGGGCTTGTCGGTGTGTTGCGCGAGGTGCGCAATCGTCCCTCACGAGCTCGCGGTGCGGCAGTGGGGATATTGGCTGAATTCGGCTGGCATCTACTCGATCCGGCTGATCTGGCGTTGGTGCACCGGCTGATCCGGATGAAGCAGGCCACCGAAACACCTGTACCGGTCGTGTTGTACCAAGGGTGGTACGCCTTGCCCACGACCGATCAGGCAGCGGTGCTGGACGCGTTCGGACTGTGCGATCCGATACCGGCCACTTTGCGAATGGGGTTCGCCGCGTGGCGCAACCTCTCACACGAATCGGACCCGGGTAGACGGCCGTTCAACTTGTTCAGAGACCTCTACCGCTACGACGACGGCTGGGGCAGCAGCCCTTACCACTATCCGGAGGCGTTTGTAAGCCCGGCATTGGACGGTTGGACACTGGTGGTCGCTGATTGGCCTCCCGGCGACGACCCCGGTAGCCGTTGTGCCGAGTTGAGCCGCCGGTTCGGGGCCGCGCATTTCTACGAACAGGGTTACGGTGATCCGTTTTTCTTCGCGAGCGAGTGGTGCGTTGCGGAGAACGGCGAAATCCGTATGTATTGTTTTGTCAGCGATGACGAGGGCGTAATCGAGGACGGTGTGGTCGATTACCGTCAGCCCGGCGAGCTCGGGCCGATCCCGACTCGCGAAGCCGTACGCGCCTGGCTGGAGGCAAACGACCACGGCCGCGGCCACCGCACACCACCTCCGCGCACTCTCGTCCCGCAAGACGTGAATGCTTTGCGCCGCCGTTTCGGCCGAGATCCCCTCCCCGAGGACAAGATTTCGGTCACCATCGAGGAACCCTGCGCCGAATGGGACATCGGTGTGGAGGGCGCCGCACCCCGCTTGTCGGTCCTGCCCCAGACCCTGGGCCCGCACACCGATGTCGTCGGCACGGGAGTGCTGGCGGTACCGATCGCCGCCAGGAACCGTGTTCGCATGGGCTCCATGTTGATCTAGCCGATGCCGGATCGAGCAGACCCGCACTCCGGCGGCCGAGGACCGTATGCGAGACCTGTAGGCGGCGCCTGTGAACGATCCGAATCGAGCTGGCCGGTGCTGAACGGCAGTCGTGGTGACCCGAAGCGGCATTGCCGTGCGTCTGGCACGAGCGGAGCGGGGTCTGCCGATGGCGAGCAGCTGGCCGAGACTGATGGGCTCGCAACGTAATTCGTGCACAATGGTCACATGTTCGAACGTTTCACCGACCAAGCCCGCGCGACGGTGGTTCGTGCCCAGGAAGAGGCTCGTAGCCGCGGGCACGAGCACATCGGCACCGAACACCTGCTGCTCGGCCTTTTCAGCGACGAGCACGGTGTAGGGATGCGGGCACTGCGATCGCTGGACATCGAACCGGAGACGATTCGTGCCGAGGTCGAGGTGGATGTCGGCCGCGGGGAGCGGAAAGCGTCATCGGGGCACATCCCGTTCACGGCGGGCGCGAAGCAGGCACTGGAGCTTTCCCTGCGGGAGGCGATGGCCCTGGGCCACGGCTACATCGGCACCGAACACATCCTGCTCGCCCTGCTCCGCGAGGCCGAGGATGTGGCAGCCCGAGTGCTGCTGCGCAAGGGCGCCGACCTGCCGACCATGCGCAACCGCATCAGAACCATCGCCGGCGAGGAGGGCCCCACCCCGGCGCCGCGCGACCCATTCGACTCCACCGGGAAGGCCCGGGCGGTCATTTCTTCCCTCGCGCAGGAGAACGCGCTGTTGCGCCGGGAGATCGACCGGCTCCGCGAGTTCATCACCGAGCGACTCGATACTGAACCGCCCGCCGCAGCGGGGTGACCGCAGTGCCACGGAGGCGGTGAACTCGACTCGCGCCGTTGACCTTTCGCAGCAGCGCCTGATTCGCGGCGCTCTCGGCGTCGTGCACCTCAGCGTTGCCCGCCTCGACTCTCGGACCCTCTGCTACAGCTTCGGTAATGGGTCGTCCGCGCCCGGATATCGACCATTCTCCAATCGGAACATATAGGCCCGGAGATCGCCTTCGAGGTCGGTGTCCAGATAGGCGAGGAAGTCCCTGACACCTTCGGCCGCATCGGCATCCTCGGCGCCAGCGCCTTCCTTGGTGTAGACAGCGCTTATCAGCGGTTGGACCCGGACGAGGAAATTCCGATGATGCACGCGAGGAGGTCGCCGAAGCTCGACGGGTTGGGGTTGGCCGGGTCGCAGAATCCGCCGATGGTGTCGGCGGATGCGTTCGGATCCGTGGGTACCGCTGGGACCTGCGCGGAAGCGGTGCTCGCCCCGGCTGCGATTGCCGCGGCGACAAGGGCGGTCGCGGCGCTTGCTCGAATGGTGGTGGAAATCCTGCGCTGCATGTCGGCTTCCAATCGTCGCGGTCGGTGATAGGCGAACAACGACCCCACTGTAATTCGCACGGCCGAGTACTATGCGCGAGAACGTATCTCGCTCGACCGGAGGCGCACCGCGCGTGTCATCGTTGATTCCCGGTTTCGTCGCGTGGCCGATCACCGTCTGGATCGCGGCCGTCGCGGTGGGCCGCTTCCTGCTCTGCCGTGACACGGTCCTGGATCGAATCATCACCCAGCTCTTCGCCTGGGGTGCGGCGGCCATGCTGCTCTTCCGGTTCGCGTCCGCACCGAACTCCTCCGGGCCGGTGCTGGAGTTGGCGCTGGGCTGCGTCGCGCTGACGACGGCTCATATCTACGCCCTCGCCTGCATCCGCCGCAGTGGCTACGACCCGGCTGTGCTGCTGCGGCGGCTGTGGTTGAGTGGCGGCGTCGCCCTGATCTCGGCGGTCGCGCTTGTAATCGCGGGTGCGGGGGCGCGCAGCGACGGACTACCGCTCGATATGGGTCGGACGGGAGATGGGCTCGTCATCTCTATCGCGGTCACGCCGATCGCGTTCTACACGGTGGTCTGGTTGCGAATGCTTCTGCGCGAGTTCAGAATCGCCGATCTCACCGCGGCGGAGGCGGTCGCGGGCGTGGGCATAATGGTGAGTGTTGCATTCGCGCTGGGCATTCAACTTCTGTCCGGGCTGCAACTGGCCACCGGCTGGCCGCCTCTCGGACCGCAGCTGCCGCGGGCCGAGTTGGCGTTCACGGTGTGCATCACGCTCAGCGGCGTCGTGCCCGCGTTCCCGGTTGCGAGGGCGTTGGTCCGGGCTGTGCGGCTGGACTCCGCCGGACGGGCCTGTCGCCGCCTGGACCCGCTGTGGCGGGACCTCACGGCCGCGGTCCCCGAGATAGTGATGCACCCGGCGCCGGACGCCGATCCGGCCACGCGGGCCTTCCGGATGGCCGTCGAAATACGGGATGCGCTGATACATCTCACGCCCTACATGCCCGCCGAGAACGCGCACAGTGTCGAGGACTACGCGCACCGCATCACGTGCGCGACCCGAGCCCGGGCGGCGGGACTCGCCCCGGCCTACGAAATGACGCCGCAGCGGGCCATTCTCGGCAGCAGCGACTTCGATACCGATGTCCGGCAGTTGCTCGACCTGGCGCGCGCATGGAGGTCGCGGCGTCCGGAAGTGCCCGCCACGGCGGTCTAGGGGGCTTTCAGTGTCGCAGGTCCTGTTTGGGTGAGTGACCGAACTCCCGGGCATAGAACTCGGCGAAACGACCCTGGTGCCCGAATCCCCAGCGGGCCGCGACCCGGGCGACGGTGAGCCCGTCGCTGGGGGTGGCGGCGAGGAGGTCTTGGCGGGCTCGGTGCAACCGCAGGTGACGCAGGTATTCCAACGGCGTGCGCTGGTACTTGTTGCGGAAGGCGTGCTGCAGAGCGCGCACACTCGTGCCCGCGTGCGCGGCGAGCTCGGTGACGGTGATCGGCTGAGCGGGGTTGCTGTGCAGGTAGTCCACCGCCCGTCCCAGCGCCGAGGCGCCCACGGCTCCGGGGCCGGATTGCAGATGCTGGTCCATGGTGGTGTTGGGGAAGACCACCAGGGCCGCCGCCGCGAGGCTGCGGGTCAGATTGGTCACCACGAGTTCGGTCAGGACCGGGGAGTCGGTGCCGGCGAGTTCGTGATGAACCAGATCGAACAGCCGGCACCAGAAGCGGCGGCGCTGCGAATTCAAGGGGGTGAGGGCAGTGAAACGGAAAGCGGCGGAGTCGATTCCGGATTGTGCGATACCGTCGGCGAGCGCGTCGAAGGCGAGGTTGAGCAGATTCACGTCGTGGCTGTCGCAGTCGGTGCGGATCGGTGCGCCGGCTGGGCACACCATCAACGTTCCGCGCTGCTGTCGCAGGTCGTAGTCGCCCAGGCGTATCCGCCCGCGTCCGCGCAGGGTCTGTTCGAAATAGAGGGTGTCGGGCCGGGCCTCGAGGTGGCAGCTGTAGCCGAGCGTGCTGCGAATCCGAGAGGCGCTGATCTGCCCGCACATCGTGGCCTCGAGGCGGACTCGCCCGCCGGGCGGGGCTTTCCGGAAGCGGATCCGGCTCTGGACGTAGTTCTGGGCAACGAACGCCGCCGCCTCCTCGGGGTCGCGCGAATTCAATTGCGCCCGCTGTAACTCGACGAGTCGGTGGCCTGGCATGGATCTCCTGCTGCGTGCGCGCTGTGGTTCGACCATCCCGCCGCTGAGGTCTGTTCGTCGTCGGCGGGACGGTCGGTGGCGGGTTCGGCTCGAGGAAGTGTCTCGCACTCGCGGCGGTGGCGAGGTGGTTTAGTCGACTACTCGCGTCAGCTTCCCGTCGATGTGGTGCAGGTCCACGGGTCTTCCCTCGGCATCATTCTTCGCCGCGGTCCCGCTGAACGTCACGGCGGTAACGCGGGTGCCGTGGTCGCATTCCGGTGAGCTCATCCTGCTGTACACGCGGACTTCGGCGTGCTGCGTCGAGGTGACGAACGAGCGAGACTTGCGTCGCAACTCCGACGTGTCGGCCATCGCCGCGGGATTGTCCGGCGATATCGCCGTCGTCATCCTTCCGTCGGCGAGTGTCACCGTCACCAGGACGGGGCCCATCGACGCGGGCTTGCCCCTCGTATCCGGGCGGTACCCGGCCTCGACGGTTCCCGTGTAGACCGCCGTGCCGTCGGCGTCGACCCAGTCCGGCATAGTGAGCCCGCATTCCGGATGCGCGGACAGCAACCCGACCGGCCCCATCCGCTCGCCGTGCGAGGCGATCAGCGGCCCGACCGCGGTCACGGCCACGACCAGCGTGACAGCGATCCAGAGCGGATAACTGCGGCTGGGCCACCTGCGCACGAAAACCGCCGCGAGCGCGGCGGCACACGCGACAGCGGTGCAGATCAGGCTCACGTCGATGTAGCCGGGCAGGTCAGGCCGACGGTCGGTGAGAAACCTCAGAGTAGCGACGAGTTGGGTGTACAGACCCAGCGTCAGCCCGGCACCGACGAGCACCCAGGAGTCGACCCGGTTCCGCACCACCCGGACGCCGACGAAGAGCAAGCCCGGAGCAAGCACGGCGAACAACGGTCCGTACACGTAGAACAACGCGACGAACTGGTCGTTCGTATCCAGCACGTACGCCGTATCCGGCGCCGGCGTCGACCACAGTCCGAGCGCCATCGCGACCCACCCCGCGACCAGAAACGCGTAGCCGACCAGTTCGACGATGCGCGGGGGCCCCCAGCCTGCGGCGGTCGTCGTTATCTGGTCGCGGCCGCGACGCGCCTTGCGCCGCTGCACATCTGACATGGCCGGAAACGATACCGCCCGGCAGGGCGGTGGACGAGGCTCAGAACCCGAGGTCAGCGTGACGCGGCCGGATCTCAGGCCGCACCCGCTAGCTTCTGCCTGTCCGGAGCCGAGCGTCCCGAAGTTCCTCGGGGGACGGCACGCCGAGGCGGTTCATCTCGGCGACGCACACTCGGACTGCCGCATCGGCGTCGTAGGTGAGCTCGGGTTTCACCCGCTGATCCGCATTGACGGTGAACCATCCATCGCCAACCGACCGCACCCATGGCCCGGGCACCCTGTACTCGTCAGCGGTCGGACGAAACGACATCCAGGACAGCGACGTGAACGGGTACATCCGCCGCAACCGCGGCACTTCCATTGCAGCCTCGACGAACTCGCCCAAGCCGTACATGTCGTATGCGCGGCGCCACTGCCACGCGAACTCGATCCGGTCGCCGCTCTCGTATGCGTCGGCGATGCCGATGAAGTCGGCGAAGGGCCACGCGCTGGCCAACTCTCGCGCGGTGGCGCCGTCGAGCCAGACCGCAGCGGATCCGGTGACCTCTGCCAGATCCGTCGTAGCGAGATAGCTCAGATACCGGACCGCAGCTTATGTCGCACGCGGAAAAGGCGTTGCTGCACAAGCGGTATGACGTACACGGCGCGGTCGTGCTTGCTGACCGTGGCCGCGAAGCCGCCGGAAGCACCTAGGGCAGCTCTCATCTTGATATCGCAGTCGGGACACGCGGCCCGAAGAACAGCCTCGAGGCCACCTGCGTCGGCGAGGTCCTGGTACAGCGATTCCCCCATGCCGTCCAGGCTACGCGTGGCCGCCCCCATCGATGCCAAAACAATCCGCAGTCAGGTTGTGGTCGGCCCGGCGAACTGCTGGCGAAATACACTCCGCTACTGCGCAACTCGGCGCACGACCGCGACCAGGCCTCGGATTGCATGCCACGGAGAAGACCAATAACATCCATAAATCTAAATGTTTCGATGAATGAATGGTTGGCATGGACATCTTGATCGTGGGCGCCGGGGCGCTCGGACAGGTCTACGGAGCCGAATTGGCGCGTGGCGCAGCGACTATCAGCTACCTGGTCAAGCCCCGCCAGGAACGCGAGGTGCGCGGGGGAGTGTCCGTGACGAGGCTGCGCCGAATGCGAAGCCCTGCCACCGCATCGGTGAAACCGGCACGCGTCTATACCGATCCGGCCGCGGTCGCCGACACCGACTGGCACAGCGTCTGGCTGATGGTCGACTCGACAGCATTGACCGGCCCATGGTTGCGGTCTTTGGGTGGGTCCGTAGGTGACAGCACCATCGTCGCCCTCGATCAGAACCTCGCCGACCGGCCCGTGCTGGCGGCCGTCTGGCCCGAAAGTCAGCTGGTCGCACTGAGTGTCGCGGACCTGGCCTGGTCCGCCCCGCTCGGCACCGAGCGCCCTGAGCGCATCACCTACTATCGCCCGCCGGGTGGAGCCGCGATGCTGGCCGGTCGCCCGGATCGGGTCGCGCCCCTGCGGGCCGTGTTGCGGGATTCGGGCGTGCGGACCCGAACCGGTCGCCACGGCACCGGCGCCGCCTACGCGGCGCTGACCGTGCCGTTCATGGCGGCCCTGGAAATCGCGAACTGGTCCTTCAACGCACTGCGCGCCGACACCACCCTCGCGTCACAGGCGGCGTTCGAGGCCCTTACCGCCGTGGCGGCCGAGCGCGGGCTCTCCGCCCCGCCGGATCCTCGGGCGCTCGACCGGCGGATGCGGGTAATGATGCGGGTACTGCCTATGCTGACTCCCTTCGACCTGGAGGAGTTCATGCGGGTACACGGCACCAAAATCGGCTCCCAGACACGGTCGATGCTGAGCGCCTGGGCCGAACTCGGTGAACGACGCATGCTGCCGGTGTCGCACCTGCGCGCACTCGCCGAGGCGATGCCGCCCGCACCGCCCAAGCCCGCTCACCGACAGAATAGGTGAGTGCCGAAACACGACATCCCCGCACTCTTCCGAGCGGCCCGGCCGTTGCTTGCAGCGCTCGGCGACGAGCGACGCCAGGAAATCGTCCAGCGGCTGATCGAGGCGGGCGGGGTACTCACCGTGGGCGAAATCGCCAACGCCATCGAACTTTCCCAGCCTGCCGTGTCACATCACCTGAAGATTCTGCGTGACGCGGGCGTGCTGGGCGTGCAGCGTGTGGGCACCACCCGACGCTACAACCTGGAGATCGGCTCGGGCACACTCGAGCCCCTGGTCGATATGGTGCGCGGCATCACCGAATGCCTGGCGGAACAGGGCGGAGACTGACGCGGCGGCCCAGGCGCACCGCGCGGTCCGTCTCGTTAGGCTGACGGGCGTGCTGTTAGGTCGGGCGAGCGAGCAAGCCGAGATCGATGAACTGCTGGCCGAGGCGAGCACGGGAATCAGCCGCTCGCTGGTGCTCCGCGGCGAGGCCGGTATCGGGAAGTCGGCGCTGGTGGAGTACGCGGCCACGGCGCCGGGAATGCGTGTGATGCGCGGAGTCGGCGTCGAATCCGAGGCCGAGTTGGCTTTCGGAGCCCTGCACCTGTTGCTGTATCCGTATCTGGATCGGCTCGACGGACTTCCGGCACCACAGGCGGCCGCACTGCGCGCGGCGTTCGGACAGATCGACGCCCCGGAGGCCAACCGGTTTCTCGTCGGCGCGGCGACCCTGACGCTGCTGGCCGAATTGGCGGCCGAAACCCCGACGCTGGTCCTGATCGATGACGCCCAGTGGCTGGACCGCAGCTCGTCGGACGCCCTGTTGTTCGCTGCCCGCCGATTCCACGCCGATCCCATCGCGGTGGTGCTAGCGGTCCGGGAGACAGTGCCGCCGTTCACCACACCCGGCATCCGGACACTGCGGCTGGACGGTTTGCCGCTCTCGGCCGCGATCGAACTACTCGAGGCGCGCGCGCCGGGCCTCACCGTGCCGGGACGCGATCGGGTGCTGGCCGAATCCGCCGGAAATCCGCTGGCACTCATCGAATTGGGGACGGCACGGCGCGGCGCCGAGCGGGCCGGCCACGCCGATCCCGTGCACGAAGTCGGACCGCTGCCGGTGGCGCGGCGGGTGCAGGACAGTTTTCGCGCGCAGATCGCCGATCTACCCGCGGGCACCCGCACGCTGCTGCTGATCGCGGCGGCCGATACCGGGGCGGGGGTCGCCACGATTCTGCGCGTGGCCGGCGCGTTCGATCTCACGGCCGCCGATCTCGAAGCCGCCGAGAACGCGGACCTCGTCACCATGTCCAGCGACGACCTGATGTTCCGGCACCCGCTGATTCGCGCCGCCGCGTATCAGCAGGCGACCCACCATCAGCGGATCGCGGTGCATCAGCGCTTCGCCCACGCCCTGAGCAGGCCCGAGGAAGCCGACCGGCGAGCCTGGCACCTGGCCGCCGCGACCACCGACCCGGATGAGCGGGTTGCCGCGGAGCTGGAGAAGACGGCCCGGCGGGCCCAGCATCGCGGCGGGGCGATGGCAGTCTCGGCGGCCTACGATCGCGCCGGGCGGCTCAGCGTCGACCCCGCGCCGCGAGCCCGGCGTCTGCTGCTGGCCGCCCGCGCCGCCTACGACGCGGGCCGGACGGATCGCGCGACCCGGCTCGCCGCCGAAGCCGCCGCGCTCACCGGCGACACCGGAATAGCCGCCGACGCAACGCATATCAGGGCGCAGATCGAGTACGAACGAACCTCGTCGGCGGCCGACGCCGACCTCGCGCTGACCGCCGCGGACCTGGTCGTCGAGAGCGACCCCGTCCGAGCGGTATTCATCCTGGCCGAGGCCATGTGCTGCGCGCGCGACGCCGGGCGACGAGATCTGCTCGAACAGGGGATGCGCCAGCTGAAATCACTGCGCCTACCGGCCGATTCGCCCTTGCTGCCGCATGTCGCCGGACAGATCGCCTGGGCGGATTTTCTCGCCGGGCGGCCGGAAACCGCGGTCGAGGCCATGACCGCGCAGCTGAGCGCGGCACGCTCGGGCACGGCGGACTATCTGCACGAGGTCGCCGCGGCCTTCAGCGGCCTGATGCTCGCCGACGACGCCGGCACCGCCGCCGTCATCGGCCCGGCGATCGATCGGGCGCGCGCCGCGGGGGCGGTCCAGTTGATTCCCTACGCCCTGGAATGCCAAGCCCTCGCCCAGCTGCTCAGCGGAAAGTTCCTGGAGGCGGAAACATCGGTGGCGGAGGCTGTTTCGCTCGGCACCGAACTCGGCATGGTGACCGAGGTGGTGGCGCTGCAGGCCATATCCGTGTGGCTGGCGGCGGTCGCCGGGGACGAACATCGGTCCCGCGAGCTCGCCGCCGAGATCGGCGCACTGCTCATCGAGCGCCATCCGACTCACGCGGCGCTGCTCTCCTGGGGGCTCGCGGTCGGCGAATTGTCCGCAGGGCGGTTCGAGGCCGCCCTGGACCTGCTCGACGGCGTGTGCACCGGGCCCGCCGCACACGACTTTCTGATCAGGGCGGTCCCCGACCACGTGGAGGCCGCCCTGCGGGGCGGGGTTGCCGAACGCGCTGCGGCCCACCTCGACGCATTCGAGCACTGGACGCGGCACTGCGGAAGTCCGTTGGGCAAGGCGCTATTTCATCGCTGCTCTGCCCTGCTGACTACCGGCGACGAACCCGCCGAGCAGCACTTTCTCGCCGCCCTGCGCCTGCACGCCGCACACGACGGCGCCTACGATCGAGCCCGGACCCAGCTGGTGTTCGGCGAATGGTTGCGCCGGCGCAGGCGCCGCGCCGAGGCCCGCGAGCAGTTGCTCGCGGCTACGGCGACTTTCGATCGGGTCGGCGCGCGAAGGTGGGCGGAACGGGCCCGCGTAGAGCTCTCGGCACTCGGCAAGCCGCCGGTCGAACACCGCGGTGACCCGATGAAACTGCTTACCGCGCAGGAGATTCAGGTGGTCCGGCTCGCGGCAGCCGGGCACAGCAACAAGGAGATCGGTGCCCGGCTCTTTCTGAGCCCGCGCACGGTCGGGCACCACCTCTACAAGGCTTATCCCAAACTCGGTGTCAAACGGCGCGTCGAGCTCGCGCAGCTCGATCTGTGAGCCGTCCGATGACCTATCCGGGCGCCGGAGCCTGAGTGGATTACCGGTAATCCGACCGATGCGCCCGCCGCGACGGCCGCAATAACTTCGCTCCTGTAGGGCCAACCGATAGGAGAGAAAAATGTTGCTTGCAGACAAGAACGCCGTGATCTACGGCGCCGGTGGGGCTATCGGCTCCGCGATGGCAGCAGGCTTTGCCGCCGAGGGCGCGAACTGCTTCCTCGTCGGCCGCACCGCCGCCACCCTCGATGCCGTCGCCGCGCGGATTCGCGACCAGGGTGGTCGCGCCGAAACCGCCGTCGTCGACGTGCTCGAGGCCGGCGCGGTCGCAGACCACGCCGACGCGATCGTCGAAAGAGCCGGCAGCCTGGACATTTCGGTGAACGTGATCTCCCAGACATCCCTCTTCGAGCCGCTCGCCGACATTTCGGTCACCGATTTCGCCCAGGCGATCAGCACCTTGGTCACCTCGCAATTGCTGACCACCCAGGCCGCCGCTCGGCACATGATCGCCCAGAAGTCCGGCGCGATTCTGTTCTTCGGTGGGTCCGACCCCACCTCCCGCACACCCGGCCTCGGCAATGTCCAGATCGGTTGCGACGCCGTGGAAGGGCTGCGCCGGCAGTGGGCGTGCGAACTCGGCCCGCACGGCGTGCGCGTGGTGTCCCTGCTGACCGGCGGTATCCCGGAGTCGTTCCCGGACATCCCGGAGACCGAAGCCGCGCGCCAGAGCATTCACGACGCCACGCTGCTCGGCCGCGCCGCGTCCCTGGCCGACGTCGGATATGTGGCCGCCTTCGCCGCCTCCGACCGGGGCCGCTCCCTGACCGCGACCCAGGTCAACATCTCCTGCGGAGCGATCGGCGACTGACCCCGCCGCGACAACCACCCGATCCGAGGAGAAGCGATGGACAACGAAGTCACCCGATACATCAACAAGGGCCTGCCGTGGCAAGTCGAGGTCTGCGAGCGCCTGCGGTCCATGATCACCGCCACGGTGCCCGGGGCGGAAGAGCAATTGCTCTACGGTAAGCCGCATTTCTCGAAGAACGGACAGCACGCCGCGGTGATCAACGTGGCGAAGAGCAAGGTGTCGTTCATGGTGTTCAACGCCGCGGGCATCGCACCGGTGCCCGGAGTGCTGCGCTCGATGGGCAATGGTGAACGCAAGACCGCCGACATCCTGGAAGGGCAGGACACCGACTACGAACAGCTGGCTCGCATTCTCGCTGAAACCAGCAAGACGCTGTAGGCGGGACCGTCCCAGGACGGAGTACGGCATTTCGCCGAGTGCCTGGCCGGAGTCGAAAACCGAGCAGGGAAACGGCATCCGGCCTCGTGCGATTCGCAGGGGGCACGCCGGCACCGCTGATTCGGATGCTTGGATGCGGTGATCGAGCGGCTACACCGGGAGGCCGTAGGGATTCCGTAAGGACCGGAGAGATCATCGGTGGCGGGATGCACAGTGGATTCACGCCGCTTCGGCGCCGGAATGGCCGGCCCGCGACGGGGGCTGGACGCTACCCGTCGACGCGGGCTGGTGCATGAAGGAGTGAGTACGTGCTGCGATCTTTTCTGGTGAGATACCGCAGAGTCGGGCCCGGACTGATCCTGGCATTCGCGCTCGCAATTTTCTGTATCGGCGAGTTCGAGGGAACGTGGGCGTTCAGCGCGGTGGGACTCGGCACGCTCGCGGCCCTGGTGGCCTGTCTGGGCTGGGACCTGTGGCTGGACCCCTGAAGCGCGGTCCGGGCCTGCAAGAGCCTGCTCGAGATGGCGCCGTGAAATCAGCGGGACAACCGTCCAAGGTTCTACCTTGTCCGCGGCCGCGCACGCCGTACCGCATCGGCCACCCGCAAGCTACACGTTCATTCCGAGCCACTGACCGTCGACTTCGAGACAGAGGTGAGCCGAGCCTGCAACGCCCGGAGAGTCAGCGCCGAGACGCTGCCCGTTCTCGCAGTACCGAGCCAACGAGATGAGGAAGGCGCCGAAGAGGAAGAAGACCCTCCAGAAGTACAAAATTCGGACGGTTCTCACGCTCGGGTCGACGCCGACAAAAGTTGTCTGCCAGCGGTTTTCAAGGTTGACGACGCCCGGGGCGATGCCTTAGCCTTGTACATCAACCGGGCATTCCTGTGTCCGTGATCCACCCCAGCTGATGCCAGCTGGGGTTTTTTTGTGCGCATTTGCCCCATGCCCCCGCCTTTGGCGGGGGCTGCGTCTTCAGGAGAACAACATCATGAACAGTGTCGACATGATCGACCTCGGGCGAACCGGCCAGTGGGTGGTGCTGCTGTTGCAGCTGCCCGCGCTGGCATTCATCGTCTCCGCTCTGGTGGTCGCCGTGATCGCGATCCGGAGAGCTCCGGCCAGCGACGCGCTGGAAGTGCTCAGCGTCTTCATCCACGGAATGAGGCGCCGGCCCGGTCCCACAGCCGGTACTACGGCGATCACATCGCAAACCGCCGGCGCGGCGGACAATGGCGTAGGGAACGGCGACGGGCAGGAGCAGCGGTGAGGCAACGACGGTACCGAGATCCCGTCGGGGACAAGGTGTGGCGCGACGCCCGTGAGTTCGAGTTCAAAGAATTGGTACTGCGCATCGCCATCGAACGAAGCGATATGCACAGCCGGGCGTTCCTCGAGCAACTCGCAGGAGGAGTCGGAGGATCGTGCTCCTCCGCGATCTCTTCGATGCTTCTGCTCATGGGAGAAAACCAGGACAATCCGGTATCGGGGCCCGGCGGTGCGGAGCCGGACCCCTGGATGACAATGATGGCCGAGAGGATCGTCGCCGCGGTGCGCGGGCGCGCAGTCGAGAAGGATTTGCTGGCGTGGCTCTACGACGGTGAAAAGCCGGCCGGCCCACGGTGTGAGGTCTGCTCGAAGCGACTGCCCGACAAGACCGGGCAGCGTGGCCGGCCCCGCAAGTACTGCGGGGACCGCTGCAGGCATGCTGGATCGCGGGCGGCGCGCGAGCGGATCGCGGCAGCGGAACTGAAAGTAGAAGTCGAGGCTCGGCTGAAAGAGAAAGTGTGTCCGAAGGGGGACTTGAACCCCCACGCCCGATAAAGGGCACTAGCACCTCAAGCTAGCGCGTCTGCCATTCCGCCACCCGGACCGGTGATGTGTCGAGTTGTCGCACAGACATGTTCAAGATCATCTGCGCTTGGGAACTATAGACAATGATGGTGGCGGAACGCCAATCGCCTGGTGGTCGGACACGCCGGGGGAGCGGCGCGCGGGGGAGAAGCCTAGTGGCGCAACGATTTACGAGATCATCGGGAAATCGGGCGAGACACTGGGAGCATGTACGAATACAGCCTCGACTGGCAGTACGCCGCCGACCCCACCGCTTACCGGGCGCCGCAGCCGTGCGGGTACCTGATCGCACTGGCATTGAACGCCGACACCAAGCTTCACCCCGACGTCGTCACGGCGATGACGTTCGATGGGAAGGCGTCATACCCGGGCCTCGGCGCCGCGTACGACCCGGTCCGGAAAGTCGTCCAGAGTTGCGGGCTGATCGAGAGCCTGCATTGGAGTGGAGGCCCGAGTGAGCCGATCCACCTGACGTTCTTCACCAGCCGCCAGAACGCCCAGGTGCTCCAGGCTGGGATTCCGCTGCGCACCGACGAGGTGTCGGAGTTCAAGTTCTGGGTGGCCGACTACGTCGGACCGGGCGGATGGTTCGAGAGCGCCTATCCGATGGGCACCTGGCCCAGCGGAACCGGCGGCGCACTGCGGGGCACGCTGAGCAAGAGCGGCACGAGCTGGGCGATCGACGTCCAGTCCGCGGGCACTCGCATGCGCGGCGCCAAGGTGGAGATGTTCGCCTGCTCGATGAGCATCGATCCGGGCTCGGACGGCATCTACACCCTGTTCCGCGCCACCTCGGCCGCCGACAAGCGCGTCCTGCCGTGGGGGATCAAGGTCACGAAGTAGCGGTGACGTGCACGCGGGCCGCGCCGATCCGGGCGATCCGCGCGCTGCCCCACGCGCCGAGCGGTTCCAGCGCGGCATTGAGCGCCGACCCCAGCTCGGTGAGCTCGTATTCGACGCGCGGCGGGATCTCCGGGAAGACCTCGCGCGAGACGACGCCGTCCTCTTCGAGCTCGCGCAGGTGCTGGATGAGCATTTTCTCCGACACCCCGGGCAGCCCGCGGCGCAGCTCACCGAACCGCCGTGCCCCGTGCTCCTCTAGCTCCCAGAGAATGAGCGGTTTCCATTTGCCGCCGAGTACGTCCATGGCCGCGTCGATCCCGCAGAAATATGGTCCGGATCTCTTCGCGCTCATGCCTGCACCCTCGCTACCTGTTCACACTCGCATTGGTAAGTACCTGACTAAATAGTAGGTACTTGTCCGATCAACGGCTGTCCCGCACGGTTGATTCCAGCGCGCTGACCACAAGTTTCCAGCATCGAAGGAGTTGACCCGCAATGGCGGAGCAGACGACAGTGACGATTCTCGGTCTCGGCGCGATGGGCCGGGCGCTGGCCGCGGCGCTCGTGCAAGGCGGACATCCGACGACGGTGTGGAATCGTTCCGCGGGCAAGGACGCCGAACTGGTCGCCGCCGGCGCCACCGGCACGACCTCGATCGCCGACGCGGTCCAGGCCGCTGACGTGGTGGTGGCTGTGCTGCTCGACCACGCCTCGGTGCACGAGACCTTGGACCCGGTCGCCGAGCAGTTGCGCGGCCGGCAGCTGATCAACCTGACCAGCACCGCGCCCGAGGAGGCCAGGGAGCTCGCCCGCTGGGCGGCCGGCCACGGCATCGAATACCTCGACGGCGGGATCATGGCTGTCCCGCACATGATCGGGCAACCGGGATCATCCGTTCTCTACAGCGGTTCTCGGACCGTATTCGACGCCAATCGGACCGCACTCGAATTATTCGGCACCGCAGAGTATTTCGGTGACGACGCGGGCTTGGCCTCGCTCTACGACTTCGCCCTCCTGGCCAACATGTACACGATGTTCACCGGGTTCATGCACGGCGCGGCCATGGTCGCCTCGGCCGGACAATCGGTCGCGACGTTCTCGCACCGGGCCGCGGCCTGGCTGGGGGCCATGATTCACGGGCTGCCCGAATACGGGCGGATGATCGAGTCGGGGGACTACACGACCGACGTGCAGCACCTGGCGTTCCAGAAGGCTGCGCTGGACGCGATCGTGCGCGCCAGTCGCGACGCCGGTGTGGCGCTCGACGTCGTCGCGCCGATCAAGAACCTGATCGATCGGCAGGTCGCGGATGGGCACGGTGCGCTGGCCTTCGAGCGGACCTTCGAGGAACTGCGCTGAACCAGCTGTGGCCGCGCGGGGTTCCGCGCGGCCACAGCCGGTCTGACTTGTAGCTTCAACCCTAGCTGTGTCTGATGTGAAGGATGTGCAGCTCCGAGTCTGCTGATACCGGCCGCTGAGGCCCTGAATTCCCAGGTCAGGGCCCGCTCGGCGAGGCGATTTGGTCCCAGCCGACGCATCCGATAACCTTGCTGAGCACACCGGTCCGGGTGGCGGAATGGCAGACGCGCTAGCTTGAGGTGCTAGTGCCCTTTATCGGGCGTGGGGGTTCAAGTCCCCCTCCGGACACCGAAATAGCCGAAATCCATTGTATGGCAATGGATTTCGGCTTTTGTTCTTGTTGCGGCTCCATCTGGCCCGAACACCCGCACCAGCCGATCCTCCAGTCTTCGTCTCGGTGTTCCGGTTGGGCCTTGTACCTCGGGCTCTCGAGGTGCCTGTCATAATTGACCTCAGTACACGACGACCTGACCTGGGCGGGGCAGCCTGAAGCCGTGACCGCCCGGGGTTCGGCAGCCGAGGGCCATGTAATGGCCATCGCCGCAGACGATTTGGGTTCCCAGGAGAGGCGGATTCGGTGTACAGCCCTGTCCCGGGCATCCGTTCGGCGCGAGCACCGGAGGTGGGTTGCCACCTGGGAGGGTGAACGGTGTCCCCGGCAGCGAGGCAGCGCGCATCGGCCCGTCCGCCACGTCCTGGATGATCTGCTGCCCCGGTACCGGTAGCGTCAGATCGTCCGCGCTGCCCGACGGCAGGAACCCGGGGCGCTGCATCACCACCATCCCGCTCGGCAGGTCGCATCCCAGCACGCCACCATCGGCAACCGCGCAGTTCAATCCCTGATAGTTGAAATAGACCGTGTCCTGAGCCTGCGCCGGCCCGCCCCACATGACCGCCGCGACCGTAGCCGCCAGACCGACCGCCCCCACTGCTGATCGCCTCATATCCCACCTCCGTTTGATCGTTCAATGGACTCGAGTCAGGCTAACCAGCCAGCGGCCGATTCGTACCGGAGTTGAGCGCCGGAAGCGGACGATGTGGCCTGCGGCCACATCGTCGCGGTCGAGCAATTCCTCGTGTTTGGTCCAGCGGCCGAACACCGCGTAGCCGGTGTAGCGGGTTTTGCAGTATTGCTTTCACCGTGGACCCTTGCCACCCGTCGGCGCGCCGATGCCGGTTCTGGTCCGGGCGGCTGGGCCTCGATCAGGGCGGCCGGGGCCACCCCTGCTTCGATTGCACTGCGGTGGCGCTGGCAAGAGATACGCCCACTCGATACTGCCGCCTGCATCTTCGACTGTGGTCGCCATGCCGAATCCGACCGCGCAGGAGATTGGGCTGCGCCGTTGGCGCTTGAGTTGACGGCGAGATCTGGTACCGGTTCCGCACTCCGCAACCGCAGATCAGAAATCGGATGGAGCCGTGCCCGTGTCGAGGAGGTATCCGTTTTGGCTTGGTACTCGGTTCACGACCGCACGTCGCGCAGGAGCAGGGTGGCGGCGGTCGCCATGTTCTGTTGCACAGTGGTGAGACTGGTGCGGCCTGCGGTCAGGTCCAGCAAGCAGGCGATGTAGACGTGTCCGAGGATGTGTGCGGCACCAGTGCGATCTTGCCAGCCGGGGTCACCCAGACATCCTCGGGCGAGTTCGACGAACAACGGGCGGTAGCTGTCAACGCCCACGCCGACCCCGTCGACTCGCGACGATGTAATCGCGGTCATGCCTGCGGACAGTAACTCCACATCGTCGCCGGCCCACTCGATTACCGATTGCATGCCGGTGCTGATTCGGTGTGCGACCGAACCTCGGCGCGTTTCGGCCGTCGCGTAAAGGTTTTCGACGACGGCGATGGCCCACTCGACCATCAGGTGGCGCAGGATGCCGTCCTTGGACCCGAAGTACCGGTAGATCGTCACCGGTGACACCTCGGCCAGGCGCGCGACCTCGCGGACGGTGACTCCCTGGTATCCGTGGTTGCGGGCCAGATCCTTGGCCGCTAGCGCGATCGCGGCGCGGCGCTGTTGTTCTTCGTCGTCGAAGGTTCGGGTGAGCGAAAGTTGCTGGTTGGCGGCGGCCAGGTTGGCGAAGGTGTCGGGTGCCATGCCACTCAGTGTAACGTGTTACACCATGCGTTATGGAACATGTTGCACACGAGGCTGCGGAGTGCGAGGAAATTGCGGTGAACGCATTGCTGACCGTTGGTAATTCAGCGACCGAGCGGCCGAAGGTGGTGCCCGGCGAGCCGGGAATCTGGGTCGTGATCTTCGGCGATCTGCTGGTCTTCAGCGTGTTGTTCGCCTGCTTCGTGATCGAACGATCCCAGGCGGTCGACGCGTTCGATGCCGCCCGCCGAACGCTACACAACGGTGTGGGATTCGCGAATATGCTTGTGCTACTGAGCAGTTCACTGTTGGTCGTCGTCGGCGTGCACGCGCTGCGTTCGGGTAGGAACTCCGCCGCGACACGTATGGTCGCCGGCGCGATGGCGCTCGGGGCGGTCTTCGTCGCTGTGAAGGTCGGCGAGTACGTTTCCGCGGTTTCCGCCGGCCACACACCGGCCGCCGGGGACTTCTACACCTGGTACTTCTTGCTGACCGGGATGCACCTGGCGCATGTGCTGGTCGGCCTGATCATGTTGGGGTGCATGACCACGCTGTCGCGGCGACCCGCGCCCAGCGAGACGACGGTCGCGGTGATCACCGCCGGTGCGTGCTTCTGGCATCTGGTCGATCTGTTGTGGATCTTTCTGTTTCCGATGCTGTACTTGGTGGGCTGACCGATGACCGAACGCATCCCGGTCCGGGCGGGAATAGGTTGGTTGATCATCGTGCTGGCCACGGTGGCGTCGTTCGCAGTCGGTCATCAACATGGGGCGGGTTCGGCTCTCGCGCTGATATTGATAGGTCTAGCCGCAGCCAAGGCCCGACTGATCGGCCTGGATTTCATGGAGCTTCGCCACGCACCTGTCGCCCTCCGCGTCGGCTTCGAAACCTACTGCGTGGCAATGTGGTTGACGCTCTCAGGGTTGTACATATGGGCCTAGTGTCCGGATCGGGAAGATATCGTCGATGAAGCCCACTCATTCCGCGGATACTCTGGCCGCTCGTGAGGGCATCGACCAGATGAAGCTCCAGCGGATCGGTCTTTTCGCCGGATGCATCGGCCTCGCGCTCTACGGAGGCGCGCTGATGTTGGCGAACCTGATAGTACCCACTCCGCCGGATTGGTCTGCTTCGCAGATCGCCACCCGCCTTGTCGACGAGAATTTCCGCATCCGATTGGGGTGCGCACTCGGCACGCTCGCGGCGATGTTGATGCTGCCGTTCTTTGCCGCGATCGCCCAACGGATCGCGCGCATCGAAGGAAAATTCGGCATGCTGTCGTTGACGGCCGCCATGACCATGCTGCTCAACATGGTCGGCTTGATCTACCCGCTCGTGGTATTGGTCGCCGCTACCTATCGCGCCGGGGATCGGTCCGACGAGATCACGCAATCATTCGATGACCTCTTCTGGCTGATGTTCCTGAGCGTGATCGGCCCCGTAATGCTCGAATCGCTTCTGCTGGCAATCGTTACCTTCCTCGACGCGAAACCGGTGCCGACCTTTCCTCGCTGGTTCGGGTACTTCAATCTTTGGATTGCCGCGACTGCTATCCCGGGGTGTCTGCTTCTGTTGGTACCAGACGGGCCCGTATCCTGGAATGGAGTACTCGGATACTGGATACCGGCAATTGATTTCACGGTATGGACTTTCGTCACCGCCATCGTATTGCTGCGGTCGATCGAAGCGGATCGAGTCGACGCGAACCGACCGCGCCGAACGTGACGAGAATGCTCTTCCTGAGCATCTTGACGTGGGCGTTCAAGCTGGCTTGGGTGGGGGCAGACCGACGAGCGCCGTCGGTCCGAATGCGCGCTCGGTTGACCGAAGTTCGGCTCATCGTTGTGGTTGTGCACGATGGTCGCGCCCGCGTCGACGCAGGCGATGGCCGTCGCGACGATCTTCTCGACCGATGGTGGGACGTGGGGATTGGAATCTTTGGACGTCGCCCCGGTGATGGCAGCCTATCGCCAGCGGCCCACCTGAACTCATCAGCCCACCTGGTTTCCTACGCTCCACAGCAACTCGCGGTCTTCGGCAAGTTCTGATCTTGCGATGCCGTAGTCGAACGGCGCCTCACACCGAGGTCAACGCGACCGTTTGACATCGAACACAGTGATCAGGTTTCGTTAAGACGTGCTGTAGCATAACGATACGCTGGCAAGGGGGGTGTCGCTCATGATCGATGTCGAGAGGGTCTCCGAAACCCTTAGGTCCGAGATCGATTCGTTCTACCGGGGCTTCGGTGATCCCGTCGCGCTACGGGCCGCCTTCGAATCCGCGGTACTGATCGTGCCGATCACCGCCGATCAGCGCCTCCGAATGTCCCCCTATCGGGGCGTCGAATGGATCTGCGCGTTCACCAGCGTCGCCGAGTACGGCCGGTATCTGCATGCCCGCGAAGAGCTGAATGCCGACGGCGAGTATCACTTCCACACCCTGGCGGGCCGGCGATTGAGCGAGCACGCGGCCGAATGCGTGCATCCGACCGGGGTGACGGTGGATATCTGCGGGTCCGCGCCGATGGCGTTCCCGCCCGAGGTCGACGAGGTGGAGGTGGGCAGTGACTGATCGGCTGAACGTCGACCCGAAGGTCCTTCAGCAGGCCGCTACGGGGATCGGTGAAATCATCGGTGAGCTCTCTGATTTGGGAGTCAAGGAGTCAGGCGCTGTTGGGCGCGGCTTCGCCCTGCTGACACTCTCTTCCCTGGAAGCGGGAAAAGAGCCGGTACAGAAGGGATTCGAGGGGTACACCGAACGCTGGAGCTGGGGCGTGCGCTACCTCGTGCAGGGGGCGAACTCGATCGCCAGCACGCTGGGGCTGGCGGGCGGCCGTTACCACATGATGGACCGGCAGGCCCAAGGCATGTTCAAGGAGATGTACACCCATATGCTGGGCAATCCGCATATGTCAAGCGCCGACATCCGGCAGCGGTCCTGGTCGCAAACGCTGAGCGACAACCCTTTCAACCACCTGCGCAACCCCGACTACAGCGCGAAATCGTTCACGGACGCCGCCCAGCATGTGAACCGGAACTGGCAGGTGGTGAAAACGGTTGGCCCGCAGGCGCTCGCGAATGCCAACGTGGTCAACGCCGTACTCAATCCGCTCATGACCCCGGTCGCCGCGGACCCGGCGGGCGTCCTGCCGAGCCCCGGCTGGAACACCGGAGCGTCGGAAACGGCCACGAAGATCTTGCAGCAGCCGCAGGAGCAGGGCTGACGAGGTGGGGTGGCGGGACTGGGCCAACAATGTCGGCGACTTCGTCGAGGACGCGCTCGAGAAGGGCGTGGAAAAGGTCGGGCAGATCGTCGACGACGGCCTCGATGTCGCCGCGGATGTGGCCGACACGCTCGGCGCCGAGGGTGTGTCGGAGTTCCTGGACGACGCGGGCGATCAGGTTGCCTCGTTCACGGGCGGCCCGGTCGAGGAACGCGAACTCGGGCAGACCCGCGATCCGAAGGAATTGATCCGCGGCGACCCGACCGCGATCAGCGACGCCGCCAAGAACCTGCGCGATATGGGTTCGGCGATCTCGAAGACCGGCGACGCGCTGCGCACCATCGACGCCGCCGACTGGACCGGCCAGGGCGCGGACGCGTTCAACGCCGTCTACGACAAGCAGCCCAAGTTGTGGTGGGACGCCTCCGAGGCGATGAACGAAGCCGCGGGTGCGCTGGAGAATTGGTCCGGCGCGGTGAAGACCGCGCAAGATCGCGCCGCCGACGCCATTGCCGAGTGGGACCGCGCGGACCGTGAGGAAAGGGCCCAGAAAGCGCGGTGGAATTCGCTCACCGGCGAACAGCAGGCGGAAAGTCCGCTGGTCGATTCCTGGACATCGATCCGTGACAACGCCCGCGATATTCTGCGGACGGCCCGCGTGGCGCGCGACAACGCCGCCGGCGAGACGACCGGCAAGCTCGCCGACGCCACGGCGAAAGCCCCGACCGAACCGCCGTTCCTGAGCCGCTGGGACGCCAATCTTTCGGATCTGCTCGATTTCGGCGAGCACGCCGGACTCAGTTTCACCGACGGGCTGCTCACCGGCTTGACCGGGATCGGCCAGTTCGTGCGCTCGGTGAATCCGACCGACATCTACAACCTGACCCATCCGGCCGAATACGTGAAGAGCCTGTCCGATATGGGTACCGGACTGGTGGTCGCGGTGGCGGACCCTGGCAAAGCCGTGCAGACGATCCTCGCCGACGCGCGCAAGAATCCGTTCGAGGCACTCGGCTCGCTCACCGGTGACGCGCTGCTCACAGCCGCGACCGGCGGTGGCGGAGCGGTCAAACCGCTACTGAAAGGGCTGGACCGGCTCTCCGACGCGGGGCGCAGAATGTCAGGGCCGGACAGCGGGGCGCCACCGGGCCCCGCCCGAGGCGACTCATCATCCCGGCAACCACCTCCTGCGCCTACCCGGGGCGACGCGCCACCCCCGCGCGACGGGACGCCGGAGCGACCGGCGGCTGGGCCGCGCCCCGAGGCGCAGGCGCCGGACCGGCGAGGTGAGAACGAACCCGGGGCGCACCCCAATCAGCCGGAAACTCGGGCGAACCCGCGTGCTACCCCGGACAACCAGCCGGACCCCGGCGTCGAGTCGGGCCCACGCCAGGATGATCCGGCCCCACCGCGCCGCGAGACCGAGGACCCGGATCCGGCATTGCCCACGCAACCGGACCCCGAACCGCGCAACGCCCCCGAGGGGCCGCGCACCGAGCCGGACGCGAGCCCCGAACCACCGGCGCAGCGCGCCGAACCTGCTCCGCAACAACCTGATCCGGCTCCCAGGCCCGAGCCGACACCGGATCCGCCCCCGCGCAGCCCGGAGGTCGAGAACCCCGCGCAGCGGCCGGATATGGACACTCGGCCGGATACCGATGCTCCTCCGCAGCGCCCTGATGCCGATACCCGGCCGCGCCCAGATGCGGAGGTTCCGACCCAGCATCCGGACGGCGATAGCAGGCCGCGGCCGGATGCGGAGGTACAGAACCAGCGCCCCGATACCGATACGCGGGACGCCGACCCGCCCGCGCAACATCCCAGTGCTGATACATACCCACGCCCAGAGGCGGACACTCCGACGCAACGGCCGGAGACCGATACTCAGCCGGACACAGAAGCCTCTGCCCCGGAACAGCGTCCGGAACCAGAAAGTCCGGAGCAGGGGGCCAAGGGCCCGGGGGAGGATGCCGATCCGAGCACGCCGCGAACGGACGACACCAGGGCGCCTACCACGAGCCCTGATTCGAATTCGCCTGCGACGCAGAGCGATCCGAATTCAGCGCGACCCGCGCCAGAGGTGATCGACCCCGCGGCGAAACCGAACACGGGAGCGCCGATCGACAGGGGCACGGAACTCGATACCCGTACGCCGGTCGACGGCACCCATCCGAAGACTGTGGACCCCGAGCGTGTCGACTCCGTGGATACGCATCGCGGTGACCCCGACGCTCCGCGCAACGATGTCCCCGGTGCCACAACCCCGGCGGATCCCGGTTCCCGGCGCCCCGATGCCCCCGCGACCACCCGGGGGCCGGAAAACTCGCCGCGGCAGATGGACACGAGTTCGCCGCGCAGTCCGGACGCTCGGCACTCGGGGCCGGACCGAAGTCCGAACTCCCCGGAACGCAGCCCCGACACCGACCGCCCGAAGAACCAGCCCGACAGCGACGCGCGACCACGAGAGAACTCGAAAGCCCCGAAGTGGCAGGGAGAGTCGCGCCCCGATGCGAAACCTGGTCCCGACCGCGACGCAGATCCCGACGGCCGCGAAAAGGAACGGGGCGACAGGGAGCCCGGCGCGAACGACCGCCCCGACCGAGACCGCGACAAGGACGATCAGGGCGACAAGAACCGTTCCGACGAGCCGAAGCGAGAGCCTGAAAGGTCCCCCGAGGACGACTCCGGAACCCGCGAGCGCGACGCACCGCGCGACCCGAACTTCGAGGACCGCGCCGACAACGACCGGGATGCCTTCGATTCCACGAAGAACGACCCCACCGAACGCGACCGGACGCCCGACCACGTCGAGGAGCGCGGCGATCCGGTAGACGTGGCAACCGGCGAATTCCTGCTTCCGGAAACGGATCTGGCGCTACCAGGCGTCCTGCCCCTGCTGCTGCGGCGACGGCACCGCTCGAACTACCGCTTCGGCCGCTGGTTCGGCCCGTCCTGGTCTGCGACGTTCGATCTGCGCGTCATCGTGTCGGCGGACGGAGTCACCTTCGTCGGCGACGACGGGGTGATGCTCGCCTACCCGCACGCGGCACCCGACGTCCCGGTGGCACCCCTGACCGGGTCGCTGCGCTGGACGCTGACCCGCACCGAAGCCGGCGGCTATCGCGTGTGGGATCCGGAACGCGAACTGCTCTGGCACTTTTCGCCGGAACCGGCGCTGGCCGGGCGCGATACGGCGCTCGGCAACTATGCGATCTCCGCCATCACCGACCGCCACCACAATCGCATTCGCTTCCACTACGACGCCCACGGAAACCCGGTCGAGGTAGCGCATTCCGGCGGATACCGGGTTCTGGTCACGGCAGCTGCGGGTCGGGTCACGGATTTGTCCGTCACCGTCTCGGAGGAAAGCGCCGTCCCGATAAGACATTTCGACTACACGGCGGGCGAGCTGTCGGCAGTCACCACGGCGGCCTCCGGGGTCACCCGCTACACCTATGACGACGAGCACCGGATGGTGTCGTGGACCGATGCCAACGGTAACTCGATGATCAACACCTACGACAGCGCCGGGCGGGTGGTCCGCCAGCGCGGGCCGGCGGGTGTGCTCGACTGCGCGTGGTCCTATTTCGAATTCCCAGACGGCACCGGTCGGCTCAGTTCGCGAACGGATTCGCTCGGCGCCGTGACCACCTACGGCTTCGACGCCGACCTGCGCCTGCGGGATGTGGCGGACCCGCTGGGCAGGCAGGTCCACTACGACTACAACAGCGATCGCAAGCCCTTGCAGGTGATCGCGCCGGACGGCGCGATCACGCTGTATCGCTACACCGAGCACGGTGACCTCGCCGGTGTCACCCGCCCCGATGGGCGGACGGTCGAGCTGGAGTATTCGTTCCAGCACCGACCGTCCCGCATCACCGACGTCGACGGCGCTGTGCAGCAACGGGAATGGGACCAACGCGGCAATCTCAGCGCGGTGACCGCCCCGGACGGCGGCCGGACCTGCTACACCTATCACCCGTGCGGCGCCGTGGCGACGATCACCGAACCGGGCGGTGCGGTGACCCGCATCGATGTCGATGCCGCGGGTCTCCCGATTCGGGTCGCAGGGCCACTGGACGCCGTCGTCACCCTCGAACGTGACGGTTTCGGCAGGCCCGTGCGGATGACCGAGGCCCACGGTGGCACGACGACACTGCGTTGGTCAGCGGACGGAAAGCTGCTGGAGCGCGTCGAGCCCGACGGCCGCACCGAAACCTGGGCCTACGACCCGGAGGGTAATCTGCTGGCACGCACCGATCCCGCGGGCCATACCACCCACTTCACCTACGGCGCTTTCGATCTCCTGCTCGCACGCACCGAACCGGACGGCTCGAGCACCCGGTACACCTGGGATACCGAACGCCGGCTCGTTGCTGTCACCAACCCCAACGGCCAGGCCTGGCTCTACTCCTACGATGCGGCCGGGCAACTGCTCGCCCAGACGGACTACACGGGCGCCACTACGCAGTACGCCCGCGACGCGGCCGGTCGGGTCGCAACGATCCGCCCCCCAACCGGTGTCGCGCGCCACTACACCTACGACGGCCTCGGCAGACTGACCGCGACGACCAGCGAAGCCGGCGACTGGCGGCGATACACCCACGACATCTCCGGGCGGGTGCTGACAGCGATTAGCGGCCATGGTGAAACAGCCCTGCACACACTCGAATTCGGCTACACGCCGACCGGAATGCTCGACACCCAGCGTCTCGACGACCAGGCGCCGATGCGGTTCGGCTACGACGCGGCGGGCCGCCGCACCTCGCGCGTCTCGCCATCGGGTGCCGAAACGCGCTGGCGCTTCAACATTCTCGGGCTGCCGACCGGTATGTCCACCGACGGGCACGATATCGATTTCGAGCACGATCCCGCCGGACGCCTGACCCGCTGGAGCGTCGGCGAACTCGCCGTCGATCGCAGGTACGACGAGGGCAGCAGACTGATCCGCCAGGACGTCACCGCGTTTCCGGCGCAGCTGCTCAACCTCGGCCTCGGAACCGAGCGGCGACCCGAGCCCGCATCGCTGCGCACCGACGAATATTCCTGGCGCGCAGACGGATACATCACGAGCCACACAACCCACCGCGCGGACGCCGGGCCGACCCGGCGGGACTACCAGCTCGACCCGATCGGCCGGATCGCCACGCTGAGGCGCAACGGGGTCGTCACCGAACAGTACGAATACGACGCTCTCGGCAACATCACCGGCGGTCCGTCGCGGGACCCGGCGCCGTCCGACCGGCGCGAATACCGGAACAACCTGCTCATTCGAGACGGCCGCACCCGCTACCACTACGACGGCGCGGGCCGGCTGATCCGCAAGACCGCCACGCGCCTGTCCCACAAGCCCGATATCTGGCACTACCGCTACGACAGCTTCGATCAGCTCGTCGAGGTCGTCACCCCCGACGGTGAACACTGGCACTACAGCTACGACGCGCTGGGGCGGCGCGCCGCCAAGCAGCACCGCGCCGACGACGGCGTCGTCCTCGAACGCGTCGACTACACCTGGGACGGCACGCATCTCATCGAGCAGGCCGACGCCGTGCAACGGACTCGCTGGCAGTACCACCCGGGGGCGCACACCCCGATCACCCAGGCGACCGACCAGGCGGCGATCGACCGCGAGTTCTACGCCATCGTCACCGATCTGGTCGGGACGCCCGTCGAATTGATCGCCCCCGACGAGGGGCGATCCGCCGCCGTCGTCAGCACCAATCTGTGGGGCCACGCCACCTGGCAGGGCCGCGCGTCGACATCGCTACGGTTTCCGGGGCAGATCTACGATCCCGAGACCGGACTTCACAACAATCTGTCGCGGGTCTACGACCCCGATACCGGCCGGTTCCTCACCAGCGACCCGCTGGGGCTCGGCCCCGCGCCGAACCCTGCCGTCTACCCGCCCAACCCCACGGTCTGGAGCGATCCGCTCGGCTTGGTGCCCGAGGGGTGCGATGCCGATCTGTCGCGCGACACGCATCTGTTCAGTGACAGCAACGACCCGCTGCGGCGGCACGGGTCGGCCCGCGAGACCCACCCGGAGGAGGTCGCGAGGCTGGAAGCCGAGGCGAGGGCGCTGGGCGTGCGCATCGAGTTCCGTCCCGGTGCGATGGCCTACGGTCCGAGTCCTTCGGTCGGGCATGCCGGGCAGTTGATCATCGACCCGGACGCCTCCTACGGGGCCTGGCTGCACGAGATCCAGCACATGCGCGACGATCGGGCCAGTGAGTGGACCGGGACGCGGGCGATGTGGGATCTGGAAACGCGCGCCGAGTGGGAACGCCGCGCTTACCGGCAAGAGATCGAGTACGCGAGGTCGATCGGTGACAAGTACTCTGAGGTTCTGCTCTACCGGGCGCTCAAGAAGGAGCTCCGGGCGATCTTCGGCACGCGGTAACCACAGAAACTGGAGGGTGAGACGATATGTCGGGCGAGGACCGGGACGATCTGGACGCGGAGTTGTCCGATCTGGACTGGGCCGATATCGATCCCACCGGCCTGCGCACTCGGCCCACACCCGCTTTCGAGACGATGAGCAACGCCGAACTCTCCGCGCTGGCGCTGGCGGGCAGTCCACACACCGGCTCGGCCGCCTTCGCCCTGATCGATCGCGCCCCGCACGATGACACTGCCGCCCGCGCCGCAGGCGATATCGCGAAAATGCCGTCCGCCCAGAGCGATCGGTTCAACCGGATTTCGCTGACCTGGTCCATCATCGCCGGATTGCTCGCGACCCAGACCCCGGTGGCGCGTGCTTGCGCCTACGAGGCATTCGAGGTGCTCCCCGCCGCGGAGCAGGCCGAGGTCCTGGACTGGTTGCAGGCACCGGACATTCGCTCCGCCCATCCGACGAACTGAGCTCTGACCCGTAGCCTTCGGTCCCATGCCTGGCGGGACGGCGAAAGTCCACGTGACCGGTCGTCAAGGTAGCCCGTCGAGGAACCTGCGGATTCGGCCCGCCTCATTGCTGCCGACGGTCGACAGACGCAGCAGTTCGAAGCCGTACTCGGTGCAGATCTCGTTCTTCAACGTGTCGCGGGCGCGCTGTACCGGGTCTGCTTCGTGGGTGCTGAAGCCGTCCACTTCGATGGCACCCAGGTTCGCGTTGGTTATTCGGTTGTAGATGACGAAATCGAAGGATGACCGGCGCCTGGCGTACTCACGGTGTCGACCTACGAGTCGATCCTGAGTGCGCGGGAAAACATTTCGCAGCAGGACCTGCTGATGGGTTCCCAGGTGGCTGTAGCCAGGTTCGGACAGTATGCCCTCCAGCGTAGTGAGGGCGATGTCCTCTGAATCCACCTCGGTGCGGTCCCAGCCGATGTGCGGATGAGTCCGGCGACGCACCGCGTAGTCGGAGTACAACAGGTCGAAGATCGACACCACATCGCTGTCGACGACGTTGTCGACGGGGTCCCGGTACCGGATGTAGCCGATGAGATCGCGGAGGTACCTGCTCTTCGGCAACTCCGACGGGTGGGTCACGAGAACGAACATACGCATCGCCCTGGATACAGCCACATTGATCAATCTGGGATCGTCGGCAAAGCGGACCGCGCGGTCGCTAGCGGTGCCGTCCAGCACCGTAGTCATGACAACCGCCTGCTTCTCGCGCCCTTGGAATTTGTGCACGGTGTCGGACTCGATGGACTCGATCAGGGCGTCGGTCACCTTGTCGGCCTGGCGACGATAGGGAGTGGTGATTCCTACATCATGCGGTTCGAAATCAGCGGCTGCCCACGGCAGGACTTCGTTCAGAATCACGTCGATTTCGCGCTGGTTGCTCCGCCCGTCGAACTTGGGGTCGGGGTCCCCGAAGATGTAGCGCATATGGTTACCCGGGGCAGTTCGGACCACCTTCATCGGGGCGATCCCCGGCGTGCTGCTCGTATACGGGATCAGTCTGCCGCCGTAGAACGTTCGATTGCAGTAGCCGATGATGTCGGGATCGCACCGGTAGTGTTCTCGCAGCATTTGCCGGGGTACGGTGTCGCCATACAGCTCGATGATGGCGGCCAGGATACTCTGCCGGTAATCCAACGCTGGATCCGGCGCAGGCAGCGGATCGACGAGTTCCTTGGTGACTGGCGGCAGTTGCTCCAGATCACCGACCACGATCACCTTCCGTGCACAGGCCAAAGCCGGCGCCACCGTCACCAGGTCGACTTGTGACGCCTCGTCGATGATCAGGTAGTCCAGCAACGCCGATTCGCCGATGCTGTTCTGCAGTGAATGGCAGGTGCTCAGGATCAGTGGATAGTCCCGAGTGAACTGCCCGAAATTCCGTCGATACTGCGGGTTGTAGACCATCCGGGACAACGAGGTGTACCGACTCCGCAGCGCGTCGCCCAGCAACTGCCGAGATAGCCGTGCCTGGTCAGCCGATAATTCGTCGAACTTCTTGCCGGCCAATGTATTGGTCAGATGCTCGATTCTGCGTCCGAGTTCGGTGATCTTCTTCTCGTAGTACAGACGCTGGATTTGCAGAACGACGTCGGTGTCGTCGGCGTCGACCTTGCGAAGCGCTCGGTATCTGACATACCGGTTCACGGTATCGACGATCCGGCCCCAACCGCTGTCGCGGATCCAGCGGGGATCGGTGTCGGCGATGAAATCGAGCAGTTTGGCGGCGCTGTAGCGACGCAGCAGCGGTAACTCCTCGGCGTCCGGTACTTCTCGACGGTCGAAATAAGCCTCGAAGTGCTGTTGTTCGAGGTGGTAGGCATGCAGTTCGTTACGGAGTTCGGCGCGCTGTCGATCCTGTTCCAGTAGTGCCGTCAGGCGCTGGTTCACCTTGTCGAGCTCTTCCGCTGCGCCCGGCGCGGGCTCGGCCACTGCGTGCAACAGTGCATCGACTGCCATGTTGCGAGATCCCTGGCTGTCGAAGAACTCCTGCTTCTTGTCCTTCCGACCGAGGTTGGCTGCGACCATCCCGAAGCCTTCGCCGGTCAGCTTCTCGAAGACGTTGTCCACAGCGGAGTTACTGAAGGACACCACCCCCACCGAAGCGTCGGAACCGCAGATCACGGAGGCGATGATGTTCAAGATCGTCTGCGTCTTCCCGGTGCCGGGCGGACCGTCGATCACCGCGATCGGATAGCGCAGCGCCTTGCGTACCGCCTCACTCTGGCTGATGTTGGTGCGGAAGGGATACACCGGCAGCGCCATCTGGTCGTCCGGTACAGGGGCGATCGCTGCCCGCTCCAGAATTCGGGTCAAGGCGCATTCTGGATGAACGAATGTGAGGCGGTCATGGTTTCGGAGCAAGATCTCACCACCGGGTAGCCGCTGCGCCACCGTGCGCCAATAGGTCAGTACATCGCGGGAGCGGGGGGCGGTGGCGGCGTTCGGCAGTACCCGCACGCGTTCAGCATGGTGGGAGCTCCACGTACCCGCCCTGCTCAGCACATGCCACCACGAGCCGGCCGTCGGCGGGCCGGTGAACAGGTACGCCTCGGTCGCGTCGGCCGCCGATCCGTCCACGAACAGCACCAGGTGCGGCCCCAAGGCGACCGGAGCCGGCCGATCGAGGATTGCCACCCGCTCATGGCCGAAGTGATAGTCCTTGAACCCGCCGAACCGCACGCGGATCCGCTGCGGTCCGGACTCGCATTCGGTGATCTCCAGAGTCTTGTCCTCCGAAATACCGTCCTCTCTCCGCCTGACGACAACTGCGACAGCCCGTGGATCGAGCACCGAACCCCCTCACCGCAACGTGGTGTGCTAGTCCTCCGCGCCGCTCCGACCCCCGGCGGTGACTTCACCTACTTCCGATGTCAGATTACTATCCGCGAGCCAAACAGTGTGCCTAACAACACTATTCGCGGTTCCCCATAGTCCATTTGGAGGCACCGCGTCCGTTCGATGCCATAAAAAGAGACCGCCCGCAAGGGCTGTGCCGCATGGAGCGGCGACTTCGATCGGCACTACTCGGCGATGAGTGAACCGGTGAATCCTACGACCTCAGCTACCGGTACCTTTTGACCCAACGGCCGTATCTCTTGCTGATCTGTTCTTCGACGCGGTTGTAGGTATCCCAGGTGTCGGGCGCGTGGTACATGCTGCGCAGGCGCCGGAACAGTTTTTCGTAGTCGTCGAGGTATCGCGAGCTGTCGTAATAGGCGACGGTGAAGGCATTGCCGGCAGCGGTGAAGTCGTTGTCGGTGAGGTGCTCGGTATTGGTGTAGCGGAAGTAGTCGCCGGGCGTGATGCGCTGTTCGAGTAGGTCTCGTTTGCCGTACTCGTGTTGCTCGCCGGCGAGGCCGTTGTTGATGGCCCAGGTCAGGTACATGCCGATGTGGGTGGCCGCGGCGTCCTCGTCGAGGTCGTCGGGGTAGTCGCCGTCGTAGTGCCAGGACATGTCGTCGTATTTGGTCATCGGCCGGGGGAGGGATGGGCCCAGATTCGCGCGGTAGAGGTGTGGGCGCTGGTCGCGTCCATGTCGATGTCGAGGGAAGTGCCCGGTCGCAGGACATACGGGGTGACGATGCGCATGGGGTGGCCTTCGACGTGTTCGAGGGTGATCTCGATGGCATCGGCTCCCGTTGCCGAGACTCGGACGTCGGTGACTACCGCGGCGGCTCGGAGCTCCTTCGCGGTGGCAGCGAGAATGGCGAGCAGTCGGTCGCGGATTTCGGCGGTCGGTTGTGGCTGTGCGTCGAACGAATCCGGGGCGGCGATCAGCCGGACCTCGCCGGTGCCCGCGACAGCGGCGGCGAAGGGATAGAACTCGCCCTCCGCGGCGAGTTCTTCGGCGGCGGTACGGATCGCGACCTCGAGCAGTTCGTCCAGATCGTCTTGAGCTAGCGCAGAGGCGGTGTCTCGCCAGGACGGCACAGCGTTCTCCTCGGGTCGGTGTGATGTCGAATGTAGCGCCGCTTTCAGGCGGGAAGCTTGTCGAGGGCTTTGCGGGCTTGTTTGCGGATCTCGCTGTCGGCGCTGTTCAGGTATGGCTCGACGACGCCGCGCACGCCGGCTGGTTTGCGGCGGGCCAGGGCTTGCAGGGCGGCTGTCGCGACGGCGGGGTCGTCGAGTTGATCGAGAATGATCGCTGTGGCCTCCGGGTTACGGGATTTGCCCAGCCACAGGATCAGCTCCCGCCGTCCGAGCCCGTAGCGGCGGTCGGCGGCCAGCGGTGCTATCCGGTCGTAGTAGCCGGCAGGGGCCAGCCAGGCCAGGGCGTATCCGGCGGCCCAGAGCACGTTGGGAGCGATCCGGTCGTAGAGATCGAACTGTGCCAGCAGCGCGGGGAGAGCGGCGGTGTTCTTCGCCTCCTTGACGATCAGGGAGCGGATGAGCGCTTCTCGAAGGCCCTTCTTCAACCCTTCTTCCGGGCCTGGCATCTTCTGATCCAGGTTCGCCAGCCAATCGATGAGGATCGGGACCGCGGCGGGGTACGGGTCGCGGGTGTTGATCAGGTCGGAGACCGAGGACACCTCGACGCCGGCGCCGGCCAGTTCGTCGAGCAGTGCGGTGTAGGCGCGATCGGCCATGACCTGATGATTTCCTTCCAGACGATGGCGTCATTGCAAAGGCATTCGTTTCAAGGTTATCTGACCGGTGTCGACGAGCTGCTGGAGTGGTCCGGTCAGCTTTGTCCGGGTGTCGACGATCAGTTCCATTTTCAAGCCATTCGCATTCGAGTAGTCCAGGAAATCCTGAATCTGCTTCGTCTTGCTGAGCGAGTTGACGTTCTTGACTTCGGTGAGCGTTCCGGCGATGGGATCGAGTTTGTCCGGAATTCTGGTGCGGCCGTTGATCGAGATCGGAGTCTTCGGCGTGGACGGGTCGATTCCCGCGCGCTCCTCGCCACGTTTTCCTTTGCGCTGATTCTTGGCTCCCTTGGATTTCCCGACGTCCTTGACCATGTCGATGAAGCGACGCAGTGCCAGGCGCATCTGGGCGACGATGCCGACGTCTTTGGCTGCTTTGCCCACTGCCGCTACGCGTGCGGCCTTACGCGCCGCGATCATCCCGCGCAGGGTGTCGGCGCATTTCTTGATGAGCTCGGTTGCTCGGGCCGCTGTCGCCGCACGGCTGGCGCCGAGGGAGAGTCTGGACGCGATGGCCCCGACCGCCGCCTCGACGATCATGTCCTCCAGCATTTCCAGTGCCTGCTTGTTGATTTCCTGGCGGACTTCGAGCAGGTAGAGGTTGTGTTCGGTGCAGGAGATGGCGAGATCGAGGAACTGGGTACTGATGTCTTCGACGACGGCCTGGAGTTCTTCGAGGTCGTCGAAGACGTAGTCGATGTCGGGTGACTTGCAGTCGCTGGAATCCAGGTATTCGACCGCGGCCTGCAATGTCACCACGCTACCGTCGAAAACCCCCTTGTTGATGCTCTCCCATGCTTTCGACGCGGTACCGAGCTTGTCCCGATTGCCGTTCGGTATCGGGATATTGATGGCATCGGCCAGCTCGACCAGGCCTTCGATGCCCTTTCCGTCGCCGCCCTTGGCGTCGATCGTGGGCCGTTGCTTGGGCTGTGTCGCCGCCGGGTCCGCCGGATACGTTGGCGCTGAGCCCTTTTGGCCCGCGTTGGTCCATTCGGTTTCCGCCCACTGGCGGCCCATCTCGTAGACGATGCGGCCGTAGTTCTCCAACGCGAGGATCGCGTCGCCGGCCGCGGCGATGAGATCGTTGGCAGCCGTGTTGTACCCATTGCCCCACGCCTCGCCGCCTTCGTCGCTGCCCGCGATCTTCGTGCACCCGGCTACGGTGTCGAGGTGGGCATCCAGGGCAGCCGACATGGCTTGTGCGGCCCCGAAGCAGAAGTTTCCGACAGTGTAGTAGGCGTTCGGGTCGATATGGATCTGAACAGTCGGCGCCACTACTCGCGTCCGAGCATCCGTAGGTTGGAAGCCAGTGTCTCGGTGTAATTCTCGTGCGCTTGGCGGGCGACTTCGCAGACCGCCGCTATCCCTTCCCGTACGTCGGTCGCGCCCTGCTTCCACTGCTGGTGTGCTTGGGCATGCTGGGCGGCGGCGGCCCCGGTCCAGCTCTGGTGCATTGCGGCGATTCGCTGATCCAGGCCGGCGAGCGAGTCGCTGACGAAACCGTCGAATGCCTTGATCTTTTGTGTGATGTCTTCCAGTTCAGTCAAGTTCACTGAGAACGGGTTCGTCACGAAATCCCCCTACAGGTCTAGCGAGTTCCAGGTTTGCGAATTGCTGGTGTCGGTCGCGGTATACCGCCGGCTGGATACGCCCAAGAGATCGGCCAGTGTGTGAAGCGCCTGCAGTACTTCCAATGCGCCCGTGCGAGTTTCCTGCCAACCCTCCAAGTAGGCGTTCGCGGCATCGCCGGTCCACGACGACATCAGCCCTTCGATATCTCGATCGATGGAGTTGACCCCCGCGACCAGTTCCTCAGCGGTCAGCTTCACGAACTGACCGGTGTCGCTGACCTCGGCAGGCACCACATTCAACTGATCGCCCGGATCAGGTCCCGTCCCCATGGCATCTCCCGCCGATCTGATTCCTAGAAGCTTAGACGTGTTCGGGCGGCCGGTGGTTCCATCCCGAACGGCCGCTCAGCTCAACCACCGATCGTCGGCCGGGGATTTCAGGCGGAGGGTTCCGGGACGCGGACATGGTCGAACCAGCGGGTGGCTTCGGCAGCGGTCAGGGGACGCTCCATGGTCAAATCGCCTGTCATGTAAGGGAAGAAGCGCCCGGCGGGCCAAGTGTGCGGGATCGGGATCGGTTCGAGTATCAGCAGACGCGCACCCTCGATCACCGGAATGTCGGAGGGGGTTCCCTCGTTCCAGATCCGCTCGCCGTCCGGGGCGAACATGGTGAACGCGCCCCGGGTCAGCTCCGTCATTCCCGGCGCGTCCCGGCAGGCTGCCACCGCCTCGGCTGTCGGCGGCTCGCCCGGCAGATGGCCGCCGCCGATCAGGGCGTCGGCGAGCAGGGTGTGCAACTGAAAGTTGTCGCCCAGCCCTGACATTCGCATCTGGAAGCCCGTGCCGGAGTTGCGGTCCAGCACCACCAGCGGTTCTTCGTCCAGGACCCGAAGCACGTAGTCCAGGCATTTGTCGTAGCGTCCGGTCTGCTGGGCGTAGGCGTCGCAGCGTTCCCGCAGAATTCCGCGAATGGGGCCGAGCCGGGTGCGGACCGGTGCGTGCTGGAGCATGGCCAGCCCGGCCCGCTCCAGATACGGCACGCTCCACCAGGCCATGACCGGGTCGCTTCCGAACGCGTCGGCCAGTTGTTCGAACGGCACCTCCGGATCCTGTTCCGGATCGGGGAGCTCGATCTCCATACTCGCCGACCACTCGGTTGCGAATTCGCGCGCTGACTCCAAGGCTTTGGCCAAATATGCCAGTATCCGCGGTGCGCAGGCCACCGGGTCCGCGCCATTTTCCACGCAGGCGCCGACGAGGACCGCCAGCTGCGCCCGGGCGAGCAAGGGCACCTCGCCGAGGAACCCGGCCAGCACCGGGCCCGCCTCTGCCAAGTCCTCCGGTGTTGCCGCGTCGTAGCGGCTACGCATCCGGTCGTCGGCCAGATACATGTCCGCCTCGATGCCGCTGCGGACCGCGATTTCGAGTTCTCGTACGGCAGAGAGGAATTCGTTGGGGCGCTGGCTCACCCGGCTCACAGTAGTGCACGGGGGTATGCCGCGGCGGCTCGCAATAACGGTTGAAGTGCGTCTTATATTGCTGCAAAGTAGCCGCATGCAGCTCGCGACTACCGCGATCGTCCCGGTCGTTTTCATCCTCGTGCTCGGTGCGGTGCTGCGCCGGCGCACGCTCAACGACCCCGGGTTCTGGCGCGGCCTGGAATGGATGAGCTACTGGGTATTCACTCCGGCGCTGTTCGTCGCGTCTATCGCCGCCACTGATCTGGGGTCGGTATCGATCGGTTTGCTCGTGTTCGGGCTCGCGGTGCCGATCGGTGGTACCGGACTGCTGGTGATCGCGCTCCGCAAGGTGCTGCGGGTGGACGGGCCGCAGCTGACATCCCTGATCCAGGGCAGCATCCGGATCAATACCTACATCGGGCTCGTTTTCGCGTCCGCGCTGCACGGCGCGCAGGGGGTGGCCACTTTCGCTATCGCTGCCGCGGTGGTGGTTCCGCTGGTCAACATCATCTCGGTGACGGCGCTGTCGATCTGGGGCGAGGCCGACCCGGCGCGCCGTTCCGGACCGTGGCGGGAACTGGTTTTCAACCCACTGATTCTCGGCTGTCTTGCCGGCCTCGGGCTCAACCTGTCCGGTGTCGGTCTCGGCGAGGTCCTGGCCGCGCCGATCCAACTGCTCGCCTCGCCCGCGCTGATGTGCGGGACGCTGGCCGCCGGCGCCGCGATCACGTTGCAACTGAGGTTGCGTGACGCCTTCGACATCGGGATGGCGTCGATCCTCAAACTCGTCGCGCTACCGCTGCTGGCCGGTGCGCTCGCGCATGCCCTCGGAGTGACCGGGGCGGTGCTGGCCAGCATTGTCATCATCTGCGCGCTGCCGACCGCGCCGTCGGCCTACATCCTGGCCACCCGGATGGGCGGCGACACCAGGCTCATGGCTTCGATCACCGGTGTGCAGACCATCCTGGCCACCATCACCTTGCCGGGCGTGCTGATGCTCACCGGAATCATGTGAGCATCAGCTGCTACCGCGGCCCGCTGATCCCGTGCTCCAGCGGTGCGCCGCGACGCTGAAGTCCCGTCCCGCAGAGGCGGATTCGGCCGAGCGATAATGTCAGCGCGGCTTGCGGTCAACGGCACGCGTCCGCGACGCTCAGAAGGCCCCCGGTTCCGCCAGCCGCCGGATCAGCGCGTCGATCCGGTCCCGTGGGGTGTCGCGCATGATGTAGAGGTGCACGTAGGCGCGATCGGCGCCCTGTACCTGAACCCGCATCCCGGACAGGCCGAACTCGTCGACGATGTCCTGGGCCGGGCGTCGGAAACGGATGCTCAGCGACCAAGGGGACCGGCCGACCCAGAGATCCGGGACGTGATCCGAGTTATGTTGCAGCGCTGTCAGTTTTGCTTCGGTGTATCGGGCCAGGCGGAGCGCGGTGACCGCCTCCGTGGTTTGGGTCTCGTAGGAGTTGCGAGCGAGGAAATCCCACATCACCACGGCGGTCTGGCCGTTGCGGGAACCGGCGAGCATGGTGTCGGCCGAGCCCACGTATTCCGGGAAGGGCGGCGGGCGCATCCGGTAGCGGTTGCGGGTCAGGTAGACGCCGCCGGGCCAGGGTGACCCGATCCATTTGTGCGCGCTGACCACCATCGAGCATACGCCCGGAACCGCGAAATCGAAGGCGGGCACCGGTATTCCGGATTCGAGATCGGCTCGCTCCGGGGCCATCGCGAAGAAGGGGAGATACGCGGCTCCCAGGGCTCCGTCCACGTGGATCCAGTACCAGCTTCTGCGGTCGGGTCGGCCACCGTTGCCCGGACGCGTCTGCCAGCTGGGACCGGTTGTGGCCGAGTAGCATTCGGCCAGTATCTCGTTCACGGCGGCGATGTCGTCACACGCACCCTTGAAGGTGGTGCCGGCGTTGAGGACGACGATCACCGGATGGTGCCGTGCGGCGAAGAATTCCACCAGCGCCCGCAACGCGTGCACGTCGATCGTGCCCGGGCCCGATCCGCCGCCGGTGGCGGGCACGCCCTGCGGCCATTCGCCTTCGATCGGGCATTGTCCGGGGTAGCGGCGCGCGCCGACGTCCGCCGGGGTTTCCAGAAGCAGCACGTGCGCGGTTTTTCCCACCGAGTAGTGACTTTCCACGGAATACAGCAGGACCGGCTCGCGCGGCTCGACGCCATCTCCGGAGGAGTGTTCGGGCAGCAGCAGATCTTTGCCGAGGAAATAGTCGCGCGCGTTCCAGAGGCCGTAGATGTTGCCTTCGCTGGCGCCCATGGTCAGCAGGAAGCCCCAGTAGGAATTACGATCCTGCGGGTCGTGGGGCGGGGGTATGCCCCAGAGTTCGGCGAAATAGTCGAGCACCGCTCTTTCGACGGCTTTGGTCTCGGAGCTGAATTCGTTGTCGTCGAAAGGGTCGCCGATATTGTTGATATGGCCGCCGATCAGCCAGGTGAAGTCCCCGTAGTCCACGTTCCAGGTCACCTGCCAGCCCAGTTCGGTGCCGCCGGATCTGATTTTGCCGGCCAAGGCGGTGAGGGCGGCGCGCCGTTGTTCCAGGGGCATGGCCGTCGCGTGGAGTTTGTACGGATCGTCCATCGGACGCCTCCTTCGGTGGGCGGCCTGCGAATGCCGAGAGGCAGACGGTCACACGTGCCGAGCGAACGACATGCTGGATTCGGCGCGCTCGAAGCGAACGGGTATCCGGTTGGTTCGGCGTCACCCTGGGTGCCGAAAGAGGTTTGGAATCAACGTATTTCATGTCGATTTTACACCCCTGGTGCTCGGCATGTGGTTGGTCCGTGGGACTGAGCTCGCCGTTTCGGGCAGCCTGATCATCGGCCCGGCGTCCAGGCCGCCATCAGCGGGAACTCCTCGCGCCAGAATGCGTCGCCATGGGAGCCGATGCGCTCGGTGAGTATCACCTCCGCGCCCGTCGCGCGGAGGGCGTCCGCCCACCGGGTCGCGTTCTCGAGGAAGAACGGCTCCAGGGTGCCGGCCACGAGGTAGGTGCGCGGGAGGGAATTCGGCATGGTGACGGGTGGTCGATAGCCGCCACCGGGGGAGGCGCACCAGATGGTGCCGTAGACGTCGGGATGTCGAAGGCCCAGGGCCAGCGCTAGTTCCGCGCCGGCGGAGACACCGCACACCGCGGTGCGCTCGGCGGGCAGGGTGACGCCGAACCGTGATCGCACCCATGCGCCGACCTCGTCGACGAAGAATCGTTCGTGTGCCGAGAAGCGCCGCGGGTCGAAGCCCGGCGAGTACTCGTGCAGTCGCAGCGCCTCGTCGGCCGGTCGGTGTACACCGGCGATCAGGGTTGCCGGTAGGTCGGCGGCCTCGAGATCGGCGCCCAATGGTGCGATCAGCTCGCCGTCACCGGCGAACACGATCGCCTGCGGTCTTTCCGCCGGGAGGTAGACCGTGACCTGGCGGCCGCCGTCGTAGTCGAAGGTTTCGGTGATCATCTCACCCGCGGTCGACATCATCGATTCCTTTGGTCAGCTGTACCGGGACCAGCGTCCTCTGCGCCCATGCTCGTCGTACAACGAATTATCGCGCCTTCCGATCAGCTCCGGAAAATATCGAACTCCGCAGTGCTGGGATCACAGAATTGCCCTTCTTGCGTGTCGTCATTCGAGCAGGCAAACAGCGTGTGTCACGGTGCGTCGAATGGTTCGGGGTAATTCATGAGAAATACCGGTATCGGCTGCTGCGCCATCGCGCCGAAATGACGACGAGAGCGGGGCCGGATGAGACGCACGCGCTGGGGCACGGCGATGATCGGGGTGTGCTGTGCGGCGATGCTGTTGTCGCCGGTGAGCGCGGTCTCGGCGGCTCCGCGGCACGGTCTTGCCGATCCGGTGCCACCGCGAGGACTGGCTGCCGAACATGCGAAGCTGTGGCGGGCGATTCTGCCCACCCCGGCGGGCGATCCCTTCTTCGACGCGTGGCCCACGCGGGCCGCGGCGGCGGGTGAGGTGATCGAGCACCGTGATGTCAGCGTCGTCGCGGTAGCGCAGATGCCGGTTCCGATTCGCCAGGCGATCCAGTTGAAATTCGGTACGCGCGATTCGGCCGGGGCGCCGTCGTTCGGCACTGCGACAATGCTGGTGCCCGCCGCTGATTGGCAGGACGGCGACAGGCCGGTGGTGGTGCATTCTCTTCCGATCAATTCGATGGGAATTCGGTGCACGCCCGGTTTCCATATGGCGCACGGCACGCCGGACGCGATGACGGGATTCAATCTCGTCCCGCCCGCGACGGTGCAGGCGCTCGAACGCGGCTACGCGGTCTTGATCCCGGATCACGAAGGGCCGCGGATGGCCTACGCCGAGCCGCGGGTGGCGGGGCACCTCGTGCTCGACGGGGTGCGCGCGGCGCGGGCCGCGCTCGGCCCCGCCTTCGACGACAGCCGGTACGCACTGGTCGGCTATTCCGGGGGTGGCCTGGCCTCCTATGCGGCGACGATGCTGCTGCCGGAATACGCACCGGAACTGCGTTCGGTGGTCACAGGGGCGGCGCTCGGCGGGATCATGACCGACTATCGCCGGATCGCAAGGCTTTTCGATGGCCGGATCGAATCCGGGATCCTGCTGTCGGTGGTGCTCGCCTTCGCCCGCGAGCACCCGGCGATCCTGGGCGCGATGAACGAGCTCGGCGCCTTCGTGGCGAGTTCGCCGGTGAAGGACATCTGTGGTGGACGCCAAGCGCTGCTGGGCGCGGTCGGGGTTCCCCTGGAGTTGTTCTCGAAATACGACAAGCCGCTCGACAGCGATCTCGCCGATCGGATCTTTCGCGACGTCGACCTGCGCGGGCGCGCGTCGCCGGTTCCGCTCTACCTTTTCCACGCGGTGAACGATCCGTGGATCCCGGTGGCCGGCGCCACCGACCTCTACCGCGAACAATGCGGGTTCGGCGTGGCCGCGACCCTTCGCTTGAGCCCCGGTGAGCACCTCATCGGCTCGCTGATCACCTTCCCGGGTGTGATGGATTGGCTGGACGATGTGCTGAAACACGGCGTCGTTCCGGTGGGGTGCCGGCGACATTGAGCTGCGGCCCCATTTCGTGCGGACCTGCGCTGCGCGGGCGTCGCCGCATGGCGGGTTACCGAGGGCGGGCGCCGTCGAAGAAGAGGGACAGCGCCGCGGCCGCGGGATCGCGGCGGCCCGGCGGGGTGTCGCTCATGGCGATGGCGTAGACGGTCCACAGCAGGGTGTCGACGAGCCAATCGGCTGGTAGGTCGGCGCGGAGTTCGCCGCGGCCCTGGGCGGCGCGCATCGCCTCGATGAGCGGGCGCTTCCAGGTGGTCCAGCGACGGGCGATGCGGCGATCGAAATAGTCCTGGTTGCTGGAGAGCAACTGCACCAGGCGAACTCGGTCGAAACTTTCCCGAACTATGGTCTCCAGCGCGGATTCCAGCGGGGCCGACCGGTCGAACGCGTCGCGCAGGAGCTGCTCGGTTTCGTCCAGTACGCGGATGTGGACAGCTCGGCGCAGCGTGCCACGGTCTTTGAAGTGCCGGTAGAGCGTGCCACGGGCCATGCCGGCCGTGGCCGCGACATCGTCCATCCGCGGGTCCGGATTCGTGGCGGTGACCAGTTGCCGGTATGCCTCGATGATTCGTTCGCGGTTGTCGGCCGCATCCACGCGCACGTGCCGAGGCTAGCCGAGAAGTGAGACATATGTGTCTCTTTTATTTCCTATCGTGGCGGCAGCCGGGCATCCGGCACGGAGTCAGGAATGGGAGACCCAGATGTCAACCACAGCAGAGCAATTCGCCGCAGCAGGCGTTTCGATCGATCCGGACGAGGTGGACCGTCTGCTCGCGGACCGGCGGGCACTACCCGCCGCCTTCTATCACGAACCGGCGCTCTACCGGCTCGAGCAGCGGTTCATCCTCGGCCGCTCCTGGCAGGCCGTCGGAACGCTGCGCGAGGTGCGCGACCCGGGCGACTATCTGACCACCGATGTCGCGGGCGTGCCGGTGGTGGTGGTGCGCGACCGGGACGACGCGGTGCGGGCGTTCGTCAATGTGTGCAGGCACCGCGCCAATGTGGTTGCCACGGGCAGCGGCAACTGCCGCACGTTGCAGTGCGCCTACCACGGCTGGACCTATGGGCTGGACGGTTCGCTGAAGGGGATCCCGCAACACAAGCAAGGTGGTCTGCCCTCTGCGGCGACGCTGGGCCTGCGGCCCCTGGCGGTGGACACCTTCGGCGGCATCGTCTTCGTCTGCCTCGAGCCGCAGGAACCACTGCTGGACCAACTCGGTGACATGCCGGACATGATGCGGCGAGCCGGCTACGACTTTCCCTTCGCCGATCCCGGCAACGGCCTGATCCCGGCCGATCCCGAGCGTCCCACCGTGGTGCGCGCGAACTGGAAACTGGCGGTGGACAATTCCAGCGAGTGCTATCACTGCCCGACCATCCATCCCGAGACGATCTGCGCCGTCACCGGCGCGGAGTTCGACTACGAACTCAATACGAGGGGGAAGTTCGGAATGGTCGTCGGTCAGCACCTGGCGCCCCGCTGGCAGGCGAGGTTTCCCGACGGGAAGACCGGCAGTCAGTACGGGTACGCCCAGTACACCCTCTGGCCCAACTCCCTGGTCGTCAGCGGGTACGTCGGCGAGCACCTCCTGCGTTTCGAACCCACCGGTCCCGCCACGACCCGTGCTATCGGCCGCGCCTACCTGCGGCCCGAGTTGCCGGTCGAGCCGGTCGAGGAGATGAACGCGCTGCTGTTCGGCAGGGGAGTCGCCGAGGACATCGAGGTCATGGAACAGGTACAGCGGGGTCTGGAATCCGGCTTCTACGAGCCCGGTCCGCTCATGAGCGGACCCGAAGGTGTCATCCACGCCTTCCAGCGAGAGGTGTGGCGGGCCTTGCGCCCGGCGTTCGGTGCGAACTGAGATCAGGGCCGGGTGTTTCAAAGCATTCGCGCAGGGCATTCGGTGCACGACCGCCCTGCCGTCGGGTGCTGACCGAAAGACGCACTATGTCCTACGATTTCGCCGCACCGCCCACCCGCTCGCGGGAGGACGCCGCCCGGACGCAGATATCGGCGTTCATCGCCGAGCTGGTGCGCGCGGGGATTCGGCCGACGCATCATTCACGCCGCCTGGATCCGGAGCGGCGGGAGTCGATTGCGGTGGTCGGCTGGAGCGTGGGCGGGTGCCGTGGGCTGTGGCGCGGATGCGAGCCAGGATGCGATCTGGTGGTGACGACGAAGGCGAGGCTCGTGCGCATCTGCGACCAACCCGATCGCACCCGCCTGCGCCGCGCCCGGCCGGTGTACCTCGAGCCGGCTGAGTATCCGGACCTGACGAAGGTTCTGTCCGCCGGCCGGGCCTTGCTGCTGCCGCGGTTGATCGCCGCCTGACCGCGCCGTCCGCGCGAGGCCTCCGACCTGCCACACCCGGCGATTAGCTGAAAGTATGCTGGCGTAGGTGACCGTACTCCCAGCTCCGATGCACGCCGTCGCCGGACGGCCCCCGGACAACCCCGCGTGGGCGATCGAATTGCAGTGGGACGGCGTGCGGGTACTGGCTGCCTGTGACGGTGTGCGCTGCCGACTGGTCGGCGCGGATCGGCGCGAGGTCACCGGGTCCTATCCCGAGGTCGCGGCGGCCGTGGTCGCGGTGGCGCGCAAGCGGGCCCTGATCCTCGACGGTGTCATCCGCGCCGAGACGCCTTCGGCCGCAAAGTCATTGCGGTCGCTGCCCCGGCACCCCCGAGAAAGCCGGCCGACCGCGCGGCTGTGCGCCTTCGACCTGCTCGCGATCGAGGAGCGCGATCTGACCTCCTCGCCGTACCTGGTGCGCCGGCACCGTCTGGAGGGCCTCGGCCGAGGGCACGCGCTGGTGAGTGTGGCGCCGTCCTGGCGGGGGATCGAGGCGGCCCAGTTGCTGCACGCCGCCGCCGAGCACAATGCGCGCGGGATCGTGTCCAAGGAGATCGAATCGGCCTATCACGCCGGTCGGTGCTCGCCGGCGTGGATCGCCACCTCAATCCACGCTGGCGCGCTGCCTCCGGAGCCAGTAAAAGCCTGACGATCATGCCCGGCTCCGTGATCCGGTGTTTGGTGCGCGGCAGTGCGGGCAACCAGGCGTTATGGCTATCGACAACACAGCAGGCGAGGTCACCGTCGAACTCCTCCGTGAACTTCTCGGCGCCGACGCGGCCGAGGCGAGTCTGGTGCTCGAGGCCGGGCAGGTGCGTGTCTCCTCGGAACCCGGCGGGCTGGCCCTCGTCAGCCGGGAAGAGTTGCTGGAGCGGATCGGCAAGGAGCCCGACGCGACCCAGCTGACCGAACAGGCGGATCTGCTGAACACCGAGATTCGGTTGCTGGGCGCCTGACCTCGGGCGTCATAGCTCGGACCACGGGACTTCCGACCACGGGTCGATCCGGCCGGCCAGCAGCTGAAGATGGAAGTCGGGGCCCGTATGGGTCCGATCGGCTTCTGAGTCGGTGAGTTGGCTGACCGTGCAGACGTAATCCCCGTTCGGAAGCTCGATCCGTGACCCGTAGACGTCCTTGTCGTCGTCCACGGCCGAGTCCGCGAACTGGGCGGCCATGGTGAGCGTGTCCAAACTGACGGCGATCAGTTCGCCGCCGCTCACGGTGATGGGGCCGGTGACGCCCCGGATGACCGGCAGTCGCGGATCGATCGGCGAATCCGTGATGTCGATGCGCCATTGCTCCTCGCCGCCGGTTCCCCAGAGCAGTATCCGCCGCTGCCGCATCTCGGATTCGATTCGCTCGAACAGCGCCGCCAAAGTCCAGTCCTCGCCCACGAACGCCCGGTAGGCGTGTGGGTCCACGAGGCCGAGAAAGCCTGAGTCGTCGGCCATTTCGTCGATCCGATGGTGCAGTCGCGCCACGCCGCGTTCCTCCCCGTAGTGATCATCGAACCCTACCCGGATCCAACACCCGCCAGTGATGTTAGCTAGGAATACGCTGACTGTATGGTGCCAGTGCCTGCGCCGATGCTGGCCGTCTCGGGACGGCCGCCGGATACCGCTGCCTGGGCGATCGAGATGAAGTGGGACGGGGCGCGCGGACTGGTGATCACCGACGGCCGTGACTGCCGCCTCTACAGCCGGAGCCGCCGGGACTTCACCGCGTCCTTTCCGGAGCTGGCCGCCGCGCTCGCCGAGGCCGCGCGGGGTCGCAGGTTGATCCTGGACGGCGAGGTGCTCACCCAAACTCCCTCGGGCGTACCGTCTTTCGCGCTGCTGCAACGCCGCTTGCAGGTAGCGCAACCTCGTGCGGAGTTGGTCGCGTCGGTGCCGGCGCAGTGGTACGGCTTCGATGTACTCGCCATCGATGACCGGGTGGTGACCGGGCTGCCCTATCTCACGCGCCGCGAATTGCTCGAGGACCTGGAGCTGGGCGGCGGACTGGTGAGTGTGCCGCCGTACTGGCGCGGCGTGGCGGCCGAGCGCATGCTGGCGCTGGCCGCCGAACACCACCTCGAAGGGATCATGTCCAAAGAGGTGGAGGCGGCCTATCATTCCGGCCGGCGTTCGCCGTCGTGGATCAAGACGCCGATCCGGCGGACCGCCGAGGCGATCGTGGCCGGGTGGACCCCGGGCACCGGGATGATGTCGCAGACTTTCGGTTCGTTGGTGCTCGGCGCCCACACCCCGGAGGGCCGCCTGGTCCATATCGGCAATGTCGGTACCGGCTTCACGCTGGCCGCGCGCCGCCAGTTGCGCGCCCATCTGGACACAATCGCGGAATCCGCACCGCAGGTGGATCTCGGATCGGAGGGCGGGCTGGTGTCCTGGGTGCGCCCGGTGCTGGTCGGCGAGGTCGAGTACCGGGAGTTCACCGGCGAGAGCCTGCGGCACGCGAGCTGGCGCGGGTTGCGCGCGGACAAGGAACCCGACGCGGTCTCGCTCCCACCCTGAGGACGCCCCGACTCGGCACGAACGAAATCAGAAGCTCCAGAACGTAGTTCGCGATGTGGCCCTACACCGAGGAGTTGTGTCATGAACCAGAACCTGATCGTCGAGTGCGAAAACCAGGACGAGCACGGGCCCATCGTCACGGTGTCCGGCGAGATCGACGCCACCACCGCCGCCCAGCTGGGCGACGCGCTCGACCGGATGCTGCGACCCGAGCCCGATCGGGTGCTGGTCGACCTCAGCGAGGTGCTGTTCATGGACGCGGCCGGGGTGACGGTGCTGGCCCGGGCCAACACCCTGGCCTGGCCGCACACGGTGTTCGCGGTGATCGCCTACGGCGCGGCGGCCCGGCCGCTACAGCTGACCGGTATGGCTTCGACGCTGGTGATCTACCCGCACCGGGCGATGGCGCTGGCCTGCACCACCGACGCCCTCGATCTGTGCGACCGGGTCGACCGCGGTGCGGCCCTCGGCTACTGACCGGCACTCGCGAGGGCGACCTCGCCGGTGATTGGCGCCACGATCCCGGGGTAGGGCGGGAGCATGGAAATACTCGTGATCATCGCCCTGGTCGTGCTCGTCGCCGTGGTCGTGCTGTTCCGGCGGCGCTCGGGTAAGGGGCGCAGCACCGATATCTCGACCGGCAACCCTTCGGCCAACGAGTACGACGACAAGATCTGAACCCGTTTGTGGCGGTTGCCGCAGGGTATCTGCCCTGCATGATCGTCTCGGAGGAGGGTGGCCGGCACCGGCCCGAACCGACCCGGATCGTGGTCGTGGTGCCGGTCTGCAACGAGGAGCAATTGCTGCCCCGCTGTCTGCGCGCGCTGCGGCGCAGCGCGGACGCGGTGGCGATACCGGTGCGGATCCAGCTCGTCCTGAATGGGTGCACCGACGGATCGGCTCGCGTGGCAGGTCCGGACATCGAGGTGGTGACGCTGGACGAACCCAACGTCGGAATGGCGCGTGGACTCGGCTTCGCGGCGGCCGGTGCCGGGTGCGGCCGGGAGACGTGGTTCGCCACGACCGATGCCGACTCCGCGGTGGACCAGTGGTGGCTGCGACGCCAGCTGCGACACGCCCGGCGCGGTGCCGACATCGTGGCGGGCGTTGTGCGAGTAGATGATTGGAGCGCGTCCACCCCCGTGGCCCGCGCGCGATACGAGCAACGGTATCGGCGGCCGCGAGGTGACGGGCACGGTCACGTCCATGGCGCGAATCTCGGATTTCGCGCCGACATCTACTGGGACGCAGGCGGTTTCGACGCTCTCGCCACGGGTGAGGATGTCGATCTGGTCGAGCGGGCCACGGCCCGCGGCGCGCACCTGGTGTGGGCCGAGGACGTGGTGGTCACGACCTCCGGGCGGACGGAGGGGCGGGCGCCGGACGGGTTCGCCGCGCATGTGCGTGCGCTGGATCAGGTCTCGGAGGCCGACAGTGCCTAGGACAGGGGAGAGCATCGCCGCGCGACTGCGCGAACTCTCGGCGGCGGGCAAGCTGGACCTGCCGTTGCCCGCCGGCGGCCACACCGGGGAACGCTTCCGCGCGCTGGCCGGCTTCGCGGCCGAGGACACGGTGCTCGGGCGGCTGGTGGAGGCGCACACCGACGCCGCGGCCATCCTGGCCGAACTCGGTGCGCCACCGCCGGTCGACGGCGAGCTCTGGGGTGTCTGGGCGGCCGAACCGCCCGAGCCGGTGGTGCGGGCACGGCGGGAGGGGTCGAACTGGGTGCTGGACGGACGCAAATTGTGGTGCTCCGGCGCCACGATCTGCTCGCACGCCCTGGTCACCGCCCGGCACGGGGACGAGCGCGCCCTGTTCGCGGTCGCGCTGCGACAACCGGGGGTGCGTCCGGTTCCGGACACCTGGCATGCCGTCGGCATGGGCGATTCCGACTCCGGCGCAGTGGATTTCGCGGAGGTGGCGGCCGTGCCGGTCGGTGCGCCGGGTGCTTATCTGAGCCGGGCGGGATTCTGGCACGGCGCGATCGGCGTGGCCGCGTGCTGGTTCGGCAGCGCCTGCGAGGTGGCCCGCCCACTGCGCGCGCGAGCCGCCGCGGGCCGCGCCGACGAGCACGCACTGGCCCATCTCGGCGCGGTGGCGAGCGGATTGCACGCGGCCCGCACGGTATTGGGCAGGGCGGCGGACGACATCGATCGGGGCGTGCCGTCGGATCCGGTCGCCCAGCGGGCCCGGGCCCGGGCGGTGCGCGCGGTGGTGGAGCAGGCGGCGACCGACACCATCGATCGCGTCGGCCGAGCCCTGGGCGCGGCCCCGCTGTGCCTGGACGCCGACCACGCTCGGCGTGTCGCCGATCTGGCGGTCTACCTGCGCCAGAGCCACGCCGAGGCCGATCTCGCCGCGCTCGGCGAGGATGTCGCGGGGGAGGAGTTCTCCTGGACGCGCCTGTGATCGACCCGACCGCGCCGGGACCCGACGACAGCGTCTGGGCGAGCTGGCGGGCGCGTTCGCCGGCGCTGACCCTCGCGGGCGTGACCCGCTTGACCGTCGTGGCCGCACATCCCGACGACGAGGTGCTCGGCGCGGGCGGCCTGATCGCCACCGCCCGCGCCCTCGGCATGGCTGTCCGCGTGGTCGTCGCCACCGACGGTGAAGGCTCGCACCCCGCGTCGCCGACCTGGACGCCAGAGCGGCTCGCGGCACGGCGGGTCGAGGAATCGCGCTGTGCCGCCGCCGAATTGGGCGTCGAATCGCCGATTCGCCTCGGTATCGCCGACGGCCGGGTCGCGGAGTCCGAAGCCGAGGTGGCGGAGCAACTGTCGGCGCTGCTGGCCGATCAGCCGGCGGGCAGTTGGTGCGCGGCGACATGGCGGAACGACGGCCATCCCGACCACGAGGCCGTCGGCCGGGCCGCGGCGACGGCCACCGCGCGGCTCGGGGTTCCGCTGCTGGAGTATCCGATCTGGATGTGGCACTGGGCGACTCCCGATCATCCGCGCCTGGCGCACCTCGAGCCGGTGTCGCTGCGCCTGACCGAGCACGCGCAGGCGGCCAAAGCTCGTGCGATAGCACGATTTCCGAGCCAGATCCGGCCGCTGTCGGCCGCGCCGGAGGACGCGGCGATCCTGCCCGAGCACATCCTGCGCCGATTCACCGGCCCGACCGAAACCTACTTCTCATGACGCTGCCATCGAGCTACTTCGAGGACATGTACGCCGCCGCCGCGGACCCGTGGAGCTTCACCACCCGCTGGTACGAGCGGCGCAAACGAGCGCTGACCATGGCCGCGCTCCCGAACCCGCGCTACCGCAGCGCTTTCGAGCCCGGCTGCTCCATCGGCACCCTCACCGAACAGCTGGTCACCCGCTGTGACCGGGTCCTGGCCTCGGACCCGATAGCCAAGGCGCTCGACGCCGCCGCTGTCCGGCTCGACGCCGCCCGGGACCGGGTGGAGCTGCGCCGGTGGTCGCTCGGCGACGACTGGCCCGCGGCGCGCTTCGACCTGATCGTGTTCAGTGAGGTCTGCTACTACCTCGACGCGGACACGCTGCGCACCGTCACACAGCAGGCCGTGGCGCATCTCGAACCCGGCGGGACGCTGCTGGTCGTGCATTGGCGCCATCCGGTGCCGGACTATCCCCTCACCGGTGACGAAGTTCACGACATCGTCTCCGCCGACCCCGGCGTGGTCCGGATGTCCGCCTACCAGGACGAGGACATGCGGCTCGAGGTGTTCACCACCTCGCATCCCGAACCCCGCAGCGTCGCCCGCCGGGGTGGTCTCCTCTGATTCGGCCCGGCCGGTTTATCGCGTCGCGGGTGGGCTATACGGCCGACGACCGACTCGATCAAGGCACGGTCGGTCCAACCGAGGAAAGGGGCTAGACGATGAGCACAGCGGACAAGGCTCAGAACAAGGCCGACGAACTCGCCGGTAAGGCGAAGGAAAAGTTCGGTGAGGCCACCGATGACCAGGACCTGAAGAACGAGGGCAAGGGCGATCAGGTCAAGTCCAACCTCAAGGACGCGGGCGAGAAGGTCAAGGACGCGTTTCGGGACTGATCGAGCCCATGCCGCGGCCGGTGCGAGTGCCCGCCGGGTACTCGCACCGGCCGATCAGCGCAGGGCGACGAGTTCGTGCAGGGTGGTCCCGGTCCGCCGCTCGACGGTGCCGCCGTCGCGGAGCGTCAGCTCGAATGTGGAATGGAACCGGAAGTAGGCCGGGTGGCCGATCGCCTTGTGCACGAGTGGGCGCAGCAGCCGCGACCGCAGCACGGGGACGTCGTCGAGCAGGTCGTGCGCGTGAATGACGGAGTTCACGGTGAGGCGCAATTCCAGTTGATCGGGCACCCGTAGTTCGATCCACTCGGGGAATTCGCGGCCTGCGGCCGAGTCGAAGCGCGCGGGCCCCTCGCTCAGTACCGTTTCCCCGGTCGACAGGACCACCTCCGCGCCCCGCGCCAGCATGAGCGGGGCGATGGCGTGGCTGCCGCGTTGCGGCTGGGTGAGCACGTTCGCGTACAGCAGCGAATAGTCGTCGGTGTAGAGGCGGCCCCAGTGCCAGCGGTCGATGACGCGTTTCATATCGCCGACGCCCCAATTGTGGTCGGCGTAGCCGCGTCCGGTGACCGCTATTTTCTTTCCGTCGAGCTCGAGGGTGCCGTGGACCCGTGCCCGGGGCGCGGCGACCACCCACCCGAAGGTCTCGCCGTCGCCGAACTGCGTCTCGCCCCGGCCGGGCATCCAGCTGGGCGTCTCGTTCTCGAAGGTGAGCTCGAACGCCACACCGTCTTCGGCCAGTCGCACCTGATGGGTGGGCAGTCCGCCGGCCGGAAACTCCGAGCGGGCGGTGTTGGCGCCGATCCGCACGTCGCAGCCGGCGGCCGAAAAGCTGGTCGCCGCCGATGGATAGCGCCGTGACACCTGCCGGCGGTCGCCGTCGGGGCTGTAGACGATCAGCTCCACCCATGGCCGCGCCCACGGCAGATCTTCGGGGCGGCGTTTGATGAGGAAACCGACCACAACGTGTCCGCTGTCGAGCTGCGCGTCGAAGTACCAGTGCTCGAATGCCGTGCGGCTCGACGAGGGATGTAGACCGTTGTGGTGCGGGGCGACCGTGGTCAGTCGGGCGTCCCGTCGGCCGGGCCCGTTCCAGGCTTCGGTGATGGCAGTGCTCGGCATGACTGTTCCTCGATCGGTGCTCAACGCCGCAGGGCGCCGGTCGCGTCGAATTGTGCTTCCCGGCCTGCCATTTGGGCGCGTAACCAGTTCTCGCGGTGTCTGCTCATGACCCGCTCGTGCAGCCGCGCGAACGGCGGGCAGACCCGGCGCGCCACTTCCATCCCGGTGATCAGCGGGAAGCGGGCCAGGGGGATGAGGATCCACGGGAACGCCGCGGGCATCCGGTAGCCGCGCCGTGTACCGGGTGCCATGTACAGGGCGGCGTAGACCGAGTTGATCCGGAAGTTGTAGGCCGCGCGCACGCGCGTCCAGCCGCGCTGGCCCGGGCGCGGCGCGAAAGCCGCCGGATAGGACTCGATCAGCTCGGCGCCGTGCTGCCCGGAATCGAAGGAGCGGGACACGATGGTCATGCCCAGCACGCGCAGCGAATCGGCGATCGTCTCCGGGCACCAGCGCAACCGGACCCCGAGCAGATGCCCCAGGTAGCGCTGGAAGTGCAGCAGCGCACGGATTTCCGAGGGGGTGGTCTGGTAGCCGAGCAGCCACAACCCCAGGCCCGGGGTGACGCTGCCCGCCAGCAGTGTCAGCAGCTGATAGGTCTGGCTGATCGGCAGACCCCAGCGCGGCGTGTCCCACTCCGGATGCTCGGCGACCCGGGCGCGCACCGAGACGTGCATGACGCGCACCTTCATGGCGGTCGCCCGGCCCGGTGAACCCGGGGTCAACAGGGCGCCGGGCTGGGAGACGTCGATCCAGAATCGGCAGGTCTCCAGAAACCGCCGCAGCGCGCTGTCCCCGGCGTAACCGCCCGCGAGCGAGAGCGGGGTGGCCACCGCCGCCTCGGTGTACACCTCCAGGGTTTCGGCGCCCGCGAAGCTGAAAAGCATGGTGCCCCACCGACGCCAGATCGCGGCGCCCTGTTCCACCAGTTCCGGGCGCAGCCAGTCGGGATCGGTTTCGAACTCGGCGAAGAGTGCGCGCATCTCCGGTGGGGCCTCCGGCACCGCGTCCACCCCCGAAACCAGTGCGGTCTCCAGCATTTCGCGGCCGCGTCGCGAGCCGCCGGCGCCGTGCACGACCGCGGCGACGAAGCGTTCGGCCACGGGGTCGCCGGAGAACAGGTCCTCACACAGTGCGTGTGCCTGATCGTCGGTGGGGAAGGGGCTGTGGCCGGTCAGCGCGGTGACTGTGCGTTCGAAGCGCCGCACGCTCGGTGTGGCGCGGGCCTCCCAGTAGCGGAAGGCGCTCGGGCAGCGAGTCTGCGCTCCGGTGGGCGTTTGCACTGACATCGGTGATCCTTCCGGGCGAGTCCCGCTGTGGGACAACGGCCCAACCATACCTTTGCGTACTGCACAACGTACTCGAAAGTATGGAACCCGGCGGCGCGCGGATCCTTCCTTCTACGATCGAGGTGTGCAGATGACTCCCACCCGCGACCCGTCATGACCGCCGAGCGGCCCAAGTCGAGGAAGGCCGAAGCGCAACAGCAGCGCGCGCCGCGATCTCGCGGCCCTCGGCTGACGCAGGAGGACTGGGTCGACGGAGCGCTCGCCCTGCTCGCCGCGGAAGGCGCGTCGGCGGTGCGCATCGCCCGGCTCTGCGCAGCGCTGGGCGTCACCAAGGGCAGCTTCTACTGGCATTTCGACGATATCGACCAACTCGTGGAAGCCATGGCCGACCGCTGGGGGGCTCGGCAGGCTCGAATGATCGGTGAGCTCGCCGCCGTCGATTCGATGCCGATCGGGCAGCGGCTCGAGGCCATGGCCGGATTGCTGATCGAGCGCGATTGGCTGGTCGAAGCCACCGTCCGGGAGTGGAGCCGCACCCATCCGCGGGTGGAAACGGCGGTACGCGAACTGGATCAGCGGATCTTCGACACCATTCGCGCGGCGTTGACCGAGCTCGGATTCGATGGCGCGACGGCGCGATTGCGGGCCGGTGCCATGGTTTATCTCGGTATCGGGTTCATTCACGGGCGCGGCAGCCTGCCGATTCCCACGCGAGCCGAGGTGCACGCCGTGCTGTCGTTGCTGCTCGGCTCCGGGGCCGAGGCGGGGCAGCCGGGTGGTTGAGCGCTGCGGATCGAGCTTTGGCCGGCCCGGGGGATCCGCCGGGCCGGCCACGGCATCAGTGCGTCAATTCCGCTTCGAGCCCTCTCGGGCCGGCGTCGGCGGCGTCGACTGCCGCGCTCAGGACCGCCTGCAGCCGGATGACGGCGCGGATGTCGCCGAGATCTTCCGCGGTCGTGATGTCCTGGCGGATCTCGGCGATGAGGCCGTGCAGCACCATAAATCTCCTGCCTAGTGGTGGGTCGGATGTCGCCCTCTGTGCGACGGGAGCACGACTTACCCCGGATTCGCGGTTCTAATCAGTGGAGCGGCAGAATCTTTTCGCGGCCTGTCGTGCGGAGGAAATCGGTGAGCAGGGGCCGCAGCGCGGGCAGGCCGTCGACCGGGATGATGTGCCCGCAATCGGGGATGACGTGACTGGTCAGGTCGTCGGTCAAGGGGGTCAGTTGGCGGGCGAGCGCGTCGCCGACGGGCTGTGCGCCCACGGCCAGGGTCGGCACGCGCAGGCGGGTTTCCGTAGCGGCCCGGTCGATCTGGTGGTAGCTCTGCGGCATGGCGCGATAGTGCGCGAACGCGGCGCGCAGCGCCTCGATGCTGCCGTAGGCGTCGAGGAACGCGGTCCGGAGTGGCTCGGGCACACCGCGACCGCGCGTGCCGATCGTGAGAAACCAGTCGATGTAGGCGGATTCGTGGCCGGACAGGACTTGTTCGGCCAGGCCGGGGACGCCGTGGAAGCCGAACCACCACGGTGGGCCGTCGGCGAGGAAATCCTGCGCGCCGGGTAGGCGGCCCAGCAGTGCCTCCATCAGGACGAGGGCGCGGACGCGCTCGGGCCGGCGCATCGCCATCAGGAACGCGGGCGCGGCGCCGAGGTCGATGCCGACCACGGCGGCGTCGGGTTCGTCCAGGGCGTCGAGCAGCTCGACGGCGTCGGTGGCGAGAGTGGCGGCGTCGTAGCCGGATTCGGGGCGGTCGCTGTCGCCGAGTCCGCGCAGGTCGGCGGCGATCACGCGGTGGTCGGCGGCCAGGGTCTCGAGGAGGCCGAGCCAGAGCTGCCAGGTGTGCGGAAAACCGTGCAGCAGCAGGACTGCCGGGCCGGTGCCCAGGACGGCGGCATGGACGGTGGTGCCGTTGACGGGGAGATGGTGGAGCGGGACATCGGAGGCCGACAGTGTCATCACAATCCTTCATCTGGTAACCATTGGTGACTACCCTGACGCTAAGGAAATGTTCCCGATCCGTGAAGACGGCACTGATTACTCAGGTGGTGAGCTCGAGGTGACCGCACAACCCGACCGGCGCGGCGACCTGTTCGACCCGGATTGCCCGACCCGGCGGCTGCTCGACCGGATCGGCACCAAGTGGGTGTCGATGGTGGTCAAGCTGCTGGCCGAGGCCGAACCCGAGGAGATTCGGTTCGCCGAATTGCGCCGCCGGATGCCCGGTGTGTCGCAGAAGATGCTGTCGGTGACGTTGCGGAATCTGGTCGATGACGGCCTGGTCGCGCGGCGGGTGGAACCGACCGTCCCGCCGCGTGTGCACTACCGGCTCACCGCTCTGGGGTTGTCGCTCGAGGTTCCGCTGGCCGCCCTGCGGGCGTGGGCGCAGGAGAACATGGCGACGATCGACGGCCACTCACGGTAGGGCCGCGAGCGCCTCCTCGGGGGAATACTTCTCCCGCAACGAGAACGCGCGGGGCGAGGGGCCGTTCGCGCGCAGCGCGTGCAGGCGCTCGAGCGCCTCGTCGAGGGTCGGCGTGTGGCCGGCGGGTATCCACCACAGGACGATCATGTGCTCGCGGGGGCGCTCGAACCACTCGCTGCGCCGGCGCAGGAATTCCAGATGGCCGCTGCGATAGACGTAGTCCCAGAAGGCTTCTCGCGTTTCCCAGACCGACAGGTTCACGATGACGTTCGCGCCGAGCGGGCGCATGGAGGTGGCGTCCAGGCCGGAATCGTCCACCAGGCGCCAGATGTAGCCGGGGGAGCGCTCGGCGAGGGCGTTGATCGGCTCGAGCATGGAGGTGAAGCCCGCCATGCGCGGGTCGTCCAGCGGGTATTTGAGCAGGGCGGTGTTCAGTTCGGCGAGGTGATAACCGGTCATGGCTTCAGTTCAGCACGCCGTGAATCTCTATGTCAATCATCATTGTTTTTAGAGAATTCGACGGCGACACAGCAGATTCCGGGCCGGGCGTCCAGGCGGACGCGCACCCCCTCGGCGTCCTCGAGCAGACCCGTCAGCAAGGCGTGGTTCATGCCGCACACCAGCGGGGGATACGCCTCGGCGAGGGCGTGGAACGGGCAGTTGCGCATGCGGAGGGTGTCGTCGTCGGCGAAAGGCTCGTAGCCGCGGGCGCGCAGCAGGTCGGCCACCTCGGTCCGGTCCCGCACGGGTTCGCCGCGCGCGGCCCGGCCCTGTTCGCGGGCCGCCCGGTGCAGTTCGACATCCAGGCGAGCCTGTTCAGCGACCTGAGCCAACAACTCTGCGGCCGTGCGATAGTCGCGCGGCGGCAGCGAGACCTGATGTTCGGTCGTCGTCCGGCGATAGAGCTTGGCAGGGCGTCCCGCGCCCGGGCCCGAGCGTCCCGACAGCCGCCGGCTCTCGGTCTCGAGCAAGCCGGCCTCGACCAGTTTGTCGAGATGGTGTGCGGCCAGGGTGCGCTGGATCCCGGCGGTGGTCGCCGCGTCGTTGCGGCTGACCGGTTCGGCGCTGGCCGCGACGTAGTCGTAGAGTCGCCGCCGAACCGGGTCCTGGAGTGCGCCGATGGCGTCGATGTCCGTCACCGGACCATTCTAAGAACAATCTGTATCCGAGTTAGAGCGGCGAATCTCGCGCAAGCGGATTCCGATGGCCGGGCGAGGGATTCGGATACGCCGCCACCAGCATGCTTCCGGCGCAGGCGTGTCGCACGCGTCGAGGCGAAAATGTTTGCGGTAGGTTGCCCCGATGCCATACATGCGGCGTGAAGGCGACGTGTTCGTAGTGCATCTCGGCGAGCGCGGGCAGCGTGACACCGAGAACCGATTCCATCCGGACTGGCTGTTCGAGATGAACGCGCTCCTCGACGAGGCGCTCGCGAGCGAGGGGCCGGCGGCGCTGGTCACCACCGGTGACGGCAAGCACTACTCCACCGGGGCGGACCTCGCGTGGTGTGCCGGTCAGCCGGATCGGGCGGACTGGTACCTCACCGAGGTGCAGTTGCTGATGCGCCGCATCCTCACCCTGTCGATGCCGGTCGTCGCGGCGCTCAACGGGCACACCTTCGGGGCGGGCGCGTTCCTGGCCGTCGCCCACGACCATCGGGTGATGCGCGCCGACCGGGGGTTCTTCTGCTTCCCCGGGGTCACGCTGGGTGCGAATTACGCCTACCCGGCCGTGGCCATGCTGCGGTCCCGGCTGCCCGCGGGGGTGGCGCACGAGGCGCTGGTCACCGGACGCCGCTACGGCGCCGCGGACGCGCTCGCCGCCGGCCTGGTGGACGCGACCGCCGAGACCGATCGGGTGCTGCCGCTGGCCGTCGAATACGCGCAGTCGCTGGCCCACACGCGCGGGCCGGTGCTGGCCGAGATCAAGACCGCCCTGCACCGGCACGCCGTCGACGCGCTCCAGGAACCGGTGGTCGGTTACACCGATCACGCGCTGATCAGGCACTCGTAACCGGTTCGGCCCCGCCGGAAACGCTGCACATTCGTTTGAACGGGCGGCGCGCCGGTAATCTGCCATGCATGAGCGCAGGCCTGTTCGGACTCCTCGATGACGTGGCCGCGTTGGCCCGGCTCGCGGCGGCTTCCATCGATGACATCGGCGCGGCCACCGGCCGGGCGACCGCCAAGGCCGCCGGGGTGGTCATCGACGACACCGCCGTGACGCCGCAGTACGTGCACGGCATCACCGCCGACCGCGAGCTGCCGATGATCAAGCGGATCGCGATCGGCTCGCTGCGCAACAAGCTGCTTTTCATCCTGCCGGCGGCGCTGATCCTGAGCCAGTTCGCGCCCTGGCTGCTCACCCCGATCCTGATGATCGGCGCGGCCTACCTGTGCTTCGAAGGCGCGGAGAAGGTGCTGGGCCGGTTCCTGCATCACGACAGCCACGCGGCCGAATCCGACGGTCCGGCCGACGAGAAGTCGATGACGGCGGGCGCCATCCGCACCGATTTCATCCTGTCCGCCGAGATCATGGTGATCGCCCTCAACGAGGTCGCGCACCAGTCGTTCTTCCCGCGGCTGATCATTCTGGTGGCCGTCGCGCTGGTCATCACCGCCGCGGTGTACGGCGTCGTCGGGCTGATCGTGAAGATGGACGACATCGGACTCGCGCTGGCACAACGATCCTCGCGGTTCGCGCAGGTCGTGGGCCGCGGGCTGGTGGCGGGCATGCCCAAGCTGCTCTCGGCGCTGTCGGTGATCGGCACCGTCGCGATGCTCTGGGTCGGCGGCCACATCCTGCTCACCGGCACCGACACCCTCGGCTGGCACTGGCCCTACGAACTGGTCCACCACGCGGAGGAAGCCGTCCACGACGCCGTCGCCGGCATCGGCGGAATCCTGGCATGGCTCACCAACACCGCCGCCTCCGCCGTCATCGGCTTCGTCGTCGGCACCCTCGTCGTACTCATCGTCCAGGTGCTCCCCTTCAAGAAGAAGCACTGATCCGAGCCCCCGGCCCTCTCGGGTGGGATCATGATCACAACCGCATACCTCGAGTACGCCGGTAGCGGCCCGATGCGACACGAGGAATCGTTGCTGCGCGAAGGGCTGGAACAGCGCGGGATACCGGTGCGGTACTACACGAGCAAGCGCGTCCATCGCCGCCAGCTGCCCTTGGGGCCGGAGGTTTTCATCGCCGGTGACATGGACGCGATGCACGGTGCCATGCGGCAACTCGGGATTCCCATTCCCGAACCCGACGACTACCCCGCCGGCCTCCGGGAATTTCTGCATCGCGCGGTGTGGACGGCGACGCTGGGCGAAGTCGAGCGCGGGTTCGAAAGGGGGGCGCTGCCACCGACCTTCGTCAAACCCGCGGAGCGGCGCAAGAACTTCACCGGCGCGGTGTTCTATTCCGAGCGGGATGTCGCGGTGCTCGGCAATGTCAGCCGCCGTCAACGCGTCTGGTGCTCGGAGGTGGTGGAGTGGGTTGCGGAGTATCGCGTCTACGTTCACGCGGACCGCATCGTGGCCGTGGACCGCTACCGCGGTGACGAGTCCGCGCTCCTCGATCTGCGCCTTGTGGAAGCGGCCGTGGCCGCCTATCGACGGTCGGAGACCGCGCCCAGCGGTTACGCCATCGATTTCGGGGTGCTGGCCGACGGCCGAACCGCGTTGATCGAAGCAAACGATGGCTATGCGCTCGGCGCCTACGACATCACCGCCGACGCGTACACCGCGCTGGTGCTGGCCCGGTGGAGCGAACTGCTCGAATCCGCCGTGGCCTAGTTCGACCGTGGAGTGATTCCGCGCAGGTCTGGCGGGTGCCATCTTGCTACGGTGACATCGGTAAGGGGATATGGCGCGAGGATGGTTGCGGTGGTGGATGGCGGGCTGGAGGAGGTGCTGGCCGCGCAGCGGTGGCGGTATGCGGGGCGGGAGGTGTGCCGGCTGGCGGCGGGGGATTGGGTGCATTTGAGTGGTGCGCCGAATGCGCTGGTGGTGGCGGAGGGGTTGGTGCGGGTGGAGGGGCTGGGGGCGGCGGAGGATTTGGCGCACGGGGATTTTCTGTTCGTGCCGCAGCAGGTGCGGTTCGCCGTGCGGGCGCTGTCCGAGGCGATGGTGTGGCGTATTCAGCTCGCCCCGTTGAGTGCGGCGGCGACGCCTCTGCCGGAGCGGGTGCTGCTGACCGAGTTCGAGCGGCACGCGCCGTTGGCCGCGACGATGTTCCGGCATCTGGCCGCCGAATGCTCGGATCCCGAAGGGGTGCAGGGGGATCGGGTCGCGACCTTGATCGCATCGATGGCGCTGGAGTCGTGGTTCACCCGCGGCTGCGCGCCCAAACGCTGGCTGCTGCGGGTGAACGAGCCGGACCTGGCGCGGGCGGTGGCCGCCATGCATGCCGATCCGGGCCGGGAATGGACGGTCGAGGCGCTGGCGAAGGTGGCGCTGGCCTCGCGTTCCGGTTTCGCCGCGCGCTTCCAGGCGGCCACCGGCCTCACCCCGGGCCGCTACCTGACCTCGCTGCGCGTGGAACGGGCACAGCGGTTCCTCGCCGAACCGGACGTCTCGGTGGGAAATGTGGCGCGGCGGTTGGGATATCGCTCGGAGACGGCCTTCGGGCGCGCCTTCCGGCGGCACACGGGCGTCACGCCGTCGGAGTGGCGGCGCAACGCCCGGATGCCGTCTTAGTACCTCAACGCTGGACGCGCGCCAGCGACAGGCGGACCACGATGCCGCCCAGCAGGGCGAGCACGGCGGCGATACCGTAGGTGGTGGCGGTGCCGAGGGTGTCGACGAACCGGCCGCCGACCGCCGAGCCGAGAATGATGGCGAGCTGGAACCCGGCCACCAGCAGACCGCTGCCCGCCTCGACCCGGTCGGGCAGCACCCGCGAGATCCACACCTGCACCACATTGAGAATGCCGCCGAACGCGCCGCCCCACAGGATCACCGCGACATAGGCCAGCGCGGCCAGGTGCGCGGAGGCGATGATCGCGGCGATGGACACCGCGATCACGGCGGGCACCAGCACCAGCAGCAGTTCCAGTCTGCGGTCGGCGAGCGAACCGATCACGAAGTTGCCGACGAGACCGCCGACGCCGAACAGCGCCAACAGGATCGGGATCGCGCCGGGGCCGGCGCCGAGCAGTTCGGCGAGGGCGGGACGGATGTAGGTGTAGCCGGCGAAATGCCCGCCGATCACGGCGACCACACTGAGCAGGCCGAGGGCCACGCCGGGTGCGCGCAGCGCGCCGCCCATGGCCGACCAGCCGACACCGGGCGCGGGCGGGATCGGCGGCAGCGTCAGCCGCACCGCGATCGCCGCCACCACCGTGAGCGCGGCCGCGACCACGAAGACGACGCGCCAGCCCGCGAATTGGCTGAGCAGCACACCCAGCGGCACGCCCGCCACCGTCGCGACCGTGGTGCCCGCGTTCACGAGCATCATCGCCTTGCCGAGCCGGTCGGCGGGCACCAGCCGGGTCGCGATCACCAGCGCCATCGACCAGTAGCCGCCGACCGCCGCGCCGAGCAGCAGTCGCGCGAGCAGCAGCAGGACGATGTTTGGCGCGAGCGCCACCACCAGGTTGGACACCGCCGCACCGATGGTCAGCGCCATCAGCAGGGTGCGCCGGTCCAGGCGCGGGAACACCGAGCTCAGGCCGAGGGCCGCCAGCAGCGCGGTGAACGCGGTGGCGCTGACCGAGAGCCCGACCACCCCCTCCCGCACGCCCAGATCCGCGGCCATCGCGGTCAGCACGCCCGGCGGCAGGAACTCGGCGCTGACCAGGGTGAAGCTGCCCAGGAACATGGTGAACAGCGCGAGCCCGGCCCGGCCCGCGGGTTTCGGCGTCACCGCCGCTGTCGGAGTCGTTGTCGTCGTCATGCCGGGTGCAACAGCGCGCGGTCGTCCGGAACGCGACCGAAACGCCACGGCGTTCGTCCCAAACGCCAGGGTTGCGCGGTTCGTCAGGCGAGTCCTGCGATTGCGCTGTGGTCGCTGTCCTGCAAAGGTGCAGGAGATCAATGGGTTCGATCGGTCGTGCAGGCTGGGGCGGAGTGTAAGTGTTCGGGATGTTGCGGCCGTGTTCCCACGGTGCCGAGAAGTATGGGATCGATCCGGCGCAGTGGCGCGCCCACATGTGCGGGCTGTGTCTCGGATTGCGGGACGGGCAGGGGCAATTGGCGCGCACCGCGACCAATACCGACGCGATCTTGCTCAGCGTGCTCACCGAGGCCCAGTCGGCCGCGCCGATGCGGCGCACCACGGCGGGTCGCTGCGCGCTGCGGCGGATGCGGCGCGCGGAGGTGGCGGCCGCGGATTCGCCCGGGGTGCTGCTGGCTTCGACGGCGTCGCTGCTGCTGGGTTCGGCGAAGATCCGCGATCATGTCGAGGATTGCGACGGGTCGGTGCTGACGCGGCGTCCGATGGGGCGGGTGTCGACCCGGTGGGCGAATGGCGCGCGGGTGCAGGCGGGCCGGATCGGTCTGGATGTGGAACCGCTTGTCGCCGCGATCGGTTCGCAGGCGGAGCTAGAGGTTCGTTCGAGTTCGGTGGACGAACTGACCGGCCCCGCGCAACGGTGCGCGGCCGAGTTCTTCGGTCACACAGCCGTTCTCGCTGAACGCGCGGAGAATGTCGAACCGCTGCGGGAGGCGGGGCGACATTTCGGGCGGATCGCGCACCTCGCCGACGCGGTCGAGGATTTCGACGACGATCGCAGGGAAGGGAAATTCAATCCACTGTCGGCGACCGGAACCACGCTGCCCGCGGCGTATGACCTGCTGCGGGAATCGGATTCGGCCCTGCGCCGGGCGGTCGCCGCGGCCGGACTGCGCGATGTGCCCGCGGTCCGCTGGATGCTGCTGGACCCGCTGACCTCGGTGCTCCGGCGGCTCGGCGCCGGGACTTCGACCGGCCACCCGTGCGGTTCCACCCGGCGGCCGGGCGGGTCCTCGACCCCGGCTCGTCGGCGTGATCGGAATCGTGGGTGGGCCGCTCGGCAGTGCTTCGACGTCGGAAATTGCTTCGCCGACTGCTGTAAGGACTGTCGCGGCGACCGCCGCCGTTCGCGCGGCGGCGGGGCCGCGGTGATTGCGGCCTCTGCGATTGCTGTTGTGACTGCTGACCGTTCGCGAGGCCGGGCGGTAGCGTGACGCCATGTCGACGCATCGCCTGCTGGAGAACCTGATCTATCGCTACGCCGACCTGGTGGACCGCGGGGATTTCGCGGGGCTGGGGGAGTTGCTCGCGGACGCGGCGTTCGTGGGCGGGTAGGGAGAGGTGAAGGGGCGCAGGGCGATCGAGGAAATGTTCGCGCGGATGGTGATCGTCTACGCGGACGGGACGCCGAAGACGAAGCATGTGACGACGAATGTGATTCTGGAAGTGGACGAGGAGGCGGGGACCGCGCGCGCTCAGTCTTACGTGACCGTTTTGCAGGCGGTGGAAGGGCTTTCGCTACAGCCCATTGTCGCCGGGCGGTACGAGGATCAATTCTTTCGTCGGGGTGCGGAGTGGCGATTCGCCGAGCGGCGGTTCCACCTCGATCTGCTGGGCGATGTCCGGCGGCATCTGCGGCGGCCGGGCATGCGGTGAGCGATTCCCTGGCGACCGGCAGTTTTTGCCGAAAGTTGGTATCGGTAGGTGGCTTGCGCAGTGTCTACTTACCCCATGACATATTCTCAACCCCCCAGCAACCAGCCTCGCTCCTCCGGCCTGGACAAAAAGACCAGTGCGATCCTGTCCTACGTGCTGGGCTGGGTCACCGGCATCATCTTCCTGTTCGTCGGCAAAGACGATCCCGACGTGAAATTCCATGCCGCGCAGTCGATCGTGTTCTTCGGCGCGGCCACCGTGGCCAATGTGGTGCTGAGCTTCCTCGGCGCGGCCCTGGGCACTGTCGGGATCATCTTCAGCCTGGCCGGATTCGTGCTCGCGGTCTTCGTGATCGTCGTGTGGGTCATGGCGATGGTGCAGGCCAACAAGGTCGGTGGCGCGCGGGCCGAGCTACCCCTGGTCGGGAAGTTCGTCGCGCCCTACGCTGATCAGCTGGCCAACTCCGTGCGATAGCAGTTCGCCGCCAACGGACCGAAACATGTTCGGTCCGTTGGCGTTCGTGTCACTGGCCGACCGTGCACGCGAAGGGCGCGCAGTTGCGGGTTGTGGTGACGGTCGGTGTGGTCGGCGTTCGGTCGGCGGGGGAGGAATTGGTCAGCAGCAGGATCGCGGCGAACAAGCCGACCAGGACGGCGACCACGAGGAACAGGGCCAGGATGGGAGCGCCGGCGAAGATGCGCCCGATGAATCGGAACAGAGAGCCGAACAGGGATCTGGGCATTGCGGTCTCGCTTCGCGGGTGATCGAGTCGGTGGCAGGGCTATTCGGCCCTTGTCGGTATCGACAGCACATCATGTTCGGTGCCCGCCGCACCAACCGGCGGCCGCAGCGACCGCAGGGCCACCACGGTGAGCACCGCCGTGATCGCCGCACACACCAGCGCGGTGAGGTTGAGCCCGTTCGTGAATGCCTCCCGCGCCGCCGCGCGGATCGCGTCACCGAGTTCGGCGGGCAAATCCGCCGCGACGGCGTCGGCCGCGCCGAGCGAATCCGCCGCTGCCGCCGGCATTTCCGGCGCCGAGGAGGCGTCGGCGCGGTAGACGGCGGTGCCGAGCGCGCCGAGCACGGCGATACCGGTCGCGACGCCGAACTCCATGCTGGTTTCCGACATCGCCGCCGCCGAACCGGCCCGCTCCGGCGGGGTGGCGCCGATGACCAGATCGGTGCCGAGCACCATGAGCGGGCTGATGCCCGCATAGACGAGAACGAAGCCCGCGATCAGCAGCGGCAGGCCGCCGACCGCGTCGACGAAGACGAGGGACAGGTACCCGGCGGTCGCGAGCGCCAGGGCGCCGGCCACCACGAATCGCGGGGCGACGGTGCGCGCGATGATCGGCGTCAGCGTGGACGCGATCAGCAGCGCCGCGGCGGGCGGCAACAGCCACAGGCCCGCGTTCAGCGGCGTCGAGCCGCGAACCAGCTGGAGGTACTGGGTGATGAACAGGTAGCTGCCGCCGACCGTGCCGAGCCCGAAGAGCAGGATCAACAGCGCCGCGCGGAAGGCCGGATTGCCGAACAGCCCGAGATCCAGCAGCGGCGACGCGAGCCGGCGTTGGCGGCGCACGAACACGAACCCGAAGCCCAGGCCGATCAGGATCGCCGCGACCGATCCGAGGGAGAATCCGGTCTCGGCGGCCTTCTTGATGCCGAAGACCGCCGGCAGGATAGCGGCGAGGCTCAACAGCACACTCGGGACGTCGATCCGTCCGGCGGCGGGATCACGATACTCCGGCAGCAGGGTCGGAGCGGTGGCCAGCAGCAGCGCCATGACCGGCAGGGCGAGCAGGAACACCGAACCCCACCAGAACGACTCCAGCATCAGGCCGCCGAGGATCGGGCCCGCCGCCATGCCCGCGGACATGCAGGTCGCCCAGACGCCGATGGCGGTCGCGCGCTGGCCGCCCTCGCGAAACATGGTGGTGATCAACGCGAGTGTGGAGGGCATCAGGGTCGCGCCCGCGATACCCAGCAGCGCGCGGGCCAGGATCAGCAGCAGCGGGCTGGTGGCGAAGGCGGCGAGCACCGACGCCGCGGCGAACCCGCTCGCGCCGAGCATCAGCAGTCGGCGCCGCCCGATGCGGTCGCCGAGCGTGCCCATGGTGATCAAGAACCCGGCGATCAGAAAGCCGTAGCTGTCGGCGATCCACAGCAGTTCGATTCCGGTCGGCCGCAGATCCGCCGTGAGGTGCGGAACGGCCAGATAGAGGACGGTGACGTCCATCGCCAGCAACAGGGTGGGCAGGGCGAGCACGGCGAGGCCGAGCCATTCGCGCGGACCGGCTTTCGGCGGGTCGAGCATGGTGCGGGAATCGGACATGCCGCTACGCTAAAGTCTCACATATATGTGAGAGTCAAGGCGTCGCGGGAGGTTTGGTGCGGATCGGGGTGTTGCAGCGGCGGACCGGAGTCAGTCAGCGCCTGCTCCGCTACTACGAGGAACAGGGGCTGCTGCGGCCCGAGCGGCAACCGTCGGGGTATCGGGAATACCACGAATCCGATGTCGCCCGGGTACTGAATATCCGGAGCTTGCTCGCCGCGGGCTTGTCCACGACGACCATCGCCGACGTGCTGCCCTGCCTGGCCACCGGCGACGGCCGGCTCATCGCGGATTGCCCGGAACTGCTGCTCGATCTGTATCGGGAGCGCGAGCGCATCGAGGCGAGCATCCGTGATCTCGAGGCCGCCCGGCACGCCCTGGATACCGTGATCGCCACCGCGCCACCGGAAGTCGTGCGTGCGGTAATCGCCTGAGCGGGTCAGGTCAGCGATCGGGCGGCGGCGATGTCGTACTCGGCCACCGAGGCAGCGCGGATCGCGGCGGTCTGCGCGTCGGAGGGGCCACCGGCGCGGAACGCCTCGACGGCCGCCCGCGACTCCCACCGCTCGAAGATGACGATGCGGGCGTCGTCGATCAGGTCCGCCGCGATCGAGAAGTCGAGGCAACCGGGTGTGCTGCGCGCCTGCGCGACGACGGCGGCGCAGTCGGCGAGGTAGGCCGCCCGGTCCCGCGGATCGACTTCGAGATGTCCTGCGACGATCACCATGCGCTGCTCCTTTGTCCGAGTCCGGTCGCAGGATAAGACGGGTGATCGTCGCAGAACTCATCGCTCAGGCCGAGTGCTGATACGCCGGGTAGGTCAGGTATCCCGCGTCACCACCTTCGTAGTAGGCCACCTCGTCGACCGGCGCGATCGGCAGCGCGCCGCGCAGGCGTTCGACGAGGTCGGGGTTGGCGATGAAGGCGCGGCCGAAGCTGATCAGGTCGGCGCCGAGCCCGAGCCAGCGGTCGGCGTCCTCGCGTCCCACCTGTTTGGGACCCATCGGGTAGACGGGGTTCATGATCAGGGTGCCCGGCCACTGGCGGCGCAGCGCGAGCAGCAGCTCGTCGTCGGTGGTCGCCTCCAGGTGGATATAGGCGAGGTCCAGGCGGATCAGTTCGTCCAGCAGCGCCGAGTACAGCTCGGCGACCTCGGTTTCCTCGACGCCCCAGAAGGTCGCGCCGGGGGACAGGCGGATGCCGGTGCGGGCCGCGCCCACGGCCTCGACCGTGGCGGCGGTCGCCTCGACGGCGAAGCGGATCCGGTTGCGGATCGAGCCGCCGTAGCGGTCGGTGCGCAGATTGGCGTTGGCGGCGAGGAACTGGGAGATCAGATAGCCGTTGGCGCCGTGCAATTCGACGCCGTCGAAGCCGGCCTCGAGGGCGCGGCGCGCGGCCGCGCCGTAGGACCGCGCGTGCTCGGGCACCTCGGCGAGGTCCAGGGCGCGCGGCAGCGGTGCGGGTTGCCGCCCGGACGGGGTGAACACGTCGCCGACCGCGGGGACGGCGGACGGGCCGACCGGCTGGGCACCCATCGTCTCGGGGTGCGACACCCGCCCGCCGTGCATGATCTGCGCGAAGATCCGGCCGCCGTTGGCGTGCAGCGCGGCGGTGACCGGGCGCCAGGCCGCGACCTGCGCGTCGGTGTAGAGCCCGGGCGTACCCGGATTCGATTGCCCGATCAGGCTGGGCTGCACGCCTTCGGACACGATCAGCCCGGCGGAGGCGCGCTGGGCGTAGTAGGTCGCCATGGACGGCGTCGCCAGGCCGCCCGCGGCGGCGCGCACCCGGGTCATCGGGGCCATCACCACCCGGTTGGGCAGGGTCAGGTCACCGAGCCGGTAGCTGTCGAAAAGGGATGTCATCCAAGCTCCTTCGTAGTCCCGAGCGCCCGTCGGCGGGCACGTCCGCTACGCTAAAACCTGACGTCAATGTCAGAGGCAAGTGCTGTGAGGCAGCTCATATCGAGAGGAAGCCGTGCGGATCGGAGAACTGGCGGCGCGGACCGGAGCCAGCGTGCGCTCGCTGCGCTACTACGAGGACCAGGGGCTGCTGGCCAGTACCCGCAGTCCCTCCGGCCAGCGCCATTACACCGCCTACGACGTCGACCGGGTCACGTTCCTGCAGCGGCTCTACGCCGCCGGTCTGTCCAGCCGGACCATCGCCGACATCCTGCCCTGCGTCGACGCGCCGAGCGACGACAACACCGATGCCGCGTTCGAACGGATGGCGCGCGAACGCGACCGATTGTCCGAGCACATCACCGAACTCGTGCAGACGCGGGACGCCCTCGACGGGCTCATGGCCGTCAACCGGGCGCATCGCGCGACAACCGCTCCCGGCGGCGAGCCGGCCCGGTCCTGTTCCTGAGCGTGCCCGGCAAAGTCGCCGCCCGGGGCGTAAACCGTTTCCGGCCAACAGAGTTCGAAGGCGCGTCCTCCCGGAATCGGTCGCGTACGGCTCGGAGTATCTGTGTCAATTGGTACCGATCACCATGTGGCGCCGCGACTTTCGGGTGCGGGCCGGGTTTTGTCGCGGGGCTGACCAGGGGCCTTGCCGAGGGCTCGGTCGTCGGCTATACCTATTCCATCCAGGGGCCCGGGTAGGCCCTTCGTCGCGACCGGTGGCCGGTCGGATAGCTGATCTGCTCGTGTGCGAACCTGGTTGATGTCTGTTCGAGCATCAGCGCCGATGCGTGATCGCCCCGCGAGTTCCGGTTCGCGTGGGCGCCAACGAGAGGGAGTTGCGCGATGCCGAGCCTGGAGCAACGGTTCGCCGAGTTCATCGCCGTGCTGCGCGGACTCGAGGTGGTGCCCGCCGACGCCGCCGGGAAACTGCGTACCCGGCTGGAAGCGCTGGACTTCGAGCTGCGCACGACGATCATTCCCGGCGAGCGCTTCGATGTGCTGGCCGAGTACCGAGCGGAGGCGACGCGATTGCTGAACGCGCTGTCCTTCCCGGCGACGTGCTGAGCCGAGCGGCTCAGATCGCGCAGAGGGCGGCATCGAGGAAGGCGTCCACGGCGTCGTCGGGATCGCCGGTGAAATTCGGCCCGAGCGCCAGGGTCACCTGCCGCGCGCCCGCGGTGAACGACCAGGACTGGTGGGTCAGCGCGTCACCGTCGTTGCCGAAGGCGTCGAGGCCGCACGAGGTGCTCCGATGGCGCAGGCCCAGGCCGTAGCTGGAGCCCGGCACGCCCGCGGTCTTCATGCGCGCGAGCAGTGCGTCCGGTAGCAAGCGGCCGCTCAGCAGGGCGGCGAAGAAGGTGGTGAGATCCGCTGTGGTGGAGAGCATTTCGCCGCCCGCGCCGAAGAGCGCCGGATTCATCTCGGTGTAGTCGAGCAGGCCGTGTTCGGCCGGTACATACCCGTGCGGGTGCGGCTCGGGGATCGTCGTGTTCTGCCCTGGTAGCGAGGTGTGCGAGAGCCGCAGCGGCGCGATGATCCGGTCGGTGATCTCGCGCGCGTAGGAGTGCCCGGTGACCTCCTGGATCACTTCGCCCAGCAGCAGGTAGTTGGTCGTCGAGTACTCGTAGGCCGAACCGGGCGCGAAGGACACCGGGTAGCCCAGGGCTCGATCGAGCAGCTCCGAAGGAGACCAGCTCTTCCAGCGGATCTGGAAGAACTCCGGCTGCCCGGGCATGGGCAGCGTCCGCACGACATCGTGCAAACCGCTGGTGTTGTCGAGGAGGTGGCGCAGGGTCACGCCGGCGGTCACCGGCGCGTAGCGCGGCACGCGGTCGGCGACCGGCTCGTCGAGCCGCAGCGTTCCCTCCGCGACGAGTTGCAGGATCACGGTGGCGACGAACGTCTTGGTAATGCTGCCGATCCGGAAATGCCCGTCGGCGGGCACCGGCGTCTCGGTGCCGAGTTCGGCTGTGCCGCTGGTGAAATCCCAGCTCCGCTCGCCGTCCTGGACACGGGCCAGCGCCCATACCGCGGTGTCGGAACGCAGGCGGGCAAGCGATTGCCGCACGGCGGCGGTGTCGAGGGTGCGGGGTGTCTCGCCGCAGCCGGCGACGGCGAGCGCCAGCACCGTGAGAATCGCGAAAACGCCGAGGGATCGTCGTGGAAGTCGAAGCATGCGATCCATCCTCGAGGCCCGCACCACAGATCCGGATCCCCCTGCGGTATCAGAGGGCGGGAGGTTTCCCGACCTCGGCGTGCTCGCGTTCGCGGCGATCGGCCCGCCGGATCGCCAGCACGATCAGCGCCAGCATCACCGCGGTCAGCGGCAGCCCGGTGGCGATGCGCCCCACCGAGAGCCAGCCCAGATCGCCCTGGCGGTAGATCGCGAACTGGATCGCGAAGCGCGTCAGGAACGCCGCGGCCACGGCCAGGCTCACCGCGCCGAACAGTCGCCGCGAGACCGGATCCGCCCGCCAGCCGAACGGACGGCGGCGCGCGACGCTCCACAGCACGCCGACCAGCGGATAGCCCAGCACGGTCGAAAGCACGAGGATGCCGGCCAGCACCGGCGGATACCAGAGATCGGGCAGGAAGAAATCGCGGGCCTGACCGCTGCGCAGGGCGAACAGCGCCGAGATGCCGACGCCGACGCACGCGCCGATGATCGGGCGCGCCGAGCGCAACCACCGCAGCGCCAGCACACCGATGCCCGCGGTGACCGCCGCTGTCAGCACCAGCGCGGTGGTCAATCCCGTCATCGATGCCGCCACGGCGAACGCGCCCGGCGGCACGGCGGCCAGCACGGCTTCGGCCCACCAGGTGCTCGCCCGGCGATCGCCGGCAGATCTCACGGACATGTTCCCCAGACTATAACTTTGTTATACGGTGTGGGCGGAAGAAGGGATTCCTCAGTGCCCGAACAGGATCAGGTCTCGGCGGCAGCGCGGGTCACCGCCGGTGAACTGCTGTCCGCGGCCGCCACGATCCTGGAACAGGAGGGCTCCCAGGCGCTGACCGTGCGCCGCATCGCCCGTGCCGCCGGCACCTCGACCATGGCGATCTACAGCCGGTTCGGCGCGACCGGCGCACTGCACGGAGAACTGCGCGCGCGGGGGTTCGCGCGGCTGGCCACGGCCACGTCCGCGGCGGCGCGGGCCACCGCGGATCCGGTCGCCGCGCTCGCGGCGGCGGCGTTCGCCTACCTCGATTTCGGGGTCGCCGAACCGCGGCTGTATCGGTTCATGTTCGTCGATCCGCCACCGGTGGGCCCCGGTCCGGGTGACGGTCCGGGGCGCGCGGCCTTCGAGGCGATCACGGATCTGGTCGCGGCCTGCGTCGACAGCGCTCGCTTCCAGCCCGAAGACCCTGCGCGAGTGACGATGTGGGCGGCCGAGCTGTGGGCGATGCAGCACGGGGTCACCACGCTCGCGCTCACCGCCACCGTGCCGCCCGAACTCGCCCGCCACGTGCTCGCCGACGCGCTGCTGCGCCTGTGCGTCGGGTTCGGCGACGACCCGGCCCGCGTGCGGGGCTCCCTCGCCGCAGCGGGCGCGGCGGGTGGGCACCGATGATTTCCCCGCGCCGCCCCGGTCTACCGAACAACACTCACCGAGAAACAAGGAGAAAACGATGCCGCAGTACTTTCTGACCCTGCCCCACAACACCGCCGACGAGCCGACGATGGCCGCGATGCAGGAGATGGATCCCGCCGAGCTGGAAGCTCTGATGGCGGCGGTCGAGAAGCTCAACAACGATCTGGTCGCGGCGCAGGCGCTGGTCCACGCGGGCGGCCTGCACCCGCCCTCGACCGCGATCACCGTCGACGCCACCGGCGCCACCCCGACCCACACCCGCGCGCCGTTCGTGGAGGCGCCCGAGTACGTCGGCGGCTTCTGGATCATCAACGCCGACGACGAGGCGGCCGCGATCGCGTGGGCCGAGCAGGCCTCGGCCGCGGTCGGCTCGCGCGTGGAAGTCCGCGCGCTGCAGGAAGAACCGGGCAACTAGCCGCTCGAGCCGGTGCGGCGGGCCACCGGGGCGCTCCGGCCCCGGTGACGCGCCTCACTGTCCGGGGCTGTCAGGAAAACCGGCGCTGTCTCGTTCAGGGGGTACGCGAACCAGACAGGAGCGAATCATGAAGCACCGCATCGTCGTCCTCGGGGCCGGATACGCCGGAGCCTTCTCCGCCGGAACCCTGGCCCGCAAGCTGCATGCCGACGACGTCGAGATCACCGTCGTCAACGCCGAACCCGATTTCGTGGAGCGCCTGCGCCTGCACCAGCTCGCCGCCGGCCACGACCTGCCGCACCGGCCCCTGTCGGAGGTGTTCGCGGGCACCGGGATTCGACTCCGCGTGGCCCGTGTCACCGGGATCGACACCGCGTGCCGCACCGTCGCGCTCACCGACGCGGCGGGCGCGGATCGGCTCGGGTACGACACCCTGCTCTACGCGCTCGGGAGCACCAGCGCCGACCACGGCGTCCCCGGTGTGGCCGAGCACGCCTTCCACGTCGCCGGACGCCCGTCCGCCCGGGCGCTGCGCGCGCGGCTGGCCGGGCTGGGGGAGCGGGCGAGGGTGCTGGTCGTCGGCGGGAACCTCACCGCGATCGAGGCGGTGACCGAGATCGCCGAGGCGCATCCCGGCCTGCCGGTCGCCCTGGCCACCAGTGGCGAACTGGGTGGCTGGCTCGGGCCGAAGGCGCGCCGCCACCTGCTGGACGCGTTCGCTCGCCTCGGCATCGAGATCCACGAGCACACCACCGTCGAGCGGGTGGAACCGACGCGGGTGCTGGTCGGCGGCGGCGCCGCGCTGGCCGCGGACGTGACCGTCTGGGCGGCCGGCTTCGCCGTCGCCCCGATCGCCGCGGCGAGCGGGCTCGCAGTCCGGGCCGACGGCCGGATCATCGTCGACCGGCAGATGCGGTCGGTCTCGCATCCGGGCGTCTTCGTCGCGGGCGACTGCGTTTTCGTGCACGGCGACAACGGCCGCCCGCTGCCGATGTCGTGCGCGTCGGCCGGGTTCACCGCCACCCAGGCGGTGGCCGCGATCGTCGGCGAGCTGACCGGACGCGAGATCAAGACGACCGCGCTGTCCCACCTCGCCAATCACATCAGCCTCGGCCGCGCGGACGGGATCTTCCAGGTGATCGACAGCTCGGGCCGGGCGAAGCCCGGGGCCCTCTGCGGCCGCCCGGCGGCGCGGGTGAAGGCCGTGATCGTGGCGCTCAGCGGCTGGTCGATCAGCCGCCCGACCTTCGGCCGGCCCACTCGCCGATACCGGCTGCGCGCGGACAACCGCGCCGCGGCGGCGGTCGCCGCCTAGAGTCACGCTCGTGAACATCGCCACCGCAGCGCATTTCGAGGCCGGCCGGGACCGGCTGGCCTCGATCGCCTATCGGCTGCTCGGCTCGGCCCACGACGCCGAGGACGTGGTGCAGGAGGCGTTCCTGCGGTGGCACGCCGCCGACCGGGAGTACGTCGAGGTGCCCGAAGCCTGGCTGACGAAGATCGTCACCAACCTGGCGCTCGACCGGCTGCGCTCGGCGGCGGCGCGGCGCGAACGCGCCTCCGGCGCCTGGCTGCCGGAACCCCTGCTGGACGCCGACCCGATGCTCGGTCCGGCCGAGACGCTCGTGCAGCGCGAATCGGTGACCTTGGCGATGCTGACCGTGCTGGAACAGCTCACCCCGATCGAACGGGCCGTTTATGTGCTGCGCGAGGCGTTTTCGTACAGCCACGCCGAGATAGCCGCCATGCTCGCGCTGACCGAGGCCGGGAGCCAGCAGCACCTGCACCGGGCCCGGCGTCGCCTCGCTCCGGTCCGCACCGAGGCCATCGCCGATCAGGCCGCCGCCCGCCGGATCGTGGCCGCGTTCCTCGCGGCGGCCTCCTCCGGGCGCACCGAACGCCTGATCGCGCTGCTGACCGACGATGCGACCGGCGTCTCCGACGGCGTCGGCGGGCTGGCGGAGAAGCTGATCCACTACGCGAGCCCGGCGCGGATCGCGACCGCGATCCGCGCGGGCCTGACGCCGTCCCCGGCCAAGCATCGACTCGCCGGCGGCACGCTGTCGATCCACGCCGCGGTGGTCAACGGCTGTCCGGCCGTGCTGTTCGTCCTCGAGGATCGTGTCCTGGGCATCGCCGTTCTCACGGTGCGGGACAACAGGATCGCGGGCTTCCACGCGATCGCCGCGCCGCATCGGCTGCGCCGCCTCGCCGCGGCCTGGCGGCGGCGAGAACACGACGCGCCCCTGATCGAATCGTGGTAGCGCGCGGCTCAGCGGTCCGCGTCGACCTGTTCGAGGATGGTTTGGCGGGTCCGGGCCCACGCGGCGGAGGCGACGTCGACGAACTCCGCGTGCCCGACGCCGGGCAGCACGAGCAGCCGGGCGTTGTCGCCGCGTGCGATCGCCGTGTCCACATAGCGCCGGCTCTGGTCGAGCGGGACGACGCGGTCGGCGTCGCCGTGCACGGCCAGCAGGCGCACGCCGACCGGGAGCTGCCGGATGGGGGAGGCCGTCCGATACCGCTCGGGGACCTGATCGGGCAAGCCGCCCAGCAGATCTCGGACGAACGCGTCCCGGCCGTGTGTTGCGGCGAGCTCGAGGTCGAGGACGCCGGCCATCAGGATGGCGCTGCGCGGGCGGAAACCGGGCCGGACCCCGGGAGCCTCCGCCGGCAGGGTGTGCCGTCCCGCGACCCAGGCCGCGAGGTGCCCGCCGGCGGAGTGCCCGGCCAGATGCACCCGCCGCAGATCGAGGCGATGCCCGGCCCGGGCCTGCACGACCGTCGCCAGCGCCGCCACCGCCGCGGCGACGTCGGCCAGGGTGACCGGCCAGCCACCGGCGCCGTGCACCCGGCGGTATTCGATGCTCCAGACCGCGACTCCCGCTTCGGCCAGTGAGTGCGAGATCGGGGCGAAGTGGGTCAGCGTCCGGTTCTGCGCCCACCCGCCGCCGTGGATCATCACCACGACGGGCAGCCGTCCGACCGTGCCCTCCGGGAGGTACAGATCGCCGAAGGTATCCGGTTCCGGACCGTACGGAATACGTTGCGAAACAGCGGGATACGGTGCGCGCGGCAGGGGGTCCGCGGGCGTCTCGGAGGTGGTCGCGCCGGGCACGACGACGAGCACCGCCAGCGTCGCGAGCACCGCGAGGCGGCGGCCCGCGGACATCACCACCACCGGAGCACTGGGCCGAGCTCCCGGCCCAGGGCCGGCGCCAGCGACCGGGAGTAGCTGGCGGTGAGGTGGTGCTCGTCGTGATAGATGAGCACATTGCCCGCCGCCACCGGGCAGATGTCGGTCTGGCACACGGCGTCGGTGAGATCGATCGGCGTGACATTGGGAAAGCCGGCGGCCGGTTCGGCGGCCGGATCGACCGGGCTCAGCGCCGCGTCCCGGCGCATTCCGCAGCTGAGTGGATCGCCGCCGCCGCCGAGGCAATCGACGGCGCGATACCGGACCCCGCCGTCGCGGCGCAGCCACGGGGTGTCGCGGATGGCAACGACATTCAGGCCGCGCTCGGCCAGCGCCGTCCACACGTCGAGGTAGTCCCGGGGTGTTTCGTCGCCGCCTTCGTCGACCGGGCGCGTGCCGGTGGTGAAGATCCAGTCCGGGCGGTCCACCGCCAGCCGGTCGATCACCTCGTGGGACCAATCGCGGCAGTCCGGATTGGATTCGCCCTGGTACTCCGGCGCGGCGGCGACGGTGAGCGGGCAGCCCATCTTCAGGTAGACCTCGAGCCGGAACCGGTGTTCGGCGGCCAGCACCTGGAGCGCGGGCAGCCAGTGCTCGGCATGGGAGCTGCCCACCACCGCGAGGGTGCGCTCGGCGGTCTGGTCGCCGTAGACGCAGGTGATCACCTCGCGGGTGTCCCAGTCCGCGATGCACCCGTCCCGGGTCGGGGGCGGCACGTCGGCCGCGGCCTCGAACAGGCTGGGGCGCAAGGGCGCCGGGGGCACGGGGATGCCGTGGACGAGTGCTTCGGCGCCCGGATAGAGATTCTGGTCCAGCCCGGCGATCGGCTCGTCGGGCCGCGCGTCGATCACCACGTGCCAGATCGAGGACGCCGACACCACCAGCACCCCGAGCAGCGCGACGACCGGGCCGGCCCAGTGGCGCGCCCGTGACCTGCCGCGCAGCGGCTGCTCGATGCAGCGGTGCGTGAACCACGCCAGCGCCAGCGACAACGCGATGAGCGCCAGTCCCGCCGCCGGACCGACCCGGTGCTGCCCGGACTCGGCCATGTAGAAGATGAGCAGGGGCCAATGCCACAGGTAGAGGCCGTAGGCCAGCTCGCCGAGCCGGACCGGCACCGGGCTGGCCAGCCAGCGATTCGGCGCGGGCCGTTCGGCGGCAACGAGATTCGCGCCGGCCAGGATGACGGCGACGGTGGCGGCGACGGGCAACAGGGCCGCCGGGCCGGGGAACTGGTTCGCGCCGTCGAGCACCACGCCGCAGAGCAGCACACCGGCCAGGCCGAGCACCGCGAGTGTCTGCCGGATCGGCCGGGCCAGGCGAATCAGCGGCGCCAGGACGGCGAGGGCGGATCCCGTGAGCAGTTCCCAGCCGCGGGCGAAGGTGTCGTAATAGTTCCAGGCCTGGTGTGTTTCGGTGCCGCGCATCGCGTAGACGAACGACAGCGGCACCACGACCAGGGTCAGGATCAGCACCACCGGGCGCAGCATCTCGCCGCGCCCGAACTGCCGCAGCAGCCCGGCCAGCACCGCGATCACCAGCAGCGCCGCAAGATAGAACTGGCCCTGCACCGCCATCGACCACAGGTGCTGGAGCGGGCTCACCGACGGGTCGGCCGCCAGGTAATCCGACCATGTCAGCGCCAGCTGCCAGTTCTGGTAGTAGAATATCGAGGCCAGCGTCTGGTCGGCGATGCCGGCCCACTGGGTGTAGGGACTGAGCAGCACCGAGGCGACCGACACCGCCGCGAGCACCACCACCAGCGCGGGCAGCAGCCGCTTCGCCGTGCGGCGCAGCGTGGGCAGGATCGGCCCGGAATCGTCGGATTCGACTCTGCGCAGCAGCATTCCGGTGAAGAAGAAGCCCGACAGCACCAGGAACACGTCGACGCCGCCGGAGACCCGCCGGAACCAGATATGGAAGGCGACCACCAGCAGGATCGCCACTCCGCGCAAGCCGTCGAGATCGCGGCGGTAACCGCTCGCCCGCCGCGCGGGATCGCGCGTCGCGATCGCGGCGGATCTGCCGTTCGCCGTGGTGGCCGGGGTTTCGGACGGCGAGGACGACTGGCTGAACACGACTCACTCTCGGCAGAAGTTCGCGGCGGATCCGACATAGCCTATCCGAGAATGTGATCCGCGATTCCGCCGCCGGAGCCGCGCCGCGCGGGACTCGCCGCTGTGATCGCGCTTCGGGCGAGCAGCCTTGACCCGCCCCAGTTCGCGGACGAGACTGCCGGGCGTGCCTACGGCCACGGAATTCCGGCAGTCGTTGCGGGGACCGCATCACCCATTTCAGGAAGGAATGTCGTGACATCCGATAGTCGTCCACCCACTCCCGACACCGAGACTCGCAGCGAAAGCGAGAGCGAGAATCCGGCGATCCCGTCCCCGCAACCCAAGACGGACCGGCGCCCGCACAGCAACAAGGACTGGTGGCCCGAGCAGATCGATGTCTCGGTGCTGCACGCGCACTCGTCCAAATCGAACCCGCTCGGCGAAAGTTTCGACTACGCCAAGGAATTCGAGAAGCTCGACGTCGAGGCCCTCAAGGCCGACGTCGCCGCCGTGCTGACCGATTCGCAGGACTGGTGGCCCGCCGACTACGGCAACTACGGCGGCCTGTTCATCCGGATGAGCTGGCATGCCGCGGGCACCTACCGCATCGCCGACGGGCGTGGCGGCGGCGGCCAAGGGGCGCAGCGCTTCGCGCCGCTCAACAGCTGGCCCGACAACGCCAACCTGGACAAGGCCCGCCGGCTGCTGTGGCCGGTCAAGCAGAAGTACGGCAACGCGATCTCCTGGGCCGATCTGCTGGTCTTCACCGGCAATGTGGCCCTGGAGTCCATGGGTTTCCAGACCTTCGGGTTCGGCTTCGGCCGGCCCGATATCTGGGAACCGGAGGAGGTCTTCTGGGGGCCGGAGGACACCTGGCTCGGCGACGAGCGCTACAGCGGCGAGCGGGAGCTGTCGGGTCCGCTCGGCGCGGTCCAGATGGGCCTGATCTATGTGAATCCCGAAGGGCCCAACGGACAGCCGGATCCGGTCGCCGCCGCCCGCGACATCCGCGAGACGTTCGGCCGCATGGCCATGAACGACGAGGAGACCGCGGCCCTGATCGTCGGCGGCCACAGCTTCGGCAAGACCCACGGCGCCGGCGACGCCGAGCTGGTCGGCCCCGAACCCGAGGCCGCGCCGCTCGAGCAGCAGGGCCTGGGCTGGAAGAGCGCCTTCGGCACCGGCAAGGGCAAGGACGCGATCACCAGCGGCCTCGAGGTGGTGTGGACGGCCACACCCACCAAGTGGGGCAACGGTTTTCTGCAGAACCTCTACGGGTACGAGTGGGAGCTGACCAAGAGCCCCGCCGGCGCCTGGCAGTGGACGGCCAAGGACGCCGAGAACACGATCCCGGATCCGTTCGACGGACCCGCGCGCAAGCCCACCATGCTGACCACCGATCTGTCCCTGCGCGAGGATCCGGTCTACCGCGAGATCACCAGCCGGTGGCTCGAGCATCCGGAGGAACTGGCCGAGGCGTTCGCCAAGGCCTGGTACAAGCTGCTGCACCGCGACATGGGCCCGGTCAGCCGCTACCTGGGGCCGTGGGTGGCCGAGCCGCAGCTGTGGCAGGATCCGGTGCCCGCCGTCGAGCACGAACTGATCGACGCGCCCGACATCGTCGCGCTCAAGGCCCGGATCCTGGACTCGGGGCTGTCGGTCACGCAGCTGGTCAAAACCGCGTGGGCGGCCGCGGCCAGCTTCCGCAGCACCGACAAGCGCGGCGGCGCCAACGGCGCGCGAATCCGCCTGGAGCCGCAACGGAATTGGGAGGTCAACGAACCCGCGGAACTGGCCGAGGTGCTGCCCGTGCTGGAACGGATCCAGCAGGACTTCAACGGTTCCGGCGGCAAGCAGGTCTCGCTGGCCGACGTGATCGTGCTCGCCGGCGCCGCCGCCGTGGAAAAGGCGGCCCGGGACGCCGGTCACGAGATCACGGTGCCGTTCCGGCCCGGCCGGACCGACGCGACCCAGGACGCCACCGACGTGGCGTCGTTCGCGGTGCTCGAACCGCGCGCCGACGGGTTCCGCAACTACGTCCGCGAAGGGGAGAAGGCGCCGCTGGAACGGCTGCTGCTGGACCGCGCGTACATGCTCGACCTGACCGCGCCCGAAATGACGGTCCTGATCGGCGGACTGCGTGCCCTCGGCGCCACCTACGGCGGCAGCGCCCACGGCGTCTTCACCGACCGCCCGGGCACGCTGAGCACGGATTTCTTCGTCAACGTGCTCGACATGGACACCGAGTGGAAGCCGTCCGGGTCCGCGGCCAACGTCTACGAGGGCGTCGACCGGCGTACCGGCGCGACCAAGTGGACCGCGACGGCCAACGACCTGGTCTTCGGCTCGCACTCGGTGCTGCGCGCGGTGGCCGAGGTGTACGCCCAGCGGGACGCGGGCGCGAAGTTCGTCGCCGATTTCGTGGCCGCCTGGATCAAGGTCGCCGAGAACGACCGCTTCGACCTGGCCTGATCCGCGTCGATCGAGAACCGGGCCGCCCGCGGGCGGCCCGGTTCCGCACTGACCAGTGCGGCATGTCACTGTGCGTTTGCCGTCCTTCGCACGGGCTATAGCGGTCGGAGCCGCAACCCCGTCGAAAGGTGTGATTCATGGCGATCGCGACGATCAACCCGGCCGACAACAGCACGGTCGCGGAGTTCGACGAGTTCAGTGACCAGCAGGTCGACGCGGCCGTCGACGCCGCGGCGGCCGCGTATCCCGCGTGGCGGGCCCGGCCCGCCGCCGAGCGCGCGGCCGTCCTCGCCCGCGCCGCGGAGCTCATGGCCGACCGGGTGGACGAGCTCGCGTCGTTGCTGACCCTCGAGATGGGCAAGCTGATCGGCGAGAGCGAGGGCGAGGTGGCCCTGGCCGCGTCGATCCTGCGGTACTACGCGGACAACAGCGCGGCGATGACCGCCGACGAGACCATCGAGGTCGACGACGGCTCGGCGATCGTGCGCACCGTCCCGATCGGGACGCTGCTGGGCATCATGCCCTGGAACTTCCCGCTGTATCAGGTGGTCCGCTTCGCCGCCCCGAACCTGGCGCTCGGCAATACGGTGCTGATCAAGCACGCCAGCAATTGCCCGCAGTCGGCGCTGGCCCTGGAGCGGCTGTTCGCCGACGCCGGTGCGCCCGCGGGTGTGTACACGAATCTGTTCGTCTCCGGCTCGAAGATCGCGCGCATCATCGGCAATCCCGCGATCAAGGGCGTCTCGCTGACCGGCAGCGAGGCCGCGGGCGCGAGTGTGGGCGAGCACGCCGGGAAGAACCTGAAGAAGTCCGTGCTCGAACTCGGCGGCAGCGATCCGTTCGTCGTGCTCGACGCGGGCGAGGATTTCGATCGGCTGATCGAGGCCGCGGTCACCGGGCGCATGGCCAACACCGGGCAGAGCTGCGTGGCCTCGAAGCGATTCTTCGTCGTCGGCGAGCTCTACGACCGATTCGTCGCCGGACTGGTCGGCGCTTTCGAGGCGCTGCGCGCGGGCGACCCGAAGGACACGTCCACGACGCTGGGGCCGCTGTCGTCCGAGCAGGCCGCCGCCGATCTCGCGGAGATCGTCCAGGACGCCCTCGACCACGGCGCGACGGCCGAGGTCGGCGGGCACCGGATGGCCCGTCCCGGCGCCTATTTCGAGGCCACGGTGCTGACCGGTGTCACCGCGGAGATGCGCGCGTTCCACGAGGAGCTGTTCGGTCCGGTTGCCGTCGTCTACGCGGTCGAGGACGCCGACGACGCGGTGACGCAGGCCAACGCCTCGACCTTCGGGCTGGGCGCCACCGTGTACTCGGGTGACGCCGAGGCCGCCCGCGCGGTCGCGGACCGGCTCGACAGCGGCATGGTGTGGATCAACCATCCGACCGGGACCGCGCCCGAGCTGCCCTTCGGCGGCGTCGAGCGCTCGGGCTACGGGCGTGAGCTCTCGCACTACGGCCTCGGAGAGTTCGCCAACCACAAGCTGATTCGCACCGTCCCCGAAAAGTCCCCGATCGCGGGGGCGGGCGGCTAGACATCACGATCGTCCCGAGAGAGAGGGTGCAGTATGCGTGCAGCGTCGATCAAGGAATTCGGTGGGCCCGACGTCCTCGAGGTCCAGGAGGTACGGACACCGATCGCCGGGCCGGGCGAGGTGCTGGTGCGGGTGCACGCCTCGAGCGCGAACCCGGTGGACGCGCTTGTGCGGGAAGGCGCGGCGAATCCGCGGCTGCCGTTGCCGGCGGTGCTGGGCAGTGATGTGGCCGGTGTCGTCGCCGAAATCGGGCCGGGGGTCAGTGATTTCGCGGTCGGGGACGAGGTGTTCTACACCTCGGAGCTGGCCGACGGCGGTGCCGCGTACGCCGAATTCCACGCCGCTTCCGCCGCGATCGTCGCGCCGAAACCCGCGGCGCTGTCCTTCGGCGAGGCGGCCGCGATTCCCCTGGCCGGTGGGACGGCCTGGGAGGCGATCGTCCGGCGGCTGGCCGTGCGGCCGGGGCAGGTCGTGCTGGTGCACGGCGGGTCCGGCGGCGTCGGGTCCTTCGCGATCCAATTCGCCCGCGCGGCAGGCGCGTCCGTGCTCGCCACGGCCGGAGCCGACCACGCGGAGCTGGTGCGGGAGCTGGGTGCGACGCCGATCGACTACAAGTCGGAGGATTTCGTCGAGGTGGCCCGGGAGCACACCGGCGGCCGCGGCGTGGATGCCGTGCTGGACACCGTCGGCGGGGAGAACGTGGCGCGCAGTCTGTCCGCCACCCGCGACGGCGGCCGGGTCGCGACGATCCTCGCGCCCGATACCGCGCTGGACTCGCTGTACCAGCGTAACCAGACGCTGTACGGCATCTTCCTCACCCGCGAGCGCGCGCGTCTGCTCGAGATGACACCGGTGTTCGAGCGCGGCCTCGCGCGGCCGCGCATCGGGAAAGTGCTCGGCCTCGACCAGATCGCCGAGGCCCATCGGCTGCTCGACGCCGGGCACAACGGCGGCAAGATCGTCATCGATATCGGCTGAGGCGCGGATCGCCGTCGGCGCAGTGGCGGAGCGGCTTTCGCTCGGGGTTGTATCCGGTACCGGGGTACGGGCTTACCGTCGAAGCATGACGATTTCCTCTGCTGCCGGGGATCGGTTGCCCGCGGCGTGCACCCTGCCGAGCGCGGACCGGCCGATCCGGGTGGCCGAGTTCGACCGGTTCCTGCGCACCTCGGTCCGGACAGTGCGCCGGCGCGGACCGCGACGACTGGAGCTGCTCGTGGACGCGCGGGCCGAAGCGGTCGCGCGGGAGCTGGCCGGGCGCGAAAGCGAGTGCTGTTCGTTCTTCGGCTTCGACTTCGCCGCCACCGCGGACGGCGTGGTCATGGGCGTGGAGGTTCCGCCGCCGTATGTCTCGGTGCTCGAGGCCCTCGCGGAGCGTGCGGTCCGGTGACCGGGTTGCGCACCGGCCAGCTGGCCGCGGCGGCCGGGGTGAACGTCCAGACGCTGCGGTACTACGAGCGGCGCGGCCTGCTCGCCGAGCCCGGCCGCACCCTGGGCGGGCACCGGCTGTATCCGGAGGCGTCGGTGACCGTGTTGCGGGTGATCAAGGCCGCCCAGCGGCTCGGCTTCACCCTCGCGGAGGTCGCGGACCTGCTCGCCCGGCGGCAGCCCGACGCGGACCTGCCGGGACTGGTGGCCGGAAAGCTCGGCGAGGTCGACCGGAAGCTGGCCGAACTCACCGCCGTCCGCGCCACCCTGGCGGCGGCGTTGCACGCCGGATGCGCGGATCTGGTGGCGTGCAGCGAATCTCCGGAGTGCCCGATGCCGTTCGCGCCCTAGCCGCGCCGGAAGGCGTCGGTCAGGCGCGGTGTGCCCGTCGTGGTGACCACGTCGACGCACGCGCCGAGGAACCGGTTCTCCAGCGTCGTGCTCAGCAGCGCGTCGGCCAGATCGGCGCGGGCGGTGTAGCGGCCGGGGATGCTCGACGGGGCGAGGGTGTAGTCGGTGCTCGCGGCGCCGTCGAACAGGCCGGAGGCGCGGACGATGGTCCAGTCGAGCCCGCTGCCGCGGACCGCGTCTTCCATCCGCGCCATGTCGGCGTAGGCGGTCCGGCCCAGGGTGCGCAGGGCCGGGAGCAGCAGCGTGCGGAAGAGCAGGGTTTCGCCCGGGGCCGCGGTGCCGGCGACGCAGACCGAGCTCACGCAGACCAGTCGGCGCACGCCGTGTAACCGCATGGCGCGCAAGATGTTTCCGACGCCGTCGGTGAAGATCGAGACGGGTTTCCAGGTGTAGCTCCCGCCCAGGATCGAGATCACGGCGTCGCTGCCCGCGAGGGCGGCCGCGACCGCGTCGCCGTCGCGCGCGTCCGTGCGCACGACCCGGAGCAGGGGATCCGTGACGGGAAATTCCCCGGGCCGGCGTACCGCCGCGGTGACCTGCTGGTTTCTCGTCAGCGCCTGGCGGACCACCTGGAGTCCGGTCGGGCCGCTCGCGCCGAAGACGACGATCTTCATTACTACCCCCGTGCTGGATGTGAATTCAGTGCGCCGCACCGGAATCGGCGGCTTTCCCCGTCAAGAGGGGGACGATCAAGGAGGCGACGACGCGCTCGTAGTAGTCGCCGTCGAGGGGCTCTTCGGAATCGAGGAGCCGGTAGAAGATCATCGCGGGCACCACGTCCGCGATGAGTGCCGTGTCGGCGGTGGCGGCGATCTCCCCGCGGGCGCGGGCGTTGTCGACGATGGCGGCGTAGGCCGCGCGCCGCGGTGCGGCGATGACCTCGTCCACGGTGTCGCGCAGCCGGGGATCGCGTTTGATCGAGGCCGCGATCGCGGACAGGATCGCATCGCGCGGGCCGTCGCGGTCGAGATACATCGCGCCCACGGCGAGCAGGTCCGAGCGCAGGCTGCCGGTGTCGGGAACGGGCTCGGTCCAGGCCAGCAGCCGGACCGCGTCGCGGACCAGCTCCGATTTGTCCTTCCAGCGCCGGTACACCGTCGCGCGGCTCGCGCCCGCCCGGACCGCGACGGAATCCATTGTCAGCCGGTCGTATCCGACCTCGGGCAGGATCTCGCTGACCGCCGCCAGCAGGGCGGTGTCGCGCTCCGGATCACGGGGACGACCGTGGGATTTCGGCTCGGCCGCATCGGGTGGTGGCACGTGCCGAGCGTAACGCCGCGGGACTTACGAAACAACTGTGTCTTGTATCGCATATCGACCGCCGAAACCGCCGGTCGCCGCTGATAGCGTGTACCGGTGCTGTCCAGCCCCGATCTCCCGGAAACTCGCGACCCCGCCAGTGAGGCGTCGTGGATCGCCCGCACCGCCGACGCCGTCGTCGAGCACGCGAAACAGACCGGTGCGACGACACTGGTGTGCGCGTCGGGGATCAGTCCCTCCGGGGAGATCCACCTCGGCAACCTGCGCGAGGCGATGACGGCGCACCTGATCGCCGAGGAACTGCTCGCGCGCGGGCTGGACGCGATCCACCATCACTCCTGGGACGACTACGACCGATTCCGGAAAGTGCCTGCGGGAGTGCCGAAGCAGTGGGCCGAGCACGTCGGCAAGCCGCTGGCCGCGGTCCCCGATCCGGACGGGCGCGAGGAGTCCTACGCCGTGCGGCACATGACACGCTTCACCGACGCGCTGGACCGCCTGGGCATCCGGATGCGCGAGGTCCGGCAATCGGTCGCCTATCCGGCGGGCGCCTACAACGAGCGGATCCGGGTGGCGCTGGACCGGCGCGGCGAGATCTTCGACATTCTCGAGACGTTCCAGACCGAGGGCCGCCACGAGACCCCGGTCGAGGAGCGGCGCGCCGCGTACTACCCGTACAAGCCGTATTGCGAAGTGTGCGGGAAGGATTCGACCGAGGTCACCGGGTGGGACGGCGACACGGTCGGCTACACCTGTCGCTGCGGGCACACCGGCGGGCACAGTCTCGCCGACGGCAGCCACCCCTCCGGGAAACTGGTGTGGAAGGTGGACTGGCCGATGCGGTGGGCCTTCGAAGGGGTGCAATTCGAACCGGCCGGGGAGGATCACCACGCGCCGACGAGTTCGTTCGCCTCCGGGCGCGTCATCGTCCGGGAGCTCTACGCCGCGCAGGCGCCGTCCACGGCCGTCTATTCGTTCGTGCGCCCGGCCGGCGGCGGCGGCAAGCTGTCGAGCAGCGCCGGCGGGGCCGCCACCCCGGGCAGCATTCTCGACATCCTCGAACCGCCCATGGTGCGCTGGCTCTACGCGCGCCGCCTGCCCGCCAACGGTTTCACCATCGACCTCTCGCCCTCGGCGATCGTCCGGCTGTACGACGAGTGGGATCGCTATCGCGCGAAAGTCGTTGCGGGGCGGGCGTCCGCGGTGGAAGCGCACCTCTACGAGCTGTGCGTGCGCACGCACGCCGGGTCGGTCGAACAGTCGGCCCGCCCGGTGTCGTTCCGCCTGCTGTCGGCCCTGGTCGATCTCACCGCGGGCAACACCGCCCAGATCGCCCGGTTGCTGCGCGAACAGCTCGCCGCCGAGGGCGCCGGCGACGTGCCCGCCACCGACGCGGAACTCCTGGCCCAGCTGGAGCCGCGCCTGAGCAACGCGATCCGCTACACCGAGGCGCTGCCGGACACCGACCGCACCCTGGTCCGCACCGAATTCCACGCCGCCGCCTGGCAGGACCTCGACCCCGAAACCCGCGGTGGCGTAGCACTTCTGGTCGAACGCATGGTCACCGACTGGACCCTGCCCGGCCTGACCACGACGGTCTACGCTATTCCGAAACTGCTGGCGGGTCTGCCCGCCGACGCCGACCCGACCCCCGAGCTGAAGAAGCAGCAGCGCACCTTCTTCAAGGCCCTGTACCAGCTGCTGGTCTCCCGCGACACCGGCCCGCGCCTGCCCACCCTGCTGCTCTCCCTCGGCCCCGACCGCGCGCGAACGCTGCTGACGCCCAGCTGATATTCGGTCCGCTCCTCACCCGATTCGGGTGACGCCGCAGGAGACCGGTGCGGCCAGTATGGGGCCGGTGTCGTGGATGTCTCGGGAGCGGCTGCCGGCAGCGGCCGAGCGATTCCGCCGGACCCCGGCCGGGCGGACGCTGTGGCGGGTGGCGGCGGGCTTGCTCGAGATCCAGATCGTCGATCGGGCGCTGGCCCTGGCCGCCCAGATCTTCACCTCGGTGCTGCCGGTGATCATCGCTGCCTCGGTGTTCAGCGGCTGGCACGGTGCGGCCGAGGTCTTCACCGATCAATTCGGATTCGAGGTGGGCGAGGTGTCGGCCGGGTCCGCCGACGCCAGCGATCCGTCGGTGGCCGCGTTCGGATTCGTCGGGTTGCTGATGGTCCTGATCAGCGGCACCTCCTTCGCGCGGGCGCTGGGCCGGGTCTACGGCGCGGTCTGGCAGGTGCCCTCGATGGGGCCGCGCGACGCCTGGCGCTGGTTCGTGGCGCTGCTGGCCGTGGCGCTGGCGGTGGCGCTGGTCGCGCAGACCCGCGATCTCGCCCAGGTGCGCTATGCCGGGCGGCCGCTGTCGCTGCTCGGTGAGATCGCGGTGTGGACGGCGGTCTGGGCGCTGGCCCCGTTCCTGCTGACCAAGGGCGCGCTGCGCGGGCGCCGGGTGTGGGCCACCGGCCTGCTCACCGGTGTCGGCCTGACTGCGGTGCACGTGGGCGGCCGGGTGGCGCTGCCGCGCATCACGGCCAACGCCCAGCAGCACTTCGGCACCCTGGGGCTCGCGTTCACCTCGGTCAGCTGGCTCTTCGTGATGTCGCTGGTGATCGTCGGGGCCGCGGTGATCGTGGCGGCGTTGACGCTGGACGAAAGCCGGATCGGCGTCTTCCTACGAGGGTGAACCGGTGCGTCGCACGCGGGCCGCCATCCGGTCGGCGGCGGTGCGGATCGCCTCGGCGGACCGCGACGAACCGGTCAGGTACCCGGCCAGCGCGATCACGACTCCGAGCACGAACACCGCCCAGAGCGTGGTGCGCAAGGGCGCGAGGAACGCGTCGAGCACGATCCCCGCGGACCGTGCCGAGAGCAGATCGGCCGGCGTCGTGCGCACGTAGACCGATCGGGCGATGCCCAGCGCCACGGCCAGCAGCGCCATCGCCACGGCCGCCGTCGCGCCGACCCACGAAAACGCCCGTCGGCGTGCGCCTTCGGGGGCGGCCCAGACCGCGCCCGCGCCCACCAGCAGGGCGGCCAACGGCAAGAGCAGCGCCGCGCGATCCAGCGCCGAGACCCACCGCCGCGCCTCGACCAGTTCCGGCGAACGGAACAGCGTGAACTGCTCGTCGATCGAGGGCAAGCGCTCCGCCAGGGTGAATCCGCGCGCCAGCAGCGCCACGCGCACCCGGTCGATGATCGGCGCCAGCGACACCGTGACGGTGCCCTGCGCGTCCATCCCGAGCGCCGCGGGCGCGTCGCCCGCCAGGACGGCGACGACACCGCTGTGCGCGCGCCGGTTCACCTGCGTCCACAGCGTTTCGAACTCCGGTGACGCCAGCACCGACGCGGTGGTGTCGCGCACGAAATCCTCGGCCTGCGCGGCGAACACCGGCGACAACCCGACCACGGCCCGCGGCACGCGCGGCGCGGCCTCGACGATCGCCTGAACCGCCTCGCGGGACACGGTTTCCAGGTCCAGCCGGTCGGCGATCGCGGTGGTGATCCGATCGGTGAGCCCGTCCCGCAGCACCGGATCGGACCCCAGCGGCGCCACCGTCGCGACATACCGATCGGTGTCGAGCACCTCGCTGTGCGCGAACCGGGCCAGCACCGACGCCACCGCCAGCACGGCCAGCAGCACCAGCAGCACGATCACGAGCAGCCACCGGAGCCGCGCCGGTCGCCCGGCCCCGGAGTCCTCGGAGTGCGTCGCCATCGCCGGCTAATCCGGGGTGACGATCGCGAAGATCCCGTGCCGCTCGGATACCGATGTCTGGGCCATACCGACACCCTCCGCAGAGTGGCGGCCTGCCGCCTCACCCGATGCGGATGAGGCTGCGGTGCGCGGGCCGCATCTCATCCGGGACGGGTGAGGCACCGGCCGGGGGCGGTCGAGCAGAGTGCCGGATACCTGTATCTCTCGAAAGGGGACCGCCATGAGCGGGATCGGAACTTCGCACCCGGTGCGTCAGGGATTCGCCTTCGGGATCCGTTTCGCTGCCGGAACACTGCTGCTGGTCGTCGCGCTGATGTCCATCCTGCAGGGCATTTCGGCGGTCTCCGAGGACGGACTGTTCGCCACCGTAGACGACTACAGCTACCGCTTGAACCTGACCACCTGGGGTTGGGTGCACATCGTGGTCGGCGTGCTGCTCGCCTTCGCCGCGCTGGGCCTGATGATGGGCACCGTCTGGGGACGGTTGACCGCGATCGGCCTGGCGGCGTTGTCGATGGTGCTCAATTTCCTGTCGCTGCCCTACAACCCGTGGTGGGCGGTGCTGATCATCGCGCTGGACGCGGTCGTGATCTGGGCGGCCTCGACGTGGGGGCCGGCCGCCGACTGAGCGGGGGCCCGCTCAGTCCGGCAGCTGCCGCATCTCCAGCAGCGTGAGGCCGAGATTGTCCAGGCGCGCGAGGATTCCGCGCATGGCGGTGGGGTCGGCGACCGTGCCGTGCAGCAGCGTGGTGCCGTGCTCGCGGGGCGCGACGGACAGATCCGGGAAGGCCGACAGCGCGCGCTCGGACAGCTCACCGTCGACGACGAACTGGTAGCGGGTGGACACCTCGCGACTATGCCGCCGGTGACCGTCCGGCGGCCTCACCCTCGGCGGGTGAATTCCGCCGGGTGCGATCAGAGCAGGCCGCCGCGCCGGGCCACGGTCAGCGCCTCGGTCCGCGAACCGGTGCCGAGCTTGCTGTAGATGCCGCGCAGATGGGTCTTCACGGTATTGATCGAGATGCCCAGATCGTCGGCGATCTCCTGGCTGGTCCGGCCCGAGGGCAGCCGGCGCAGCACCTTCAATTCGGTTCCGGTCAAGCTCGAGGGCTGACTCCGGTTGTGCGCCAAGGGATGCCGGCGCACCTCGACGGCGAAGGCGTCGCAGTGGCCGAAGCTGCCCACGAATCGGTCCAGCAGGGCGATCGCGCCGGGCACGTCGAGGAACGGTCGCACGATCCGCTCGGGCGCGGCGTGGCGCAGCGCGTGCTGGACCGATTCGTGGGCGCCGGCGGTGTTGTCGAGGTCGACCTGCGCGCCCGCGTGCAGCAACCACGCGGTGACGCGGTGCACCTCGTGCAGCGCGGGCCCGTCGTCGAGCAGGGGCTCGACCAGCTCGGCGACGGCGCGGGCGCGCCGCGCGTCGCCGGCGAGCGCGGCGCGGGCCAGGCGGATCTCGGGGTGCTCGCCCAGCACCGTGCGGGTGCGCTCGACGAGCAACTGGGCCTCGTAGGGTTCGCGCACCCGCAGCAGCGCCCACACGACGAAGGGGAGCAGCCCGCCGGTGGCCGAGGCGAACGGGTCGCCGTCGAGCATCCGGGCGTAGTCGGCGCGCAGCCGGTCGGCCGCGGTGATCTTGTCCGCGGCGTCGTCGAACCGGGTCAGGGTGGCGATCACCCGGGTGTGCCAGCCGCCTGGCACCCCGATCGAGCCGTCGCGCAGGATCCGTTCGGCCCGAAGCACTTCGGGGCGATCGAGCTCGGTCTCGCCCTGGAGATAGGCGCCGAACGCCGCCATCGCACCGGCCTGGGCCGCCTCCGCGGTCGCGGTCAGGCGCTGGCCATGAGCCAGCTCGAGCGCGTATTCGGCCCGGCGGCGCATGGTGCCGAGCGCCCCGCCCAGACCCGCGGACATGCCGAGCCGCACCAGGGCGCGCAGCCGCAGCTGCGGGTGGTCGTGCACCTCGGCTGTCGCCAGGCCCAGCCGCAGGCGCTCCTCGCCGCCGGCTCGATCGCCGTGCACCAGCAGAGCCGTGGCGGTTTCGATCGCGGTGTAGCAGTCCAGGTCGGCGCGACCGGTCGCGGGCACGGGCTCCGGCGAGCCGATCTCGCGTGCCGGTAGACCGCCCGCGGTGGCCAGCGCACAGCCCACCGCGGTGCGCAATGCCGTCAGGGCCGGGGCGGCGAGCATCGAGTCCTGCGCGTCCGGTCGCTGCCGCAGCGCGTCGAAATACGCTCGCGCCGTGGGGATGTCGGAGCGGTGCAGCGCGTCCACGATGCGTAGCAACAGCAGGTAGGGATCCTCCGACAGAGGCCGCGAGGACGCGAGGGCGTCGAAGAGTTTGGGGCCGAAGCCGCTCAGGGTCAGGCTCAGCCCGTGCTCGCGCAGAAAATCGAGCAGCGGACCTTGCTCGGGCAGCGCGAGCAGATGGGGGAGCGCGGCGGCCGGTTCCCCGGCCGACTCCAGATACCGTGCGGTGCGCAGCCGCAGCTCCTGACCGACGGGAGCGCCGTAGCGGTTGAGTTCGGCCTGGAAGTAGGCCCGCGGCAACGGATGGTAGGAGTACCACACCCGCCCGTTGCGGGAGATCGAGGTGAGCGGGTAGTGCAGCCGTTCGAGTTCGCGCAACCAGTGCCCGGCGTCGCCCCCGGCCAGTTCCGCGGCGAGCTGCTCGGTGAAATCGACCGGAACGCTGGTGTGGGTCAGGAAGAGTCGTAGTTCCGGAGTCAGCGCGTCGATGAGTTCACCCGCCAGCAAGTCCGACACCGACACCGGTAGTCGCGCCAGCGCGGTGAGGGCCGCCGTTCTGTCCTCGGCGTGGGCGGCCAGCGAGATCGCCGCGATGCGCAGCATGGCGGCCCAGCCGCGCGTCAGGTCCATCAGCAGCGCGAGTTCGCTCGCGCCGAGTTCGCAGCCGTGTTCCCGGCAGAGTCGCGCGGCCTCGCCCGGGGTGAAGGCGAGCTTGTCCGAGCCCCAGCGCTGCAGCCGGGCGTTCATGTGCAGCAGATGCCAGCGCAGCGGTGGTTCGAAGCGGCCGCTGAGCACCATCAGCAGGTTCGGCGGCGAACGCAGCAGCAGATGTTCGAGACCGGCCAGGGTGAGCGGGTCGGTGATCAGGTGCGCGTCGTCGAGGACGATCAAGTGCCGCTCCCGGCGGCGGCCGATCGCCGCGACGAGGGCCTCGGCCTCGGCCACCGGGGCGGATAACGCCGGCTGCGGCGGCACGGTGAGATCGAGCCGGCTCGCCAGCCGCTGCCACAGCGTGGTGCTCGCCGCCGGATCCTCGGCCGGCAGCCACGCGGTGTGGCGGAAGCGGGCCCGCGTCCGGCGGTGTTGCGCCCACTCGCTCAGCAGCACCGTCTTCCCGCTGCCGACCGGACAGCAAATCAGCAGCACAGCGCCGCCGGGCGCATCGGCGAGGTCGTCCAGTTGCGCGCGCAGCGCCGTCCGGGGCAGGGGGGTGAAGGCGAACCGCGGAAACCCCGCGGCCCCCGGTGCCGGGCAGTGGCGCGAAACGGTCATCGAGGCTCCCGAGCAGTGAATGGCTGGTCATGGCGCTCTGCCTGCAGGAGCCTAGTGGCGCGCGGGCCCGCCCCGGGGAAAGGAGACGATCTTGTTGTGATTCATCCGGAACGGGTGAGTCCGACCGGCCGGGCGGCGGTCGACGATCACTGGGCGGCAGTCCGGCACGCGCCGGTCAGCGAACGGCTGGCATTCGAGGAGGTCATCGCGGTGTCACGCGACGCGGCAGCACCAACCCCCGCGCTCTGGTCGATTCCACGCGGGCTGATCGTGCTGCTGGCGGTCGCGGCGGCGGTCATCGCCATCACCGGGGTGAAGGCGTTCTCGGGCATCGTCGGGCCGACGTTCCTCGCACTGATGCTCACGGTGGCCGTGCAGCCCGTCCAGTCCTGGGTGCGGCGGCGCGGCTGGCCGAACTGGGCGGGTATGGCGCTCGCGCTGATCGCGGCGTATCTGATCGTGCTCGGGCTGCTGGCGGTCCTGGTGGTTTCCATCGGCCAGCTGGCGACCGAGCTGCCCGGCTACTCGTCGCGGTTCGACGAACTGCTCGACGGCGCGCGGTCGGTGCTCGGCGATCTCGGCATCGGCGGCGAGCAGATCCGGGACATGCTCAGCGGGCTGGATTTCCACCAGCTGGTCACCCTGCTGCAATCGGTGCTGCGGGAACTGGCCGGGGTGCTGTCGAACCTGGTCTTCGTCCTGGCGCTGCTGCTGTTCATGGCCTTCGACGCGATGTCGATCGGGCGCCGGGTCGAGATCGTCGAGGCGCTGCGGCCCGACATCGCCTACGCCCTGGGCGCCTTCGCCGCGGGAACGCGCCGATACCTGGTCGTCTCCACGGTTTTCGGTTTGATCGTCGGCGTCTTCGACGGTGTGGGGCTGTGGCTGTTCGGCGTTCCGCTGCCGGTGCTGTGGGCGGTGCTGTCGTTCATCACCAACTTCATTCCGAACATCGGTTTCGTGCTCGGGCTCGCGCCGCCGGCGCTGCTGGCGCTGCTGGACGGCGGCCCGCGCCTGATGCTCTGGGTGATCGTGTTCTACTGCGTGGTCAATTTCGTCATCCAGTCGGTGATCCAGCCCAAATTCGTGGGCGACGCGGTCGGGCTCAGCGTGACGGTCACCTTCCTGGCCCTGATCTTCTGGTCGTGGGTGCTGGGTGCGCTCGGCGCGCTGCTGGCATTGCCGCTGACCCTGCTGCTCAAAGCGGTGCTGCTCGATATCGACCCCTCGACCCGCTGGTTGAGCGCCCTGATCAGCACGGCGCCCGACAGTGAACCGGATCCGGAAATCCCCCGACCGAAGGAGACATCATGACCGCACCGACGAATCCCGGCCCCGCGCGCAAACAACCCTCGGCGCTGTCGCGCCTGTCGCTGAATCAGTGGGTCGCGCTGATCCTGACCGTGCTGGCGGTGCTGTTCTTCCTGGAGAACCGCGACCGGGTGGAGATCGAATTCCTGCTCATCACGATCCGGTCGCCGATGTGGCTGGTGCTGCTGGTGACGTTCGCCGTCGGCTGGCTCGCCGGAATGCTGATGACCCGTAAACGCAAGGCGCGCTGACCGTTCAGGCGCGGCTCAGTCCGGCGGTGCGGCCCGCTCGGGCAGGTCGGCGGTGGCCGCGGTGACGGTCGGATAGACGGCGATCGGCGCGGAACCGGTGGCGGCGCTGCTCAATTCGTCGCCGAACTGGCCGATCGAGCGGGCGATCCGGAAGTCGATGCCGCGCCCGGCGAGGGTGTCGCGCAATGCGGCGAGCATCGCCGCGGCGGTGACATCGATGCTGGGCGAGGTCTCGGCGTCCAGCACCACCAGGCGGGTCCGCGGGCCGCAAAGGCGCTGCACGCGTTCGCGGACGTACTCGGCGTTGGCGAAGAACAAGCCGGACTCGACGCGCACGACCAGCAGATCCGGGCGGCCCGTGAGATCCGGGTGCCGGGCGGCGTCCAGCCACAGCGTCCCCTGCTTGACCAGCGAGGTGACGTGCGGCTCGGAGGCGCGATACACCAGCAGCAGCAACGAGATTCCGATGCCGATGAGCAGGCCCGGCAGGGTGTCGAAGAGCAGGACGCCGAACAGGGCGGCGATGGCCGCGGTGAAATCCGCGCGTGCCGCCCGCCCGTAGATGCTGCCCAGGCGTTCGGTCCACACCCGGTACAGCCGGCGCAGCGAGGCGATATCGACGAGTTCGAGCACGGCCGCGATCACCACGCCCGCCAGGGTGGCCTCGGGCAATTTCTCGAACAGTCCGGTCAGCAGCAGCAGTGTCAGCACGGTCAGCGCGGCGACGATCAGCCCGCTCGCCTGGGTCTTGGCGCCCGCCGATCCGTTCACGGCGGTCTTGGACAGGCTGCCGTTGACCACCATGCCCGAGGCCAGGCCCGAGCCGAGATTGGCCGCGCCGAGGCCGAGCAGCTCGCGATCGGCGTCGACCTCGTAACCGGCCTTGGCGGCATAGGTTTTCGCCGCGCCGAGCCCCTCCGCGAAACCGATCAGGGCCACGCCGACCGCCGGGCCCAGCAGATCGAGATAGTCGGTGAAACTCACGCCGCCGGGCAGGCCCAGCGCGGGCAGCCCGGCATCGATGTGCCCGACGATGTCGACGCCGTGCTCGTCCAGTCGCAGGGCCTGCACGGCCAGGATGCCGAGCAGCACGGCCAGCAGCGAACCGGGCACCAGCGGCAGCCAGCGTTTCAACCCGACGACGATCGCCAGGCTCAGCGCGCCGAGCAGCACTGTGCGCCACTGTGTTTCGCCCACGTGGGTGAGCACGCCCCAGGCTTGCCGGAAGAAGTTGCCCTCGTGCTTGCCGATGCCGAGCAGTTTGGGCACCTGGCCGATGATGATGGTCAGCGCGAGCCCGACGATGAAGCCTTTGAGCACCGGTTCGGAGATGAAGTTCGCGACGAACCCCAGGCGGATCAGACCGGCGAGCAGCCCGACCACCCCCGTGGCGATCGCCAGCGCCGTGGAGAGCGCCACGTAGCGCCCGGAATCGGCGGCCGCCAGCGGAGCGATGATGGCCGCCGACAGCGCCGCCGTCGCCGACATCGGGCCCACGACGAGATGACGGGAACTGCCGGCCAGCGCGTAGAGCACCAGCGCGGGCAGCGCCGCGTACAGGCCCACCACCGGCGGCACCCCGGCGATGCTCGCGTAGGCCAGCGCTTCGGGCACCAGCACCGCCCACACCGTCAGCCCGGCGACCACATCGGCCCGCAGCCAGGTCGTCCGATAGCCTTGAAGTGATTGGAACACCGGCCATTTCGTCGTGCTCATCTGTGCTCCCGCCGTGGTCAGAGACCGCCGATGCCCTTGCCGACGAGTACCGCGCCCATGAGCAGCAGCACGATCGCCATGACGGCGTGATTGTTGGCTTGCAACCACACCCGCGCGCTGTCCAGGGCCGGGCGCAGGCGCTGCGCGGCCAGCAGATAGCCCAGCACCACGCCGAGCACACTGGCCGCGGCGAGCGCGGTGAACACCAGCACCGCGACGACCTGCCCGCCGGTGCCGAGATCGCTCGCCCCGATCGTCACCCCGGCGGACACGCACAGCAGCAGGTTCTTCGGATTGACCGCCGCCAGCACCACGGCCGTCCCGGCGGCCTTGACGGCGGTGAACTCGTCGATGGCGCGCATCCAGCCCGGCGGATCGGTGTCCCGGCGTTGTCGCCACTGCGCCGCCGCGACCACCAGCAACAGCACGCCCAGTGCGAGCTTGACCCAGGACACGGCGGCCGAGGGTTCCCGGGACCCCGACCCGTCGGCGGCGCCGGCGATCAGCACCACCACCGTCGTGGCCAGCGCGATGCCGAAGACCCAGCCGAGGGCGAAGCCGATCGCGGCTCCCGAGCCGTTGCGCGAGAGGATCATCAGGATCGCCGCGACGATCGGGATCGGCGAAATCGCGACACCGACCGCCAGCGGCAGGAGTTCTCCCAGTACAGAGCCCATTTTGTCCACGTTAGGGGTGTGTGGCCGGCCGGTTCCTCACTCGGTTCGGATGAGATTCGCGCCCCGTCCTACCTCACCCGCATCGGATGAGGCATGCGGCCCGCGCCGCGCCCAGCATGGGCGCATGGCGGAATCAGCGGCGGGCCTGGGCCCGGTAGAAGTGGTCGTCCTCTCCTTCCCGGGGACCGAACTCGCGCCCTCGGTCACCGCGGCGCTGCGGGCGGTCGTGGACGACGGCCACGTCAGCATCCTGGATCTGGTGTCGCTGTCCAAGGACAGCGACGGCCGGCTCACGGAGCGGGAATTCGCCGAGCCGCTCGCCGAGCTCGGGCTCGGGGAGCTGACCGTGCAGCGAGAGCTGATCAGCGACAGCGACCTGGACGTGGTGCGCGAGTCGCTCAGTCCGGGGAACTCGGCGGTCGTCGTCGCCTACGAGCAGACCTGGGCCCGCGCGCTGGGCCAGGCGGTGCGCGCGGCCGGCGGCGAAGTCGAATTGCACATCCAGGTGCCGCGCGACGTCCTCGACGCGGCCCTGGTCGCCTCCTAGAAAGGTCCGGCCCATGGTTCTCGGCAGAGCACGAATCGGCAGGCCCGGACTGCTGGGCGCGGTGGCGCGCACGGCGGTCATCACCGGCACCGCCCGCGCGACCGCCAACGCCGTCGACCGGCGCGGTCAGCGGCACGCGGCCGAGCAACAGCAGGCGTATGCCGTTCCCGCGCAACCCGTTCCACCACCGGCCGCGGAGCCGCCCGGCGCGGACCTGGTGGGCCGGCTCGAGCAGCTCGGGCGGCTGCACGAATCCGGCGCGCTCACCGACGCCGAGTTCGCGGCGGCCAAGGCTCGTCTGCTCGGGTGAGCCGCTCGGTTCAGAGCGGCGGCAGCTCGGTGACGTAGACGCGGGCGCTGCGCCGCGACAGCACGGCCTCGAGGTGATCGATCCCGTCGAACTCGTTGCACAGCAGGAACAGATGCTGCCCGTCGGGTCCGCCGACCGCGCAAGAGAAGCAGGGGAGTTCGGTCTCGACGCGATGGGTGATCGTGCCGCCCTCGAGTACCCGGACGACGACGCCCGCGGGGACGCTCGGATCGCCGGGGTCGGGCATGTCCGCGGTCTGGCACCAGATGCCGCCGCCGGCATCGACGCTGATGCCGTCCGGGCCGAGCCCGTCGGCCCAGACCCGCCGGCCGGTCAGCGAGCCGTCGGCCTGGATGTCGAAGGCCGACATCCGGCCCGCGAAGGACTCCGCGATCACCAGCGTGGAGCCGTCGGGGGTGATCACCATTCCGTTGGGGAAGTCGATGTCGCCGGCGACGTCGCGCGCGGCGCCGTCGGCCTCGATCCGGCGGATCCAGCCGGGTTCGGGTGCGCCGCCGCCCAGAAAGTCGAAATCGGCGCCGTTGACGTAGACATGACCGGCCGGATGCACGACGAGCTCGTTGCCGCCCTGCGCGCTGTATTCGACGGCCGACCCGTCCGGATCCACCCGGGTCAGCGCGGGGCCCGACACCAGCAGCGCGCCGTCGGGCAGCCAGTCGATCGACCAGCCCATGCCGTCCGGCCCGGGGGCCACGACCTCGGTGCGGCCGTCGAGATCGATCGCCAGCACTTCGCCGCTGCCCCAGTGCGCGAGCCAGAGCCTGCCCTCGTGCCAGCGGCCGGACTCGACCATCGTCAGGCCCTCGGCCAGCAGGCGCGGGGGCGCGAGCGCTTCGACGGGGCCGCCGGAGTTTTCGGGTTCGCTGGTCACGCCGCCATGCTAAATCCTCAGCGCAGCGCCGGGGTGATGTCGAGGGGAAGGGTGCGGGCCCATTCGCGCGCCTGGACTTTGGCGTCGAGGGGCATGGAGGCGTCGTGACGGGCGTGTTCGCCGACGCGGAGTGCGCCCCGGGCGCTGAGCTTCTCGACAACGATCTCACCGCCGCGATTGAACGTGTCGCCGTAGACGCTGTCGCCGAGGCCGAAGACGGCGAAGCGCAGTCCGGTCAGGTCGGGGGCGGTGCGATCGAGCTGGTCGAAGAACGGCTCCGCGCCGGTGGGCAGATCGCCGTCGCCGTAGGTGGAGCAGACGATGAGGTGCAGATCGCGCACGTCCAGGTCGGCGGGGCGGAAGTCGGACATGTCGTGGACCGAGACCGGGTAGGCGGCCAGTTCGCCGGCCAGGCATTCGGCGACGCCTTCCGAGGTGCCCATCTCGGTGCCGAACAGGATGACGATTCGCATGATCAACTCCTTCGCTATTAAGGGCAGCCTAACCTGAATTCTCGGGATCGTGCCGGGTCTGCTTGCCGAGCGGAGCGCGCGAAGTCTGCGAGAATTCCGGCATGCGCGTGCTGCTGCCGATTCCGGACCGGGATTTCGACGTCACCGAGGTCGCGGTGCCCTGGCGGCTGCTCACCCAGGCCGGGCACGAGGTGGTCTTCGCGACCGAGCGGTCCGGCACCCGGGCCCAGGCCGATCCGCGATTGCTGACCGGTGCGATCCTCGGCGCGGCCCCCGAGCCCAGGGCCTACTACGCGCAACTGTGCGAATCCGCCGGCTTCCAGGCCACCCGCGGCTGGGCCGAACTCGACGTCGAGCAGTTCGACGGACTGCTGCTGCCCGGCGGGCACGGCCCCGGGATGCGGCAGTACCTCGGATCGGAGCCGCTGCACGAGCAGGTCGCCCGGTTCTGGTCGCTGAATCGCCCCGTCGGCGCGATCTGCCATGGCGTGCTCGTGGCCGCTCGCGCGCAGAACCCCGCCACCGGCCGCAGCCTGCTGGCCGACCGCACCACCACCTGCCTGCCCAAATACATGGAGCGCACCGCGTATTTCGCCACCGCGTGGCGGATGGGCCGGCACTATCGGACCTACCCGGCCTATGTCGAAGACGAAGTCCGCGCGGCGCTCGTGCACCCGGACACCCAATTCCGGCGCGGCCCGGTCGAATTGCTGCGCCGCGGCAGCGCCACCGACGACCGGGCGGCGTTCACGGTGACCGATGGCAACTACGTGTCCGCGCGCTGGCCCGGGGACGCCTATCTGTTCGCGCGGCGCTTTCTGTCGCTGCTCGCCGGGTAGGTTCGGTGGCTGCACGACGACATCCGGGGTAGTCTCGAAAGGGTCTTGGGTAGTCTCGATGCCGTGGCGATCGTGTACTACTGGGCACTGGCGCAAATGATGAAGAACGCCGGGGTCGGCCTCACCGAACGGGAGGTCGAGGCGCTGATGAATCAGTGGCTCGCCGGCACCCGGCGGGCCTGGATCTCGCGCAGCGACGACGCGGCGACCGGGTGGGTTCTGATGCATTTGTGGATGAGGTCCGAGGCCGGGCAGCCGCTACAGGTCACCACGCGGGTGCTGGCTCCGGATATCACCGTCGTCGACGTGCGCCCGCTGACCGACGCCCAGGTCGCAGAGTTCGAACAATGGGAGGCCCGCAATGAGCACTGATCGCGAGATGAGGGATGTCAGCCCCGAGCAGATGGCCGCCATCGTCGGCCGCGCCCAGGTGCGGCCCGGCCCCCCGGCCGAGTTCGGGCTCGCGCCCGACGCCAAGTCCGACCGGCTGGTGCCGCGCTCGGTCAAGCTCTCCGACGACGACAACCTGCACTGGGAAATGCTCGCCGGCGACCTCGGGCTGAGCAAGAGCGAATACCTGCGCACCCTGATCCGGGATGCCTGGCGGCAATCCCAGCGCGGCGATCAGCAGCCGGAGATGGTTCCGGTCGAGACGGTCCGCGCCCTGGCGAGCAAGGCCATGGAGGATTTGCTCTCGCAGCTGTCGCCCCGCCCTGGCCACGCCGCCTGACGAGGACGTCGGGGCAACTCCGCCGCACCCGTATGACGTTGCGGCGGAGCGCGAGCCACAGTCGGCCGCACCGTAATTCGGGTCAGGCCCGCGCCACGGTGCCGGGCCGGTCGGCCGGGGGAGTGCGGGCGGGGAGGTCGTCTAGCAACGCGGCCGGCAGGAGTACGGTGGCGCGCACGCCGCCGTACTCGGACTCGGCCAGGCGCACGGTGACGCCGTGCGCGTTCGCGAGGTGGGCCACCACGAACAGGCCCATGCGGGAGTCCGCCGCGAGCGAGCCGGGGCCGAAATCGGGTGGGGCGGCCAGGAGGCTGTTGTAGTGCCGGAGGTCGGAGTCGGTCAGACCGGTGCCCTGATCGCGGATGTCGAGGGCGAGGCCCCCGGTGACGAGGCTCGCGGCCGCGTCGACCCGGGTCGGCGGCGGTGAGAAGGCGGTCGCGTTGTCGAGGAGTTCGGCGACGAGGTGGATCATGTCGGCGACCACGGCCCCGCGCACCGCGACCTCCGGCATCGGGCCGACGCGGACGCGCAGGTAATCGGCGGTCTCGCCGACCGCGCTGCGCACGATGTCGACGACCGGGACCGGATGACGCCACCGCCGGCCGGGTCGGCTGCCGCCCAGGATCAGCAGGTTTTCGGCGTTGCGCCGCTCCCGGGTGGCGAGATGGTCGAGTTCGAACAGGACGTCGAGCAGTGCGGGGTCGTCGCTGGCGCGTTCGGCGGTGTCGAGGATGTCGAGCTGGCGATGAATGACCTGCTGGCTGCGGCGCGCGATGGTGACGAACACCGCCCGCACCCCTGCCCGGGTGCGGGCCTCGGCGGCCGCGGCGGTGACCGCCACGGTCGCGGCATACTCGAAAGCCCTGGCCACTTCGCCGATTTCGTCCCGCCCGGCGTCGAATTCCGGTGCCGGAGCGACGGGTTCGGCGGCACTGCCGGTCTCGGCGTGCCGGATCGCCGCGGGCAGGCGCTGATCGGCCACGACCAGGGTGGCGGCGCGCAGCCGCCGCAACCGGCGGATGATCCGGTCGGCGAGGAAGACCGCGATCAGCAGGGCCAGCACGCTGCTCGCGGTCACGACGATCGCGGTGCGCAGGCCCGAGGTCTCGGCGCGGCGCGCGGCGTCGGCGGCGCTGCCCGCGGCGTACCGGTGCTGGTCGCTGTAGGCCGCCAGCAGGCGGCCGGTGACTTCCCGCGCCGTGTCCTGCCACGCCTCGATCGAGACGGGCAGGGCGGCGTCCGGGTCGCCGTGCAGGCGTTCGTGGACGGCCGATTCCACCTCCGAGAGCTGCCGCCAGGCCGCGCCGGTCATGAGTTCGAGCAGCGGGCCGTTGCGCGGGGTCCCGAATTCGGTGGCCAGATTCCTGATTTCGGCCCGGTAGAAACCGGCCTGCGTGCTGAATTCGTCGGCGGCGAAGGCGCGCCCCTCCGAGCCGATCAGCGCGAGCGCCACGGCGTTGCTGCGCGACATCGCCTCGGTGGCGCTGAGCAGCCGGACCGCCTCGGAGACGGCGGTCGCCAGCATCGGGTCGGGCGCGGCCTGCTGTGCGCGGCGGAAGCCGTCGTTGAACAGCGAGTAGGGAGCGTTGTAGAAGGCATAGGCGTCCGCGGGAGCGATCCGGCGGCCGTCGACGGCGGCCCGCATCGAGGTGACCGCGCCCGCGAACGTGGCGCGCTGCTGGGCCATTCCCGTCGCCGGCCGGTGCCGGAGCGCGTCGGCGCGTTCGAGCGCGTCGAAGCCGCGATCGACGCGCGCTCGCGCGGTGGGCAATTCGGGGACCTCGGCGTCGCCGGTCAGCCGGCGCAGCGAGAGCAGCCGCTCGTCCTGGACCGCGGCGAGCAATTCGGTCGCGACCGGACGGACCCGGTCGAGGTCCTCGACCCAGTCCCGGATGCGGTAGCTGTCGCGCAGCAGATCGCCGGCGGTCACCGTGCCGAGCGTGAGCAGCGTGAGGCTGGGTACCAGCGCGATCGCCAGAATTCTGGTCCGAACGCCGAGCCGTGCCGTGAACATCGGCCCAACCTAGGGCGCGGCGCCGCGGCCCCGGCTCGCTCTCACCCCGATTTGTGGGAGGTGAGCAGCCGCGCGCCCGGCATTGGTGAAATGCCCAGTCCGCGAACGGCTAACGCAGCCCGCCGTGCTCGTACTCGCCGAAGTCGACCTCGCGGGTGGCACGCGCGTAGGCGACGTGTGAACCCGGCCAGACGGCGGTGACCGTGCCGTCGGAGGTGTGGTACCAGCCGGGGCAGCCGGTGGTGAAGACCGTTGTGCGCAGGGTGTTCTGGAGCCGGGTGTTGTAGGCGTCCTGTGCTTCGCGGCGCACGTCGAGCCATCCGCCCTGCCGCGCGAGGCGCTGGATCGCCTGGCGGGCGTAGCGCGCCTGCTTCTCCAGCAGGAAGGTGATGGTGTTGGTCAGCGAGCCGGTGTTCGGCCCGTACATGAGGAACATGTTGGGGTATCCGGAGACGGTGATGCCGAGGTGGGCGTAGGGCCCGGATTTCCACTCCTGGTGCAGTTTTCGGCCGTCGCGCCCGGTGACATCGATCGGCGCCAGGTACTCGCTGGCGGTGAACCCGGTGCACCACACGATCACGTCGGCGGCGACGGTGCTGCCGTCGGACAGCACGAGTCCCTCCTCGTCGACCCGCGCCACACCGTGCGGATGCAGCCGGACGTGGGGCGCGTCGAGAGTCGGATACCAGGCGTTGGACAGCAGCACCCGGTTGCAGCCGAACCGGTAGTCCGGTGTGACGGCCCGCCGCAGCTCCGGATCGCGAATCTCGCGGCGGATCTTGAACTTCAGCCACCACTCGAACCCGATCTGCACCGGTTCGGCCCAGCGCGCGATGAACGGCGCCCGCGCCTCGTACCACAGCCATTCCGCGTTGTGCTGCCAGCGGGCCAGGCCGGGAACGCGGCGCAGCAGGCGGCGGACCACCGGGTTGGTGCGGTGATCCCACTTGTTGCCCACCCAGTAGGCCGATCGCTGCACCACCTCCAGCGCGGCGACCCGCTCGGCGATCGCGGGCACGATCTGCACCGCGCTGGCCCCGCTGCCGACCACGGCGACCCGCTTACCGGTGAGGTCGACGGAATGGTCCCACTCGGCCGAATGGAACTGCGCCCCGGCGAAACTGTCCATGCCCGCGAGGTCGGGCAGCTTGGGCCGCGACAGCTGCCCGGTCGCGCAGATCAGCACATCGAATCGTGACACGGTGCCGTCGGCCAGTTCGACGCGCCAGCCGCCCGTCTCGGCGTCGAACGCCGCCGCGGTGACCTCGGCCCCGAACCTGATGTGCGGGGTCACGCCGTAGCGGTCGGCGGTGCGCCGCAGATAGGCGTGGATCTCGGGCTGTGTGCCGAAGCGCCGCGACCATTCGGTCTCCAGCGCGTAGGAGAACGAGTAGGTCGGCGAGGGCACGTCGCAGGCGGCGCCCGGATACGAGTTCGCCCGCCACACACCGCCCACCGAGTCGCCGCGCTCGAACACCGTGTATTCGTGGATGCCGTGGCGATCCAATTCGATCGCCGCCGCCAGTCCGCCGAAGCCGGCGCCGATGATGGCGACGGACACCGCTCTACTCGTCATGGCACGACGGTACGAGCGCGCGGGCGGGCGGCGCGATGTCCGCTTCGGGTCGGCTATTGTCAATTCCGGACATGAAGGTCAGCCCGTTACCGCAGCACCCCGCCTGGGACCACCCCCGCGGGCCCGCCGCCGCGCGCATCCTCGTCGGGCTCGGCGCCGAGCACGCGGTGTCCGCCTCGGCCTGCCTGGCCGGCACCGGATTACGGCCGGCGGACCTGGAGCGGCCCGACACCGTGGTGGAGGCGGGCCAGGAGCTGACCGTCGCGCGTAACCTGTTGCGGCGCATCGGCGACCGGCCAGGCCTGGGGGTGACGGCGGGAACGCGCTACACGGTCGGCACCCTGGGCGTGTGGGGTTACGCGATGCTCTCCAGTGCCAGTGTGCGCGAAGCGATCCGGCTCGGCGTCGGATACGCGGAGCTGTCGTTCGCGTTCATCCGGCCCACGCTCGAACCGGACGGCAGCGACCTGGCCGTGGTGTTCGACGCCGGCGAGATCCCGGCGGACGTGCGCGAGTTCTTCGTCGAACGGGAACTGGCCAAGATCGCGACGCTGACCCCGCTGGCGATCGGGGAGCGCCCCGGCGTACGGGTCGAGGCCGCATTCCGCGGCGCCCGTGCGCGGCTGCTGCGCGAGCGCCTGCCCGGCGTGGTTCTGCGCACCGGCGCCGACCGGCACCGGATCGTGTTCGCGGCGGCGCTGCTGGATCAGGCGCTGCCGCACTCGGACCCGACCACCGCCCAGGCGCTGGAAGCCCATTGCGAACGGTTGCTGGAGACGCGCCGGGCCCGGCGCGGGCAGGCCGCCCGCGTGCGTTCGCTGATCCTCGCCGAGCTCGACACCGGCCCGACCGCGGCCGCCGTCGCGGCCCGGCTGCACCTCGACGAGCGCACCCTGCGGCGGCATCTGCGCGCCGAGCGGACGTCGTTCCAGGAGCTGCTCGACGAGGTGCGCGGCGGTCTGGCCGCCGAGTTGCTCACCCTGGACCAGCTCACCCTCGCCGAAATCGCCCGCCGGCTGGGCTATCACGACGCCGCGGGCTTCAGCCGCGCGCACCGGCGCTGGACCGGGCGCGCACCGCGCGCACCGCGGCCCGGCGAAGGGTAGCCGGGCCGTCGCGGGGACCTTTTCCGACCTTCGGCCCTGCGCGCGGGGCCGAAAGAATCTGGGAAGTAGCTCCGGGTTGCGCGTATCAATTGATCACGCGCTGGTGAACCTTCGGCTAACGATCTCCTCGACGGGCAGAACGGTGATCACCACCCAGCGTCGCCAGGTCGATCCTGCGAAGGAGGTGAACTATGGATGAGTTGATGCTGACACCCGGTCCCGACGGTGCCGCGGGTGAGAACTGGAACGAACCGGCCAACGCCGGCGACGACGGACAGGACGACAAGCCGCGATTCCGGTAACACGCTGTCGGACAGTCTTGTTCACAGGTCGTTCAGGAGACGCCGCGTCGCCTCCTGTCCGGCCGCGTTCCCGGTCCGGTCGTACAGTTCGGCCGCCTGCCGGTAGCAGGCGCGGGCCCGCGGGGTGTCCGACGCCTCGCGGGCCAGGTCGCCGAGGGCTTTGAGCGCGTCGGCCTGGCCGCCGAGGTAACGCACGCCGGCCGAAAGATCGTAGGCCCGCTGGTACAGGGCGGCGGCCCGGTCGGTGTCGCCCTGGGCCCGGGCCGCGTCGCCGGTGCCGCGCAGCACGTCCGCGTGGGTGGCCGGAAATCCGATCCGCTGGTACAGCTCGTCGGCCTGCCGATACCACGCCAGGGCGTTCGCGAGGTCGCCGAGCGTTCGGGTGGCATCGCCCAGCCCCTTGTAGGCGTAGGCGAGGCCGTGCACGTTCCCGGTGGCGAGGTAGATGTCGTGCGACTGCCGGAAGGCGGATTCGGCGGTCGCCGGGTCGCCGTCGAGCATCGCGCTGTCGCCCAGGCCGGTGAGCGCGTCCGCCTGGCCGTTGCGGTAGCCGATCCGGGCGCACAGGTCGGCGGCGCGCTGATAGGCGGCGCGGGCCCGCGGGCCGTCACCGCGCGCGAAGGCCACATCGCCCAGGCCCTTGAGCGAATCGGCTTGGCCGCGGGCGTCCTCGGCCGTCTCGTACAGGTCGAGGGCCCGCTGGTAGTTGTCCTGCGCGTCGCGATACGAGCCCAGCACCCGGCCGACATCGGCCAGGCCCCGGACGGTTTCGGCTTGCGCGCGGTGATTGCCCACCTGCTCGTAGAGCGCGCGCGCCGCCTGGTACGCCTCGGCCGCGCGGCCGAATTCGCCGTGCGCGTAAGTGACAAGTCCCAGTCCGGACAGGGCGTCCGCCTCGCCGGTGTGGTCCCCGGCCGCGTGGGCCGCCGCGCGCACCGCCTCGTACAGCGCGATCGGCTGATCCGACTTTCCGGCGGCGTGCAGCCAGTAGCCGAGCCGCAGCGCGAAGCCGGGCGCCTGGGGCAGCTCGGCCGCCAGAGCCGCCTGTGCCGTCGTCACCAGCTCGTCGGCGGCCGCGCCCATCCAGGTCTGTGCCTGCTCGCGGTCGGTGAAACCGTATTCCGCGGTGGACGATCGGCGCAGGTACTGGCTGTCGGTGTAGATCAGGCCGGCCGCCACATCCATCCGGTTCAGCAGGCCGGTGCACAGTCGATCCAGGCCGGCCCGCAGCAGATCGGCGTCCTGGTGGTCGGTGGCGTCGCGGCGGGCGTAACCGAGGAACAGGCTGTGGAACCCGTAGCGCCCCAGCGGCAGGCCGAGCAGCATGTTGCTGTCGGCCAGCTCGGCGAGCTGGACGGCGACCAGCGGGCGCGGGCGCCCGGTGAGCGCGGCCACCGAATCGGCATCGAAATCGGGGCCGGGATGGGAAGCACAGGCGCGCAACAGATCTCGCAGGGAGTCGTCGAGGGCGTCGGAGGAGACGCGGTAGGCCGCGGCGGCCGCCCGGTCGGCCTGGGCGAGGTGTTGCAGCGGATACCGCGCCGAACGCATGACCTCGGCCAGCTCGCCGGGCGTCATGTGGGCCAGCAGGCCGGCGACGGCGCGCAGCGCGAGCGGCAGGAAACCGCACAGGGCCGCCACGGTCGCCAATTCGGCTCGGGCGCCGGCGAATCGGTCCGGGTCCTGCCGGCTGGCCTGGATCAGCAGGTCCACCGCGTCGGCGGGGTCGAGTACCTTAACTTCCACGATGGCCGTCGCCTCCAGTTCGGCCAGCCGCCGGCGGCTGGTCACCAGCACCAGGCAGCGGCCGGGACCGCTGCCCGGCAGGATCGGGCGCACCTGCTCGGCGTCGCGGGCGTTGTCCAGCACCAGCAGCACGCGGCGGGCGGACAGATGAGAGCGCCATAGAGCGGACCGTCTTTCGGCAGTGGGCGGAACATCGGCGGCGGCGATGCCGGCGGAAACGAGCAACTCCTCCAGCACCTCGGCGGGTGGGCGGGCCGCCATTCCCGGCGTGAATCCGTACAGGTCCGTTTCTAGCCGAATATCGCAGAATTCGGGGGACATCTCGGCGGCCAGCTGCCGGGCAGGGCGGTTTTCCCGGCGCCGCCCATGCCGTGCAGGGTGAGGAGCACCACCGAGCGGCCGCCCGGACCGGCTTGCCGGGCCGAGGCCCGGAGCTGGCCGAGCTCGGTGCTCCGGTCGACCAGATCGGGCGGCAGCAGGAGCGTATCCACGACGGCCTGCTCCGGTGCGAGCGCGGTGGGGGCCGGGCGGACGGCACGGATCGTGCGCGCGGCCGGAAGCAGCTCGGCCAGTGCGGGATCGGTGAGCAGGCCGGCGAGCGGAACCGCCACCACCCGATCGGTGCCGAAGTGCGCCGGATGCACGACGATCACGCCGACCAGGAACGGCCCGGCGAACAGCGCGGCGCCGGACATGCCCGACCACGGCGAACCGCCACCGCGCGCGGCCGGAGCGGCGGTCGAGACGGTGACCGCCCACAGCCCCGACTTGGCCATGGCGGCCGGTGCCAGGAAACCGAAGAGCTGCTCGGTGTCGCGGATCCGGTCCGGCCGCTCGAGCGCGACCGGGAAACCGACGGCGGTGACGGCGATCGGCTGGTTGCCCTCCACGCGCCCCCAGCGTGGCGCCGGACTGTCGGGCGGCAGCGCGGGTGCGGCGGGGCCGAGGCGCAGCACGGCGGCGTCGGAGTCGTCGTCGCGCCATACGACCACCGCGGGGGTCCAGTCCGGCAGACCCAGCGGCCGGGCCCAGCACACGCCGGCCGTGCCGACCTCGCCCGGGACGGGGTCACCGGCGGGCCAGGTCGGCAGCCCGGTGACCACGTGGGCGGCGGTCAGCACCAGCGCGGGGCCGACCCGATAGCCCGACCCGAGACTTCCGCCCCGATCCGACGACGGCGTGTAGAGCTCCATCACTCGCGCGGTATCCACGCTGCGGCCCTTCGCGTGACAGCTAGGCGGGCGGTGCCGCGACCTGGTCGCGGATGTGGACCGGCGCGCCGTGTTCGTCCACCGGCGTCAGCGTCAGCGTCACCTTCTGCACGGCCTCGCGGGACCAGCGCGCCGACCCGCCGGCTTCGACGACCCAGAACCGGAGCTTGGCCTCGGGCCCGCCCTCCCGGACCGTGGCCACGGAGAACTCGACGGAGACCGGCCCGACGGCGAACCGCAGGCCCGGATCCCGAACGGCTTGGGCGGCGCGCAGTTCCGCGCGCAGGCCCGCGACGAACTCCGCGAGCTCGATGGGCGCGGCCGCTTCTTTCTCGGTCACCTCAGCCTCCCCCTGCTATCCACAGTGCCGCCTCACCGAATAGTGCCAGATCCACGCCGCCCAGCATCCGGTTTTCGGCGCGGCCGGCCCGAATGGCCGGTGCGGCACAGCGTGGCGGACCGACACGACGCCGGACAACCTCCCTTGTTCGAGCGACACCTGCATTTATAGTTCCGTGCTATTACCGCGAGGTCGCCGTCCGACAAAGGAGTTCTGTGTCCCGATTCGCCCGCTTGCGATCCGGAACCCTCTCGGCGGCAGCCGTATTCGCCGTTCTGCTCGCGCCCGCTGTGCCAGTGGTCGCTCACGCCGAGGTGCCGCTGGGTGACTATCTGGATCTGCCGCTGCTCAATCGTGACGCCTCCTTTGGGCCGGGCGGCATCAATCCGGTGCTGCCCTACGACGCCGCGTACCTGGGGGAGTTGCTGAACGAGGCCCGCGCGGCCGATATCGCGCCACCGCGGTATGCGGCGCTGCTGCTGCAGTATTGGCTGGTCGACCTGTGCGACAAGGCGGGAATCGATCTCGCGAGCTGGGATCCGCGCACCGGCCCGGATCCGAACCGGCAGAACCTCGCCAAGGCCTACGCCTATTACGAGCGTCTGCAAGTGGAGCACCGGGAATTGCAGTGGGCGGGAATGGGCGGCGCGGTCGGCGCCGATTTCGCCGGCGGCCTGCTCGATTTCCAGTTCCTGAACAATGTCTTCGCCGCGCCCGGGCTCGCCCCCGCGATCCAGCAATTCGAGGTCGCGCTCACCGATGCGGCGGGGCCCGAGGCGATTTCGCTGCTCCCCGAAGGGCTGGCCGCGCTCATGCGCGCCACGCGCACCCTCACGCCCGAGGACAACCAGTGGATCCTGGGCATGATCATGGTGATGCAGAAGAACATCTTCACCGATCTGATGCCCATGCACGACGCCTACGTCACCGGCGGCCTGCCGGCGCTGGCGGAATTCCGGGCCGCCGGTCTGTTCGACGACACGATCTATCGCGCCTGGGTGGGCATCGCCTCGGGCGATCACGACCGTGTCGCCGACGGCAACGCGGTGCTGCTGCGCCGGGAGCAGGCCACCGCGATCGGCGCCCAGTGGGACGAGGTACGGAACTACAAGGGCGACATCGGCTATGCGGTCACCTACCTGTCGACCCTGGCGGGCACGCCCTCGGTGGCGGGCGTCGTCCCGCCCCGGCTGTTCGATCAGGTGCGCCGCGAGGTCACCCTGGCCGACGGCAGGCAGGCGATCCTCACCCTGCCGCTGCCGGACTGGAACTTCTCGGTCCTGGATTCGCGCTGGCACTACATCACCTCCGAGCTGCTGCCCAAGTATCGCGATCAGGTCGAAAACCATTGGCCGGAATTGGAAGCGCTCTTCCGCACGCCCTACGAGATCCAGATTCAGCAGCATCGGCCGTTGTTCACCCTGCCCTCGTTCTTCCTGTCGCTGGCGCAGGGATTGTCGGTGACCGTCCTCGATCCGCCCGGCCCGGTGCCCGCCGCCGTCCGCTGACCTCGTCCGAAAGGCGAACTATCGCATGGCTTCTCCCCGCGCTCTGCTGGCCGCCGGTTTATCCGTCGCCGCCGTCCTGCTGGGCACCGCGGCGCCGCACGCCGGCGCGATTCCCGCCGAGCCGTCGCCCCCGCCGCCACCACTGTCGGAGGTGTTCAACGGGTACGTCGTCGGGACGCTGCGCGAGGGCAGTATCGCCGCGCCCGAGACGATCTTCGAGGCCCTGACCGCCACCGACCCGTTCTACGCCGAACCGCCGCTGCCCGCGGACGCGACGCCGGGGACGATCCTCAAGGCGAAACCGGTCCAGGTGCTGTTCACCGGATTTCAGCCCGCGAACCTCACGGCCTTCAAACTCATGTACGTCACCACGGGCCTGGACGGGGTGACGCCGGTGATCTCCACCGGAATTCTGATGATCCCGCGGGACGGGACACCGCCCGCGGAACGCAAACTCGTCGCGTATCAGGAAGCCAACGACAGCGTCGGCGCGCATTGCCATCCCAGCACGCAGTGGACCGGCGGCGCACCGCTCGACGGCGCGGCGTGGTCGGCGCTCGGCCCGCTGGCGCTGCTGTTCGGCAAGGGCTACGCGGTCATGATCTCGGATGTGGGCAATGACGCCGATCCGACACCGCACGGCGTGTTCGCGGGCAAGTTCGCCGCCCACACGCTGCTCGACGGCGCCCGCGCGGCGGTGTCGCTGCCCGAAGCGGAACTCGGTCCGGACACGCAGATCGCGATCTTCGGCATCGCGGGCGGCGGGGTGGGGGCGGGGTTCGCGGCCGAGAAGGCGGCCGAGTATGCCCCCGAGCTGAACGTGAAATCCGTTGTGCTGGAGGGCATGGTGGTGGTGCCGCGCAATTTCCTGCGGGTCGCCGACGGCTCGGTGGGCTCGGGTTTCGCCTTCGCGACGCTGCTCGGGCTGGAGCCGTGGTATCCGGAAATGCGCGTCGATTCGGTGCTCACCCCGGCCGGGCAGGGCCTGGCGAACATCTATCGCACCCAGTGCCAGACGCCGGCGTACTTCAGCTTGCCGTTCGTGCCGCTGGCCGCGCTGTTCGCCAACGGCATCGCACCGGTCGACCAGCCGACGTTCCAGCACGCCTTCGACGACAACGTGCTCGGCGCCGGCCCCGCGCCGCGGGCGAAGGTGCTCATCACCTCCTGCGCCCGGGACGATTCGCCCATGTCGCTGGTGCCCGCCGCGGACTCCCGCGACCTGGCCGATCGGTGGGCCGCCGCGGGCACCGACGTCACCTACGCGCCCAGCGACTGCAGCATGATCACCGCGCTCACCGATCTCTACCAGTGGGGCGCGGATCTGTTCGGGATGCAGACGGTCGACTGGCTCAGCCGGAATTTCGACTAGCCGTCCAGGGGGCGCCCGGGTTGAGCGCCGCGCAGAACAGCGCGTATTCGCCCGGGGGGACCGACAATTCGCGATGGACGGCCGTCAGCAGCACGGGGGAGCAGTCCGGACGCGGGGCGACGACGACGCCCCGCGGATGCCGGCTCAGCCAGGCGCCGATGGCCGGGGTGTCGATGCTGGGCAGGTAGCGCACGGCGAGTTCCCAGCACATGTCCCGGCCCTCGGGCGGGGGAGCGGCGAGGGCCGCGACGATCACCGTGTTACCCGCTACCAAACCGCCATCGCTCATCGCTCCACGTCCCCTATCGTGTCGGCGTCGATGAAATGGGAGCACCCGAGTATTACCTGAACACCCCGTCGCGGACAGCTGTTCGATCAAGGATCCGGTCAATGGGACCGAATGCACAGGCAAATGTGAATTCGTTCCGCGGCAACATGTCTCGAATCACCGTCCGGCGTTCACGTCGAGTTCTTCGAACAGACCTTGCAGGGCGGTGTGATCGTCGTCGGTGCCGGTGTGCGCTGCGGCGAACCAGCGGGCGTACTCGGCTATCTCGGCGAGCCGCCAGTCCAGGGCGAACAGCTCGACCATCGCGGGGTCGGGGCGCAGGCTCTCGACGGCCTCCCCCAGATCGGCGTAGTCGCGTTCGGGCGGTGCGAGTGCGAGCGACTCCCAGTCGACGAGTTTGAGTCCGTCGCCGGTGATCACCTGGTTGCGGTGATGCGGTTCGCCGTGGGTCGGCACCCAGGAACCACGGTGTGTGAGCGCCGAATTCGCCAGCTCCAGATAGCGGCGGGTCCAGGTCGCGACGGCGGCGGTGCGCGCGCGGAGAGCCCGGCGTGCCGGTTCGGCCAGGGGACCGCTCGTCCACGTCGTGGCGGTGCGCGCGGCCAGCTCGTCGGCGAAATCGGGCCCGATCTGCGGTGTCCAGCGACGAATTCCAGCAGGGGGTGTGGCCCGGTGCAACCCGTTCAGGACGCGGATCACCTCCCGGGCGTGCGCGGGTTCGGCGGCTTCGGCCTCGGTCGGGCTGTGACCGTCCAGCCACGGAGTGACGCTGAGCGCCTCGCTCCCGACGGCGACGGTGTAGCGGCCGGTATCGGCGGGCAGCGGAGCGCACACCGCGGCCGACCCGGCCGCGAGCGCGGCGGCGCCGGCGTAGGCCGCTTCCAGGGACGCGGCGGTGTGCCGGGGCTCCAGCTGGTCCAGCGTCACGAACAGCGTCGTGCCCGCACCGATGGCTTGCCAGTGGTGCGCACCGAATCCCCAGGGGAGATATTTGATCTCGTGGAGGTCGGGCAGCCAGTGCGCGCGAACCGCACGCGCGATCGCGCCGTCGTCGAGGCTGGTGGGCGGTGTCAGCACGAGCTCGGATTGTAGGAGACGCGCTGGCCGCGAGCAGCAGGTTTAACCGCGCGTCAGGTTCTCGACCGGCACCGGGTCGATCTTCTCGCCGGGTGGCAGGTCGAAGCCGAAGATCTGGGCGTAGAAGCTCAGTTCCGAATCCAGTGCGCGGCGGATGTTCTCGGCCCGGCGGAAGCCGTGCTGCTCGCCCTCGAAGAGCAGGTAGCTGACCGGGACGCCGCGGGCGCGCAGGGCGTCGACGATCATCTCGGACTGGTTGGGCGGCACCACGGCGTCCTCGCTGCCCTGTAACACGATCAGCGGACTGCGGAACTGGTCGACGTGGTGGATCGGGGAGCGCTGCCGGTAGCGGTCGCGTTCGGCGGGGTACGCGCCGATGAGGCCGTCGAGGTAGCGGCTCTCGAACTTGTGCGTCTCGGCGGCGAGCGCCTCGAGGTCGGCGACGCCGTAGTGGTCGGCGCCGGCGGCGAACGGCGAATCGTCGCGGGCCAGCGCGGCGAGCGTGGTGTAGCCGCCCGCCGAGCCGCCGCGGATGGCCAGCCGGTGCGGGTCGACGCGATCGTCGCCGGCGAGCCAGCGGGCGGCCGCGATGCAGTCGGCGACGTCGACTACGCCCCAGGCGTCCTGCAGCAGTTCGCGATAGGCCCGGCCGTACCCGGTGGAGCCGCCGTAGTTGACGTCGACGACGGCGAAGCCGCGGCTGGTCCAGTACTGGGTGCTCGAGGCGAGCAGCGGCAGCGCCTGCGAGGTCGGCCCGCCGTGGATCATGACCAGCAGCGGCGGCCGCTCCGCGGCGGGACCGCGGTACCGGCTGCTCGTGGGCGGATAGAACAGCGCGTGGGCGGTGCGCGGCGCGCCGGTGCGATCGGTCGAGGGGAACGAAATCGGCTCGGGGACCGAGACATCGGCGGCGTCGAGCCCGAGGTCGCGGGGCGCGCGCAGGGTTTCGAGTTCGATGTTCGTGCCGGACAGCGTGATCCGGTAGACGCCGGGTTCGGTGGTCGGTGTGCCCGCCACCACGATCACGGCGTCCGCCGCCGCGCGCACCAGCGCGCTGACGGTGGAGAACGGCAGGTCCAGATCGGTCAGCGTCCCGTCCGGGCGGCGGATCGCGAGGCCGTCGTACCCCGCGCGCCAGCGCGCGAAAACGACACTGCCGTCGCCGAGGACGGCATAGCGCGCCGAGCCGAGCAGCCACGGGGGCATGCCGATTTCGGCCTCGATCGCCACGACCGCCGTGACGCCGTCGCGCGGAGTCCACCGGTAGAGATTCCACCAGCCGTTGCGGTCGGACAGGAACAGCAGCGAGCCGTCGTCCTGCCAGCGCGGTTCCTGCACCGACTCGCCCGGCCCGCCCGCCACGACGGTGTCGGCGCCGGTCGCGAGATCGCGCACCCGCAGCACGGTGTCGTCCCACGGCATGGACGGATGGTCCCAGGTGATGACCGCGAGCTGGGCGCCGTCCGGGCTCAGGCGCGGCGCGGCGACGAAATCGGGTCCGCTGAGCAGGACTTCCGGCTGCCCCGGGCAGTCGGCGGACAGGCGGACGATCTCGTTGCGCACGTCGACCGCGCCGCGCCCGCCCACCGGATGGTGCTCGCGGACCGCGACGACGGTGCCGCCGGGCCCGAAAGCGCCGTCGGCGTAGCGGTCCCCGCGCGGCACGGCGGGCTCCGGGGTCAGCGCCACCGGCTCGCCGCCGGGCTCGATTCGATACAGCCGCTGATCGTCCCAGTCGACCACGAAGAACACCCCGTCGCGGATCCACCATGCGGCGCCGCCGTATTCGTGCACGGCCGTGCGGGCGTTCAGGCTCTCCGGCAGCAGATCGGTGCACGTTCCGTCGGGGGTGCGGCGCACGATCTGCGTCCGGCCGCCCTCGCTGGGGCGGCCCTCCGACCAGTACACGTCCGGCCCGTCCACGCGCACCTCGCCGAGGCGCACCGCCGCGCTGACGACGCTGTCGGAGGTGATGGCGGTGGGCCAGGAGCCGAAGGGCAACTCGGTGATCGTCACCCGGCCAGGGTAACCACCCGCGCCCGGCCGCCGGTCAGGCGAGCCGGACGTCCATGGTGGCCAGTCCGAAGATCTTGCGGCCTGCGGATTTCGCGATCAGCACCACCGTGGCGGTCCGGGTCTGCGGATCGGTCGACTTGATCCGGCCGGTGAATTCGACCGTGCCCGCGGTGGCGGCGTCGACGACGGCGTAGTTCGACAGCCGGACGCCGTAGCGCAGCACCGCGCCGGGATCGCCGAGCCAGCCGGTGACGAACCCGGCGCCCAGGCCCATGGAGAGCATGCCGTGCGCGATCACGTCCGGCAGCCCGGCCAGGGCGGCGATGCCCTCGTTCCAGTGGATCGGATTCGCGTCACCGGCCACGCCGGCGTAGTTCACCAGATCGCCGCGGGTCAATCGGACGGTGCGGGCCGGTAGCTCGTCGCCCACGGCGATGTCCTCGAACCGGATCGCCGTGCGCGGCGTCCGGGTCCGCGAGACCTCCGAGTGCTGGAGGTCGTGGCCCGGCGCCGAGGCCGGGGGAGCGGGCGCGGTCAAGCCGCTCATGATGACACCCTCGATGGCCTCGCCGATTCCGGCGGCGACGTCCGCGTCGGTGATGCCGACGACGGTGGTGTGCATGACCTGGACGACCCGGCCGGACCCGTCGGTGAACGTATTGGTGATGGTGAGCAGGTCTTTGCCCGCCACCCGGCGCACCGCGGACAATTCGACATCGATGAGCAGTCGGTCCCCGGCCAGGATCGGCTGGTACATCTCGAAGACCTGATCGGTGTGCACGAAGGTGTCGTACCCGGTCAGCACGCCCCCGAGCAGTGCCTGATTGGCCTGCATGGCCACGATCGAGGCGAAGGTGGCCGGCACCGGCAGCCCGGCGTAGCCGAGTTCGCCGGCGCTGCTCTCGTGCCAGTGCGCGGGGTGGAAATCCTGGACCGCACGCGCGTATTCGCGGACCTTCTCGCGCCCGACCTCGTAGAAATCGTCGGCGCGATAGCCGTAGCCCACCAGCTCGGCTACATCGAATGCGGTTTCCATCGTGCTCCCATGATCGGTCGGCGGATTCGGATCTGCCCCACTCTTCCACAGGACGGCGGCGCGGGTGAGCGCGGAAAGGGCGTGGCGCGAGGCGATTCCGGGCCGGGCTCAGCGCGCGGGAAAGGCGGCGGCATTCTCGGGCAGGCGGCGCACGAGCGGCACCCCGGACAATCCGCGCGCGCAGAGCAGCGCGGTGGCGGCGATCGCCTGATCCTTGGGAATCGGGCGGCCGGCGTCGAGCCACTGGCGGGCGGTGAAACGGCAGATTCCGATCAGACCGGCCGCCAGCATGCGAGCGCGGAAGAGATCGGTCCCGGTTTCGCGGGCCAGCAGATCGGCGGTGGTGCGGACGCAATTGTCGAGCTCGCGGTCGATGCGCAGGCGTACCGATGGTTCGCTGGGCACTTCGGTTTCGAAGACCAGCCGGAAGCCGTCGGGATCGAGGTCGATGAAATCGAAGTAGACCTTGACCGCGCCGCGCGCGCGGACGGCATTGTCACCGCTGGTCTGTACCGCCTGTGTGATGCCGGCGACCAATCGATCCAGGCGGGCCTGGAGCACCGCCAGATAGAGGTCGAGTTTTCCCGAAAAATGTTTGTAGACGGTCGGTTTGCTCATGCCCGAGCGTTCGGCGATCTCGCTCATCTGCGCCGCGTGATATCCGCGGCGCGCGAAGACATCGGCGGCCGTCACCAGGAGTTGGCGGCGTTGCGTGGCGCGCACGGCCCGCAGCGCGGCCCCGCGATCGACGCGATAGGGCGCGGGCCGGACCGCGGCGTGCTCACTCGATGCCCAGCGTGTCATACCGCTCTCACCTGTTCCCTCGGCGCACCGACCTCGTGTACCGGTGTGCGCAACAGCCTGGCGGGACTATTGGCGACATGTCAACAGCATGTGAGCAATCTGGCGGCCGGAACGTCGCGGGCGGGGCGGCGCGGCGACTCAGCCTGGTCTCAGATCGAACTGACAAAATGGCAGGACGACCGGCGGTTTCCATTCGGCAGAAAAGCAGGTGACAAGGACATCGATGAGCATTCCTGACAGCGACCTCGTACCCTTCGAGGGCGAGTTCACCCGGTTCATGATGTCCTACCGATTCGTCACCTCCGAGCTGATGACCAAGATCAACATCCTCGCCGACGAATTCACCTACATCCACGACTACAGCCCGATCGAGCACGTCCGCTCGCGGCTGAAATCCCCCGAGAGCATTCTGCGTAAATTGCAGCGCAAGGACATTCCCGCGACGCTGCACGATATCCGGAAGAATATCGTCGACATCGCGGGCGTCCGCATCAGTTGCAGCTTCATTCAGGACACCTACCGCATCGCGGAGATGCTCACCAGTCAATCCGACGTCACCGTGACCGAGGTGCGCGATTACATCGCCCATCCGAAACCCAACGGCTACAAGAGTTTGCACCTGCTGCTCGAACTTCCGGTGTTCATGAGCGACCGGGTCGAACACGTCCCGGTCGAGTTGCAGATCCGCACGATCGCCATGGACTTCTGGGCCAGCCTGGAACACAAGATCTTCTACCGCTACGGCGGCGACGTGCCGCCGGAACTGCTCGCGGAATTGACCGAGGCGGCGGACGCGGCCAACCGCCTCGATATGCGCATGGAACATCTGCACGAGCAGGTCGCGCGCACCCGCGCCGCGGACGCCGCGACGAACGGCGGATTGGTGTCCGGGGCGGCGCGCGAACTCTTCGAATCGCTGCGCCGCCATCACGTCACCGGCTGAACGGGCTCAGACCACCGTATTCATGATCGTGCCCGCACTGGTGGCGACCGCGCCGCCGGTCATGGCCCCGGCGATCATCTTCGGTGACTGCAGGCTGCCGCCGTTCCACTTCTCCCACGCGAAGCGGCCGCCGCCGTAGGTGATGGCCGCGACCCCGGAGAGCTGGACCAGCCAGGTGAAATAGCGCCCCATCTGCATCAGCTTGTCGGCGATGGGTGGTGCTTCGGGGGCAGGGTTGCCGACGATCTGGGTCAGGACGCTGTCTTGCAGGGCGCAGAGAATCAGGCTCACTGTCATGCTCCTTCATCGATGCTGATGCGGACAGGCTCGTTGTCGACCGGAATGGAGCAGTTGCCGAGGGGAAACCACGGCTTGCGGGCGGTACCCGGGTGCGCGCGCGGAAAACGCTGAGGCCACCCGCCCCCTTCGGTGCTGTCCCGGCCGTGTGCGCGGGCGGCCCGCGGCCGGTGCGGTCAATGGGTGAGCGCGAGTTCGAGCACCACCACGCCGACCGCGGCGAGGGTCAGCAGGACCGAGGCGATCACCGAGGCGCGGGTGGGGCGTTCGCCCCGCAGGTGGGCGATGACGATCACGATTCCGCCGATGCGGAGCAGCACGGTCAGTTCGGCGAGCAACTGGGCCGAGCGCGGTTGCGGCCAGCCCAGCCAGCCCGCGGCGAGAATGACGCAGGGCGCCGCGGCCGAGCTCAGGATCGGCACCGAGTTGCGCAGTCGGCGGACCCGGTCGGTGATGCCGGTGCCGCGATGGTCGCGCACCGAGCGGGCGACCGTCTCGGCGAAACCGTGGGCGGCGAAGGTGGACAGCGACGTGCCGAGCACCACCAGGATGCCGAGGTGCTTGTCCGCCGCCACCACGGGCACCAGCGCGGTGAGCACCAGGACGTTGCCGTAGATGTAGGCGCTGATCCGGCTGGCGGCGTTGTCCGGGTCCAGCGGTGCTCGCCGGGAGAACAGCGGGCCGTAAAGCAGCCGGGCCGCGGCCGGGGTCGCGGGACCTTCGCGCGGTGTCAATGGCCTTCCCGGGCGGCGCTTCTCGGTTCGGCGGCCCGGGGCAGCGCGAGGGCGACCAGCAGCCCGGCCCCGGCGAGACCGGCCAGGGTGATCATCGCGGTGGCATAGCCGTGACTGTCGGCCCGGGCGACCAGGATGGTGCCCGCGACGGCGGCGCCCAGGGCCGAACCCAGGTTGGAGACACTGCGCGACAGGCCGGAGATCTCGCCCTGGAGTCGTTCGCCGAACGCGGACTGGACGAGGTCGACCGACGGCGTGAGCATCGTGCCCAGCCCCAGGCCGAGCAGCAGGAGACCGGGCGCGAAGCCCCACGGTCCGGACACCTGCCCGGCCGGCGCGAGCAGCACCGCGATCCCGGTGACGGTCAGGGCGAAACCCGCGACGATCAGGGTGCGCCGGGACCAGCGGCGGGCCAGGCGGGCGGCGGGCAGCGAGGTGAGCAGCATGCCGAGAGTGGCCGCGGTGAAGACGACCCCGGTTTCGACGGCGTTGTAGCCGCGCACGACCTGCAGATAGGCCGAGACGACGAACGAGGTGCCCATCAGTATCAGCCACTGGAGATGCTGGGTGAGCAGCCCGAGATTCGCGGTGCGGTTCCGGAACAGGCGGGTCGAGAGCAGCGGTTCGCGCCCCGCGCGTTCCTCGGCCCGCACGCCGGCGAAGAAGATCGCCAGCACCACCGCCCCCGCCACCAGCAGCGTGCACATCATCGCGAGATCCTCCTGCGCGGCGAGGATGCCCGCGACGAGCAGGACCAGCCCGGCCGCCGACAGGATCGCACCGCGAATATCGAAGGGGCGCCCCGGATCCGGGGGCAGCGGGTCGAGAATCCGGCGGCTGGACCCGATGATCACGGCGACGATCAGGACCTGGAAGCCAAAGGCCGCCCGCCAGCCGAGCGTGGTGGTGATCAGTCCGCCGAGCAGCGGTCCGGCGGCGGCGCCGATCCCGCCCATGGCCATGATCATGCCGAAAGCCCGTGCCCGCGAACTGGCTTCGGTGAACAACAGGGTGGCCAGGATGTAGACGGGTGGGATCAGCATGGCAGTGCCGATGCCCTCGAGGAGCGAATTGCCCAGCACCAGCACGCCCAGCGTCGGCGCGATCGCGGCGACCAGCGCCCCGGCCCCGTAGAGCACGAGCCCCGCGACGAAGCAGCGTTTGCGCCCGAAGCGGTCGGTGAGCTTGCCGCCGGGAATCATCAACGCCGCCATCACCAGCAGGTACAGGGTGATCGTCAGCTGCACGCCGGACACGGTGGTGTTCAGGTCCGCGCTGATGTCGGTGATCATCACGTTCATGTTCGAGCCGGCGAAGCTGCAGAGGAACTGTGCCAGCGCCAGCGGCAGCAGTACGCCGCGCGGCGGGGTCACGGCGGCCCGGGGTCGTCGAGCCGCTCGTCCAGGGCGAGCGCGGCGGCCACCAGGGCCAGGTGCGTGAACGCCTGCGGGAAGTTGCCCAATTGCGCGCCGGAGGGGCCGATCTCCTCGGCGAACAGGCCGACGTGGTTGGCGTAGGTGAGCATCTTGTCGAAGGCGTAGCGGGCCTGGTCGACGCGGCCCGAGCGGGCCAGCGCCTCGACGTAGAGGAAGCTGCACAGGGTGAATGTGCCCTCGGCTCCGGCCAATCCGTCCGGGGCGGCGGCGGGGTCGTACCGGTAGACCAGGCTGTCGCTGACCAGTTCGGCGTCCATGGCGTCCAGCGTGCTCAGCCACGCGGGGTCGTGCGGGGACAGGAATCCCATCCGGGGCATCAGCAGCAGCGAGGCGTCCAGGACGTCGCCGTCGAAGTGCTGGACGAAGGCCTGCCGTTCCCGGCTCCAGCCGCACTCGACGATCTGGGCGAACACCGCGTCGCGTGCGCGCGTCCAGCGGGGCACGTCCGCCGGGCGGCCGTGCGTGGTCGCCATCGAAATGCCGCGCTCGAAGGCGACCCAGGTCATCAGTCGGCTGTAGGTGAAATGCTTTCGGCCGCCGCGGGTTTCCCAGATGCCCTCGTCGGGGCGGTCCCAGTTGCCGGCGAGCCAGTCCAGCAGTTCGGCGAAGGCCAGCCAGCCCCCGATGCTGCCGAGGTCGGCGAACTGGGCCAGCGCGTCGGCGGCCTCGCCGTAGATGTCGAGCTGGAGTTGGTCGGCCGCGGCGTTGCCGAGCCGGACCGGGCGGGAATCGCGGTAACCCGAGAGATGGGTGAGGATCTCCTCCTCGATCCGGGGCGCGCCGTCGATCCGGTACATGATCTGCAACGGCTCACCGGAGGGCGTCGGCCCGGCGTCGAGCCGATCGCGCAGCCAATCCCGGTAGGCGGCGGCCTCTTCGGTGAAACCCAGGTCGAGCAGGGCGCGGATCGACAGCGACGCGTCGCGGATCCAGGTGTAGCGGTAGTCCCAGTTGCGTTCGCCGCCGAGCTGTTCGGGCAGGCCCATGGTGGCCGCCGCGATCGGCGCGCCGGTCGGGGCGTAGGTCAGCAGTTTCAGCGTGATCGCCGAGCGCTTGACCATGTCCTGCCAGCGGCCCCGGTAGGTACACGAGCGCAGCCAGCCCTGCCAGAACGACCGGCAGGCGTCGAAATCGGCCAGCACCTGCGCCCGCTCCGGCGGCGGTGGCGCCGCGCCGCCGCCGGTGGTGCAGGTCAGCACGATCGCCGCGGTCTGACCGGCGTCGAGGACGAAGCGCGCGGCCACGTCACCGCCGTCGGCGTGCAGTGAGATCGGATCGCTGACCTGGACGTGCAGGTCGCCGCCGGTGCTCTGGAACAGTGCCCGGCGCGGGCCGGGCAGCATCCGGGTGTGCGGTGCGCGGGCGTAGTCGAACCGCGGCCGGCAGGCGAAGTCGAACGACATGCTGCCGCGCACCACTCGCACGATCCGGACCAGCCGGTGCCGCTCGGCCGGGACGCGGTCCTGGATCGGGTCCATGAAATCGATGACCTCCCCGACGCCGCCGGCCGCCAGGAACCGGGTGATCAGCACGGCGGTATCGGGAAGGTAGAGCTGACCCACCGTCGGCTCGTCCTCGGCCGGGCTCGCGGCCAACCGGCAGTAGCCGCCGCGCTGGGCGTCCAGCAGCGCGGCGAACACGCTCGGCGAATCGAAGCGCGGGCTGCACCACCAGTCGATCGTGCCCGCGGCCGAGATCAGGGCCGCGGTTTGCAGATCGCCGACGATCCCGTGGTCGGCGATCGGGGGATAGACGTTCATGACCACTCCTGCCGGCAGGACGGGCGGATTCCGGAGGCTAGGCGGCGAAGAGCTCGCGCAGCCTGGCTTCCTGCTCGTGGGACAGGTTGGTGGAGACCAATTCGGCGGACTGGCCGCGGAATTCGTCGTGGATGCGGTCCAGGATGGCATCGGAGGTCAGCACGAACAGCGCCGAGGTCCCCGGGGCGAGACCGGCGCGCACCTTCTTGATGAAGGCGTCGTCGATCCCGATATGGACCAGGGCTCCCGACATCGCGCCCAGCCCCGCGCCGACCGCGGCGCCGAGCAGCGGGACGAACAGCAGCAGCCCGAACAGCAGCCCCCAGAACGCGCCGCCGAGCGCGCCGACTCCGGCGAGACTGTGCAGCTGACGGGTTTTCGGGCGTTTGGCGCCGGCGGGCCAGGTGACGATCGCCGCGTCCTGCACCGTGATCAACTCACGGCGCTGCAGATCCTCCAGCGTGGCGGCGGCGGTCTCGGCTCCGGTGGCACTCGCGAACTTCCATACGGTCAAAGTCCCCGGCATCGGGTCCCCTTCCTCAGGTGGCGGGTTGTCGACTCGATGCTAAAAACGGCGGCGGCCGGGTTCTTCGCCCAGCGCGGGTGAACAATCGCGGGGCCGGACGGTGTTCGCCCACAGCGGAGCGACGGGCGCGGCGGCGGTTCCGGGTCGTACGCTCCCCCTATGAGCGAGCATCCGAGCGCCGAGACTCCGCAGGCCGAACCGCGGCGGTTGCGCGCGCTTCCCGGCGGGCGGGAGCAGCAGGCGCCCCGGGCGGACCGTCGCCCGGCGCTGCCCGCCGAGCGCCGTCCCGCGCCGGGCCGGGAACCGCTGTGGCGCGAGGCCCTCGGGCAGCGGCTGCGGGCGCTGCGCCAGGAGCAACGCGAGACGCTCGCGGAAACCGCTGGGCGAGCAGGTGTTTCACCGCAATACCTGTCCGAGGTCGAGCGCGGCCTCAAGGAGCCCTCGAGTGAGATGATCGCGGCGATGGCGGGTGCGCTCGGCCGTTCGGTGGGCGGGCTCATCCATCAGGTCGCCGACGATCTGGCCCGCTACCGCACCGAGCCGGTGCGCACGCTGCGGCCGCGAGCGAGCGCACCGTACAACGGGCTGCTGCTCGCGGCCTAGCGCTCAGGCGCGCGGATCCAGCACCTGGTCGACGAGGCCGTAGTCGATGGCCGCCCGGGCGGTGAAGACGCGGTCGCGGTCGGTGTCGTGCCGCAGCGTTTCCACCGTCTGCCCGGTGTGCTCGGCCAGGATGGCCTCGACCTCGGCGCGCATCCGGACCAGTTCGTCGGCCTGCAGGATGAGGTCGGGGATGGTGCCCTGGCCGCGGGCCGCGGGCTGGTGCAGCACCACCCGGGCGTGCGGGAGCATCGAGCGGCGGCCTTTCACACCGCCGGTCAGCAGCACCGCGCCGACGGCGATGGCCTGGCCGACGCACGTGGTGACCACCGGGGACTGGATGTGCTGCATGGTGTCGTAGAGCGCGAGCATGGCCGTGAGATCGCCGCCCTCGCAATTGACGTAGAGGTTGATGTCCTGGCCCGGGCTGTCGGCGTCCAGGTGCAGCAGCTGCGCGATCAGGGCGTTGGCGACGCCGGAATCGATCGGCGTGCCGAGGTAGACGATGCGCTCGGTGAGCAGGTGCGAGTAGACGTCCATGATGCGCTCGCCGCGCGGATGCTGGGCGATGACATTCGGAATGGTGTAGCTGCTCATGCGATTCCCACCTTCTGCCGCTGCGGCACGACCTGCCAGAACGAGTCGACGATCGAGTCGATGAAGCCGTACTCCTTGGCCTGGGTCGCGGTGAACCAGCGGTCGTGCAGGGAGTCGTCGAAGATCTGGTCGTAGGACTGACCGGTGTCCGCGGCGATCAGGCCCAGCACGGTCTGCACGGTGTAGCGCAGATCGCCGGCCTGCACCTCGACCTCGACCGCGCTGCCGCCGATGCCCGCCGAACCCTGATGCATGAGGATCCGCGCGTGCGGCAGCGCGAAGCGCCGGCCCGGAGATCCGGCCGAGAGCAGGAATTGCCCGGCGCTGCAAGCCAATCCGAGCGCCAGCGTCGAGACCTCGCAGGGGACCAGCCGCATCACGTCGCGGATGGCGAGCATCGCCGGCACCGACCCGCCCGGCGAGTGGATCCATAGCGAGATGCCGGCGTCGGGATCCTCGGCGGCCAGCGTCAGCAGCTGCGTCATGAGCAGCGCGCCGTTGTCGTCGTCGAGCGGGCCGTCGAGCACCAGGATCCGGCGGGCGAACAGTTGTTCTCGGGTGCGCCAGGTGAAGGCCGGCGTCTTGTCGTCGTGTGCCATGAATCCACCGTGCCCCAGCAGGTCCGGGAAAATCGCGCCGCGCTGCCGACGGCGGATCCGCTCACAGCAGCGCGGGCAGACCGGGGCTGTCGGCGAGTCGCGGCCGGGGCGCGTCGCCGGTCTGGTGGGCGCGCGGGGCCAGGGCGTCCGCGGCGGTGTGGATGCGGCGCAGCGCGGCGTCGGCGCGGGCGCGCAGGGCGTGCGCGGTGTCGGCGCGGCCGGTGAGCTCGGCGAGATCGGCGAGCAGGGCGTCGACCGGACCGAAATAGGCCGCGCCGGTGTGGAATCCGAGCAGCGTGCCGGAGTAGGGGAGCAGGGCTTCGAACAGTTCGGCGGCCGCCTCGACCTCGCCCAGGGCCACGGCGGCTGTGGCGCGGAAGGCGCACATCAGCGGGCGGTGCACGTCGCGCCGTACGACGGGATGCGCGTGGAACAGGGTGCGCGCCTGTGCTTCGTCGCCACCGTGCAGCAGGCTCACGATATAGAGCTGCGCCACCCGGTCCGGGGCGGTGTCGTAGAGGGTCTTCAGCCGGTCCAGCAGGCCGGAGAGGTCGCCGCGAGCCCAGCCCAGGGTGAGCGCGCCGACCATGCGGATCACCTCGGTGTTCGCGACGCCGGCCTCGGTCATCCGGGCGGCGAACCGCTGATACGCGCGCTCGGCCTCGGCCAGATCGCCGCGCAGAACCTCCACCACCGCGCCGAAGGCCAGCAGCACGTCGGGCAGCGGACTCGGATGGCCGTAGGGCGCGCACTCCTGCGCGGCGGCCGAATGCCGGTTCGCGGCGGCCAGGTCGGCGTCGCGGCAGGCCGCCAGGAAGCGCAGATAGTGCGCCAGCGCCTGATAGTCGCGCAGCCCGGCGGTGCGGGCGACGTCGAGCAGTTCCGCGGCGATCGCGCGCAGGCTCGCCGCGGCGCCGGGTTCGGCGACCGTGTTCGCCACGGCATTGAGTGCGGCGCACAGCAACTCGGCGTCGGCGGCGCCGCGCGCCAGGCGCAGCGCCTCCGCGGCGCGCTCGCGCATCGGCGGAATCGCGTCCGCGGTCTCGATGGCGAGGGTGATCAGCAGCGAGGTCCGCTCGGTCACCGAATCGGTGCGGGCCAGAGCGGCTTCCAGGGCTTCGAGCAGGTGCGCGTCGGTCCGGCACCAGTCCTGGGCGACCCAGATGGTCGGGGTGATCCGGCAGGTCAGCGCCCGCACCATCAGCATTTTGTCGTCCAGCTCCTCGGCCAGGCCGAGCGCGCGTTTGCGCACGACCCGGGCATGCAGGGCGTGCCCGTCCTGGGTCAGCGCGTCGGCGAAGGCGCGCAGCGTCTCGAACAGGGCCAGCCGATCGTCCGGCTCGGCGGTGCGGGCGGAATGCCCTGCCAGTTCGTGTAATTCGACCGCGCTGCGCCACAGGCCGACCGGGTGGATGCCCAGGCGTTCGTGGCCGCGCGCGACCGCGACCACGTGGCGCAGCGCGTGCGTGGCCGTCGTCCGGGTCGCGCCGCGGGCGGCGTGATGCGCGAGCAGTTCCGCGTACCCGAGGTCGGGGGAGCATGCGTCGACTCGCGCCTCCAGGAATTCCAGCGCGCTCCAGTGCATGCGCACGCGGCGCAGCGGCGAGATGCTGTTGTACACGGTGTCCTGTACCAGCGCCTGGTTCAAGACGATCCGCTCCCGGTGGTCGAACCCGGCCAGGCGCGCCGCCACGGCGGAGTCGATCAGATCGACGAGCGTCTCCTCGGCGACGCCGCACAGTCCGAGCAGGGTGTCGAAATCGATCTCCCGGCCCCACACCGCGATGTACTGGAGCACGGTCAGCATGCCCTCGGGCAGCTGGTCGATCCGGTCGATCAGCACCGCGCGGATGTTCTCGGGCAGTCCGCGCGAATCTCCGCGCGCCGCGATCCGTTTGGACAGTTCCCGGACGAAGAAGGGATTGCCGCCTGTGCGTTCGTGCAGCGTCTGCAACGCGGCCAGGTCGATGGTCGTGAGACCGGCGTCCTGGGCGATCTTGCGGGTGCCCGCCAGGTCCAGGCCCGCCAGGACGATCCGCTCGGTCATCCGATCGGCCAGCGCCGCCTCCGCCGCGCGCAGCGCCGGTGACCGCTCGTGGTCGCGCACCGTCACCAGCACGAGCACGGACTCCTGCTGGAGCCAGTTCGTCAACTGCCGCAGCACCTGCAGCGTCGCGTCGTCGGCGCGGTGCGCGTCCTCCAGGACCAGGGCCACCGGGCCGGTCGCGAGCAGTTCGCGGCAGCGTTCGGTCACCGCGCGCACGATCGTGAACGGGTCGATGTGGCCGGTGGTTTCCGACAGCGCCGGCGCGCCGCCGAGGGCGGCGAGAATCTCGGTCCAGGCCCAGGCGGGCGGCGCGCCGTCGACCTCGGGGCAGCGGCCGATGGCGGTGGTCCAGCCCGCGGCGGCCAGATGCGCGGCGACGAAACTCGTGAGCGTCGTCTTGCCCGCGCCGGCGGCGCCGGCCAGCCAGGTCAGCCGCAGTCCGGAGCGGCGAGCCTCGGTCGCGATGGCGGACAGGGCCGCTCGCTGTCGCGGATAGAAGGTCGGTTCGGCCTCGGCGGGCAGTGGGCGCGGGCGCGGCTCGTCGGCGGGCGCGGGCACCACGATCGGCGTCGTCGCGTGCTCGCCCACGTGCTCGGGCTCGACGCTCTGTTTCAGGATCGCCGTTTCGAGATCGGCCAGCCGGGGCCCGGGATCGATGCCGAATTCCGAGCGCAGGTATTCGCGCGCCCTGCGCACGGTGGCCAGGGCCTCCACCTGTTGTCCGAGCCGATACTGCGCCGCGGCCAGCAAACGCGCGCTTTCTTCGCGTCCGGGGTGTTCTTCTACCTGCTGACGCAACACGGTAACGACCTCACCGAGGCGGCCCAGTTCCAGTGCCGCTTCGGCGCGCATCTCGGTCGCGCTCACCCGTAAATCGGTCAGGCGGGAAACCTCCGCCGTGGCCCACGAAGCGCTGGAAAAGGATTCGAATGCCGCACCGTGCCAGCAATTCAGCGCCTCGTCGAGCAGCCGGTACCGTTCCAGCGGCCCGGGCCGATCCGCGGGATTGTGCATCCGCTGTTCGTACTGGCGCATCTGTGCTTCGAAACGCCATGCGTCCACACTCGCGGCCGCCAGCCGCAGCGCGTATCCGCCGCCCTCGGACACCAGAATTCGTGCGGCGCCGCGCGGTCTTCGCGCGGGTTCGAGCACCCGCCGCAAATTGTGGATCTGCACCTGCAACACGCTCGGCGCGTGCGACGGCGGATCGCCTTCCCACACATCCTCTACCAGGCGATCGCTGCCGATCGCCTGCCCACCGGCCAGCACCAATCGCCCGAGGACCGCTCGTTGGCGACCGGCGCCGATCCGAGCGGTGCGACCGCCGAGCGAAACCTGTAGCGGGCCGAACACCTGAACCTGTGGTTCCGTCATGACACGACGTCCCTCCAACCGTCGGGAAATCAACACCATCAAATTGAACTGAAGAACGCCCGGTAAATTACCCGCAAAAAACCCGTTCGACAAACTGAAACGACTGTGACGTATCTAGCAAACCCGTTGTCGGACAACGGTATCCGCTCCTTCAGGCCGGGATCTCGGCAAAACCGCAGAGCGCGCAGACGCGGTCGGGGCAATCCGATTGCAGGACCCGCCAGCACTTCAGGCAGCGTGGCGGACGGGCTTGTTTCACCGCGATGTTCCGCAATAACGCGGCGCCCTCGCGGTCGGCGTCCAGCCATACGCCGGCGACGATCCCGCGGCGCTGGGTTATCTGTAGCGCGTGTGCCGCGCAGTCGGTGACGACGGGACAGCGCCGGCAGTAGGCCAGGGCCTGTCTCGGATCGCCTTTCGGTGGTACGGCGGGATGAAAGATGCCGGGCGCGGCGCCCTGGCACGCGGCCCGCTGTCGCCAGTTCACGCGAACTACCTCCTCGTCCGAATTTCGGATTCAAGTACCGGGAACGCCGCTACTGTATTCACGGCACCGGCGGGTTCCGCAACTCTCGAGAATTACGAAAAGATATCGAATTCGGCGGGAAGTCGCGCGGAAGATAATTGAAAGAAGAATGGAAGTGCGGTGTCGGATAATTGTCGAAACGCAATTCTTCGACCTCTAGGAGTGCAGCCGATGCCCACACCGCCGACCCTCGAATCCGGACCGAAGACCTCCGTCGCGCACGCGACGACCACCGCCTGCGGAGCATCGATCCTGGTCGCCCTGCTCGGGCCCGTGGCGCCGGGGGACACGGCCTTCGGCTGCGAACCCCGCCTGCCCGGGCTGTATCTGGATCGCGACGGCGATATCTGGCACCGGTCCGACGCGGGCTGGCGGCTGTGCCGGCAGCGCGGCGCCGCCGTCGAGGACGCGTCGATCTGGGAGTGGCTGGACGGTCATGTGCGCGATTACGCGCCCTTTGTTCTGATCACAACGGAGTGATCGGCGCCGCGCTCCGGCCGGGGTATTCCGAACCCGGCCGGAGCGCGCGTGGGGCACGCTCCGGAATTTCGCTCGAAGCATTCCGGAAGTGTCCTGCCGGAAAATGTCCGGGCCGATCGCGGGAATAGAGGGAAGCCGATGACCACAGAGTCGAAATTGTCCGGGACCGAAATACCGACTTTCGCGTTCACCCCGCTCGCGCGGCCCGAGCTGTATCGCCGGCTGGACGCCGCCGTCGCCACGGCGCGCGGTCACGCGGTGCTGATCTCGGCGCCGGCCGGCAGCGGGAAAACCGTGCTGATCGCCGATTGGCTCGGCAACCACCGGTACTCCGCGCAGCCGCGTCTGGATGTCCGGTGGCTGACGGTGACCGGTCGCAACGCCGGGGCCGCCGCGCTGCGCGCCGCGCTCGAGCCGCGGGCGCGGCCGCCGGCTCTGCTGGTCATCGACAACGCGCACCTGATCACCGAACCGCCCGCCCTGGCCTACCTGGAATACCTGCTCACGCACCTGCCCGCCTCGACCACCGCGGTGATCTCGGCCCGCTTCGCGCCGCCGCTGCGGTGGCACGCGGTGGAGTTGTCCGGGCTCGTAACCTGTTTGAGCGCGGCGGATCTCGCGTTCTCCGGCGCGCGGGTGCGGGAGCTGTGCGCGGAACACGGCTGCCTGCTCACCGACACCGAACTCGACGCGGTGCTGAACCTGACGCACGGCTGGCCGGCGCTGGTCCGGATCGCGGCGGCCCGGCTCGCCGCGCACCCCGATCGCCGGACCGCGCTGGCCGAGCTGGCGGGCACCCCGCCCGCGGTCGCGGATTTCCTGCTCGCCGAATTCGTGGACGAATTACCCGGCCAGGTCCGACGATTCGTCGTCGACACGAGCGTTCCCGAGACCTTTACCGCCGCCCTGGCCGAACAGCTCACCGAACTCGACGCGCACCAGATGCTGGACGGCCTGCTGCGGATCAACTTCCCGGTGACGCACCTGGCGCGCGACGGGGAGCTCTGGTTCCGCTACCACCCGATGCTGCGCGCCCAGCTGCTGGCCGAATCGCGCTACGGCGCCGGTCATTTCGAGGTGCACCGGCGCACGGCCGACTGGTTCGCGGCGATGGACATGCCGCTGGCCGCGCTGCCGCACGTGCTGGCGGGCACGGCCGCCGAGCAGCAGTGCTTCCTGCGCGAGCAGGCGCTGCGCGTGGTACTCGACGGCGGCGGGCCACAGTTGTTCCAGCAGTTCGAGCAGGCCGGCCGGCTGCCGGCCGACGACCCCTACCTGTGGGTGCTGCGCGCGATCGACGCGCTCGAACGGCGCGAGGCCGCGGCCGCGGCGACCCACCTGGATCTGGTGCGCGAGCGCACGCCGGACGTCGAGACGATCGCGCCGCTCGACCGGCTGGCTCCGCTGATCCTGGCCGCGACCGTGGCCACCGCGGTCGCCACCGGCACCGGGCTCACCGAAATCGCGCTGCCCGAACCACTTCCGGTCACCGGCCAGGCCGAGATCGACGCCTACGTCGCGATCGAAGTGGCCGCGGTTCTGCTGGCACGCGGCGAGGCGCGCGGCGCCAGACGGCAACTGCGGCGCGGCCTGGCGCTGGCCAAATGCGCCGGGCACCACCGCTTGGTGCTGCGCGCCACCGCGCGCCTCGCGCTCACCGTCGGTGTGCTGGGCGGGGTCTCGGTGGCGCGCGACATCGCCGACCGGGCGGTGCGGCTCGCCCACGCCCGGCAACTCGGCGAGTCGGCCGACGCCGTCGCGGCCCAGAGCGTGTCGTCGTATATCGGTTATCTCCGGGGCGATCACGGCGCGGCGCAGGCCGAGCCGCGCTGCGCGGCAGTTGTCACACAGCTGCGGCGGTACTGGTCGGTCGAGGACAAGTACGCCGCGGCGGTGTCGTTGCGCGCGAGCCTGGAGGCGCTGCTGCGACGGGCCCGCGCGCTGCCCGCGGTGACGGGGTTGCTGCTGCCCCAGGTGGTGCGCGTCCTGCTCGAGGTGAACGACGCGCACACGCTGCGGCCGCTGATCGATCGGGCCGAGGAGACGCTCGGCGCGCAACCGGGCATCGCGCTGGCCCGCGCGACGGTCGCCGCGCACGCGGAGCAGCCGAAAACCGTTCTGGAGCTGGTGGAACCGGTGCTCGCGCGCGACGCGGCGCATCCGGTGCACACCGTCACCGCCCTGCTGCTGACCGCCGCGGCGCAGGCCGCGCTGACGAATCCGCTGCCGGCCAAGGCCGCGGTCGAGTTGGCGCTGTGGGCCGCCGCGCCGGATCGGCTCGTGCGGCCGTTCCTGGAGATCCCCGGCGTGCTCGCGTTGCTCGACGCGCACGGCGGCACGTTCGGCAGGTACAGCGGATTCGCCGAGGAGATCCGGCGGCACCCCGCGGTCCGGCGCGGTGCCGCGCCGCCGCGCCTGACCGTCACCGAGCGCACGGTGCTCGCGCAGTTGCCCTCCGGGCGGACCACGCAGCAGATCGCGGAGGGCCTCGGTGTGTCGATCAATACCGTGAAGACGCATCTGCGCGGGATCTACGCCAAGCTCGGGACCACCTCCCGGGCGGAGACGCTCGTCGCCGCCCGTCGGGTCGGCCTGCTCTGAGACGCCCGGATCAGACCCGGTCGGGCCGCCAGGTGGCGACGGCCCAGATCACCACCACATCGAGCACGATGATCAGGATCGACCAGGCCGGATAGTAGGGGAGGGAGAGGAAATTGCCGATGATCGACAGCGCGGCGAGGAAGATCGCCGCCGCCCGCGCCCAGGTCGCCCCGTAGAGCAAGCCGATCGCGCAGAGCGACAGCAGGATTCCGAGCCCGGTGTGCGTCCAGCCCCACGCGGTCGTGTCGAACCGGTAGATGTACTCGAATCCGGCCACATAGAGCTGATCGGCGGCGATCGCCGAAATGCCTTGCAGGATGGAGATCACGCCGACGGTGAGCAGCAGGATCGCCGCCGCGATCGAGGTGCCGGCCGCGGCGGCGCGCCGCCCCGGGTGCTCGATGTCCGACTCGTGTGTCATGGATCGCCCCTTCCGGAATGGATTGCTGGACTTCCCCGAATCTGCTCCCTCCGGCTCGGCCGCACTTCCCCCGCCGGGGGTGAGTTCGCCGAACGGCGCGGCCGCACCTGTCGCGGACATCGCCGGGCAGCGCGAGCGTGATGGCCGGTATCACAGAAACTAAGCAACTAAATTGATCAACTTGGTTGTATAGTTTTCGGCATGCCCGATTCCTCTACTGCCCGTGAGCTGGGCGAAGCCCTGCATCCGATTCTGCGGCGACTGTTGAGCGGCCGGACCATCTCGGTCGGCAAGCTCGGCATCCTGGGGTATCTGGACCGGCAGGGGCGGGCCACCGCGACCACGCTGGCGGCGGCGCAGCACGTCAGCCCGCAGGCGATCGCGACCGCGGTCCGGGAACTCGAGGCGCTCGGCCTGGTCGAGCGCACGCCGGACAGCGAGGATCGCCGCAAGGCGTGGATCGAACTCACCGCGCTCGGGCGGGTCCGCCTCCGCGCGGAGCGCGCCGCGAGCCTGGACTGGCTGGAAAACGCTGTCGCCGAACGTCTTACCGACGACGAACGGGCGCTGCTGGACCGTGCCGTGCCGGCCCTGCGCAAGCTGGCGGGCACGGAGCCGCTCGCATGAGCGCCGCACCGCGCCTGACCCCGGTCCTGGTCTACACGGCGCTCACCGCCGCCATCGTCAGCTCGCTCGGCATGCTGCTGGTGCCGGCGATCGCCCACGACATGCACGTCGAGGTCAGCGCCGCGCAGTGGACGCTCACGGTGAACCTGCTGGTCGGCGCCGTGATGACGCCGATCATGGGCAGACTCAGCGACGGACCGCACAAGAAGCGGCTGCTGCTGTGGTCGCTGTCGATCATTCTGCTCGGTTCGGTCGTCGCGGCCACCGCGCCGAACTTCGTGATCTTCCTGATCGGCCGCGCCCTGCAGGGGCTCAGCTACGGCATCGTCCCGGTGACGATCGCGCTGGCCCGCCGCTACCTGCCCGCCGCCGAGGTGCGCGGCGGCATCTCGGCGCTGTCGGTGACGGTCGCCAGCGGTCTCGGCCTGGGCTACCCGCTCACCGGCATCCTCGCCGACGTGCTCGGTTACCGGTTCGCCTTCTGGGCCGCTGCCCTGTTCCTGCTCTCGACCGTGCTGATCGTCTGGTTCCGGGTGCCCGACGGGCCGGACGAGCAGGCCCCGCGGCTGCCGTTCGATCTGCGCGGCGCGCTCCTGATCGGCACGGGCCTGGCGGGCGTGCTGCTCGTCGCGGGCGAGGGCGCACGCTGGGGCTGGGGCTCGCCGTGGACGATCGGCCTGCTGGTGGTCTCGGTCGCGCTGCTGATCATCTGGGCCCTGGTGGAACTGGGCACCCCGCACGCGCTGGTGAATTTGCGCACGCTGCGCACGGGCGACGTGCTCGTCGCCAACGGCACCGCCATCGGCCTCGGTGCGGCGATGTACGCCTGCTTGTCGATCACCAGCCTGATCGCCCAGGCGCCGACGAGCACCGGTTACGGCGTGGGGCTGCCGCTGTTCTGGGCCGGGTTCGTCATGCTGCCCCTGTCGATCGGCAGTTTCGCGGCCAACCGGGTGGTGCGCCGGATCGCGGCGCGTATTCCGATGCGCGCCTTGCTGATTCCCGGGTCCGCCCTGGTGGCCGGCTCCGGTCTGGTGCTGTGGCTGGCGCACGACGAACTGTGGGAGATCCTGATCGGCATGTTCGGCGTCGGCGCGGGCATCGGCACCACCTATGCCGCCATGCCCGCGCTGATCGCCCGCAGCGTCGCCGACGCCGAACTGGGCAGCGCGGTGAGTTTCAACCAGGTGCTGCGCACCGTCGGCGGCTCCTTCGGCAGCGCCATGTCCGGCGCGGTGCTAGCCGCGCATCCCGCCGCCACCGGGTACCCGTCCGACTCGGGCATCGAAATCGGTCTCGCGGTGGGCGCCGCGGGGTGCAGCACGGTGCTCGCCGTACTCGTGATCACCCATGTGCTGACCCGGGACAAGCCGGGCAGCGAGCAGCCCGCCGCACCGGTCGCCGCCGGTCGCTGACCTCAATCCCGCAGGGCGCGCCCGGTTTTGGAAGCCGAACAGGCGGCCAGCGCCTCGGGCGTCCCGGCGAAGACGAGCTGCCCGCCGTGCCGTCCGGGCCCCGGCCCGAGATCGATGACGTGGTCGGCCTGCCGGATGACATCGAGGTTGTGTTCGATGACGACCACCGTGTTCCCCTGATCGACCAGCGTGCCGAGCACACCCAGCAGGGTGTCGATGTCGGACAGATGCAGGCCGGTGGTGGGCTCGTCGAGGACGTAGAGGGTGTGCTCGCCGCGGCGGCCGAGTTCCTTGGCGATCTTCAGGCGCTGGCATTCGCCGCCGGAGAGCGTGGTCAGCGCCTGGCCCAGGCGCAGGTATCCGAGGCCGACCTCGGTGAGCCGGCGCAGCGGCCGGGTGATCGCGGCCTCGGGCAGCCGGGCGGCGGCGTCGGCGATGGTGAGGTCGTCGATGTCGGCGATGCTCAGGCCATCGACGGTGTAGCGCAGCACCTCGGGGGTGAACCGTCGTCCGGCACAGGTTTCGCAGACCGTTTCCTGCCCTTCCATGAACGCCAGATCGGTGTAGATGACGCCGAGTCCCTTGCAGGCCGGGCAGGCCCCGGCCGAATTCGCGCTGAACAGCGTCGGCCGCACGTCGTTGCGGGCGGCGAAGAGCCGGCGCACGGCGGGGGCGATGCCGGTGTAGGTGATCGGCGTCGAACGCCGGTTGGTGGTGACCGGGCGCTGGTCGACCAGGGTGGCCGGGTGCTGGTCCAGCAATTCGGCCACCAGGCTGGACTTTCCGGAGCCGGCGACGCCGGTGAGCACGGTGAGCACGCCGGTGGGGAAGTCGACGGTGAGTCCGCGCAGATTGTTGCGGGTGGCGTTGTCGACCCGCAGCTTGCCCGCGGGCGTGCGGTGCGGGCGCGGTTCGGGGCGGCGGCGCAGGCCGTGCCCGGTCGGGGTGTCGGCGGCCCGCAACTCGGCGAACGAGCCCTCGAACACGACCGCGCCGCCCGCGGTGCCGGCCCCGGGCCCGATCTCCACCACGCGGTCCGCGTGCCGCATCACATCGGGGTCGTGTTCGACCACCAGCACGGTATTGCCCTTGTCCCGCAACTGTTTCAGCAGTTCGGTCAGCGAGTGCACGTCGTGCGGGTGCAGGCCCATCGTGGGCTCGTCGAAGACGTAGAGCATTTCGACCAGGCTGCTGCCCAGGTGCCGCACCGTCTTCAGCCGCTGTGACTCGCCGCCGGACAGGGTGCCGGTGGGCCGGGCCAGCGACAGGTAGCCCAGGCCGATGGTGGTGAGCGCGGACAGCCGCTCGCGCAGCGCCGCCACCACGGGCGCCACGTTCGCCTCGGTGACCGCAGCCAGCACCTCGGCGAGTTCGGCGATTTCCAGGGCGCTCAGCTCGGTGATGGTGTGCCCGAGCACCCGCGCGGCGCGGGCCGCGGCGTGCAACCGCTCGCCGTGGCAGTCCGGGCATTCGCGGGTCTCGGTGAATTGCCGCAGCACCGCCTGTTTGCGGTCGGAGATGGTGTCGGCGGTGTGCAGGTAGATCCGTTCGAAGCGTTCGACGACGCCCTCATAGTCCCGCGGCGGCCGGGTGCCCAGCCGCGCCGCCGCGGCGCCGCCGAAGAGCAGCGCCTCGCGTTCGGCCGCGGTCCACTCCCGCAGCGGGGTGTCGGCGTCGAAGGACCCGATGTCGGCGTACTGCCGGTACCAGTACTGGCCGTTGCCGAAGCCCGGCAGTCGCACCGCGCCCGCGCGCAGCGACTTGTCCAGGTCCAGCACGCGGTCCACGGCGGTGGTCATGATCTCGCCCAATCCCGAACAGGCGGGGCACATTCCGGCCGGATCGTTGAACGAGAAGTGGTTGGACTCCCCGACGTGCGGCGTGCTGATCCGCGAGAACAGCAGGCGCAGATAGCTGTAGGCGTCGGTACTGGTGCCGACGGTGGAGCGCGCGTTGCTGCCCAGCCGCCGCTGATCGATGACCACCACCGGCGAGAGGCCCTCGAGGTGGTCGACCGCGGGCCGCGTCCAGCGCGGCAGCCGGTTGCGCACGAAGGGCGGATAGTTCTCGTTCACCTGATGACCGGCCTCGGCCGCGATCGTGTCGAAGACCAGCGAGGACTTGCCGGAGCCGGAGACCCCGGCGAAGACGACGAGGCTGTTGCGCGGGACGTCGAGATCGATCCGGCGCAGGTTGTTCGTGCGGGCGCCCCGGATGCGGATGCTGCGGTGCTGCTCGAAAGCGGTCATATCTCGACGCTACGAGCAGATGTGGCCGGATTCTGACCGCGATTACGGGCATGCTGGAGTCATGGCCGATGTCACCCGCCGCATGCTCGACCTGCTGGCCCAGTTGCAGACGGGCCGGCGCTTCAGCGGGCAGGAACTCGCCGCCCGCCTCGAGGTGAGCCCGCGTACCCTGCGCCGCGATGTGGAGCGGTTGCGCGAGTACGGCTATCCCGTCTCGACCCAGCCCGGGCCGAGCGGCTTCTACCGCCTCGCCGCAGGGCGCGCGCTGCCGCCACTGGTGCTGGACGACGACGAGGCCGTCGCCACCCTCGTCAGCCTGGCCCTGCTCGGCGCGACCACCCCGCGCGAGCCGCACGACGGTCCCGAGGGTTTCGCGCCCGCCGCCGATCGCGCCTTCGGCAAACTCGATCAGTTCCTGCCCGCCCGGCTGCGCCCGGCCGTGCTCGCGTTGCGCGAGACGGTGGAAACCGCGCCGCAGAACGCGCCCGCCGTCGCGCCCGAGACCCTGGCCGCCGTCGGCCGGGCGGCCGCGCGGCACGAGCACCTCACCTTCAGCTACATCAGCCGCGACGGCACCCGCTCCCGTCGCCGGGTCGAGCCCTATCGGGCGATCCACCTGCATCTGCGCTGGTATCTGCTGGCCTGGGATGTGGAGCGGGCCGACTGGCGCAGCTTCCGGCTCGATCGCGCCGAGGAGATCGCCGCTACCGCAAGCCGTTTCGCGCCGCGCCCGCTGCCCGCCCGGTCGGGTGCGGAGTACCTGCGCGAGGGGCTGAGCGTGGCGCGGCACCGCGCGGTCGTCACGGTCGAGGCCACCGCGGCGACGGTCGCGGACGTGCTGAAGTTCCAGGACTGCGAGATCGAAGCGCTCGGCGCGCGGCGCTGCCGGGTCACCACGCGGGTGGATTCGTTCGAGTGGCTGATCGTTCAGGTCGGGCTGATCGGAGCGGAGTTCGTCATCGAGGAGCCCGCCGAGTTCCGGGAGCACGCCGTGCGGCTCGCCGACCGGTTGCGCCGGGCGGGCTCGCCGGGCTGACGAAACATCCTCGGCCGCGGCTCAATCCGAGGCTCCGCCCATCTCCGCGGCCAGGTCGATGCCCCGTTCCTCGGCCAGCTGTTGCAGCTTCTGCGCCTCGTCGGTGGGAATGCACACGTAGGCGTGCAGGCCGTCGTCGTCGCGGCGCAGGATGTAGTTGTTGGTGCCGTCGGTGAGCTGGACGCCCTCGGCGTCGTAGAACAGCCAGCGGACCCGGACCAGGTAGATCGTGTCCGCGAGTTGCTGGAGACTCAGGCGTTCGTACCCCACCGAGGCCAGGCCGAGCTTCTGATAGAGCGGGTAGGACTGGGTGAGTCCCTCGGCCATCTTCGCGCGGGAATCGAGCGCGCCCGCGAAGCGGTCGTCGAGGATCATGCCCGGCGTCCCCCACAGCTCGGCGGCGGCTTGCGCGTCGTAGTGGGTGAGGGTGGCGGCGTAGCGGGTGAGGTAGTCGTCGATCTCGTGCTCGAGTTCGCTCATGCGTCCGACCCTAGACCTCCGTTTCGGGTCCCGAGACCGAAATCGCACGGTGTGCGGGCGGCCGTAGACTTGCGCCATGGCACCCGACTCCGACCGGTCGTTCGATATCAAGCCGCGCTCACGCGACGTGACCGACGGCCTCGAGAAGACGGCCGCGCGCGGCATGCTCCGCGCCGTGGGCATGGGCGACGACGACTGGGCCAAGCCGCAGATCGGCGTGGCCTCCAGCTGGAACGAGATCACCCCGTGCAATCTCTCGCTGGACAGGCTGGCCAAGGCCGTCAAGCGCGGGGTGCACGCCGGCGGCGGCTACCCGCTGGAATTCGGCACGATCTCGGTGTCGGACGGCATCTCGATGGGCCACGAGGGCATGCACTTCTCGCTGGTCAGCCGTGAGATCATCGCCGACTCGGTGGAGACGGTCATGATGGCCGAGCGGCTGGACGGCTCGGTCCTGCTGGCCGGCTGCGACAAGAGCCTGCCCGGGATGCTGATGGCCGCCGCGCGGCTCGATCTCTCCAGCGTGTTCCTCTACGCGGGGTCGACGCTGCCGGGCAATGTCGACGGCAAGGACGTCACGATCATCGACGCCTTCGAGGCCGTCGGCGCCTGCATCAAGGGCCTGATCACCCGCGAGGAGGTCGACCGGATCGAACGGGCGATCTGCCCGGGCGAGGGCGCGTGCGGCGGCATGTACACCGCCAACACCATGGCCTCGGCGGCCGAGGCGCTCGGGATGAGCCTGCCGGGCTCGGCCGCGCCGCCCGCCCCCGACCGCCGCCGCGACGAGTACGCCGAGCGTTCCGGCGAAGCCGTCGTCGAGCTGCTGCGGAGGGGCATCACGGCCCGCGACATCCTGACGCTGGAGGCGTTCGAGAACGCCATCACGGTGGTGATGGCGCTGGGCGGCTCCACCAACGCCGTGCTGCACCTGCTGGCCATCGCCCGCGAGGCCGGAGTGCCCCTGACCCTGGCCGATTTCAACCGCGTGGGCGACAAGGTCCCGCACCTGGGCGATCTGAAACCGTTCGGGCGCTACGTGATGAACGATGTCGACAAGGTCGGCGGCATTCCGGTCGTGATGAAGGCGCTGCTCGACGCGGGCCTGATGCACGGCGATGTCATGACCGTCACCGGCAAGACCATGGCCGAGAACCTGTCCGGCCTCGAGCTGAGCCTCGACGGCGATGTCATCCGGCCGCTCGATCGGCCGATCCACAAGACCGGCGGGCTGACCATCCTGCACGGCACGCTGGCCCCCGAGGGCGCGGTCGTGAAGAGCGCGGGCTTCGATTCCGATGTCTTCCGCGGCACCGCACGGGTTTTCGACGGTGAGCGCGCCGCGATGAACGCGCTCGAGGACGGCACGATCGCGGCCGGCGACGTGGTGGTCATCCGCAACGAGGGGCCCAAGGGCGGTCCCGGCATGCGCGAAATGCTGGCCATCACCGGCGCGATCAAGGGCGCCGGGCTGGGCAAGGATGTCCTGCTGCTCACCGACGGCCGATTCTCCGGCGGCACAACGGGTTTGTGCGTCGGGCATGTCGCGCCCGAGGCCGTCGACGGCGGCCCGATCGCCTTTGTCCGCGACGGTGACCCGATCACCCTCGATGTCGCCAACCGCCGCCTGGACGTCGAGATCGACGAGAGCGAACTGGCCGCGCGCAAATCCGGCTGGGAGCCGCTGCCGCCCAAGTACACCTCGGGCGTGCTCGCCAAGTACCGCAAGCTCGTCAGCTCCGCCGCGCACGGCGCCGTTACGGGCTGACCAATCGCAGAGCGGTTGCGTGCAGGGCCTTTTCGGCTTCGGCGCGGGTCATGCGGCCCGCTTCGGCTTCGGCGCGGGCGGCCCGGGTGATCGCGATGACGGTGGCCGCGAGCCACTGCGGTGTGGCGGTGCCGTCGAATTCGCCGGCGGCCTGACCGCGCCGGAGCAGGCGGAGCAGACGGTCCAGCACCGGGGGCGGAGGGTGCTGGGCCCGAGCGGTTTCGGGGGCGACGCGCTGTTTCACGGCGCGCAGGTCGACGGCGCGCCAGCTGACGTCGAGGAGCCGGAGCAGGGCGGCCGCGGCCGGGCCCGTCTCCAGGTCGGCGGCGTCGAGGGCGGCGACGGTGTCGGATTTCAGGCGGTCGGCCACGGCGGCGAAAAGTTCTTCGCGACTGGCGAAGTGGGCGTAGACGGTCTGGCGGGTCACGCCGGCCGCCTGCGCGACGGCGGCCAGGCCGCCGGGCTCGGCGCCCTCGGACAGTAGCCGGCAGGCGGCGTCCAGGATCGCCGCGCGACTGCGTTCGGCGTCGGCGCGGCGGCGCGGTTCTCGTGCGGCAGCCAAATTCTTACACCCTTGTCAAAGTTGTCCGTCGACTCTAACGTTTACAGCGCTGTAAGAATTCTAGCGCTCGCCCCAGGAGTCCTCATGCGTACCCGTCTCACCCAGGCCATCGCGATCCTCACCACCGGATTACTCGCCGGCGCTTTCGGTTACGGCGCGGCCAATATCGCGCCGACCTTCCATCGGGTGCCGTTGCAGATGCGGCTGGAGTTCCACACCCAGCTGATGCGGGCCAACAGCATCAGCATGCAGCTCACCATGGCCGCTGCGGCGCTCAGCTGCCTCGCGCTCGCGATCCTGACCCGGGAGCAAGCCCGGATGCTCGCCGGCACGGCCACCGCCCTGGTCGTGAGCTCCTTCGCCATCACCCGCCTGGGCAACGTCCCGATCAATCATCAGATCAACCGCTGGGTCGAGGCCGGCGCCCCGGAGAACTACGCGCAGATCCTCACCCGCTGGGACATCTTCCACGGAATACGCACGGGCACGGCACTTCTGGCGTTCGGTCTGATGATCGCGCTGGCGCTGTGGCAATACGGCCGCGGCGGTCAGCGCGCGGTGAGCGCGCAGGAGGTGGCCCAGAGGTCGCGCGCTTTGGCCACGTCGTAGGAGTCGGTGGAGGAGGGGATCATGCGACGCCCCGAGAAGTATTTTCCGGTGACCCCGGCCAGGGCCGGGTCCAGCACGAGCCGGGCCAGGGCCCGCCCGGACCTGCGCGGTGTGTGGACATTCAGGCCCGGCACCGCGGTGAGTGCGGGGAGCAGCCGGCGCCAGGCGAGGGCTTGGATCCCGCCGTAGTCGCGGCCGAGCCCGGTGCCCGGCATCAAACCGGGGTCGAACGCGTTCACGGTGATCGCGCCGCCGTCGAGTTGTCGCGCCAACTCGTAGGCGGTGAGCACGTTGCAGAGTTTGGCGGTGGTGTAGCGCCGGCGCCCGGTCGGGCCCGGCTTGTCCGCGCCGGCCGGGCCGGGATGGGCAAGTTCGTCGGCGGTGCGGTAGCGCGGGGCGGGCATGCCGGTCGGTTTCGCCGGATCGTGGGTATCGCTGGCGACGAGGATGATTCGCGCCGGTGCGCGCAGGCTGGGCAGCAGCTCGCGGATCAGCAGGAAGTGCCCGAGATGGTTGACCGCGAACGTGGTTTCGATCCCGTCGGTCGTCAGTGTCGTGCCGGTGACGATCTGGATTCCGGCGTTGCACACGATCGCGTGCAACGGCGGCAGGTCGTGCATGGGGAGCTCGCGGGCGAACCGGCGCACGTCGTCGAGCGAGCTCAGGTCCAGTCGCAGTCCGGTTGCCCGGTTGCCCAGAGCCGTTGTCGCGGTGCGGATCCGGTCGGCGTTCCGGCCGGTGAGCAGGACGTGCAGGTCCGGGTCGCCGGCGAGGACGGCCTCGGCGGCCCGATAGCCGAGGCTGCCGGTCCCGCCGGTGATCAGTACCGTGCGTTGCTCGTTCATCGCACCGAATCTCTCTGTGCCGGGGTTGTTTCGGTGGGTGTCGCGGTCCGGGCGCGGGCGATCGCGGCCGGGGCCAGCGCCACCAGTGCGGTCGCGAGGTCGCCGTACATCCGCACGAGATCGGCCTCGTCCGGCTCGAGTTGGGTGGCGAAGAAGCAGCCGTCGGAGAACGCGAGGGCGAAGCGGGTGAGTTCGGCGGCGGCGACGCGGGCGACCTCCGCGCCGGCGGTCACCGTCAGCACCGCGGTGATCGCCTCGGCGAAATAGGCCCGTGCCTGCTCGCGCACCTGGCGGACCAGCCCGCCGACCGTCGCGTCGGCGGCTCCGTCGAGGACCAGGAGATAGAACAGGCGCAGAAAGATCGGATGCGCGCTCACCGCCGCCGCGCCGCGGGCGATCAGCGCCTCGACCGGCTCGCTCGCGGGGGCGCTCTCGTCCCAGCGCGGCAGCGCGTCGAACCAGCGTTGCGCACCCCGGGCCATGACGGCCGCGAGAATGCCCTCCTTGCTCCCGAAATGCCAATACAGCGAGGTCGGGGCCACCTGGGCGGCCTTGCAGATCGCCGACACCGGCGTCCCCGCGTACCCCTTCGCGCTCATGAGGCGCTCGGCCGCGTCCAGGAGCTGATCCCGTGAATCAGGCGGCCCCGCAGCGGATCTCGTCGACACCCCGTCGACTGTAGGGATCGTTACATACGTCGTCAACCCGTGTGGCTGTCACTGTGAACGGCGGACGCGTCGCGGGCGATACAGGAGAGACACATTCGCTCCACGACGAGGGGGAGGTCCGCATGGACAGCTCTGCGGTGACCGCGGCCGAGACGGCGCGCGCGGTGGCCATCCGCTCGGTGCACCTCATGGCCACCGGCACGCGCGCCGAGTTCGACGCGATCATTCACCCGGACGCGACCAATCGCGAGGCCGCGGCCGAACCGCCCGACACCCGCGGCAGCGGGCCCGGCGCGTACTACGCCACCGCGCTGTGGTTGCGGGCGGCGTACTCGGATCTTCGGCACACGATCGAGGCCGCGGTCGTGGACGGGGATCTGGTCGCGCTGCACACGGTCATGCACGGGCGGCACACCGGGCCGTTCGTCGCCTACAACGCGGACGGGCAGATCGATCAGGTGTTCCCGCCGACCGGCAAGACCTTCGCGGTGACCCAGTCGCATTGGCTGCGGGTCGTGGACGGCCTGGTGCTCGAGCACTGGGCCAACCGGGACGATCTCGGGCAGGCGGTGCAACTGGGCTGGGTGCCCCCGACACCGGGCTATCTGCTGCGGATGGCGCGGGCCAAGCGGAAGGCGCAGCGGGACAGTCGAACTCGCTGAGAGGCGCGCCGACGGCCGGCGACTTCGGCAGGGGTGACGGCCTCGGCGCATGCGATACTCGAGCGCCGAGGCCGTCGCTCACGTCTCGCGGGGGAACAGCTCTACCCGGGCGAACTGCTGTGCACGGGCACCCTGCCCGGCGGCAGCGGTATGGAGCTGGGCCGCTGGCTCGTCCCGGGCGACGAACTACGGTTGGAGATCGATGGCATCGGCGTCATCGAACACCGGATCCAGGAGTAGGCGAGCACCAGTGCAGATCAATCAGGTTTCCGACTCCGTCCATGTGGTGGCGGGCACGAATGTCAACTGGGCGCTGGTGAGCGACGGGTCCGGGGTCACCGTGATCGACGCGGGCTATCCGGCCGACACCGCCGACGTGCTCGAGTCGGTCACCCGGATCGGCCACCAGCTCGGCGATATCGCGGCCGTGCTGATCACGCACGCGCACCTGGACCACATCGGTGCGGTGCCCACGCTCGTCGAACGGGTGGGCATGCCTGTCTATACCGGCGCTGAGGAGGTGCGGCATGCCAAACGTGAATACCTGCAACAGATCACGCCCGTGGGGATGGCCCGGCAACTGGGCACGCGGCGCGGGCGGGGCTGGCTGGGGCACACGCTGCGCGCGATCCGCGGGCACATCCGGATGACCGTGCCCACGGCCACGGCCGCGGACCCGGAGGTGCTGGCGGCGCTGCCGGGCGGGTTGGTCGCGCTGCCCACCCCCGGGCACACCAGTGGGCACACGGCCTACCTGCTGCCGTCGGAGGGCGTGCTGTTCTCCGGCGACGCACTGGTCACCGGGCATCCGCTGGTCGAGCGCACCGGACCGCAGGTGCTGCCCGGCGTGTTCAATCATGACGAGGCCCTGACCCGCGGCACCGCCGTGCGATTGGGTGAGCAGCCCGTGCGCACGCTGGTGCCGGGGCACGGGCTGCCGATGCGAGTCGAGGGGGACGAGCTCGTGCGCGCGCTCCGGTCGCTGTAGATGTGGCGATCTTGTGCGGTCTCAGTGAATGTTGCTGCGGGATAGGGGAGATGGGTCACGGGCGCGGTTACCGTGAGGCATGAACGAGGGTTCGCCCGGAGAAGCGCTCTCCCGGTTTCGTAAACCGCTGGCCGTCGGCCTGGGTCTGCTGGTGGCGGCCCTGGTCGCGGGACTGCTGCCGGGCTGGTGGTGTGGCCGGGATGCCGACGCCTGGTATCGCGGTGATCCGGAGCGGGTGCGGGCGCTGGCCGAAGAACTGGTCGCCTTCCAAGCCGAGGACGATCGCCGCCGTGCCGCGGGCTCCGACGGGCTCACCGGCATGTGGGGGCTGCTCGAACATCAGATGACGGCGCTGGGTCTGGCCCAGGTCGCGCTCGCGCAGCCGCAATGGCGAGAACGCTACGCCCCCATCGTGACCCGGGCCGCCGTCAAGAGCCTGCTGCCCGCCGTGCGAGCCGAGTTCACCTCGGCCTGGCACGGCGTGGACGGTTTGTCCGCCCATGACGGCGCGGACGGGCACGCCTATCTGTCCTATCCCGCGCTCGCGCTGGGGATGGCCCGGCTGCTCGACCCCGCCTTCCCGGCTGAGCCGGCCAGACAGCACGACGCCATGATCGAGGCTTTCGAACGGCGGCTGCTCGCCTCGCCCACCGGCCTGCTCGACACCTTCCCGGGCGAGGCCTATCCGACCGACGTGGCCGCGGTCGCCGCCGCCATCGCGGTTCACGGGCGGGTGACCGGCGTGGACCACAGTGCGGTTCTCACCCATTGGGCGCGTCGGGTTCGTGCCGTCCAGATCGACGCGGGCACCGGTCTGGTGATTCAGCGCATGGGCACCGACGGACACGCGCACGACGCGCCGCGCGCCTCCGGCACGGGGCTGGCCGCCTATTTCGCGGGCTTCGCCGACCGCGAGCTCGCCGCGGAGTTGGCGGCCGCGCTGTTCGGCCAGGAGCGCGGCCTCCTCGGCTTCAGCGGAATCCGGGAGTACGGCGACGGCTACGACGGCCCCGGCGACATGGACAGCGGACCGGTTCTGCTCGGTGTTTCGGTGTCGGCCACCGGTTTCGCGCTCGCTCCGGCGCGCGCCTTCGGCCACCGCGAGATCTTCACCCGCCTCTACCGCACCACCGACCTGCTCGGCGTGCCGCTGCGCAGCGGCACGCGGCAGCGCTTCCTCACCGGCGGCGTGATCGGCAACGCGCTGCTGCTCGCGTTTCTCACCTCCGGTCCGGAGCTCGCGCGATGAAGCTGTTCTGGCCGCTGATCCCGCTCCTGCTGTACCTCGCGCTGCGTCCGTTCGCGGCGGCGCTGTCGGACACGCACGGATTCGGCTCACCAGACGGCGTGAACCCGGTCTATCTGGCGGTCACGGGACTGATGGTGGCGCTGCGACTGTTGCTGCTGGTCGTCGTGCCGGGCGTGCTGGCGTATCGGGCGGTCGGCTACCTGGTCAATCGGGTTCGGTCGTGATCGCCCGGACACTCGCCGGCCGGGCTCGACAAGCGTTCGCAGGGGCGGCCGCGGTCGGCCAGACCGGAAGAGAGCCGAGTTCGGCGGTATCTCGTCGCTGACGAGATCTTCACCGCCCCAAGCGCACTGGGTTGCTTCGCGCGCTGACATCGGTATCCGCCGCGCGGCTGGGGCATTCGGGCTTCGCGTCCCGAGCCCGGTGGCGACCGCGCGACAACTAGGCGGTGCGCTGTCGATTACAGTTCGGCGGGAACGGTGTCGAACCGAGGAGACCGGTGAGCTTCAGGATCGCGGCCTATGGCGTGTGCCTCGAGCAGGGGCGGGTGCTGCTCGTCCGGGATGTGGCCCCGGACGGCGAAGGCACCTGGACGTTGCCGGGCGGCCGCGTCGAACACACCGAGGATCCCTTCGACGCGGTGATTCGGGAACTCCGCGAGGAGACCGGCCACGACGGCGTCGTCGACCGTCTGCTGGGCGTGGATTCCCGGGTGATCCCGGCGGCCGTCGCCCACGGGGGTGTCGCGCACCAGAACATCGGGATCTTCTATCGCCTGCGGATCACCGGCGGTCGGCTCCGGGCCGAACCGGACGGGTCGACGATCGACCCGACCTGGACACCGCTCGGCGAGGTGGGCGCCCTGCGCCGCTCCGCGCTCGTGGACACCGGCCTGACGCTGGCCCGAACCCTCCCGCCGACCGGACATGTCGCGGCGACTCCGGTCGGCGGCCTGGTCCAGCACTGACCGCGACTTCTATTCGCGCCGAGCGTTGTTCGCGCTCGACCAGGGTGCGAGGTGTTCGATGAGGTTCGCGAAACTGTTCCCGCCGAACCCCGCGTCGATGCCACGGTAGGTGAGGGACCGGATCAGCCGCGGCAGTTCGCTGTCGACGCCGCGGGCTTCAGCGGTGTCGACCAGGTGATCCATGAGCGGGGCGTCGAGTTCGAGCCATTCGGCGTCGCCGGGATACCGGCCTTCGTCGATCTGCCCGGCGTAGTCGGCGATCACCGCGGTGACCGTGGTCGACATCCAATGGTTCAGCAGCGGTGCGGTTTTCGTGGCCGAGACACCCGCGGTGCGCAGGAGGGCGGCGCTGTGCAGGTAGCCGAGCAGGGTAGCCCAGGCGAAGCCGAGCATGGACAGGTCGTAGAGCGCGGCGGTCGCGGGATCCGGGCCGAGATAGGTCGCGGTGCCGAGCCGGGTGAGCAGCGCCTCGCGGCGCTGGAACAGCTCCGGGGAGCCGCTGTAGACGAGGACGGTATCCGGATTGCCGACGTGCTCCGGATACCCCATGAGCGCGCCGTCGAGATAGCGGCCACCACGGCCGGTGACCAGGTCGGCCAGATCCTGCGCCTGCGGGCCGGTGCCCGAGGTCAGGTTCACGACGTCGCGGGACGCGAGTTCGGTGTCGGCGAGAATCCTTGCGGCCGTGTCGTAGTCGTCCACGCAGACGACGAGCGGCGACGACGTGCCCGGGGCGCGGTCCCGCTCCCGCGGCGCGTGCTCGCCGAGGGTTGCGGCCAGCGCGGCCGCGCGCGGTCCGGTGCCGAGGACGGTGACCGGGGTGAATGAAGGCGACATGCGCATCTCCTGTTCCGGCCGGACGAGCAGGTCCGGCCGGCTCACGGTAAAGCCTCACATGAGTGTGAGAGTCAAGCCGCGAGCTGGATCGTGACGCACAGGCCGCCGGCCGGGCGGGCGGTGAGGGTGAGGACTCCGCCGTGCGCGCGCACGATGCTCGCGACGATCGCCAAGCCGAGGCCGACGCCCGCGTGATCGCTGCGGACCCGGCGGTTCCCGCGCTGGAACGGCTCGATCAGGGTGGCGACCAATTGTGGATGGAGGCGGTCGCCGGTGTTCTCGACGGTGAGCACCGCCGTTCCGGGATAGGCGGCGGTGGTGACCCAGATCCGGCCCTGATCGGGCAGATTGTGCACGATCGCGTTGTGCACCAGATTCGTGGTCATCTGCAGCAGCAGGGCGGGGGAGCCGTGGGTGGGCGTGAAATCACCGGAGGTTTCGATGGTGAGGCCGCGTTTCTCCGCGAGCGGGAGCAGGGTTTCGGTGGCGTCCTCGGCGACCAGGGACAGGTCGACGGGCTCGCGGGTGAACGAGCGCTGATCGGCGCGGCTGAGCAGCAGCAGCGCCTCGGTGAGATTGATCGCCCGGGTGTTGACCGCGTGCAGCAGGGCCACCAGTTCGCCGGTGTCGCGATCCGGATCGTTGCGGGCCACGTCGAGCAGCGTCTGCGTGATCGCCAGCGGGGTGCGCAATTCGTGCGAAGCGTTGGCGGCGAAGCGCTGCTGTTCGGCGACATGGGCCTCGAGCCGCGCGAGCATGGTGTCGAACGCGTCGGCGAGTTCGCGGAATTCGTCTTGGCGGCCCGGCAGCCGGATCCGGTGGGCGAGTGAGCCGTCGGCGGCCAGCCGGGTGGCCTCGGTGATGCGGGTCAGGGGTGCGAGCATGCGACCGGCCAGCAGCCAGCCGCCCAGCAACCCGAACAGCACCAGGGCCAGCAGCACGACGGCGATGAACGGGGCGAACGCGCGGAACAGCACCGACCGGTTGATCCAAAAGGTGCCTGTGGTGTCGACCCAGCCCGGCGGCATGTAGTACAGGTAGAACACCAGCACGGCCCCGAGCAGCAGCGTGCCCGCCAGTGTGACGAATCCGGCGTAACTGAGGGTGAGTTTGAGCCGGGCGCTCAACCCGGGCGCTCTAACCACCGGCCTCGCCCTGTGGTGGCGCGCTGATGCGGTAGCCGACCCCGGGCACGGTCGCGATGAGCCACGGTTCGCCGAGCCGTTTGCGCAGCGCCGAGACCGTGATTCGGACGGCGTTGGTGAACGGGTCGGCGTTCTCGTCCCAGGCCCGCTCCAGCAGATCCTCGGCGCTGACCACTCCGCCCTCGGCCGCGACGAGCACCTCGAGCACCGCGAACTGCTTGCGGGTCAACGCGATATAGCGGCCGTCGCGGAAGACCTCCCGGCGGAACGGATCGACCCGCAGGCCCGCCAGCTCCCGCACGGGCGGGCGGTTGTGCGCGCGACGGCGGTCCAGGGCGCGCAGCCGCAGCACCAGTTCGCGCAGCGCGAACGGCTTGGTCAAATAGTCGTCGGCGCCCAGCTCGAACCCGCTGGCCTTGTCGTCGAGCCGGTCGGCCGCGGTCAGCATCAGGATCGGCATACCACTGCCGGAGGCGACGATCCGTTTCGCGATCTCGTCCCCGGACGGGCCCGGGATATCGCGATCGAGCACCGCGATGTCGTAGGCGTTGACGCTGAGCAGCTCCAGCGCCGTGTCACCGTCGCCGGCGATGTCGGCGGCGATCGCCGCCAAGCGCAGGCCGTCCCGCACCGCGGCGGCCAGATACGGTTCGTCCTCCACGATCAATACACGCATAGGACCTCGATTCTCCTCGCCGCAACATATCGCGGGCGTATCGAAAACCACGGGCCCGTGCGCGATCCGTCGCGCCCCGCGCCGACGGTGCGTCATATCGTGGGCGTACAGACCGATGAGTTTCGAGCGTGGAGGAGGTCTACCCCGCATGAGGAAACTGATCTACGGGTTCGGCGTGTCTCTGGACGGCTACATCAACGACCGGGACGGCAAGATCGACTGGACCGATCCGGACGACGAACTGCACCAGTTCCACAACAATCGCTTTCGCGAACTCGAGGTGTCGCTGCACGGGCGGCGCATGTACGAGCTGATGGCCGAGTACTGGCCGTTCGTGCCCGCGGACGCGCCGCCGGTCCAGCGCGAATTCGGCACGCTGTGGACCGAGAAGCCGAAGGTCGTGTTCTCCCGCACGCGCACCGAGGTCGGCTGGAACAGCACCCTGGTCGCCGAGAACGCGGTCGAGGAGGTGCGCAGGCTCAAGGCCGCGGGCGACGGCCTCATGGAGGTCGGCGGCGCGGAGCTGGCCGCCGCACTGATCCCGCACGGGCTCATCGACGAGTACCAGCTGTACGTCTCGCCCGTGCTACTCGGCGGCGGCACCCAGTTCTTCCCGGCACTGGACAAGCGGATCCAGCTCCGGCTGGCCGAGACGAAACACTTCGAGTCGGTGGTGCTGCTGCGCTACCGCGCCGAGTGACGGCCCACCCCGGCTAAGCGGGCAGGTGCACCGATTCGACGACCGGTTCCGGCACCACCGGCTGGTCGATCTTGCGCCAGTACACGGGCGAGAAGATCTCCACCCCGCCGTCTCCCTTGATGACCTTGAGGGCCCCGTTTTCGATCGCGAACGTGTCTTTGTCTTGGTACTGCACGACGCTCTCGTCCGCCAGTTCTACCGTGAACTTCATAAAAGCGACATTAGCCCGGTCCGCGCACCCGTTCCGATTATGGCGCGCATGTTCGGCCGGTGACATTCCGGTCGCGTCACGGTCGCCGCGGCGCGACGATGTGGCAGTCTGACGGGCAGCTTTCGAAGACCGGGGGTCCGTCGACCTGAGGACGACTGCTCGATGAGTGACAACCGATCGTTACTTCGCAGGTGGTGGCGCGATCGGGTCGATTACCGCCGCCGGGTCGAGACGTTCGCGGCGCACGGGGCGCTGGGGCCGTTCAAGTTCATGCTGGGTGCCGGCGGGCTGGTCATGCTGTGCCTGGCGGTGCTCGCGCCGCTGGCGCAGGGCGAGGCGCCGGGGCGCATCATCGAGGTGCAGGGCGTTGTCGAGGCGGCGGTCGCGGGCGTGTGGACGGTGCGCTGGTGGTTCTTCCCGTGGCCGCGCGAATACGAGTCGCTGGTCTGGATCGTCCTGTTCGACCTGGATTCCGCGCTCAACGTGCTACTCGCCCACGACCGTGTCGTCGCGGTGCTGGGCATCGTGCTGCTAGCGGCGATGGGCGGCTATGCGGCCGTCTTCCACGGTCCGCGGATTCTGGCCCTGCACATCGCCTCGACCGTCCTGACCAGCGTGCTGCTCGCCGTGCTGCTGGCCATCGGTGATCTCGCCGAGCCCGGCGCGAGCCGGCGCGCCGATATCGCCCTGGGCCTGGGCGTCATCCTGGTGATGGTGGTCGTGGTCGGCGTCGTGCTCCCGTTCATGCAGTTCAGTCACTGGCTGCTGCGGGTGGACGCGCTGTCGGATCCGCTGACCGGACTGTGGAATCGCCGGGGGCTCAACGCGCATCTGTCCTCGATCGGGCGTCGGCAGCGGCGCACCGCGATGTTCATCGCGACGGTGGATCTGGACCGGTTCAAAGCGGTCAACGACACCTTCGGTCACCCTCTGGGCGACGAGGTGCTGATCCACACGGCGCAGCGGCTGTGGGCGGCCGTCGAGGGTGACACGCTGGTCGCGCGCACGGGCGGGGAGGAGTTCGTGGTGGTCGGCGCCCTGCGGGAGGACCCGGCCACGATCGGGGAGCGGTTGCGCCGGGCGGTCGAGAGCGTCTCCGATCTGCCGGTGCGGGTCACCGCGAGCGTCGGCGTCGCCGTGCTGGAGGCGTCCGAGGCGCGCGGTGAGCGCCGCTATCGGCGGCTGCTGCGGCACTCGGATTCGGCGATGTATCGCGCGAAACATCAGGGCGGCAACGCCGTTCACGTCGCTACCATGGATTCAATCAATGATTGAATTATCGGTTGAAACGTGTTTCACTTCTTCGCATGGTGGACGAGGCCAAGACCGGCACGAGACAGCGCCTGCTGGCCGCGGCCGAAACACTGCTGCTGACCGAGCCCTATGACGACGTCTCGGTTCGCGCGATCTGCGCCGCGGCGGGCGCCAACGCGGCCGCGGTGCACTATCACTTCGGGTCGAAGGAGTCCCTGGTCGGCGCGCTGATCGAGGACCGGCTGAGTCCGCTGTGGGCGGCCGGGCTGGCCCGTGCGGACGCGCAGGCCCTGCCCGAGGTGGTCGACGCCGTGCTAGCGCCGTTCGTCCAGCTCGCGCGGGATCCGCTGGGCCGCTTGCACCTTCGCCTGCTGGCACGCTTCGTGCTGGGCCGCCACCGCACCGCGTGGCAGGGCCCCTGGTTCCGGATGGGCGCCTGGGCCGCACTGCTGCCCGAGCTCGAGGCCCGGGAGGGCCGCCGGCGCTGGATGCTCGCCTTCGATCTGATCATCATGCGATTCGGCAGCCCCGAAATCGACGAACACGGAATGGCGAAGCCGGATCTGGACACTCTGCGCGAGTTCGTGGTGGCCGGTCTGACGACGCCGGGAGAACAACGATGAACGATATCTTCGCCCCGGCCCGGCTCGGGCCGATCACCCTGCGCAACCGCGTGATCAAGGCCGCGACCTTCGAGGGCCGCACCCCCGACGCCCTGGTGACCCGGGACCTGATCGACTTCCACCGCGAGGTCGCCGCCGGCGGCGTCGGCCTGACCACCGTCGCCTACTGCGCGGTCGCGCCGGGCGGCCGCACCGACCGGCATCAGATCTGGATGCGCCCGGAAGCCGTTGCGGGACTGCGGGAACTGACCGAGGCGGTGCACGCCGAGGGTGCCGCGATCAGCGCGCAGATCGGGCACGCCGGGCCGGTGGCCAACGCCGCCTCCAACCGGGCGCCGGCCCTCGCGCCGAGCCGGATGTTCAACCCGCTGGGCATGGCCTTCACCGCCAGTCCCGGGGCCGCGGAGATCCGCGAACTCGTCGCCGCGCACGCGAATGCCGCGCGGCTGGCCGAGGAGTCCGGCTTCGACGCGGTGGAGATCCATTTCGGCCACAACTATCTGGTCAGCTCTTTCCTGAGCCCGCTGCTGAACCGCCGCAAGGACGACTACGGCGGTTCGCTCGGCAACCGGGCCCGGCTGGCGCGTGAGATCGCCCGCGCTGTCAAGGAGGCCGTGGGCGGCCGGCTCGCGATCATCGCGAAGCTCAATATGGAGGACGGCGTGCGCGGCGGCCTCACGGTCCCGGAATCGCTTCAGGTCGCCGCCTGGCTGGAGGCCGACGGCACGCTGGACGCCCTCGAATTGACTGCGGGCAGTTCACTGCTCAATCCGATGCTGCTCTTCCACGGCGACGCCCCGCGCAGCGCCTTCGCGAAGGTCCTGCCCGGCCCGGCGCGCCTGGGCTTCCGTCTCGCCGGGCGGGCGTTCCTCAAGGAATATCCCTACCGGGAGGCGTACCTGCTGGAGCGGGCCCGTCACTTCCGCCGGGAACTGTCCCTGCCGCTGATCCTGCTGGGCGGCATCACCAATGCCGACACCATGCGCCTGGCCCGGACCGAGGGCTTCGAATTCGTCGCCATGGGCCGGGCGCTGCTGCGCGAACCCGCTCTGCTGCACCGTATTCGCGCCGCGGAGTCCACCCGCTCGGCCTGTGTGCACTGCAACGAGTGCATGCCCACCATCTACTCCGGCACGCGCTGCGTGTTCCGCCCCGAGCGGCCGCACGCGCCGGTTCGCTGACCACCAGGGAGATACGCACGATGAGTGCACGATTGGCCGGGCGCGTCGCGCTGATCAGCGGCGCGGCCTCGGGAATGGGCGCGTCGCACGCGCGCGCCTTCGTCGCCGAGGGCGCGGCCGTGATGATCGGCGATATCGCCGACGCGGCGGGCGCGGCGCTGGCGGCCGAGCTCGGCCCCCGCGCCGGCTATATCCATCTCGACGTCACCAGCGCCGGGGATTGGGCGGCGGCGGTCGCCGAAACCGTCTGGCGCTTCGGCAAACTCGACGTGCTGGTGAACAATGCCGGTGTCCTGGACGGCGGCCCGCTCGGCGAATACTCCGAGAAACAATGGCAGAACGTGCTTTCCATCAATCTGACCGGCCCGTTCCTCGGGGTGAGCGCCGCCCGCGACGCCCTGGTCGCGGCCGCGCCCGCCGCCGTGGTCAATATCTCCTCGGCCGCGGGGATCCAGGGCGTGCCGGGCGTGCACGCCTACACCGCCTCCAAGTTCGGGCTGCGCGGGTTCACCAAATCGGCCGCGCTGGAGCTGGCTCCGCACGGCGTACGGGTCAACTCGGTGCATCCCGGCGGGATCCTCACCCCGATGCTCGGCGCCACGGGTGCGCCGGAGGTGGATCGGGGCTCGAATCCGCTGGCCCGCTTGGGGTTACCGGAGGAGGTGACTCCGCTGGTCGTCTTCCTGGCCAGCACCGAGTCCAGTTACTGCAACGGTGCGGAGTACGTGGTGGACGGCGGAATGACCTCCGGCCGAGCCTGATTCGGCGCCGGGGCTCAGTCCTCGCCCCAGTGTTCGTGCATGTGCACGCCGTTGTCCGCCAGCCACGGCACCGGGTCGATCTTGTTGCCGGCCTGGTCCCAGATCTCGAGGTGCAGGTGCGGGCCGGTGGACTGGCCGCGGTTGCCGACCGAGGCGATGACCTCGCCGGCTTCCACGCGCTGGCCCGGGTGCACGTAGTAGTCGTTGACGTGGCCGTAGACGGCGATGGTGCCGTCGTCCTGCTGCACGCGGACCCACTGGCCGAAGCCGGAGGCCGGTCCGGCTTCCAGGACGGTGCCGCCCATCGCGGAGTGGATGGGGGTGCCGAGGGCGTCGGCGATGTCGACGCCGTAGTGGAATCCGCCCCAGCGGCTGCCGAATTCGGAGCTGATCTGGCCTGCGACCGGGAGCACGGCGGGGGTGGCGGGCGCCGGGGCGGCTTGGAGCGGAGCCTGCTGCTGGAGATCCTGGAGGTTCTTGACGATCTGCTCGGCCTGGGCCAGCGGTCCGGCGATCTGTGGCGGCAGGTGGGCGAAGCCGAACGGCGCGGGTGCGGGGGCCGGCGCGGGCGCGGGCTCCGGATCGGCGACGGGCGGTGCGGGTTGCTCGGCCACGACCGGGGCGGGCGGCGGCGCGGGCGCCAGCGAGGAGAGCCAGCGCAGGCCCGCGTCCAGTGGGTTCTCGGCACCCAGGTCGGTGGGCGGTGGCGGGGGCGCGGCGACCGCGGTGGCGGGCGCCAGCTGGGCGACGGAACCGAGCAGCGCGCCGGTCGCGACGGCGGTGCCGGCGGCGACCCGGAATCGGCCGGTGGGGCCGGGATCGGCGCGGTGGCTGACCGGTTGCTCGGGGCTCATCGCACCGAGCAGGTCCTGAACGGAAAGGGAACCGGGAGTTACTCGATGGTGCGGCAAAGCAGGTCCTAGCGTCGATCACAGTGGGCCGCTTCGGCTTTGGTGCTACCGCGCTGCGGTAACGCTTCCGGCCCTGCCCGTGACAGAAACTGTACCGGTCCGTAACCCCGTCGTGGCGCGGTTCCGGCGAGGAACGATCAGATCTCGTCGCCGGTGGGCGGCTCGGCCACCAGGTGGAGGTAGGCCGTGTCGAGCGGAATGTCGACCGCGAACCAGGCGGCGGGCCGGTCGTCGTCGCGCGGGCACCAGGCCGTGGCGACGCAGAGGCGGGCCACCTCCCGGGGCGCCAGGCCGGGCAGGTGCCAGGCGATCCCGGCCGGATCGGTATAGCGCTCACCGTATTCGGCGCTGTCCGGCAGCAGATCCACCCAGTCGGCGGGCATCAGCCGGCCGTCGGCGGCCTGCAGGGTGAGCAGTTCGGCGTCCGGTCCGCCGATGGCGACCATGAAGTGCTCGTTCTCGACGGTGACCGCGGCCAGGCACTCTCCGGAATCCGGTCCGCCGTAGGCGTCGGCCGGTAGATCGGACAGCTCCGCCGCGATGACCACTCCGGCCACCGCGGCCTCGGCGCGGACCTGCCAGATGGCGGCCCACATCGGCACCGGCGCACCGCCGTCCCAGGCCGGGAGTTCGATTCCGCCGAGCAGCAGATCCACCGTCGCGCCGGCCTGCTGCCAGCGGTGCAGGTGCGCGCCGCCGGGCAGGCGCCACACGGTATTCGGTTGTGCCGCAAGCGCGTGCGCGCCCACGGCGACGGCGAACTCCACGGTACCGAGGGGTGTGTCGATCACGGCCCGACGCCGTGCTGCCTGGACCAAACCTTCGGTGGGGAGCATGCGCCCATCATGCAGGAAGATCGACATCCCGAAAGACCGGATGTGACACCGGAACTCGTGTCGCACGACACGGTTCGGGGCCTGTCCCAGTGTCGAGGTCTGCTTTCGGCTCGATACGAGTCCGAAGGCAGGCTGAAGCTAGATAAACGAACCAGGTGTCACAAATGTTGCTGCACCGATGGCGTACCGGCTGTTTATGTCCGTATTTCACCGCTGAAACTCGACAAGAAACAATTTCAGATTAGGGAGATCCATTGCCTGGGGGCCGCGGCGAAACCTGCCGGACTATGCCTTTATGCCGGTCACGGCGGATTACGAAGCGGTATCAGCGATTTCGAAGGGTGTCAAACCGGCATGCCGTGAGCGAACCGGGTATTCGGTTCCGAACCGTGAAATCTGGCGTGTGGCGGAACAGAACCTGAATAGTTATCAGTTCGGTCCGCGAATCGCGCTGTAAGACATGGACAGTTCGCCCTTCTGCGACATACTGATCCAGTGTGCCGCGCCATGGTTCGGGGGCTCCTAGGTAACGGGCAGTCGAGAGACTGTCCGATTCGAGCGGTTCATCCAATGAAGGTCAAGCGTCCAGTTCGTGTAGTCGGTAGAGCGATGCCCAGACCGTGACGGTCCGATGCCGTCCGCGCTCGGCGCGGAAAGCATTGTGTCCCACAGTGTTCGGGTAGCGGGAACTCGGCCGGGTGACCGGTGTCGGCCCGCCGAGGTTGATCAGCGAGGGGATAGCCATGGAATCCGTCAGTAATTCACGGCCGCGCGGTCTGACATCGATTCAGAAAGAGCTCTGGTTAGCACACGAGCTGTCCGATGTCCCGAACAACTGCGTCGTGTATATCGATATTCGCGCGGAGCTCGAACATGACCGCTTCCTCGACGCGGTGCGCCGGGTGTACGCCGAATCCGAGGCGCTGACAGTCAATTTCGTGCGCGGCGCCGACTGTCCGGTGCAGGTCGCGCGGGACATCCGGGAGTGGGAGCCGGTGCATCACGACTACACCGCCCGCACCGATCCGAAAGCCGCCGCGTTCGAATACATGTCCGCGGAGCGGGAACTCGGGTTCGACCTGGCCGCGGATTCCCTGCTCCGGGTGGCGCTGCTCGAAATCGGCGCCGGGCACTATTTGCTGGCGCTGTGTTTCCACCACATCATTATGGACGGTGTCGGCGTGGTCACCTGGGCGCAGCGCGTCCTGGACGTCTACGACGCCGCGGTCGACGGCACGCCCGTCGCCCCCGCCGATTTCGTGAGCGTCGAGGACATTCTCGACAGCGACCGCCGCTATCGCGCCGGTCAGCAGGCGATCGACCGGGAGTACTGGCGCCGGCAGATCCCGGTGGGCACCGAGCCGCTGCGCCTGTCCGGCAGCGCCGGCCCGGACGCGCGGCCCGGGCGGGCCGGTTGCTCGCGCGGTCTGTCCGGCACCGAGCTGCGCGAGTTGCTGGCCGCGGCGGAGACGCTCGGCGTCCGGTTGCCGTATCTGCTGCTCGCCGTCGCGGCCGCCGCCGTCCAGCGCTACGCCGCACGGGACGAATTCTGCCTCCAGATGCCGGTTTCCAACCAGCACGCCATCGCCCGGCACACGCCCTGTCAACTCTCGGACACGGTTCCGCTGCCGGTGAAATCCAGCCGGAACACCTCCCTCGGCGAGCTCGCGGACCGCCTGCGCGGCAGCGTCGTGAGCGCCAAGGACCATCTGCGCTACGGCATGTCGAATATCCGGCGCGATCTGCAGCGCGCCACGGCCGACGCCTTCGGGCCGGTGGTCAACGTCATGTCGTTCTTCGGCGCGCTGCGGATGACGCACGGCGCGGCCGACGTGCAACTGTTCTCGGCGGGCAGCAGCGGCGACCTGTCGATCGTGTTCTATTACGAGCGGCACGCCGAACGCGGCGGCTACCTGCGCATCGAGGGCGACGCGCGGCTCTACACCGACGAGGACCTGCACGGCTATCTCGAGTCGGTCGCGTGCTACCTGCGGCAGGCCGTGGCCGAGCCCGCCGCGCCGATCGGCGCGGTCGACATCCTGGGCGCCGAACGCGCCCGGGTGCTGGAGGCGTGGAACGACACGGCGGCGCCGGTCGAGGCGGGGGCCACGCTGCTTGGCCTGTTCGAACGCAGCGTCGCCGACCGGCCGGACGCGGTCGCGGTGGTGTGCGGCGATACCCGGCTGACCTACCGTGAGTTGGACCAGCGGGCCGAAGCGGTTGCGCACGGGCTGATTTCGCGCGGTGTCGGGCCGGAGAGCGTGGTGGCGGTGGCGCTGCCGCGTTCGGCGGAGCTGATCGTCGCGATCGTGGCGGTGGTGAAGGCGGGCGGCGGCTACCTGCCGCTCGATCCGGGATATCCGCCCGAGCGCCTGGCCTTCGTGCTCGCGGACGCGACCCCGGTCGCGATCCTGACCGACGCGGCGACCTCGGCCACGCTGCCGGACAGCGCCGCGCCGCACCTCCTGCTTGAGGCGGCCGCCGCAGCCGGGGGCGGCCCGGCGACGCGACCGGAGCCGGGCAATCTCGCCTATCTGATCTACACCTCCGGTTCGACCGGAACGCCCAAGGGCGTCGTCGTCACCCATCGCGACATCGCGTCGCTGTTCCTGGGCACCGCCGGACTGTGGGAGTTCGGCGCGGACGACGTCTGGGCGTGGTGCCATTCCCCGGCGTTCGACTTCTCGGTCTGGGAGATCTGGGGCGCGCTGCTGCACGGCGGCCGGGTCGTCGTCGTGCCGTGGGACGTGGTGCGCACCCCGGCCGCCCTGTGGCGCCTGATCCGCGAGACGGGGGTGACGGTCCTGAACCAGACGCCGTCCGCCTTCCACGCGCTGACCGACGCGCGCGCCGCGAGCGGAGCCCCGGATTCGGCGCTGCGCCTGGTGATCTTCGGCGGCGAGGCGTTGCACCCGGCCGATCTGCGCGACTGGTACGGCGACGGCCCGGCGCTGGTGAACATGTACGGCATCACCGAGACCACCGTGCACGTGACGAAGCTGGAACTGGTTGCGGCCCATGGTGATCGCGGTGGCAGTCCGATCGGCACGCCGCTGCCGAACATGCGCGTCTTCGTGCTGGATTCGTGGTTGTCGCCGGTGCCGGTGGGCACGGCCGGGGAGCTGTATGTGGCCGGTGCGCAACTGGCCCGGGGCTATCACGGGCGCGCGGCGCTGACGGCGGCGCGTTTCGTCGCCGACCCCTTCGATCCGGCCGGCGGCCGGCTGTACCGCACCGGAGACGTGGTGCGCTGGACCGCGGCCGGTGTGCTGGAGTTCATCGGCCGGGCCGACGATCAGGTCAAGGTGCGCGGCTTCCGGGTCGAGCCCGGCGAGGTCGAGACCGTGCTTGCCCGCCACCCGGCGGTCTCGCGGGCGGTGGTGATCGCGCGGGACACCGGCGGCGGCAAGCAGTTGATCGGTTACGTGGTCGCCGACGAGGCCACCGCGAGCGGGGAGATCCGCCGTTTCGCGGCCGAGCGCCTGCCGGAGTTCATGGTGCCCACCGCGGTCGTGGTGCTCGACGCGCTGCCGCTGACCGCGAACGGCAAACTCGACCGGGCGGCGCTGCCGCTGCCCGCGCTCACGGCGGCGGCGCGCTACCGCGCCCCGCGCGACGATCGCGAGCAGGCCCTGGCCCGGCTCTTCGGCGAGGTGCTCGCCCGCGATCGGGTCGGCGCCGACGACAGCTTCTTCGAGCTGGGCGGCCACTCGCTCTCGGCCACGCACCTGATCAGCCGGATCCGGGCGGTGCTGGGCGTCGAGGTCCCGATCCGGACGGTGTTCGACGCGCCGACGGTCGCGCAATTGGCGACTCGGCTGGACGCCGATGTCTCGGTCCGCCCGCGGCTTTCGCCCCGGCCGCGGCCGGAGGTGGTGCCGTTGTCGTTCGCGCAGCGGCGGCTGTGGTTCATCCACCGGCTCGAGGGGCCCTCGGCCACCTACAACGTCCCGCTGACGGCGCGGCTGACCGGAGCGTTCGACGCGGCCGCGTTCGCGGCGGCGCTGCGCGACGTGGTGGGCCGGCACGAATGTCTGCGCACGGTGTATCTGGAGACCGAGGGCGTGCCCGCCCAGCGGGTGCTCGCCGCCGAGGCCGCCGAGGTGCCGGTGCGCGTCGCCGACGTCGAGCCGGTCGCCCTGGACGCGGCGGTCGCGGAGGCGGCGGGCTACCGGTTCGACCTGTCCGCCGAGCCGCCGATCCGCGCGAGCGTGCTGCGCGCGGGCGAGACCGACTGGACGCTGGTGCTGCTGATCCACCACATCGCGGCGGACGGCTGGTCGGTGACCACCCTGCTGCGGGACCTGTCGGAGGCGTACACGGCGCGCTCGGCGGGCCGGGCGCCGCAGTGGCGGCCGCTGCCCGTGCAGTATGTCGACTACGCGCTGTGGCAGCGGGACATGCTGGGGGCCGCTAGCGACCCGGCCAGCATGCTGGCGCGGCAGTTCGATTACTGGCGTGCCGAGTTGGACGGTCTGCCCGAGCAGTTGCGTTTGCCCACCGATCGGCCGCGGCCGCGGGTGGCGAGTTATCGCGGTGACCTGGTCTTGTTCGAGATCGACGCCGAGACGCGTGGCGCGGTGGAGCGGCTGGCGGGGAGCCAGGGCGCGACGGTGTCGATGGTGCTGCAGTCCGCGTTGGCGGTGTTGTTGTTCAAACTCGGTGCGGGGGAGGATATTCCGATCGGTGCGCCGATCGCGGGCCGGACCGATGACGCGCTGACCGATCTGGTGGGTTTCTTCGTCAACACCTGGGTGCTGCGCACGGCCGTCACGCCGGAGGCGTCGTACACCGAAATCCTCGCGCAGGTCCGGGCCAAGGCGCTCGCGGCCTACGAGAACCAGGACGCCCCCTTCGATCTGCTGGTCGAAATGCTCAATCCGGTCCGCTCGGCGGCGCATCAGCCCTTGTTCCAGGTGCTGCTGACCCTGCAGAACGATCCGCTGCCCACCCTCGAACTGCCCGGCGTCACAGTCGATCCCCGGCCGCCCGCCGCCACCACTTCCCGATTCGACCTGACCTTCAACCTCGGCGAGGCCGCCGGCGGCCGGACGGCGAGCACCGGGTGGGAGGGGTTCATCGAGTACGCCACCGACCTGTTCGACCGGTCCACGATCACCGCCACCGCCGCCCGGCTGGTGCGGATCCTGCGGGAGATCACCGCCGCGCCGGACACTCTCGTGGGTTCGATCGACGTGCTCGACGACGTCGAACGCGAACTGGTGCTGCGCCGGTGGAACGACACCGCCGGCCGGGCCGGCCGCTACGGCACCGTGGTCGAGATGTTCCGGGCTCAGGCCCAGGCGGCCCCGGACGCGACGGCGGTCGTGTGGTCCGAGCGGGAGCTGTCCTATCGGCAGCTCGACGCGCGGTCCGATCGACTTGCGCGCGTGCTGATCTCGCGTGGCGTGGGTCCCGAGGTCGTCGTGGCGGTCGCCCTGCCGCGCTCACCCGGCCTGATCGTGGCCCTGCTGGCGGTGCTGAAGGCGGGTGGCGCGTATCTGCCGATCGATCCCGCCTACCCCTCGCAACGACTGGCCTTCGTGCTGGCCGATGCCGCCCCGGCGCTGGTCCTGACCGATCGTGCGACGGAACCGATGTTGCCCGCCGCCGCCCCGCGTGTGTATCTCGACGAACTCGACGACGAGGTGGACGCGTCGAGCCCGGAAGTCCGCGTGCGCGCCGAGAATTCGGCCTACCTGATCTACACCTCCGGCTCGACCGGCGTGCCCAAGGGCGTGCTGGTGACCCACCGCAACCTGGGCAGCCTTGCCACACAGGCGTTTTCGGTCGGCGCGGGCCAGCGGGTGCTGGTGCACTCCTCGGTGGCCTTCGACGCCTCCACCTACGAGATCTGGCCCGCGCTGGTCAGCGGCGGCGCCGTCGTCGTGGCGAGCGCGCAGCGTTCGGACCCCGCCGAGCTCGCCGCCCTCATCGCGCGCTGGTCGGTGACGAAGATGTTCGGCACGCCCGCTCTGCTCTCGGCGCTGCTGGACGAGGCGGAAACCCTGCCCGCCACCGGGTTCCGCAGCGTGGAGCAGGTGATAGCCGGCGGTGCGGAACTCGCGCCGGGCTTGGTCGCGCGACTGCGGCAACGCATGGGTGCGATCCGCGTGCTCAACGGGTACGGACCCACCGAGACCACGGTCTTCGCGACCAGCTTCGCCGCGGCCGCCGACCACACGACCTCGGTGCCGATCGGGGCGCCGCTCGCGGATGTGCGGGCGTTCGTGCTGGACGCGCGACTCGGGCCCACGCCGATCGGCGTGGCGGGCGAACTGTATGTGGCCGGAGCCCAGCTGACGCGCGGCTATCACGGCAAAGCCGGACTCACCGCGGCGCGGTTCGTCGCCGACCCCTTCGCCCCGGACGGCGGCCGCCTCTATCGCACCGGTGACGTGGTGCGCTGGACCGCCGCCGGTGTGCTGGAGTTCGTCGGCCGCGGCGACGACCAGGTGAAGATCCGGGGCTTCCGGGTCGAGCCGGGCGAGGTGGAAAACGCACTGGCCCAGCATCCTTCGGTCTCGCAGGCGTTCGTGCTGGCGCGCGAGAGCGCCACCGGCGGCAAACAGCTGATCGGCTACGTGGTCGGTCCGGTGGAATCCGGCGAGCAGGTGCGCCGGTTCGCGGCCGGCCGGCTGCCGGAGTTCATGGTCCCGGCAGCGGTGCTGGTCCTGCCGTCGATGCCGCTGACCACGAACGGCAAGGTGGACCGGGCGGCGCTGCCGGCGCCGGATCTGACGTCCACCGCGGACTATCGCGCGCCCAGCGGCGCGCACGAACGCGTGCTGGCCGAGTTGTTCGGCGAGATCCTGAAACGGGAGCGGGTCGGCGTCGACGACAGCTTCTTCGAACTGGGCGGGCACTCGCTGCTGGCCACCCGGCTGGCCAGCCGGATCCGGGCGGTGCTCGGCGTCGAGGTCCCGATTCGCACGGTCTTCGACGCGCCGACGGTCGCCCAGCTGGCGACGCGGCTCGACCGCGCGGTCCAGGTGCGCCCGGCGCTGACGGCCCGGCCGCGGCCCGAGGTGGTGCCGCTGTCGTTCGCGCAGCGGCGGCTGTGGTTCATCCATCGCATGGAAGGCCCCTCGGCCACCTACAACATGGCTCTGGCGGTGGGGTTGCGCGGTGCGGACCGCGCGGCCCTGCGCGCCGCGATCGGTGACGTGGTCGCCCGGCACGAGAGCCTGCGCACGGTGTTTCCCGAGGTGGCGGGCGTGCCGTCGCAGCGGGTACTGGCCGCCGACGGCGTCGAGGCGCCGTTCCTCGAGCTCGCCGCCGACAGCGCCACGCCCGGCGAGCTGGACGCGGCGGTGGCCGAGGCGGCCCGGTACGGCTTCGATCTCGCCACCGAGATCCCGCTGCGCGCCACCGTCCTGCGGCGCGGCCCGGACGAGTGCGTTCTGGTGCTGCTGATCCATCACATCGCGGGCGACGGCTGGTCGCTGACGCCGCTGCTGCGGGACCTCTCGCTCGCCTACGCGGCCCGGCTGACCGGCCGCGCGCCGGACTGGTCGCCGCTGCCGGTGCAGTACGTCGACTACACGCTGTGGCAGCGCGAATTCCTCGGCGACGCCGCCGATCCCGGCAGCGTGCTGGCGCGTCAGTTCGAGTACTGGCGCGGCGAACTCGACGGCCTGCCCGAACAGGTGCGCCTGCCGCGAGACCGGCCGCGCCCCCGCGTGGCGAGTTATCGCGGGGACATGGTCCACTTCGAGATCGATGCCGAGACCAGGCTCGCCGTGCAGCGGCTCGCCGCGCGCGAGGGCGCGACCGTGTCGATGGTATTGCAATCGGCGCTGGCGGTGCTGCTGTTCAAACTCGGTGCGGGAGAGGATATCCCGATCGGCGCGCCGATCGCGGGCCGGACCGATGACGCGCTGGCGGATCTGGTCGGGTTCTTCGTCAACACCTGGGTCCTGCGCGCGAACGTGCGCCCGGCGGCCGGTTTCGCCGAGCTGCTCGGCCGGGTCCGGACCAAGGCGCTGGCCGGGTACGAGAATCAGGACGTTCCGTTCGAGCTGCTGGTCGAACTGCTGAATCCGGCGCGTTCGGCGGCGCATCATCCGCTGTTCCAGGTCACCCTGGCCTTCCAGAACAACACCCTGCCGGATCTGCGTCTGGCCGGCGTCGAACTGGCGGCGCGCAGCGCGCCGACCGGCACCGCGCGTTTCGACCTGTTCTTCAATGTCGCCGACGCCCCGGCGGGCACCGGGTGGCAGGCGTTCGTCGAGTACGCCACGGAGTTGTTCGACCGTTCCACCGTCGAGGCCATGGCGGCGCGCTGGGTGCGCCTGCTGCGGCGGCTGGTGGCCGAGCCGGGCATCCCGGTCGGGTCCATCGAGGTGCTCGATGCCGGGGAACGGCACCGGATCGTGCGCGACTGGAACGACACCGCCGTGTCCGTCCCCGGCGGCACCCTGGTCGATCTGGTGCGCGCGCGGATCGACCGGACACCCGAGGCGGTCGCGCTGCTGTGCGGGGAAACCGAACTGACCTACCGCGAACTCGGGGCGCGCGCCGCCCGGCTCGCGCGGGCGCTGGTCGAGCAGGGCGTGCGGGCCGACAGCGTGGTCGCGGTCGCCCTGCCGCGCTCGGCCGACCTCGTCGTCGCGCTGCTGGGCGTGCTCGAGGCGGGCGGGGCGTACCTGCCGCTGGACCCGGCCTACCCACCGGATCGGCTGGCCTTCGTGCTGGCCGACGCCGAGCCGGTGGTGCTGCTCACCGACGCGGACACCGCGGATCTGCTGCCGGACAACGGAATACCGCGGTGGGATGTGGGTTGCGTCGGCGACGGAGGCGGTCCGGTCCGCCCGGCCGCCCCACAGAATCTGGCGTACGTGATCTACACGTCAGGTTCCACCGGCGTGCCGAAGGGCGTCGGCATCACTCACTCCAATCTCGTGAACCTGGTGACCCAGGCGTGGCAGGCGCGGCCCGGTGATCGGGTGCTGGTGCACTCGTCGGTGGCCTTCGACGCCTCGACCTACGAGATCTGGCCCGCGCTGTGCGGGGGCGCGACCCTGGTGGTCGCGGCCGAGCGGCGTTCGGACCCGGCCGAGATCACGACCCTGATCCAGGACCGGACGGTGACGAAGCTGTTCGCCACGCCGCCGCTGCTGGCGGCCCTGATCGATTACGCGGAGTGCTTGCCCGGCAACCCGTTCCAGAGTATTCGGCAGATCAACACCGGAGCCGACACGCTCGATACGGGCCTGGTGCGAGCGCTGGAGCGCACGGTCGGCGAGGTGCGGATCGAGAACCTGTACGGACCGACCGAGGCCACGGTCGACGTCACCAGCTACCCGGTCGCCGCGGCGGGCGAAAGCCGCGACACGACCGTGCCGATCGGCGCGCCGGTCGCCAATACCCGGGTATACGTGCTGGATTCGTGGCTCGCGCCGGTTCCGGCCGGGGTGGCGGGCGAACTGTACGTCGCGGGTGCGCAATTGGCGCGCGGGTACCACGGCAGGGCGGGCCTGACGGCCGCCCGATTCGTGGCCGACCCGTTCGATCCGGCGGGCGGCCGGTTGTACCGCACCGGTGACGTCGTGCGCTGGCGCGCGGACGGGCAGCTGGAATTCGCCGGCCGCAGCGACGACCAGGTGAAGATCCGGGGCTTCCGGGTCGAGCCCGGGGAGATCGAAAACGTTCTCGCCCAGCATCCTTCGGTCGCGCGCGCGGTCGTGGTCGCCCGCGACGCCGCAGCCGGCAAGCAGCTGGCGGCCTATATCGTCGCCGACCGGTCCGGACCGGCTGTGGGCGCGTCCGAGCTGGTCGGCCAGTGGCAGCGGGTCTACGACGACCTGTATTCCGCCGCCGACCCGCACGCCCAGGCGCCGACGGCGGAGTTGGGCGCGGGTTTCGACGGCTGGAACAGCAGCTACACCGGCGAGCCGATTCCCCTGGAGCAGATGCGGGAGTGGCGGTCCACGACCGCCGAGCGCATCCGGGAACTGCGGCCGGCGCGGGTGCTGGAGATCGGCGTCGGCTCGGGTCTGCTGCTGTCGCAGCTCGCTCCGGACTGCGCGGAATACTGGGCCACCGACTTCTCCGCCGCCACCATCGCCACGCTGGGCCGCCAGCTCGCGGAACTCGACGCCGCCCTCGCCGACCGGGTGCACCTGCGCGCCCAGGCCGCCGACGACGTGACCGGCTTGCCCGCAGGCCATTTCGACACCGTCGTCGTGAATTCCGTCGTGCAGTACTTCCCCGGTGCGGGCTACCTGCGGACCGTGCTCGAGCGCGTCGCGGAACTGCTGGCTCCGGGTGGCGCGGTGTTCGTCGGCGATGTTCGTAATTACGCGTTGCTGACCGAGTTCGCGACGGCGGTGCAGGTGCGCCGGCACGGTGGTGCGGATCCGGTGGCGGTGCGGGATCGGGTGCGCCGCGATATCGCGGCCGAGCAGGAGTTGCTGCTGGCTCCGGAGTTCTTCACCGGCATAGGTGGTTTCGACGCGATCGACGTGCGGCTCAAGCGCGGGTACGCGATGAACGAGCTGACCCGCTATCGGTACGACGTCGTGCTGCGCAAGGCTCCCGCGGATCCGTTCTCGTGCACCGGGATACCGAGCGTGCCTTTCGGCGGCCCGGAGGCGCTGCGGTCACTGCTGGCGAGCGAGCGGACCGCCGGCATCCGGGTGGTCGGTGTCCCGCACCACGGCCTAACCGCCGAAATCGCAGTGACACAGCGGATTCGGGACGGCCGAGCAGGCGACGACGCCGGTGTCGGCTTCGAGGGCGTGCTCGACGGCGCGCACGACGGTCTGGTGCCCGAGGACCTGCACCGCCTCGGCGCGCGGGCCGGGTACACGACGGCGGTCACCTGGTCGGCCGAGCCGGGGCAGATGGACGTGCTCTTCCTCGATCCGGCCACGGTGCGCGGCCGTCCGCTGACCGGCACCTACCGGCCCGCCGCGCCGGCGTCCGGGAGCCACGCCAACGATCCGCGCGCCGGCCTGCTGGCCGCCGAGGTGCGCCGCTGGGCGAGCGAGCGCCTGCCGGAGTTCATGGTGCCCAGCTCGGTCCAGGTGCTCGAGGCGCTGCCGCTGACCGCGGGCGGCAAACTCGACCGCCACGCCCTGCCGGATCCGGAGTTCGTCGCGGCGGGGGAGTACCGCGCCCCGGCCGACGACCGGGAACGCGTATTGGCCGAGCTGTTCGCCGAGATCCTGGGCCTGGAGCGGGTCGGCACGACCGACGACTTCTTCGCCCTGGGCGGCCACTCGCTGCTGGCGACCCGCCTCACCAGCCGGATCCGGGCGGTGCTGGGTGCGGAGGTCCCGATCCGCACGGTGTTCGACGCCCCGACCGTGGCCGAGCTGGCGACCCGGCTCGATCCGGGCGGGCACGTGCGCCCGGCGCTCACCCGCCGCCCGCGTCCCGAGCGGGTGCCGTTGTCGTTCGCGCAGCGGCGGCTGTGGTTCATCCATCGTCTCGAAGGTCCCTCGGCCACCTACAACATGCCGCTGACGGTCCGGTTGACGGGCGCGTTCGACGCGGCGGCGTTCCGCGCGGCGGTCGGTGACGTGATCGCCCGGCACGAGAGCCTGCGCACGGTCTTCGTCGACACCGAGGGCGTGCCCGCCCAGCGGGTCCTGGCGGCGGCGGACCTGGCCGTACCGGTCACCATCACCGACACCGGCGGTGCGGTCGAGCACGCCGAACGGGCCGCGGCCATGCGCTACGGGTTCGATCTCACCGCCGAGATTCCGATCCGCGCCACCGTTTTCCGCGCGGGCCCGCAGGAGTGCGTGCTGGTGCTGCTGATCCATCACATCGCCGGTGACGGCTGGTCGATGGGCCCGCTGCTGCGGGACCTGTCGCAGGCGTACGCGGCGCGCCTGGCGGGGCGTGCGCCGGACTGGCGGCCGCTGCCGGTGCAGTACGTCGACTACGCGCTGTGGCAGCGCGAGTTCCTCGGCGACGCGCAGGATCCGGGAAGCGTGCTGGCGCGCCAGTTCGAGTACTGGCGCGGCGAACTCGACGGTGTGCCCGATCAGCTGCGCCTGCCCGCCGATCGGCCGCGTCCGAAGGTGGCGAGCTATCGCGGTGACATGGTGCTGTTCGAGATCGACCCCGAGGTGCGCGCGGGCGTGGAGCGGCTGGCGGCGGGCCAGGGTGCGACCGTATCCATGGTGCTGCAATCCGCGCTGGCGGTGTTGTTGTTCAAACTCGGTGCGGGGGAGGACATTCCGATCGGTGCGCCGATCGCGGGCCGGACCGATGACGCGCTGACCGATCTGGTGGGGTTCTTCGTCAACACCTGGGTGCTGCGCACGGCCGTCGCGCCGGGCGCCTCGTTCGCGGAGATCCTCGCGCAGGTCCGGGCGAAAGCGCTCGCGGCCTACGAGAATCAGGACATCCCGTTCGAGCTGCTGGTGGAGCTGCTCAATCCGGTCCGCTCGGCCGCGCATCATCCGCTGTTCCAGGTGTCGCTGGCGTTCCAGAACAACGCGCTGCCCACCCTCGAGCTCGCGGGCCTGCGGTTCGAGTCCTACAACGCCTCGCTCGCGGCCGCGCGGTTCGATCTGTTCTTCAATGTCGCCGACGCGCCCGCGGGCGCGGCGTGGGGCGGGTTCGTCGAGTACGCGACCGAGCTGTTCGACCAGGGCACGGTCGAGTCGATGACGGCCCGCTTCGTGCAGATCCTGGGCCAGGTGGCCGCGCTCCCGGACGCGCCGGTGGGCTCGATCGACGTGCTCGGCGCCGCGGAACGCGCTCGCGTGCTGCGGGAGTGGAACCAGACCGCGGTGGACCTGCGGGAGACCACCCTGGTCGGAGCCTTCGGCGCGCAGGTCGAGCGAGCGCCGGAGGCGATCGCGGTCGACTGCGGTGACACCGAGCTGACCTACCGGGAGCTGGACGTTCGCGCCGACCGGCTGGCCTCCGCGCTGCGTGCGCGCGGCGTGCGCGCCGACCAGGTCGTCGCCGTCGCGCTCTCGCGCACCGCCGACCTGATCGTGGCGCTGCTGGGCGTGCTGAAGGCGGGCGGCGCGTACCTGCCGATCGACGCGGCCTATCCGGCCGATCGGCTGGCGTTCGTCCTGGCCGACGCCGCGCCCGCGGTCGTGCTCACCGACGCCGCGACCGAGCCGCTGCTGCCCGGCCCGCCGGAACGGTGCCTGCGCGTCGAGGACGCCGCCGCAGTCGACGCCGGTCTGCCGCTCGCGCCGCCGCGACCGGAGCAGCTGGCGTATGTGATCTACACCTCGGGTTCCACCGGGGTGCCCAAAGGCGTTGCCGTCACCCACCACAACGTGGTGAACCTGATCGCCCAGGCCTGGCCGATCGAGGCCGCCGACCGGGTCCTGGTACACACCTCGATCGCCTTCGACGCCTCCACCTACGAGATCTGGCCCACCCTGGCCGGCGGCGCGACGGCGGTGCTGGCGGGCGAGCAGCGCTCGGATCCGGTCGAACTCGCCCGGCTGATCGATACCCGGGCGGTCACCAAGATGTTCGCCACGCCGCCGATGCTGGCCGCGTTGCTCGATCACGACGAGACCCTGCCCGGCGATCCGCTGCGGAGTCTGCGCGCGGTCATCGCCGGCGGCGCCGAGCTGACCGCCGGCGTCGTGCGGCGGCTGCACGCGAAATACCCGCGCGCGCAGGTGATCAACGGGTACGGACCCACCGAGACGACGGCGTGCGTGACCGATCACGACGCCGGTCGCGCCGAGTCGGGCGCGGTGCCGATCGGGGTGCCGCACGCCAATACCCGGGTGTTCGTGCTGGATTCGTGGCTGACGCCGGTCCCGGTCGGCGTGCCCGGAGAACTGTATGTGGCCGGTGCGCAGGTGGCGCGCGGCTACCGCGGGCGGCCGAGCCTGACCGCGGCCCGGTTCGTGGCCGACCCGTTCGATCCGGCGGGCGGGCGGCTCTACCGGACCGGCGATGTCGTGCGCTGGAACGCGGACGGGCAGTTGGAGTTCGCGGGCCGGGCCGACGATCAGGTGAAGATCCGGGGCTTCCGGGTCGAGCCGGGTGAGGTCGAAACCGTGCTGGCGCAGCACCCGGCGGTGTCCCAGGCCGCGGTCGTGGCCCGTGACGCCGAGGCCGGCGGGCCCCAGCTGGTCGGGTACGTGGTGGCGGATCGGTCCGGGCCCGCGCTGGGCGAGGACGAACTCGTGGGCCAGTGGCGCCGGGTCTACGACGACCTGTACGCCGCGAACGCGGCGGCGGCCGACGAGCGCGCGGCCGAACCCGCCGCCGGCTTCGGCTCGGATTTCGGCGGCTGGAACAGCACCTACACCGGGCAGCCGATCCCGCTGGCGCAGATGCGGGAGTGGCGCTCGGCGACCGTCGAGCGGATCCGGGAACTGCGGCCCGCGCGCGTGCTCGAGATCGGCGTGGGTTCGGGCCTGCTGCTCTCCCAGCTCGCCCCCGACTGCGCCGAGTACTGGGCGACCGATCTCTCGGCCGCGACCATCGCCACGCTGGAACGGCAAGTGGCCGAACACGATCCGGCGCTGGCCGAACGGGTCTTCCCGAGTGTCCGGGCCGCGGACGATACCGAGGGTTTGCCCGCGAACTATTTCGACACCATCGTGCTGAACTCCGTGGTCCAGTACTTCCCGGGCGAACGGTATCTGCGGCGCGTGCTGGAGCGGATCCTGCGGCTGCTCGCGCCCGGCGGCGCGATCTTCGTCGGTGACGTCCGCAACCTGGATCTGCTCGAACCATTCGTCACCGCCGTGCAGGCCGCACGCGCGGACGAGGATCCCGCGTCGCTGGCCGACCGCGTACGCCGCGACATCGCGGCGGAACAGGAACTGCTGCTGGCCCCGGACTACTTCCTGGCGGTGGCCCGCGACCTCGGCCTCGGCGGGGTCGATATCGGCCTCAAGCGCGGGTTCGCGGTCAACGAGCTGACCCGGTACCGGTACGACGTCGTGCTGCGTCCGCGGCCCGCGCCGACCTCGGTGGCGCAGGTGCCGAAAGCGGCGTTCTGCGACCATGATTCACTGCGCGCGCTGCTGCGCGACGGCCATCGCGACGGCCTGCGGGTCACCGGGATTCCGCACGCCGGACTGTCCGGCTCCGCCGCGGCCGACTTCGAGGGCGTCCTCGCCGACGTCGCGGATCGGCCCGACGGTGGGCTGCTGCCGGAGGATCTGCACGCGCTGGGCCGCGACCTCGGGTACACGACGGCGGTGACCTGGTCGGCGGAGGCGGGGCGCATGGACGCGGTCTTCCTGCGGTCCGGCGACGGGCCGCGGGAGGCGCTGACCGATGTCTACCTGCCGGCGGTCGCGGTGGGCGATCCCGCCGCCTACGCCAACAATCCCCAGGACACTCTGCTGCCCACCGAGGTGCGGGGTTTCGCGGCCGACCGCCTGCCCGATTTCATGGTGCCCACGGTGGTGATGGTGATCGACGCGATGCCGCTGACCACCAACGGCAAGCTCGACCGCCGGGCGCTGCCGGAGCCGGAGTGGCTCTCGGCCAACCGGTACCGGGCGCCGCAGACCGAGCGGGAGCGGGCCCTGGCCGGGCTGTTCGCCGAGATCCTCGGCGTCGGCCGGGTCGGCCTGGACGACAGTTTCTTCGCCCTGGGCGGGCATTCGCTGCTGGCCACCCGGCTGACCAGCCGGATCCGGGCGGTGCTCGGCGTCGAGGTGCCGATCCGGGTGATGTTCGAGGCGGCCACGGTCGCCGAGCTGGACGCGCGGTGGTCGCAGCTGGCGCCGTCCCGCCGCCCGGCGCTGCGCAGGATGAATCGAGAGGTGAGCTAGAAATGATCCCGTTGTCGTTCGCGCAGCGCCGGTTGTGGTTCATCCATCGGCTCGAAGGACCCTCCGCCACCTACAACATGCCGGTGGCGGTCCGGGTCACCGGCGAATTCGACGCCGCGGCCTTCACGGCCGCCGTCGCGGATGTGCTGGCCCGGCACGAGAGCCTGCGCACGATCTTCGTCGACCACGAGGGCGTGCCCGCCCAGCGGGTGCTGGCGGCCGACGCCGTCGCGGCGCCGGTGGTTGTCGCCGAGGTGGCTCCGGCGGAACTGGACGCGGCGGTCACCGCCGCGACCCGCTACGCCTTCGATCTCGCCGCCGAGATTCCGTTGCGCGCCAACGTCTTCCGGTATGGCGCGGCGGAGTGCGTGGTGGTGCTGCTGGTGCACCACATCGCCGGTGACGGGTGGTCGATGGGGCCGCTGCTGCGGGATCTGTCGCAGGCCTACGCGGCGCGCCGGCAGGGGCGCTCGCCGCACTGGGAGCCGCTGCCGGTGCAGTACGTGGATTACACGCTGTGGCAGCAGGAACTGCTGGGTTCGCCCACCGATCCGGAGAGCGTGCTGTCCCGGCAGTTCGAGTACTGGCGGCGCGAACTCGAGGGCGTCCCGGAGCAATTGCGCTTGCCGGTGGACCGGCCGCGGCCGCGGGCGGCGAGCAATGCGGGCGATCTCGTCGTCGTCGGCATCGACGGCGCGCTGCGGGCCCGGGTGGAGCGGCTGGCGAGCCGGGCGGGCGCCACCGCCTCGATGGCGTTGCAGTCGGCGCTGGCCGTGCTGCTGTTCAAACTCGGTGCGGAGGAGGATATTCCGATCGGCTCGCCGATCGCGGGCCGGACCGACGACGCGTTGCAGGATCTGGTGGGCTTCTTCATCAACACCTGGGTGCTGCGCGCGCGGGTGGCGCCCGGGGCGTCGTTCGCCGAGCTCCTGGCGCAGGTCCGGCGGAAAGCGCTGGCCGCCTACGAGAATCAGGACCTGCCGTTCGAACTGCTGGTGGAGCTGCTCAACCCGGTGCGCTCGGCCGCGCGGCATCCGCTGTTCCAGGTGTTGCTGAGCATGCAGAACAACGCCGCGCCCACCCTCGAGCTGGCCGGAGCCGGATTCGAGCCCTACGCGCTGGACGCCACGATATCCCGCTTCGACCTGACCTTCACCGTCGCCGAGGCCGGATCGGGGTGGGACCTGCACCTGGAGTACGCGACGGACCTGTTCGACCGGGCTACCGCCGAGGCGATGGCGGCGCGGTTCGTCCGGATCCTGGGGGCGCTGAGCGCCGATCCCGAGGTCCCGATCGGGGCGATCGAGACGCTCGACGCCGCGGAGCGCGTGCGAGTGCTCGACTCGTGGAACGCTACCGGTGCCGAGGTCTCCCCGGGCACGCTGGTCGATCGGTTCCAGGAGTGGGCGGAGCGAACACCGGCGGCCGTCGCGCTCGTCGCCGGTGACATCGAACTCACCTACGGTGAATTGCACAGCCGGGCCGAGTGTTTGGCGCGCGAACTGGTGCGGCTCGGCGTCGGCCCCGACCGCGTCGTCGCGGTCGCGCTGCCCCGCTCCGCGGAGTTGGTCGTGGCCCTGCTGGCGGTGCTGCGCGCCGGCGGCGGGTATCTGCCCATCGATCCGGCCTATCCCGCACAGCGGCTGGCCTACGTTCTGGCCGACGCCGCGCCGGTCGCGATGGTCACCCATTCCGAGCTCGCGAAGCTGTTGCCGGACAACACGATTCCAGCGCTGTATGTCGATCGGCCGGAGACCGCGGCGCCGGACGGCCCGCTCGTGCCCGCGGCGGCGCCGAACCTGGCCTACGTGATCTACACCTCGGGTTCCACCGGCGTGCCCAAAGGCGTTGCCGTCACGCACCGCAACGTCGTGAACCTGACCGCCCAGGCCTGGGCGGTGCCGCCGGGGGAGCGGGTGCTGGTGCACTCCTCGATCGCCTTCGACGCCTCGACCTATGAGATCTGGCCCGCCCTGTGCGGCGGCGCGACGCTGGTGCTCGCCGCCGAGCAGCGTTCGGACCCGGCCGAGATCATCCGGCTGATCCGGACGCGCTCGGTGACCCGGCTGTTCGCGACCCCGCCCCTGCTGGCGGCGCTGGTCGAGCACGTCGCGTCGCTGCCGGGCGCGCCGCTGTCGAGCCTGCGCCAGATCGACACCGGCGCCGACCTGCTCACGGCAGAGCTGGTGGGCGCGATCCGTGCCGTGTTCGGCGAGATCCGGATCGACAACCTCTACGGCCCGACCGAAGCGACGGTGAACGTCACGCGCTGCCGGGTGCCGGTCGGAGTCGCGACGGTGCCGATCGGTGCGCCCGTGGCCAATACCCGGGCCTACGTGCTGGATTCGTGGCTGCGTCCGGTGCCGCCCGGAGTGGCGGGCGAACTGTATGTGGCCGGTGCGCAATTGGCGCGCGGCTATCACGGCAAGGCGGGGCTCACCGCCGCGCGATTCGTGGCCGATCCGTTCGATCCGGCGGGCGGGCGGTTGTACCGGACCGGTGACGTGGTGCGCTGGACCGCCGATGGACAGCTGGAGTTCGCGGGCCGGGTCGACGATCAGGTGAAGATCCGCGGCTTCCGGGTGGAGCCCGGTGAGGTCGAATCCGCGCTGGCGCAGCACCCTTCGGTGTCGCGGGCGGTCGTCGTGGCGCGCGATGCCGACGCGGGCGGCAAGGTACTGGTCGGGTATGTGGTGGCCAGGGCGGGGGCGGAACTCGACGGTGCCGAGGTGCGCCGGTTCGCGGTCGACCGGCTCCCGGATTTCCTGGTGCCCAGCGCCGTTGTCGTGCTCGAGGCGGTGCCGCTGACCGCGAGCGGGAAAGTGGACCGGGCCGCGCTGCCGGTGCCCGAACTCCGGGCGACCCAGCCGTATCGCGCGCCGGAGACCAGCGCGGAGCGCCGGCTGGCGGAGCTGTTCGCCGACCTGCTGGGGCGCACGCGCGTCGGCGTCGACGACAACTTCTTCGCCCTCGGCGGTCACTCCCTGCTGGCGACCCGGCTGGCGGGCCGGATCCGCGCGGTGCTGGGCGTCGAGGTCGCGATCCGGACCATCTTCGACGCCCCGACGGTGGCACAGCTGGCGACCCGGCTCGCCGGTGCCGGCCGGGTACACCCGGCGGTGACGAAATATGCTCGGCCCGAGTTGATTCCGCTGTCGTTCGCGCAGCGGCGACTGTGGTTCATCCATCAGCTGGAAGGCCCCTCGGCCACCTTCAACATTCCGCTGGCGGTGCGCTCGCGCGGGCTGGACGTGGCCGCACTGCGCGCGGCGCTCGGCGATGTTCTCGCGCGTCACGAGAGTCTGCGGACGATTTTCCGCGAGGTGGACGGTGTGCCCGCGCAGCGGGTGCTCCATCAGGTCGAGGTGCCCTGCACGGAAACCGAGGTGGACCCCGCGCAGGTGGAGTCGGCGGTGACCGCCGCGGTGCGGTACGCCTTCGACCTGACCACGGAGATTCCGGTGCGCGCCAGTGTCTTCCGGTACGGCGGCGACGAGTGCGTGCTGGTGCTGCTGCTGCACCACATCGCCGGGGACGGGTGGTCGATGGGGCCGTTGCTGCGGGATCTGTCCGCGGCCTACGCGGCGCGGCGGGCGGGCCGGACACCCGAGTGGCCGCCGCTGCCGGTGCAGTACGTCGACTACACGCTGTGGCAGCGGGAACTGCTGGGCGCGCGAGACGATCCCGGCAGCCGCGCCGCGCGCGAGTTCGAGTATTGGCGCGCCGAACTCGACGGTGTGCCGGAACAACTGCGCCTGCCCGCCGATCGGCCGCGGCCGCGGACCGCGAGCTATCGGGGTGAAGTGGTGCCGTTCACGCTCGATTCCGAGATCCGCGCGGCCGTGGAAGCGCTGGCGGCGCGCGAGGGCGCGACGGTGTCGATGGTGCTGCAGTCCGCGCTGGCGGTGCTGCTGTTCAAAGTCGGTGCCGGAGAGGATATTCCGCTCGGCACACCGATCGCCGGCCGCACCGACGACGCGCTCACGGATCTGGTCGGGTTCTTCGTCAACACCTGGGTGCTGCGCGCCGGGGTGCGGGCGAGCATGTCGTTCGCCGAGGTGCTCGGATCGGTCCGGGACAAGGCGCTGTCCGCGTACGAGAATCAGGATCTGCCGTTCGAGCTGCTCGTCGAGCTGCTGAACCCGCCCCGCTCGGCGGCCCGGCATCCGCTGTTCCAGGTGTCGATGGCGTTCCAGAACAACGCGCTGCCCAGCCTGGCGCTGCCGGGCGCGACCTTCGAGCCCTACGGCGCGTCGGTCGCCGCGGCCCGGTTCGATCTGTTCTTCACCATCGCCGACGGTCCCCGCTGGAGCGGTCTGGTCGAATACGCGACCGACCTGTTCGACCGGGGCACCGTCGAGGCGCTGGTGGCCCGCCTGCTGCGGGTGCTGCGCGCGGCCGGGGCGGCGCCGGACGCCCCGGTCGGATCGATCGACGTGCTCGACGCGGGTGAACGCGCGCTGCTGCTGCGGCAGTGGAACGAGACGGGCGCGGCGGTGTCCGGCGCCACGGTGGTCGAGATGTTCCGGGCTCGGGCCGCGCGCACACCGGAGGCGATCGCGGTGGTCTCGGGTGACCGGGAACTGACCTATCGCGAGCTCGACACCCGATCGACACGGTGCGCCCGCATCCTGGCGGCGCACGGCGCCGGGCCGGATCGCCTTGTCGCCGTGGCGCTCCCGCGTTCGGCCGACCTGATCGTGGCGCTGCTGGCGGTGCTGAAGTCCGGCAGCGGGTATCTCGCGCTCGACATCGGCTATCCCAGCGAGCGTTTGGCCTTCATCCTGGGCGACGCCGAGCCGATCGCCGTGCTCACCGACGCGGCCACGGCCGCCCAGCTGCCGCCGACGACCGCGCCGCACCTGTCGCTGGACCTGCCCGCGCCCGACGCCGAACTCGCCCTTACCGATCCGCGCGGCCTGGCCCACGTGATCTACACCTCCGGGTCCACCGGCGTGCCCAAAGGCGTGGGCGTCACCCACGGCAACGTGGCGAATCTCGTGGCGCAGGCCTGGTCGGGTGCGGCCGGAGACCGGGTGCTGGTGCACTCGTCGGTCGCGTTCGACGCCTCCACCTTCGAGATCTGGCCCGCCCTGTGCGCCGGTGCGGCACTGGTGCTCGCCGCCGAACAGCGCTCGGACCCCATCGAACTCACCCGGCTGATCGAAAACCACGGGGTGACAGCCATGTTCGCGACACCGCCGCTGCTGGCCGCGGTGCTCGAGCACGCCGAAACCCAGCCGGGCGAACCGCTGTGCAGCCTGCGCCGCGTCGTCGCGGGCGGGGCCCAGTTGCCCGCGCCGGTCGTGCGCCGGCTGCGGTCGCGCTACTCCGGGATCGAGGTGCGCAACGGCTACGGCCCCACCGAGACCACCGCGTGTGTCACCGAATACAGCGCGGGACCCGAGCTCGGCGCGACCGTCCCGATCGGCAGGCCGGTCGCCGCGACCCGGGTGTTCGTCCTGGATTCGTGGCTCGCACCGGTACCGGTCGGCGTGCCGGGCGAACTGTATGTCGCCGGTGCGCAGGTGGCGCGCGGCTATCACGGCCGCGGCGGCCTGACCGCCGCCCGATTCGTCGCCGACCCCTTCGACCCGCACGGCGGCCGGATGTATCGCACGGGCGACCTGGTGCGGTGGACCGCGGACGGGCAGCTGGAATACGAGGGCCGGGCCGACGATCAGGTCAAGGTGCGCGGCTACCGGATCGAACCCGGCGAGATCGAAAACCTGCTGGCACGGCACGCGGGGGTGGCCCAGGCCGCGGTCGTGGCAGACGGTGACCGGCTGATCGGCTATGTGGTCGCCACCGACAGCGACCTCGATCCCGCCGAACTCCGCGGCTTCGCCGTCGAGCACCTGCCGGACCACCTCGTCCCGGCTGCCGTGCTGATCCTCGACGCGCTGCCGCTCACCCCGAACGGGAAACTCGACCGCGCCGCCCTGCCCGCCCCGGATTTCACCGCCACCACCCGCTACCGGCCGCCGCGCACCGACCGCGAGCACCTGCTCGCCGCCGTGTTCGCCGAGGTCCTGGGGTTGGAGCGAGTCGGCGTCGACGACAGCTTCTTCGAACTGGGCGGGGACAGCATCCGCTCGATCCAGGTCGTCTCCCGGGCCCGCGCGCTGGGGGTCCGGCTCAGCCCGCGCGAAGTCTTCGAACATCGCACGGTGGCGGCTCTCGCCGCCCACGCCGAACCTGAAAACTCGGTCACCGCAACGGAGTTGCCCGGCGGCGGCATCGGCTGGCTGCCGCTGCTCCCGGTCGCTCACTTCCTCCGGGACCTGGGCCCCGGCTTCGACCACTTCAGCCAGTCGATGGTGCTGGAACTGCCCGTGGGCATCGACCACGGGGGCCTGGTGGCGACGCTGTCCGCCGTGGTGGATCACCACGACGTGCTGCGGTCGCGCCTGGTCGACGCCGAGGCGGGCCCGGCGGCCCGCGGCGGTCTCGAGATAGCTCCGGCGGGAACGGTCGACGTCGCGGCGGTGCTGCACCGGGTCGCCGGCCCGGCGGACCTCACCGCGGAACTGGCGGCGGCGGTGCGGCGTTTGGCTCCGGCGGCGGGCGTGCCGGTGCTGTTCGTGTGGTTCGACGAGGGGCCGGAGCGGGCGGGCCGGTTGGCGATCGTGGCGCACCACCTGGTGATCGACGGGGTCTCGTGGCGGATCCTGCTGCCGGACCTGGTGTCGGCGTGGCGGGCCGTGTCCGCCGGTTCGGCCCCGATCCTGCCCGAGACGGGGACATCGCTGCGCCGGTGGGCGCACGGGCTGGCCGAGCGGTCGTCCGCGCCGGAGGTCGTGGCGGAATTGGATTGGTGGCGGCGAGTTCTCGACGCCCCGGATCCGCCGCTGGGCGCGCGGCCGCTGGACCCCGCCGTCGATCTGATGGGGACGGTGCGGCGCAGCACCGTCGAACTTCCGGTCGCGGCCACCGAGGCGCTGCTGACCCGGCTGCCCGCCCGGTACCGCGCGGGCGTGGCGGACGGCCTGCTGGCGGCCTCGGCCGCGGCGGTGCGGCGCTGGCGTGGCGACGCGGAGTCCGGCGTTCTGCTGCGCCTGGAGGGACACGGGCGGGAGGAGTCGGCGGTCGCGGGCGCGGACCTGTCGCGCACCGTCGGCTGGTTCACGAATGTGTATCCGGTGCGGTTGGACGCGCCGGGGGAGTGGGACCAGCTGTGTGCCGGTGGGCCGACGGCGGGCGGCGCCCTGAAGGCGGTGAAGGAGCAGCTGCGCGCCGTCCCCGGGCAGGGCCTGGGCTTCGGGCTGCTGCGATACCTGAATCCGGCGACAGCCGCTGTGCTGGAGCGCTTTTCGACCGGCCAGATCGGATTCAACTATCTCGGCCGTTTCACCGCGGCGGACCTGGTTCCCGCGCGCATGCGCGGGTCCGGGTGGACGCCGATCCACGAAGCGGGCGCGCCGGAACCCGACCCCGCGATGCCGGTCGTGTCCGCGCTCGACATCACCGCGATCGTCGTCGACACCGCCGCCGGTCCGGTCCTCCAGGTGTCCTTCGCGGCGCCGACCGGCGTCCTGGCGCCGGCCGAGACGGCGGCGCTCGCGCAGCTGTGGCGCAGCGCGGCCCTGGGTCTGGCGGCACACGCCGACACCGCCGGCGCGGGTGGCCTGACACCCTCGGACGTGCCGCTGGTGCGCCTGGATCAGCGCGGCCTCGAGCTGCTGGCGGGGCGATACCCGGGGCTCTCGGACATCTGGCCGCTCACCCCGATGCAGTCGGGTCTGGTGTTCCATCAAGCCATTTCGGACGCGGGCGCCTACCACATGCAGGTCGTCTTCGGACTGACCGGACAGGTCGACGCGCCGCGGCTCCGAGCGGCCGCGCGGGCTCTGCTGGACCGGTACCCGAATCTGCGGGCGGGATTCACCGCGAGCCCGTCCGGCGACCTGGTCCAGGTGGTTGTGGACGATCTCGACCTGCCCTGGCGGACAATCGATCTGCGCGACGACGAGGACCGGGAGGCGACCCTGGAGCGCCTGCTTGCCGAGGACCGGACCGCGCACTTCGACCTCGCGTCGCCACCGCTGCTGCGGATGACGCTGGTCCTGACCACCGAGCAGCGCGCGGAACTCGTCCTCACCGCCCACCACGTCCTGCTGGACGGCTGGTCGCTGCCGCTGATCCTGCGAGACCTGCTCGCGCACTACGGCTCCGGTGTTCTCGCGCCCGCACCGGAGTACAAGACCTTCCTGCGCTGGCTCTCGGCGCGCGAACCGCGCGAGGCCCTCGCCGCCTGGCGGCACGAACTCGACGGCGTGCGCGAACCCACGCTGCTCGGGGGCGAGAGCACGGGCTCGGCCTCGGTCGAACGCCTGGACGTGCTTCTGGATTCGGAGGTCGCGGCCCAGCTCACCCACCGCGCCGCGACGCTCGGCGTCACGGTGAACACCGTCGTGCAGGCCGCGTGGGGCATCCTGCTCGCCGCGACGACCGGCCGCGGCGACGTGCTCGCCGGCGCCACGGTCTCCGGCCGCCCGCCCGCCGTAGCCGAGGTCGACTCGATGGTCGGGTTGTTCATCAACACGGTGCCGATCCGCGTGCGCTGCGCGCCCCGGGACACGCTGACCGAGGTGCTGACCAAGCTGCAAACCCGGCAAACCGCCCTGCTCGACCACCACCATGTCGGGTTGAGCGAGATCCAGCGCGCTATCGGACTGAACACGCTGTTCGACACCCTGATCGGGTTCGAGTCCTACCCGGTCGATCAAGCCGCGATCGGCGCGGCGGCGGGCGCGAGCGGCCTCGCGATCGCCGACCTGCGCTCCGACGCGCCCACGCACTACCCGCTCACCCTGTTCGCCGCGGCGAACCCCGGCCTGCGGCTGCGGCTCGAATTCCGCCCGGACGTCCTCGACCGGCCGACGGTCGCGGCGATGGCCGCCAGGTTGGCGCGGATCCTGTGCCAGGTGGTGACCGATCCGGACGTCGCGGTCGCCTCGATCGATCTGCTGGGAGCCGGGGAACGCGAACTCGTGCTTCGGCGATGGAACGACACCGCGATCGATCTGCGGGACGACACGCTGCACGAATTGTTCCGAGCCCAGGTCATGCGGACCCCGGACGCGCTCGCGGTGATCAGCGTGGACGCCGAACTCACTTATCGCGAACTCGATACCCGGGCAACATGTTTCGCGCGTACGCTGAGCTCCTACGGCGTCGGGCGCGACAGTATCGTCGCGGTCGCCCTGCCCCGCTCGGCGGACCTGCTGGTGGCCCTGCTCGCCGTGCTGAAAGCGGGCGGCGCGTATCTGCCGATCGATCCCGCCTATCCCGCCGACCGTCTCGCCTTCGTCCTGCGCGACGCCGCGCCGACCGTCGTGGTGACCGATCCCGGCACGGCGGCCGAGCTCCCGGAGGTGGCCCGCACGCTCTATCTCGACTCGCCCGCGGCCGCCGCCGGATCCGAGATCGGTGCCGCGCCGACGGGGCACAATCTGGCCTACGTGATCTACACCTCCGGCTCCACCGGCGTGCCCAAAGGCGTTGGTATCACCCATCGCAACGTCGGCAACCTCGTCGCGCAGGCCTGGTCCGCGGCCCCGGGCGAGCGGGTCCTGATGCACTCCTCGATCGCCTTCGACGCCTCGACCTACGAGATCTGGCCCGCCCTGTGCGGCGGCGCGACGCTGGTGGTCGCCGCGTCGCGCCGCTCCGATCCCGACGAGATCGCCGAGCTGGCCGACACCCACTCGGTCACCAAGATGTTCGCGACCCCGCCGCTGCTGTCGGCGCTGGTCGAGCACGCGCGATCGCTGCCGGGGCGCCGGTTCCGGAGCGTGCGGCAAGTGAACACCGGCGCGGATTCGCTCGGTCGCGGCCTGGTCGAGGCGCTGCGCGCGGCGTGGGGCCCGCTGCGGATCGACAACCTGTACGGGCCGACGGAGGCCACGGTCGATGTCACCGCGTGCGTCGTGCCCGCGGAGGTCGGCGCGGTGGTGCCGATCGGTGCGCCGGTCGCCAACACCCGGGCCTACGTGCTGGACGCATGGCTGTCTCCGGTCGCCGTCGGCGTCGCGGGCGAACTCTATGTGGCCGGCGCCCAGCTGGCGCGCGGCTACCACCACCGCCCCGGCGCGACGGCCGCTCGGTTCGTGGCCGACCCGTTCGATTCCGCCGGCGGCCGCTTGTACCGCACCGGCGACGTCGTCCGCTGGAACGCGCACGGGCAGCTGGAGTTCGCGGGCCGGGCCGACGACCAGGTGAAGATCCGGGGTTTCCGGGTGGAGCCGGGCGAGGTCGAAACCGTACTGGCACAGCATCCCTCGGTGACCCGCGCCGCGGTGCTGGCGCGCGAGACGGGTGGTGCCAAACAGCTGATCGGCTACGCGGTCCTCGACGCGACCGGCTCGCCGGACGGCGCGGCGTTGCGCGCGTTCGTCGCGGAGCGGCTGCCGGAGTTCATGGTCCCGGCGGTGATCCTGATCGTGGACGCGATGCCGTTGACGCCCAGCGGAAAACTCGATCGCGCCGCCCTGCCGGACCCGGAGCTGCGGGCCTCCGCGGGCTATCGCGCGCCGCGCACCGAGCGGGAACAGGCGCTCGCCGACGTCTTCGCCGAGGTCCTGAGCCGTGACCGGGGCGGCGTCGACGACGACTTCTTCGAGCTGGGCGGCGACAGCATCCGCTCCATCCAGGTGGTCTCGCGGGCCCGGGCCCTGGGCATCGACCTGAATCCCCGCGAGGTCTTCGAGCATCGCACCGCGGCCGCCCTGGCCGTCGTCTCGCTGGACCGTGCCACGGCGGCAGCGCCGCTGGCCGAGCTGCCGGGCGGCGGAGCCGGCCGGTTGCCGCTGCTGCCGGTGGCCCGATTCGTGCGCGCCACGGCCGGTGCGGAATTCGACGGCTTCAGCCAATCGCTGCTGCTGGACCTGCCGGTGGGCATCGACCGCGCGGGATTGACGGCGACGCTGACCGCGGTGCTGGATCGGCACGACGCGTTGCGGTCCCGGCTGATCGGTCCGGAACCGGGTGCGCGCGCGGCCGACGCCGCCGAGGACGAGGCCGCCTTCGAACTCGAGGTCGCTCCGGTCGGCGCGGTCGAGGTCGAAGGTCTGCTGCATCGGGTCGAGATCGACGCGGGCCGGGGCAATTCCGAGGGCGCGCACGTCGTCGCGGAGTTGACGGCGGCGGTGCGCCGCCTGGCCCCGGCGGCCGGGGTGATGGTGCAATTCGTCTGGTTCGACGAAGGGGCGCGGCGGGCAGGGCGGTTGGCCATCGTGGCGCACCATCTGGTGGTCGACGGCGTGTCATGGCGAATCCTGTTGCCGGACTTGGCGTCGGCGTGGCAATCGATCGCCGCCGGAACGACACCGGCGTTGCCCGAGACCGGGACGTCGTTGCGCCGCTGGGCACACGGCCTGGTCGAGGAAGCGCGACGGGCCGAGCGTGTGGCCGAATCATCCTGGTGGCGTGCGCTTCTGGACGGCCCGGACCCGCTGCTGGGCCGCAGGCCGCTGGATCCGCGCCTCGATACCCGGGCGACCGCACGCGACGTTCCGGTGCAACTGCCGCCGGCCGAGACCGAGACGGTGCTGACGACGCTGCCCGCACTGTTCCGCGGCGGCGTCGAAGACGGTCTGCTCGCGGCGCTGGCGGCGGCGGTCACTCGGTGGCGCGCGGATCGCGGCGTCGCCGCGGACTCGGTGCTGATCCGGCTGGAGGGGCACGGCCGGGAGGAGAGCGCCGTCCCCGGCGCCGATCTGTCGCGCACCGTCGGCTGGTTCACCAGCGTGTTCCCGGTGCGCCTGCGCGCGGACGCGGACTGGGATCAGCTGCGTCGCGGCGGCCCGGCCGCCGGCGCGCTGTTCAAGGCCGTGAAGGAGCAACTGCGCGCGATCCCGGACAAGGGAATCGGATTCGGGCTGCTGCGCTACCTGAATCCGGAGACGGCCGCGGAGCTGCGGCCGTATTCGACCGGCCAGATCGGGTTCAACTATCTGGGCCGCTTCACCTCCACCGATCTCGTGCCGCAGCGTTTGCAGGGCGCGGGCTGGACTCCGTCCGTCGACGCCGAACAGGTGATCACCCCGGCGGATCCCGCGAGCTCCGCCATGCCCGTGCTGTCGGTGCTGGATGTGAACGCGATCGTCGTCGACACCGGCGCGGGCCCGGTGCTGCAGGTGGTGTTCGCCGCGCCCGACCAGGTGCTGGCGGAGCGTGAGCTCGAGGAGCTGGCCGCGCTGTGGCGCGACGCGCTGCTGGGCCTGGCCCGCCACGCCGTGACCCCCGGCGCGGGCGGACTGACACCCTCGGATCTGCCGCTGGTGCGGCTGGATCAGCGCGAGGTCGAGGCACTGGAGCGACGCTATCCCGGTCTGGCCGCGGTCTGGCCGCTGACCCCGATGCAGTCGGGGCTGCTGTTCCATCAGGAGCTGGCGGGCGCCGGATTCGATGCCTACCACATGCAGGTCGTCTTCGGCCTGACCGGCGCGGTGGACGCGGCCCGGCTGCGCGCGGCCGGGCAGGCGCTGCTGAACCGGCACCCGAACCTGCGTGTCGCGTTCGCGGCCGACCGTTCGGGCACCGCGATCCAGGTCGTCGTGGACGGCGTCGAATTGCCCTGGCGCATCGTCGATCTGCGTGACCTGGACGCCGACGACCGGTCCACGGCCCTGGAACGACTGCTCGTGGCGGACCTCGACACGCATTTCGACACCGCCGTGCCGCCGCTGCTGCGGTTGACGCTGGTGCTGATGACCGCGGACCGGGCGGAACTCGTGCTCACCGCGCACCACGTGCTGCTCGACGGCTGGTCGATGCCGCTGCTCGTCCAGGATCTCCTGCGGCTCTACACCGCCGACGCCCTGCCACCGCCCCCGGACTACACCGACTTCCTGAAGTGGTGGGCCCACCAGGACCCCACCGCCGGAATCCAGGCTTGGACAGCGGAACTGGCGGGCGTGCGCGAACCGACCCTGCTGGCCGGCGGCCATGCCTCGGCTCCGGCCGGCGTGGACCGGGTGCTGGTGCCGCTGAACGGCACTGCGGCGGCACTGAGCAGGCAGGCGGCGGCGCTCGGCGTCACCGTGAACACCGTCGTGCAGGGCGGCTGGGGCATGCTGCTCGCGGCGGCCACCGGCCGCCGCGACGTGATCGCGGGCGCGACGGTCTCCGGTCGACCGCCCGCGATCGCCGAGGTCGGCGCGATGGTCGGATTGTTCATCAACACGGTGCCGGTGCGGGTGCGTTTCGGGCCGCGAGATTCCGTGGCGGACTTGCTGACCGGGTTGCAGGCCCGCCAGGTCGCGTTGCTCGACTACCACCACGTCGGCCTGAGCGAGATCCACCGGGCGCTGGGGCTGAGCGCGCTCTTCGACACCCTGATCGCGTTCGAGTCCTACCCGATCGACGAGGCCGGTCTCGGCGCGGCGACCGGTTCCAGCGGCCTCACTCTCACCGACCCGCGACCGAACACCCCGTCGCACTATCCGCTGACCCTGATCGCGAACGCCACCCCGGAACTGACGCTGCACCTGGAGTACCGCACCGATGTCTTCGACCGGAAGACGGTCGAGGCGATGGCCGAGCGGCTGGCCCGGATCCTGCGTCAGGTGGCGGCGGATCCGAGCGTCCCGGTGCGCGGCATCGACGTGCTCGGCGGTGACGAACGCGACCTGGTGCTGCGCCGGTGGAACGAGACGACTGCGGAGCTCCCGGACGCCACCGTCGTCGACCTGTTCCGCGAGCAGGTCGCCGCGACCCCGGCGGCGCGGGCTGTCGTCTGCGGGGACCAGGATCTGACCTACGGGGAACTCGCCGCGCGGGCCGACCGGCTGGCCCGCGCGCTGAGCGCTCGCGGCGTCGGCCCCGAAACGGTGGTGGCGGTTGCGCTTCCGAAGTCACCGGATCTGATCGTGACGCTGCTGGCGGTGCTGACGGCGGGCGGCGGGTACCTGCCCATCGACCCCGCCTACCCCTCGGACCGCCTGGCGTTCATCCTCTCCGATGCCGAGCCCGCGGTAATCGTGACGCAGCGCGGCATCGCACTGCCCGGCGCCGAAGCCGCGCGCCTGTATCCGGACGAACTCGGCGACGCCCCCGAGCCCTCGCCCGCCGCGCCGCACCCGGACGGCCTGGCGTATCTGATCTACACCTCCGGCTCGACCGGTGTGCCCAAAGGCGTTGCGGTGACCCATCGCAACCTCACGAACCTGGCCGCCCAGACCTGGGCCACCGGTCCGGGGCAGCACGTCCTGGTGCACTCCTCGGTCGCGTTCGACGCCTCCACCTACGAGATCTGGCCCGCGCTGATCAGCGGCGGCGCGGTGGTGATCGCGACCGCGGAGCGCTCGGATCCGGCCGAGCTCGCCGCGCTGATCGAGCGGCGCTCGGTCACCACCATGTTCGCGACACCGGCGCTGCTGGCGGCGGTTCTCGACTACGCGGACACCGTGCCGGGCACCGTGTTCGGCGGCGTGGAGCAGGTCGTCGCGGGTGGTGCGGAGCTGGGCGCGGGCTTGGTCGCGCGGTTGCGGGACCGGATGCCCGGCGTGCGCGTCACCAATGGCTACGGGCCCACCGAGACGACCGTGTTCGCGACGGTCTTCGCGGCGGACGCGGTCTCGGACGCCCCGGTGCCGATCGGTTCGGCGCTGGCCAATGTGCGGGTGTTCGTGCTGGATTCGTGGCTCGCGCCGGTTCCGGTGGGCGTGGCCGGTGAGTTGTATATCGCCGGCGCGCAACTCGCGCGCGGCTACCACGGGCAGGCCGGGCTCACCGCGTCGCGATTCGTGGCCGATCCCTTCGATCCCGCCGGCGGCCGGCTGTATCGCACGGGCGATGTCGTGCGCTGGAATGCGCTGGGGCAGCTGGAGTTCGCGGGCCGCGTCGACGACCAGGTGAAGATCCGTGGCTTCCGCGTCGAGCCGGGCGAGGTCGAAAGCGTGCTGGCACAGCATCCCTCGGTCACGCGGGCCGTGGTGGTGGCGCGCGACACCGGCGCCGGCGGCAAACAGCTGGTCGGCTACGTGGTCGCCGACCGGGCGGTGCGCGAGCTCGACGCCGGCCAGGTGCGGGCGTTCGCGGCCGAGCGCCTGCCGGACTTCATGGTCCCCGCGGCCGTGCTGGTGCTCGACTCCGTGCCGCTGACCGCCAACGGCAAACTGGATCGGGCCGCGCTGCCGGAGCCGGAAATGTCGTCCTCGGCCCGCTATCGGGCTCCGAGCGGGGCCCGGGAAAGCGCGCTGGCCGAGTTGTTCGGCGAGATCCTCGGGGTCGGGCAGGTCGGGGCGGACGACAGCTTCTTCGAACTCGGCGGGCACTCGCTGCTGGCCACCCGCCTGGTGAGCCGGATCCGGGTGGTCCTCGGCGTCGAGGTCCCGATCCGGACCGTGTTCGACGCGCCGACGGTCGCGCAGCTGGCGCGCCGGCTCGACCCCGGGCACGCGGTGCGCACGCTGCTGACGCCGCGCCCACGGCCCGCCGTCGTGCCGCTCTCGTTCGCGCAGCGGCGGCTGTGGTTCATCCATCGCCTGGAGGGCCCGTCCGCCACCTACAACATTCCGCTGGCCGTGCGCCTGCGCGGGGTGGACCTCGCGGTGCTGCGTGTCGCGATCGACGACGTGGTGGGACGGCACGAGAGTCTGCGGACCTGCTTCGTGGAAGCCGACGGGGTGCCCGCGCAGCGGGTGGCGGCCACGGTGACGGTGCCGTTCGAGGTGATCGAGGCCGACGACGCGGCCGGCGCCGACGCGGCGGTCACCGCCGCGGTGCGCTACGGGTTCGATCTGTCCGCCGAGATTCCGATCCGGGGCACGGTGGTGCGCGCCGACGCCGACAGCTGTGTGCTGGTGCTGCTGGTGCACCACATCGCCGGTGACGGCTGGTCCATGGGTCCGCTGCTGCGCGACCTCGCCGAGGCGTACACGGCCCGGCTGGCCGGGCACGCGCCGGACTGGCGGCCGCTGCCGGTCCAGTACGTGGATTACACGCTCTGGCAGCAGGAACTGCTCGGCGCGCCCGAGGATCCGGACAGTGTGCTGGCGCGGCAATTCGATTACTGGCAAGCCGAATTGGACGGTCTGCCCGAGCAGTTGCGCTTGCCCACCGATCGGCCGCGGCCGCGGGTGGCGAGTTATCGCGGTGACATGGTCTTGTTCGAGATCGATGCCGAGACGCGTGTTGCGGTCGAGCTGCTGGCGGCGGGCCAGGGTGCGACGGTGTCGATGGTGTTGCAATCTGCGTTGGCGGTGTTGTTGTTCAAACTGGGTGCGGGGGAGGATATTCCGATCGGTGCGCCGATCGCGGGCCGGACCGATGACGCGCTGACCGACCTGGTCGGGTTCTTCGTGAACACGTGGGTGCTGCGCGCAGCGGTCACGCCCGGCGCGTCGTTCACCACCGTCCTGGAACAGGTGCGGGCCAAGTCGCTGGCCGCCTACGAGAACCAGGACGCGCCGTTCGAACTGCTCGTGGAGCTGCTGAACCCGGTCCGCTCGGCCGCGCATCATCCGCTGTTCCAGGTCTCCCTGGCCTTCCAGAACAACGCCCTGCCCACCATGGAATTCGCGGGCGTGGCCCTCGAGCCCTACAACGCCTCGATCGCGGCCTCGCGATTCGATCTGTTCGTCAATATCGCCAACACGCCCGCCGGGCAGTCCTGGGCCGGCTTCGTCGAATACGCGACCGATCTCTTCGACCGGTCCACCGTCGAGGCGATCGCCGCGCGACTGGTACGGATCCTGCGGCAGGTGGTCACGCACCCGGGCGCGACCGTGGGATCGATCGACGTCCTCGGCGCCGAGGAACGAGACCTGGTGCTGCGCCGGTGGAACGACACCGGCCTCGCGCTCGACCCGGACCGCACGCTGACCGAGCTGGTCCAGTCGCAGACGACCCGGACACCGGACGCGATCGCCGTGCGATGCGGCGACGCGGAGCTCACCTACGCGGAACTCGCCGGCCGCGCCGAACGGCTGGCGCGGGAGCTGCTGTCGCGCGGAGCCGGGCCGGACCGCCTGGTCGCGGTCGCGTTGCCGCGATCCGCGGACCTGATCGTGGCGTTGCTGGGCGTGCTGCGGGCCGGGGCGGGATATCTGCCGATCGACCCCGGCTATCCCGCGGACCGGCTGTCGTTCATCCTCGGTGACGCCGAGCCGCTGGTGGTCGTCACCGATTGCGCCACCACCGAGGTGCTGCCCGCGGACGCGCCACGGCTGTTGCTGGAAACGGGCTCGGCGGCTTCGGATTTCGGCCCCGGCGATTTCGGGCGTCCGCGCCCGCAGGATGTGGCCTATGTGATCTATACCTCCGGCTCGACCGGTGTGCCCAAAGGCGTCGGCATCACGCAGGGCAACCTCGCCAATCTAGTGGCGCAGGCATGGACGGTGCAGCCGGGGGAGCGGGTGCTGGTGCACTCGTCGGTGGCTTTCGACGCCTCGACCTACGAGATCTGGCCCGCGCTGTGCGGGGGCGGCACCCTGGTGCTGGCCGCCGAGCAACGCTCGGATCCCGGGGAGATCGCCCGGCTGGTGCAGACGCACGCGGTGACCAAGCTGTTCGCCACCCCGCCGCTGCTGGCCGCGCTGGTGGAGCACTCGGAGACACTGCCGGGCAACGCTTTCCAGAGCGTGCGGCAGGTGAACACCGGCGCCGACTCGCTGAGCCGCGCACTGGTCGAGGCCATCCGGGCGGCGTGGGGCGCGATCCGGATCGACAATCTCTACGGTCCCACCGAGGCGACCGTCGATGTGACGGCTCATCGCGTGCGCGACGACGACGCGGGCACGGCGGTGCCGATCGGCGCTCCCGTCGCCAATACTCGGGTCTACGTGCTGGATTCGTGGCTGGAGCCCGTCCCCGTCGGCGTCGCCGGTGAACTGTACGTGGCCGGGGCGCAATTGGCGCGCGGGTACCACGGGCGGCCGGAGCTGACCGCCGCGCGGTTCGTGGCCGACCCCTTCGATCCGGCGGGCGGGCGACTGTATCGCACCGGTGACGTGGTGCGCTGGACCGGTGCGGGGCAGTTGGAGTTCGCGGGACGCGTCGACGACCAGGTGAAGATCCGCGGCTTCCGGGTGGAGCCGGGCGAAGTGGAAACCGTGCTCGTGCAGCATCCTTCGGTCTCGCGCGCGGTCGTGCAGGCGCGCGAGACCGCCGCGGGCGGCAAGGTGCTCGTCGGCTATGTGGTGGCCGATCGTTCCGGCCCGATCGTCGGCGAAGACGAGCTGGTGGGGCAGTGGCGGCGGGTCTACGACGACCTGTACTCCGCCGCGGACGAAGCGGCCGCGCCGGTGCCGGACGACGCCGAATTCGGTGCCGGTTTCGGCGGCTGGAACAGCAGCTACACCGGCCGCCCGATCCCGCTGGCCCAGATGCGGGAGTGGCGCGCCGCGACCGTGGACCGGATCCGGGAGCTCGCGCCGCGGCGGGTACTGGAGATCGGCGTCGGCTCGGGCCTGCTGCTGTCGCAGTTCGCGCCCGAGTGCGCGGAGTACTGGGGCACGGATCTGTCCGCCGCGACGATTGGCGCGTTGCGGCGGCAGCTGGCCGGGCTCGGCGCGGACTGGGTCGAGCGGGTCCGTTTGCGCGCGCAAGCCGCGGACGACATCGCGGAGCTGCCGGACGGCTATTTCGATACGGTCGTGCTGAATTCGGTGGTCCAGTACTTCCCGGGACCGAACTATCTGCGCGGGGTGCTCGAACAGGTCGAGGGGCTGCTGGCTCCGGGCGGTGCGGTGTTCGTCGGCGACGTTCGTAATTACGCGTTGCTGACCGAGTTCGCGACGGCGGTGCAGGTGCGCCGACACGGTGGTGCGGATCCGGTGGCGGTGCGGGATCGGGTGCGCCGTGATATCGCGGCCGAGCAGGAGTTGCTGCTGGCGCCGGAGTTCTTCACGGGGATCGGTGGTTTCGAGGCGGTCGAGGTCCGGCTCAAACGCGGCTACTCCGTCGACGAGTTGACGCGCTACCGATATGACGTGGTCCTGTCCAAGGCGCCGGACGCGCTGTCGGTCGCCGACGTTCCACGAGTCGACTTCGGCGGACTCGACGCGCTGCGGTCGGTACTGGAAGGCCCCCTTGCCGACGGCCTCCGGGTCACCGGCATCCCGCACGCCGGGCTGATGGGTGAGATCGACGCCGCCCGCGCGATCGAGGCGGGCCAACCCGTACCGGACGACGCTCGGACCGGCACGCTCGAAGTCGGTTTCGAGGGCATGCTCCCCGGCGACGCGGATCGTGCGGACGTGCTCCCCGAGGATCTGCACGTGCTCGGGGCGCGCCTCGGATACACCACCTCGGTCACCTGGTCGGCCCGGCCCGGCCGCATGGACGCGATCTTCCTGCCGCCCGGCACGGTCGCCGGTCGCGCGCTGACCGACGTGTACGCCCCGGTCGCGCACGGCCCCGTCGCGAACAACCCGCAGGCAGGTCTGCTGGCCGCCGACGTCCGCCGCTGGGCGGCCGACCGGCTGCCGGACTTCATGGTCCCCGCGACCGTCATGGTGCTCGAGGCGCTGCCGCTGACCGCCGGCGGCAAACTCGACCGCACGGCCCTGCCCGACCCGGAAATGCTGTCCGCACACGACTATCGCGCGCCGCGCTCGGAACGGGAACAGACCCTGGCCGATCTGTTCGCCGAGATCCTGGGCGTCGGCCGCGTCGGCATCGACGACGACTTCTTCGCCCTGGGCGGCCACTCCCTGCTGGCCACCCGGCTCACCAGCCGGATCCGCGCCACCCTCGGCGTGGAGGTCCCCGTGCGGCTCGTCTTCGACGCGCCCACCGTCGCGGAACTGGCGACCAGGCTCGACGAGAGCACGGCGAGCATGGATTTCGAGCAGATCCTGGTTCTGAAGAGCTCCGGGGCGCGGCAACCGCTGTGGTGCCTGCACCCCGGCGGCGGGCTCGGCTGGTTCTTTCAACGGCTCGGCCGGGAACTGCCGGACCGGCCGATCATCGCGATCCAATCGCGCGGTCTCGACGACGGACCGCTCGCGCAGTCCTTCGGCGAGATGATCCACGACTATGTCGACCGTATCCTCGAATTCCAGCCCGAGGGACCGTATTTCCTGCTCGGCTGGTCCTACGGCGGAATCGTGGCGCATTCGGTCGCCGCCGAACTCGGGCGGCGCGGCAAGGCCCTCGGACTGCTCGGCATCATGGACAGCACGCCGCCGATCACCACGGACCCCCAACCCGACGTCTCGGAGGACGACGCCTTGGCGGGCATCCAGGCGTGGGTGACCGACCGGTTCGGTGACCAACTCGATTCCCCGGCCGTGCGGGGCCTGGCCGAGCGCGCGACGCGGGTCCTGATCAACAACAGCAGGCTGCTCGCCGATTTCACCACCCCGCACTTCGACGGCGAGGCGGTGATCTTCGCCGCCACCGTCGACGCGGAAGGCAACCGGCAGCCCGACCCGAGGGGAGCGCTCGAACAGGCGTGGCGGCCCTATATCGCGGGGCGGATGCGGTCGTTCGAGGTGGACTGTGCGCACGGTGATTTCGATCAACCCGAGGTGATGGGGGAGATAGGGCGGATCTTGAACGGGATCCTCTGAGGTTCGGATCAGCGGTGATCGGTCGTGGCACCGGTCACCGCTGCTCTTAGAAGCCTGTTTGACATCCCAGTGTGTCGATATGCGCATCTAACTATGTATTAAACAACCTGTCTGCCGTACCGCGAAACGTCTGTGCGGTTTCAAAACTGCACAGAGAGGAGGGAAAGGGGCTAGTTGCCGTAGGCGGCGAGGAAGGTCGCCACGGCGGCGGCGGAGATCGCCTCGAGTTCGGCGGTGGTGACCTTGCGGGTGCCGAGCCGGGTCCGGGCTTCGAGCGGTCCGGTGAGCAGGGCGAGGAGTTGTTCGGCGGCCACGGCGGGGTCGCACGAGCGCAGCCGTCCGGACAGCGCCAGGCGGGCCAGCCGGTCGGCGAGTGCTTCGGCGAGGCGGCCGGAGGTGCGGTCCTGGACCAGATCGGCCAGGTCGGGGAGGGTGCCCAGTTGGGCATAGGTGAGCGAACGCAACGCGCGGGCGCGCGGACTGTTGCAGACCTTCAGCATGCGGACGGCGCAATCGCGCAGGGCTGCTTCGAGATCCGTGACGTCGTCGCGCAGGCGCGCGAGGGCCTGCAGGCAGTCCGCCCCGACGGTGTCGGCGGCGGTTTCCATCGCGTGGCGGAGCAGGGTCTCCTTGTCGTTGAGGTGGTTGTAGACGGTGGGTTTGGCGACGCCGGCCGCGTCGGCGATCTCCTGCACGCAGGCCTGGGCGTAGCCGCGTTCGGCGAACACCGCGAAGGCCGCCTCCAGGATGGCGTGGCGCTTATCGATTCGGCCCCGGCCGGTTGCTGCTCCCGTCACGGGCCAATCCTAAGCCGAGTCAACTTCTTTGAACTCTCGGGTTCACTCTTGCAATGTTACCCACGAACCCACTAATTTGAACCAGCAAGTTCAATTGGGAGGATAGAGATGATTGTTCACCAGCTACGATTCAAGTTCCGGGAAGGCGTGACGGAGCAGGAGCTGGAGTCCGCGCTCGCGGTGCTGCGGCGCACTGCGGCGGTCGATTCGGTGGAGTTCGCGGTGGTCGGGCAGCATCTGGGCGACCCGGCGGAGGGGCTCACCCACGCCTACTGTGTCGGCCTGGCCGATCTGGACGCGGTGCGGCGCTACATGGACGATCCGGTCCATCTGGCCGGCGATCCGGAGCTCATCCCGTACCTCGACACCCTGGTCATCGGGCCCGATACCTCCGACGATCCGGACCCCGAGCTGGGCGCGAAACTGGGGGCGCTGCACGAGGACAAACTCGCGCGCTATCCCGAGTGGGCCGCGTTGATGGCATCGATTCCGCAGGTGCGGATTGCCTAGCGCGAACGGCTCAGCGGCGGGTGTCGTCGTAGGCGGCGCGGGCGTGCTTGACCTCGTCCATGTGGGTTTCGGCCCAGGACTTGATCGCCCGCATCACCGGCAGCAGCGAGGCGCCGAGCTCGGTGAGCTCGTAGTCGACGCGAACTGGGGCCGCGGGGGCGAGGGTGCGCGTGACCAGGCCGTCGCGTTCGAGGTGACGCAGGGTCTGGGTCAGCATCTTCTGGCTGACGCTGGCCAGCCGGCGTTGCAGATCGCTGTAGCGCTGCGGCCCGTCGGCGAGGGCGGTGATCACGAGGCTGACCCACTTGTCGGCGATCCGGTCCAGCAATTGGCGGGCCGGGCATTCGGCGAGATAGGCGTCGTAGGCCGCGCTCGCCCGCGCGCGCTGCTCGGCGGCCGTGCGAGTGGGCACAGCGCTCTCCCTTCGGTGCGGTAGGCACTTACGAGTGCCTACTTCCCGATGGAGAGTACCTCTCCATACGTTGTGTGGCATGGCTGAGGAACAGACGATGCGCGCGGTTGTCGCCCGAGGATACGGGGACCCGCACGTGCTGGAAATGATCGAAATCCAGGTGCCCGCACCGGGTCCGGGGCAGGTGCTGATCCGGGTGGAAGCCGCGACGGTCAATCCCGTCGACCTCGTGACCCGGTCGGGGGCGCTGGTCGAGGCCGGTCTCATGGCCGAGCGCGCTGTCACCGGCGTGGGGTGGGACGTCGCCGGAGTCGTCGCGGGCGTAGGGGCGGGTGCCGGTGCTTTCGCGGTGGGGCAGAAAGTGATCGGTTTACGTGATCTGCTCGACGTCGATCTGGGTACCTATGCCGACTACGTCGTACTGGATACGAGCGCGGTCGTGGCCGCGCCGCCCGAGGTCGACGCCGTGGCGGCGGCGACCCTGCCGTTGAACGGTTCGACCGCGCTGCAGGCGCTGGATCTCCTCGGCTTGCCGCCGGGTGCGACCGTGCTGGTCACGGGCGCGGCGGGTGCGGTCGGCGGGTTCGCGGTGGAATTGGCCGGTCGGCGCGGGCTGCGAGTCGCCGCTGTCGCGGCAGCCGGGGACGCGGATTTCCTCCATGCGGTGGGGGCGGAGTGGGTGGTCGACCGGGCGGTCGGTGATCTGGCGGCCGCGGTGCGCGCCCTGGTTCCCGGCGGTGTGGACGGCGCGCTCGACACCGCGGGCCTGGGCGTGCGCGCCTTGGCGGCGGTCCGCACGCGCGGCGCGTTCGCCACCGTCGTCGGGGGAACCCCGCCGACCGCGTTGCGCGGCATCGGGATTCATCGGCAGTGGATCAGCGCCGCCGCCGATACGCTCGCCGAACTCGTCGCGAGCCGGTTGACCTTGCGGGTGGCCGCGACCCTGCCGCTGGAGCAGGCGGCGACCGCGCACGAGCGTCTACACGCGGGGAAATTGCGCGGCCGCCTCGTGCTGACCCCCTAGGTGCCAAACGTCCAAGCCGCCGGCGTTGCGGGAGGTCAGGATGGTGCCATGAACATCGAGAAGATCACACCGAAGTTGGTTGTCGAAGGGGCCGCGGCGGCGATCCGCTACTACGGCGACGTATTCGGAGCGGTGCTGCGCGAGCGGCACGACGCGGACGGTCGAGTCGTCTTCGCCGAACTCGAGGTGCCCGGTGGTGCGGTATTCCAGCTCAAGGACGCCGATGCCGTCGACCGGGATCCGGGTCAGCTGGGCGGACTGGGCGTCCTGCTCACCGTGCTGGTGGACGACCCGGATCGGCTGGCCGCGCGCATGGTCGAGGCGGGTGGTGAGAGCGTGTTCGAGGTGGCGGATCAGCCCTACGGGGTCCGGCAGGGCCGGATGCGCGATCCGTTCGGGCACGAGTGGATCGTTGGAGCGCCTCTGGCCGCGACCGTTCCGGACTGATCTCGGGGTCGGCGGGTTTCCGGCGGAATTCAGCCCAACTCGAGGGTGGTGGTGCCGAAGACCCGGTCGATCCGGTGCGGTCGGACCGGCCCGGTGTACATGCGGGCCGTCTCGAAACTCGGCTGCAATCCGGCCTGCTCGGCGAGCCGGACCGCGGGGTCGTTCCGGAGCGGAACATCTACTGCCAGTGGGCCTTCCGCCGCCAACGCGGCCAGCAGGTGGCGGGCGTCGTCGGCGGTGTCGGCGAACAGTGGGCCCACGCGCGGGGCGTCCCGGGCGGGGCGGATGGTGCCGAAGCCGGTGAGGCGGTCGTCCACGACGCGGACGACCGTGCGGTGGTGCGGGTCGGTGAGCCACGCGGTCAGGAAGCCGGGGCGGTCGGCGGGCAGGCAGGCCGAGTCGTAGTCGTGGACCCGGGACAGGTCGCCGGGGGCGAGGGCCCGCACCGTTCCGTCGGGCGGATCCAGCAGTGGGGTCCCGGTGTATCGGGCGGTGCGGTAGGCGAGTTCGAAGCCGCTGCGCCGATAGTTCGCCTGCTGATCGGGGACGCCGTCCAAGCCCACGACCCGCCCGCCCGCGTGCTCGAGGCCCGCGCGCCAGGTAGCGATGCCGAGCCCGCGGCCGCGCAGGTCTTTGCGGACCAGGTAGAAGCCGAGGAAGGCGTAGTCCGGGCCGTAATTCACCACCGACACCGCGGTGGCCGGTTCGCCGTCGATCCGGCCCAGGAAGAAGCCGTCGGGATCCTGGGTGAAGAAGGGAGCCGCGTCGCCCGCACCCGGGTTCCAGCCCTCGTCGTCGGCCCAGTCGATCACGGTGGACCAGTCTTCCGGGGTGGCACGGGTGATGACGAGGGCGTCGGGGCGCACGGCATCCGGCATTCGTCCACGGTAGCGCCGATCGGGTGATCAGGGCGCGGCTCTATAACTTTCGTCCGGGGTAAGTGTGGTCGATCGGGGGATTTGCGCGGGCGCTGGAATCCCTAGCGTTGTCGGCATGTTCAGATTTCTCGCCGTCCTGGTCTTCGTGGCCGGTCTCGTCGCAGGTCCGGGTGCGCTACCGGCCGCGTACGCGGCGCCGCCTGCGCTGACGCCGGCCGCTGTCGACGACTATCTCCGCACTGCGCTCGACAAGACGGGATTGCCGGGGTTGTCGGCTGTCGTCACCCACGGGGATCGGATCGTGCACGCGGCCGGTTACGGTCGTGATTCCGGCGGTCGGGCGGTCACCGCGGATACCCCGATGCGGATCGCGTCGCTCAGCAAAGCGTTCACCGCCACCGCCGTGCTGATCCTGGTGGAGGAGGGGCGAATCGGCCTGGACCGGCCGGTCGCCGAGCAGCTCCCCGGCTTCGGGCTGCGAGATCCGCGAGCCGGTGCCGTGACGGTCCGGCACCTGCTGAACCAGACCTCGGGGCTCACGGATTCGACCGTCGATATCGGGGAGCTGGGGGAGGCGGGGTCGCTGGCCGAGTACGTGAGCCGCTTGCGCGACGCCGCCCTCGCCACCGACCCCGGGGCCGCGTTCGAGTACTGCAACGTGAACTACAACCTCGCGGCCCGCTTGGTCGAGGTGGCGAGCGGGCGCAGCTTCGGTGACTTCCTGGCCGAGCGCGTCTTCGGCCCACTCGGGATGGGGCACAGCGCGGTGCGCGCCGACCAGGTCATGCCTGCCGAGGGGTTCAACTCGATTTTCGGTCGCTGGGTCGCGCGGCCCGAGCTGGCCGGATTCCTGGACGACAGCGGCAGCGGCGGGGTCATCACCACCGCGGCCGATCTGGGGAAGTGGCTGATCGCGCACAACGGGCATGGGCCGCGATTGCTGAGCCAGGCGAGCCTGGAGGTCCTGCACACGTCGTCGCCGGTGGACGAGTACGCCATGGGCTGGGCTCCGGAATCGGCGGACGGCGGTGCCGACCTGCTGGTGCACAGTGGAAATCTGTTCACCTACAACGCGTTTCAGGCCATCGATCCGGCGACGGGCTTCGGATTCGCGGTACTCGCCAACAGCGCGGCCCTCCAGGACGACACCTACGACATCGTCCACGGGTTGGTCGCGCTGAGCCGAGGCGAGACACCCGCGCAGGTCGGCGGCGGCAGGCAGCTGTTCGAAGCGATTCTCGGGTCGATCGCCGTGCTCGCGCTCGCGCTGGGCGTCGCCGGAGTGGTCCGGTCGCAGCGGTGGGCACGGCGGCGCGCCGGGCGTCCGTGGTGGGCGATTGCGCCGCGGCTGCTGCCGGCGGTCCTGCCGATCGCGGTGTTCGCCGCGTACCCGCCGATCATCTCGTTCGTCACCGGCGGCCGACACGTCACCTGGTCTCAGCTGACGTACTTCGCCGCGCCCCTGACGATCAGCCTCTCCGTCCTCGCGCTGGCCGGTACGGCCACGGTGACCGCGCGGTTGCTCCGCCTGCGCTCGGTAAGGTCGGTCCAATGAAGTACGGCGCTCTTCTCGCGATCACGGCCGCGGGTGGCGTGCTGAACGGACTCGGCATGGAGGGCCTTCCGCCGTGGCGGCAGCTGCTTTTCGCCGTGCTGTTCCTCGCCGCCTACCTGCAAGGCCGCCGGGTGCCGACGGAGCGGGGCGGCCCCGTCCTCTTGGTCGCCTTCGGCGCGGCCGCCGCGATCGCGGCCGTGGACGTCGCCGAATCGATCAGCGCCGGAATGACGCTCGCGCTGTTCGTGGCCCTGCCCTGGGTGATCGGCCGCTACCGCCGCCAGCAGGCCGAACTCCTCGCGGCCGGCGCCGACCGGATAACTCAGCTGGAACGAACCCAGACCTTGACCGCCGAGAGCGCCCGGCTGCGCGAACGCGCCCGCATCGCCACCGACATGCACGACGCGCTCGGCCACGAACTCGCTTTGATCGCCGTCCAAGCCGGCGCCCTCGAGCTCGGCGCCACCCTCGACGAACCCACCCGGGAATCCGCCCGCCGCCTCCGCGAAGCAGCGGTCACCGCCTCCGACGAACTCCGCCGCACCGTCGGCCTCCTGCGCACCGACACCGGCCCCGAACCACCGAGCCTCTCCGTCGATGCCCTCATCGCCCGCGCCCGGTCAGCGGGCATGACGGTCGAACTCCACCAGCCGACAACCCACCCCCTCCCGCCACCAGCAGAACAGACCCTCCGCCGCCTCATCCAGGAAACCTTGACCAACGCCGCCCGGCACGCACCCGGCCAGCCTGTCCACATCCGTTTCGAGCCCCACCGCGACATCCTCACCGTCATCGTCACCAACCCACACTCCACACCGACGTCAACCGCAGCCCAGTCGCATGGTTCGAATGCTGGGAGCTGGACGCCGCTGGTCGCTGCGGCCGAGTCGAGTGCTGGTGGAGGGCGGGTGCCGTTGGTCGGAGTGGTCGAATCTCGGTCTGCCGGCACCGGGTTGATCGGGTTGGCCGAGCGGGTCGAGCTGCTGGGGGGCACGTTTCGTGCCGAGTCGGGTGGTTCGGATTTCATAGTTACCGCCGGTATTCCGCTGCGGCCGGTGGTGGCGGAGTCGTGATCCGGGTGCTGCTGGCCGATGACGAGGCCATGATCAGGGCCGGAGTGCGCGCGATTCTGGGCAGTGATCCGGAGATCGAGGTGGTGGCCGAGGCGGGTGACGGTGGGCGGGCGCTCGAGTTGGCGCGGGTGCATGATCCCGATGTCGCGCTGCTCGACATCCGGATGCCGGGCATGGACGGGTTGGCAGCCGCCGCTGAATTGCGCAGGGTGCAACCGGGAATCGCGGTGGTCGTGCTGACCACCTTCGACGAGGGTGACTATGTGGCGCGGGCGCTGGCGGCCGGGGTGAAGGGGTTTCTGCTCAAAGCGTCGGACCCGCGCGAACTGCTCATGGGCGTGCACGCCGCGGCGAAAGGGGCGGCGTTTCTGTCGCCGCGGATCGCGCACCGGGTGATCACCGAACTCAGCGGCGGGGCGCTGGAGCGCCGGAGTGCCGCGCGGGCGCGCGTGGCGCAGTTGACCGGGCGCGAGCGCGAGGTGCTGACCTGTGTCGGGCAGGGGCTGTCGAATCAGGAGATCGCCGAGCGGCTGCAGATCGCGGAGGGCACGGTGAAGGCGCACGTGAGTGCGATCCTGCACCGCATCGGCGCGAGCAACCGTGTCCGAGCGGCGATTCTGGCGCACGAGGCCGGGTTGATCGACGACTGGGACGCGATCGGAGGCGCGCGGCGGCACGGGGGAGCACAATGACAGCGTGCAGTGCGGTGCGTGGATCGGAGGGGCGTCATGAGCGCTGAGGTGTCATCGATTGTCGACCTGGCGGGTGATCTCGCCGGAACGTATCGCCGTTCCGAAAGTGGTGGGGCAGCCGTGGATCCCGCGGTGGTGGCCGCCGATCTTGCGGCCGTGCACAGTGATGGCTACGTGATCCTGGAGGGGCTGCTGAGTCCCGCGGAGCTGGCCGAGATCCGCGGCGAGGTGCAGCCGCTGCTGGAACGCACGGGGCGCAACAACTTCGAAGGCCATGCCACCCAGCGGATCTACAGCGTGCTGAACAAGACGCGCAGCTGCGACCGCATCGTGGATCATCCCCGGGTGCTGGCGCTGCTGGACCGGCTGTTCCTGCCGAACTACCTGCTGTCCATGCTGCAGGTGATCAACATCCTGCCCGGTGAGAACGCGCAGATGCTGCACACCGACGACGGCTTCTACCCCGTCCCGCGCCCGCGCGCGGCCCTCGGTGCCGCGACCATCTGGGCCATCGATGATTTCACCGCCGACAACGGCGCCACCGATGTCGTGGTGGGCAGCCAGCACTGGGACAACCGGCTGCCGATCCCCGGCACGGTACGCACCCCGATCGTCATGCCGGCCGGTTCGTGCGTGTTCTTCCTCGGCACCCTCTGGCACGGCGGCGGCGCGAACCGCTCGCCGCGCCCGCGCCTGGCGCTCACCGCCCAGTACTGCGAGCCCTGGCTGCGCCCGCAGGAGGCGTTCACCCTGTCCACCCCGCACGAGGTGGTGCGCGCGGTCTCCGAGGACATCCGCCGCATGCTGGGATACAGCATTCATCCGCCCTTCATCGGACAGGTCGATGGCATGCATCCCAAGCGCCTGCTGGAGTAGCACCGGGAAACTTCCAGGCTGTAACAACGTGGCCGTCACGCCGAATGACAGGTAGCTCAGCTGTTGAGCTCGGGTCGGGGTGGTGCTGCGATCGCGCAGCGGGAGGAAGTTGACAATGCGTACGGGTTCTCGGCTGCGTGTGTTACTGGGCCTGCTGGCCGTTCTGATCGGCTTGGTTCTCGCCGTAACAGCGTGCGGCAGTGCACAATCCGGCTCCGGCGGCCCGGCTTCCAGCTCCACCACGAAGACCACGCCCCCGGCGAGCAAGACCACGACCGGCACCGCGGCACCGGGAGACCCGGCGGTGTCGCCGAACGAACCGGCCGCGAACTCGCCGACCGTGGCCGCGCCGCCCGCGCCGGGCACGGACAACTGCGGCCCGGGCACCTGCGGCAACCCGCCGCCGACTACCGCCGCCCCCGGCACCGACAACTGCGGACCCGGCACCTGTGGCAACCCGCCGCCCGGCACGGACAATTGCGGCCCGGGCACCTGCGGCAATCCGCCGCCCACCACGACCGTGCCCGGCACCGACGAATGCGGCATCATCGTCTGCGGTGAATGGCAGAAGTGCACGGACCGGCTCGATTACACCGGTGACCCGCGCTCGGCCGAGGAGATCAACGCCCTGGAGCGCGACGGCCGCTGCCCCTGGCCGATCAAGGCCACGGTGACCAGCTCGCCCACACCGACCACCACGGTCACGAGCTCGCCGACGACTTCGGCGACGAACTGACCGCCTCGGCGCGGATCGTCCGGCCGACCCGGCGTCGACTCACCGCGGCTCGAGCACCACCACGGCGGTCTCCTTCGGCCGCCGCGCGGCGAACCCGTCGAGATCGTGATCGATCTCACGCCACCTGTCCCACAACCGATTTCGTTCCGCACCGGTGGCGGCGCGCCCGCGCACCGCGCGCGCACCGTCCTTCAGTTCGACCGTCGCCTCCGGGGAAGACCGCAGGTTCAGCCACCACGCCGGTTCGGCCGGACCCCACCCGTTCATCGCGAGGGTGACCAGATTCGGCCCGTCCTCGAAGTATCCGAGCAGGACGCTGCGCTGCTGACCGGTCCGCCGCCCGACGGTGGTGAGCCGCAGTGTCCCCCAATGGTTTCGGTTGCGCGGCCGCCCGAGCCCCAGGCGGCCGCCCGAGCCCCGATAGAGCGCACGATGGACATACCAGGCCGAGACGATGAACCAGCGAGGCGGAACATAAGGTCTGCGCGACATGCTTCTACTGTCCGCCCGCGTGGGGCGCACCGCATCGGGGTGACCCCCGATTCCGCACCCTGATCCGTGCCCGCGCCCCGGGCCCGCCGCGCGGAATGTGGCAATGCGGGAAAAGAGAATTCGGCGACCGCGCCTATTGCATGCGCTGCGGCATAAACCCTGGCGGGTGCGCACGCGTGCTCGGCGCGGCGCCGCGAACTTTTCCCGGCCACCACCGGGCGAAATGCAATAAAAAGAAATTACGAGTAAATCGGAAACGCCGTGATTGTGCGTACCGGTCGGCTGCTGCGTTGATCTATTAGCATTCCCCTCCGTATCAAACCAACCGGAAAAAGGAGTGGTATGCGTATCGCAGGACTGATTTCCCTGACCGGAGTGTTTGCCGCCGCGACGGCGGGTTTCGTGGCGCTGCCCGCGGCGCAGGCCGCGGCTGACGCCCCGGCCCCGGCTGCGGTGTCCCAGGTCGCTGACGGCCCGCTGGACGGCCTGATGGACATGGTTCCCCAGCTGTCGGAACTGCCCGGGCTGCCGGGCCTGGGTGGTGCGCAGGACGAGCAGGCCCCGAAGAGCCGCAAGTCCGAGCCCGCGGACGGCAAGGGCTCCAAGAAGGGTGGGGCCGAGGCCGACAGCCCGGAGGCCCAGCAGGGCCAGTCCCGCAAGGGCGAGCAGGGCTCGGCTGATCAGCTGCAGCAGGGCTCGCGGCAGGAAGAGGAAGAGTCCAACGGTCTGCCGGGCTTGCCGTCCCTCCCGTCCTTCGGTGACGAGCAGGGCGCCAAGGACGATCAGGCCCCCAAGGCCGACGCGCCGAGCGTGAAGGGGCAGAAGTCCGACCCGTCCAAGAGCGAAGGTGCTCAGGACGACGACGATGCCGAGGCCGAGTCGGCCCGCGCGCATTCCGGCAGCGCCGAGTAACACTCGCACACCGTAAAAGGCCCCCGGTCCGCAGCCGGGGGCCTTTTCGATGCTTCCGAACGATACCGATCCGAGGCCGGGAAACGCCGCGATGATCCCGAACCCGGCCCCGATCCGCACCTAGCATTCCCGCCAGAACAAAAACGGACACCGATAAAGGAGTGACATGCGCTTCACGAAGATGTGCGCGATTACGGGTGTGGTTTCGGTTCTGATGACAGCCATCGGTTTGGCGCTCGCCGAGGCCGAAGCGGCACCCCTGCCCGAATTGCCTTGCGCGGCCATCGCCTGCTCGCAGTAGGGATCCGGGCCAGGGATCGGATCGGGGTGATCGGAATTCCGCGCCAGGTCCTCGCGGCGCGGGTCCCGGTCCGGATGGTAGGAAAGGGACGTGTCCGCAAACGGTGAACGTCCCGATCCCCAAGGCAGGTCTCGCGCGGTGAACGAGGTGGTCGAGCTGGTCAGCGCGCTGATCAGATTCGACACCTCCAATACCGGCGAGCTGGAAACCACCAAGGGCGAGCACGAGTGCGCGCAGTGGGTGGCCGATCAGCTACAAGAGGTCGGCTACACCACCGAGTACGTGGAATCCGGGCAGCCCGGGCGCGGCAATGTGTTCGCCCGCCTGCGGGGCGCCGATCCCAGCCGCGGCGCCCTGCTCATGCACGGCCATCTGGACGTGGTGCCCGCCGAAGCCTCGGATTGGAGCGTGCATCCGTTCTCCGGGGCGGTGCGCGACGGCTATGTCTGGGGTCGCGGCGCGATCGATATGAAGGACATGGTCGGCATGATGCTGGCCATCGCCCGCCAGTTCAAGATCGAGGGCACGGTGCCCCCGCGCGACATCGTGTTCGCCTTCCTCGCCGACGAGGAGGCGGGCGGCAAGTGGGGCTCGCAGTGGCTGGTCGACAACCGGCCCGACCTGTTCGAGGGCATCACCGAGGCGGTCGGTGAGGTCGGCGGCTTCTCGTTGACGGTCCCGCGCCCCGACGGCACCGAGCGCCGCCTGTATCTGGTGGAGACCGCCGAGAAGGGCCTGGGCTGGATGCGGTTGCGCGCCAAGGCCCGCGCCGGGCACGGTTCGTTCCTGCACGAGGACAACGCGGTCACCATTCTGGCCGACGCGGTGGCGCGCCTGGGCAAGCACACCTTCCCGCTGGTGCTCTCGGACTCGGTCGCGGAGTTCCTGAAGGCGGTCGCCGAGGAGACGGGGCTGCAGTTCGATCCGCACAGTCCCGATATCGAAGGCCAGCTGGCCAAGCTGGGCACCATCTCCCGCATCATCGGCGCCACGCTGCGCGACACGGCGAACCCGACCATGCTCAGTGCGGGCTACAAGGCCAATGTCATCCCGCAGACGGCCGAGGCGGTGGTCGACTGCCGAGTGGTGCCGGGCCGGCAGGCCGAGTTCGAACGCGAGGTCGACGAACTCATCGGCCCCGACGTGGAGCGGGAGTGGATCACCAAACTCGACTCCTACGAGACCACCTTCGACGGCGACCTGGTCGAGGCGATGAACGAGGCGATCCTCGCCCACGATCCGCAGGGCCGCACCGTGCCGTACATGCTCTCCGGCGGCACCGACGCGAAAGCGTTCGCCCGGTTGGGTATTCGCTGCTTCGGCTTCGCACCCCTGCAATTGCCGCCGGATCTGGATTTCAGTGCCCTGTTCCACGGTGTGGACGAGCGCGTTCCGGTCGAAGCGCTCGAATTCGGCACCCGCGTCCTGGAACACTTCCTGTTGCACAGCTGATCTCATCGAAGTAGAAGGGGAACCATGAGCTACAACCCGTACGACGCGCTTCCGCAGGTCCCGAGCTTCACCGTCACCTCCGCCGATATCGAAGAGGGCAAGACCCTCGGCAACGATCAGGTCAGCGATGTCCTGGGCGCGGGCGGCAAGGACATCTCGCCGCAGCTGTCCTGGTCCGGATTCCCGCCGGAGACCAAGAGTTTCGCGGTCACCGTCTACGATCCGGACGCCCCGACCGCCTCCGGCTTCTGGCACTGGGCGGCGGCGAACATCCCGGCCGAGACCACCTCCCTGCCGGCCGGTGCGGGCAGCAAGGGCGGCAGCCTGCCCGCGGGCGCGCTGAACCTGCGCAACGACGCCGGATTCCCCGGCTACGTCGGCGCGGCCCCGCCGCAGGGGCACGGCCCGCACCGCTACTTCGTGGTGGTGCACGCCGTCGACGTCGAGCAGCTCGACATCGACGAGAACGTGGCGCCCGCGGTGCTCGGATTCAACCTGTTCTTCCACACCCTGGGCCGCGCGACGCTGATCGGTACCTACGAGGTGAGCTGACCCGCGGAACGCCAGTGGCCCCGGACCGAGAAGTCCGGGGCCACTGTCGTTTCCGGCTACTTCAGGTCGATGACGGTCGCCGGGGCGTCCTTCTCGTAGAGCGCGGCGATCTCGGCGCCGTACTTGGCCGCGATCGGGTTGCGCTTGAGCTTCATGGTCGGGGTCAGCTCCTCGCCGCCCGGCTCCCACGGCTGCGGCACGACGGTGAAGCGCTTGATCTGCTCCACCCGCGACAGCTTGCGGTTGCCGGCCTCGACGGCGGCGCGGACCTCGTCGAGGATCTCCTTGCGCTGGGCGAGGGCGGCCAGGTCGTCACCGGGGGCGTCCAGCGCCTTGGCGCGCAGGGCGGCGGTGTCGGGATCCAGGGTGATCAGCGCGCCGATGTAGGGCTTGGCCTCGCCGATCGCGACGACCTGACCGATCAGCGAGGACGCCGACTTCACCGAGTTCTCGATGTTGGTGGGGGAGATGTTCTTTCCCGCCTCGTTGATGATCAGTTCCTTCTTGCGGTCCACGATGCGGACGTAGCCGTCGGCATCGATGGTGGCGACGTCGCCGGTGTGCAGCCAGCCGTCGTCGTCGATCGCCTCCTTGGTCTTGTCGGCCTGCTTGCGGTAGCCGGGGGTGACGATCGGGCCGCGGCACAGCAGTTCGCCGTCCTCGCCCAGGCGCAGCTCCAGGCCGTCGACCGCGCGGCCGACCGAGCCGGGGCGCGGCTTGGCCAGCTCGGTGTAGGTGCCGACGCCGGTGGTCTCGGACATGCCCCACACCTCGGTGACGGTGAAGCCCAGGCCCAGGTAGTACTCCAGGGTGTCCGGCGGGATCGCCGCGGCGCCGGAGGCGGCGACCTTGAGGTTGTCCATGCCCAGCGCGGCGCGCAGCTTGGACAGCACCAGCGCGTCGGCGACCTTGTACTGCAGGCCCAGCACCGGGCCGCGGGACTTGCCGGCCAGATCGGCGCGGGCGGCCTGGACACCGGTCTCGATGGCCCAGTGCGCCAGCTTCTTCTTCACCGGGCTCGGCTCGAGCGAGAGCTTGCCGTCGATGCCGGCCTTGATCTTCTGCCACACCCGGGGCACGCCGAAGAAGACGGTCGGGCGGGCGTCGGGCAGCGCGGCCGCGATCTCACGCGGATCGGGTACGCAGGTGACGAGCATGCCGGTGAGCAGGCTGATGGCGTGACCGGAGATGCGGTCGGCGACGTGCGCGGCCGGCAGGTAGGAGATGGCGCGGTCGTCGTAGCCGACCCGCAGCGGGCCGTTGACCAGCGCGATGATCTGGGCGAGCACGTTGCGGTGGGTGATCTCCACGCCCTTGGACGGGCCGGTGGTGCCCGAGGTGTAGATCAGGGTGGCCAGGTCTTCGGGCTTGACGGCCTGCCAGGCGGCGTCGAAGTCGAAGTCGGCCAGCGGATCCGCTTCCACGGCGGCCAGATCCACCGCGCCCTCGGCGGCGCCGTCGACGAGCACGATGTGCTCGAGCTGGACGCCCGCGCCGCGCACCGTGTCCAGGAACGCGCGCTCGGTGATCACGACCTTGTTCTCGGCATTGGTGAACAGGTGGGTGATCTGCTCGGGGGAGCTGGTGTTGTAGATGGAGAACGGGGTGGCGCCCAGGTGCAGGGCGGCCGTGTCGACCAGGTTGAACTCCGGGCGGTTGGTGAGCATGATGCCGACGGTGTCGCCGTGCGTGACGCCCAGCTTGGCCAACCCCGCCGCGATCACCCGCACCCGATCGCCGTACTGCTGCCAGCTGATCTCGGTGGTGCCGCCGACGGTGCGCAACGCGATGGCGTCGGGCCGCAGCTTGATCGTCTCCTGGAACGCCTCGGGAACGGTGTAGACCGTTTTGCCGGACTCGTGCGCGAAACCGATTTCTGTAGTGCTCATATTCCTGTTCCCGATAGCTTCTGTCTGAGAACCGACCTCGATGGTTCGCCGTCGCTGACACGGTGTGCAGAGGGTTGTGTCATCAACTCACGCTTCGGCGCGTCATCGAGTGGCGCGGCTCACTTATCGTAACCAAAGAATTAGTAAAGTGGCGTCCGTTACGTGCACGGACTGCATTTCTGGAACAGGTTCACCCCTGGACACCGCCCCCGACCAGCATTGCCGGATCCCGCCGGAGTGCCCGCGCGGGGCGGGACGGCGGGATACCGTGGAATCGTTCCGAATCTTTTCCGGGGGAGGGGCGGTGCCGGTGCGGCCTGCGGCGGATCGCGATTGCGCACTGCTCACCGACGATCCGGCCACCCGTGCCGTGATCATGGCGATCGCGCTGCATCCGGCTCCGGCTTCGCCCGCCGCTCTCGCCGCCGCCACCGGCCTCGCCGACGAGGACCTGGAGCGGCGACTACGAATCATCGGCGCTGCCGCGCTCCTCGACGGTGCGCAGGGGCCCGCCGGTGCGGGGCGATTATGCCTGGATCCCCGGATCCGGGACTACGCGCTGCGCAAGCTGGACGCGGCCGCGCGCGCCGACCTGGAAGCCCGGCTGGTCGAGTTCTATCGCGACTTCGCTCGCACTCACGCCGATATCCACTCCGGCCCGCGGCGCATCGCGGCCCTCGAACGTGAACGCGAGAACATCCTGGCCTTCGCCGAGATCGCCTTCCGGCGGGCCGACGGCCCCGCCGTGCTCGACCTCGCGGAGTCCCTGGCCGGGTTCCTGTGGGGGCGCGGGCGCTGGCGAGAGCTGGTCCGGCTGGGCACCCGGGCTGCCGCGGTCGCGCCCGAGCCGGTCGCGCGGGCGCGGATGCACGCGCTGGTCGGACGCGTCCAGGCCGGGCGCGGCCGCCGCGCCGAGACCCTGGACTGCCTGGCGCGCAGCGAGGCCGCGCTGCCACCCGGCGCCACCGCGGCCGAGCGCCGCGAGACGCTGCGCCTGTCCGCCCAGTTCGACTCGCGATTCGGTGAATATGCCACGGCCAGAGCGGATTTCGCCGAAGTGCTGGCGCACGCGCCGGACACCGCGGGTCTGGACGGGCAGGCCGCGACCCTGATCGAACTCGGGCTGTGTGCCCTGCGGGAATCGAAACACGCGCTCGCGATCGAAACCTTCCAGCGGGCGCGGCACCGCTACGAGCGCCTGGGCTGCGCGGAAGGCACCGCCGAGGCGCTGGTATACCTGGCGGACGCCTGGTACGAGTCCGGCGCCGCCGCGCGGGCGCAACCGCTGTACCAGCGCGGGCTCCTGCTCACCGGGTGGCTGGATCAGCCGCTCGGCGCGGGCCGCTGCCACCTCGGGCTCGCCAAGATCGCGATCGGGGCGGGCCGGCCGGACCGGGCCCGCCGCCGCGCCGCGGACGCCCGCTCCTGCTTCGCCCGGGTCGGCGTCGCCGATCTGATCGCCGAGGCGGACCTGATCGCGCGCAACCTGCCGGTGACCCCGGAGCCCGCCGCCCCGCCGACCATCGCCGACCTGCTGCGCCGCTGCCGGGCCGTGCTGTTCGACTTCGACGACACCATCGCCGCGACGATCCGCACCCGCTGGCCCGCGCTGCGCGCCACCGCCGCCACCTTCGGGGTGCTGCTCGAGGACGAGACCATCCGCGCGGCCTGGGGCAGGCCCTTCCACGAGCTGATCGCCGCGATCGTGCCGGCCGTCGACCCGGTCGAGTTCGACCGGCGCTACCGCCGGGCCATGGCCGAGCGGAAATCGGTGCCGACCGTCGGCGCGGCGCAGCTGCTGGAGGCGCTACGCCGGCGCGGCATCCGCCGGCTCATCGTCAGTTCGGGCTGCTACGAGTACGTGGTCCAGGATCTGCGGCAGATCGGACTGGACCACTACTTCGCGCCCGCCGATATCTACGGCGCCGCCGAAACCGGTGCGCACAAACCGGATCCCGCGGTGCTGCACCGCCCGATCGCGACGCTCGCGCGGGCGGGCATCGCCACCGAGGAGACGCTGTGCGTCGGAGACAGCCACCGGGACTACGCCGCGGCCGCGGGCAACGGCGTGCAGTTCCTGGCGGTGCTCACCGGTGCGGAGAACCACCAGGACTTTCGCGCCGCCGGACTAGCCGACCGGCAGATCGCCGGGAACCTCTCGCTGCTGCGCCTGTGGCTGTAACACGTTCCGCTTCGGCCAGATCCGCCACTTGGAGGTGACCGGGGCCGGTGCGGCCTCGGGCGGGCAGGCCGGCTCGGGCGGCAGCGCCGGCATCACGGCGGTGTCGACGAGCGCGCGATCGGCGGCGGGATCGACAGCGGCGGCGGCCCACGGTGCGTAGTCCGCCGGGATCCAATGGCCGCGGCGTCGGCGCTTGGCCTCGAGATACGCGCGCGCCCGTTCGCTGAGTGGGCGCGTGCCCAGCGGGACCGGCGTGACGGCGATGCCCGCGCGCGCCACCGCTTCGGCCTTGACGGGGTTGTTGGTGAGCAACTGCACCGACCGTAACTCGAGCACCTTGCGCAGGTGCTCGGCGGCGAGGTCGTAATTGCGGGCGTCGGCGGGATAGCCCAGCGCCTCGTAGCTGGCGAAGGTGTCGGCGCCGGTCTGTTCACTGTGCCGGTAGCCGCGGGCCTTGGCGATCAGCCCCAGGCCGCGCCCTTCCTGCTCCAGGTACACCAGCACGCCGTGGCCGGCCTGCTGGATGAGATCGAGGGCCTTGTCGAGCTCCGGCCCGCAGTCGCAGTCGTCGGACCGCAGCGATTCGCCGTAGAGGCAACGGGAATGGATCCGCACCAGGCAGCCGTCGGTGACCGTGCCGAATGCCAGAATGTAGCCGAGCAGCTCTCCGCTGTCCTCGCGCAACTCGCTGACCCGAAGCGGCAATTCGCGACCCTTCCGGGCGAACTGATGCGCCGTTTCGTCGGCATGCGACACGATTATGTTCAATGCTCCTCCGGAAGAGTCTGGCGTTCGGGACATTTCGCCCAGCAGGTCGAGACGATCGGCGCGGGGCGCGCTTGCAGCAGAAGATAACTCAGGGTGCGGCAAACGGCAGGGCAAGACGGTACCGAGTGCGCAGGGTGTCGTCCAGCGGCGAACTGCGGGCAACACCTCCGCCGCTGATCGCCACCGCGTCACCCCTCGTCGGTTCCGCTGAGCGGGTAGTCGGCGATGCGATCGATCTCTTCGGTCAGCGACAGCGGGGGAACCGCCTCGGTGATCTGGCGCACCGCCATCGCCGTGATCGCCCAATCCAGATCCGCGCGATCGGCGACCCGCCCGGACTGCACCAGGCGCAGCGCCAGCGCCGCCGTGAAAGCCGCACGCGCGCCGGGGGATTCGGCGAGACCGGCGCTCATCGGCTTGCCGATCTCCAGGTCCAGCTCGGCGGAACGCACGCGGCAGCGATAGTTCTCGACCGCGCAGACCGCGTCCACACCCAGCGCGTGCAGCCGCTCGACCAGTTCCCGCGCGATCGGATGCCCCTGCGCGTCGACCGGCCCGCGATCGCCGGGCAGTAGCAGGCTGCTCAGTTCGTTGCGGGTACCGAGCAGGTAGTCGATCCGGCGGAAGTAGCGGTGCAGATCCTGCGGCCGATCCTGCGGCCGGTCCAGCGGCGGGGTGGGCTGCACCAGCAGCCACGGGCCCTCGGGGACGGTGGAGAGCATGTCGAGCGCTTGCTCGAGCACCGAGAACGGATTGTCGAAACTGAGCAGCACCGCGTCGGATTCGGTGATCGCCTCGCGCGCGGCCGGTTGGCGCAGCGCGTCGCGGGTGAGGCGGACCATCTCGTTGTCGGCGCGAATGGTGCCGATACCGCCGGTGGCGTCCATGATGACGGCCGCCACCGGGGTGGGCTCGTTCGGCACCACCGTCACCAGATCGGTTTCGATCGCCATCTCGTGCAGGTATTGCAGAATGCGATGCCCCGCGGGATCGTCGCCGACGGCGGTGATCAGGCGCACGCGGAAGCCGAGGCCGGCCGCGGCGATCGCGCGGTTGAATCCCTTGCCGCCGATTCTTTCCTCGAAACGGCCGAAGACCGGCGTGCCTTCGGCGGTCGGCATGCGGTCGGTGCGATAGTGGTGGTCGACGACCGCGCCGCCGATGACGGTCACCGTCCCGGAATTCGAAACACGTTGTGGCCGAACCGGGCCGACACGTTCGGCGGCCGGCGTGACCAGCAGCTCGGCCAGGGCCGAGAGCGCGCGCTGCTCGAGGCTGCTGCGCAGGGAGCGCACCGAGGGCTGGCGCGGGGTGGTGGGCGCGCCCAGGCCGCGGTGCAGTTGCTGCCAGTTCTCGGCGAGGTAGGAGCGGCGCAGGCCGAGGTCGGTGGCGTAGAGGCCGCCGGGATCGATGTCGTCGGCGGGGTTTTCGCGTTGCAGGCCCAGGGCCAGGGTGGCGTCGGCGATGAGTTGCTTGGTGGGGTCGAGGTGGCGGGCGCTTTCGCGCAGCACCGGCAGGACGACCTCCTCGGCGGGCAGGCCGGTGCGGTAGGCGCGCTCGCGTACCACCGGCAGGTCGAGCAGGGCTCTGGCGTCGATCTCGGTGGTGCGCAGGCGATCCGCGCCGTCGGCCAGCCCCCGGTGCTTGCCCAGCCGGGCGAGGATGCCCTGGACGACGGTGGGATCCTGCGGCATCATCGCGCGATCCCCTCCTCCACATGGCGTTGGCTTTTTCGCGTTTCCGCGGGGCTATCGGCCCACAATATGCCCAACTTGCGGGTTTAGCCAGGGTGATCGCGGTGAATCCCTTATGCGTTACGACATTTGACGTCAGTTTGGCGGCAAATGCCCCAGAAGGACTGGCGATAGACCTGCGGGACCCGGCACACTGGAGTCCAGGCGATCCTTTCGCCACACCGGAGCTCGGGAGGGTCTGGTGATGAGAGTGGTTCTCGTGAAACGCCGTATCCGCCGCCGCCGGCAACACCGGCCCGCCACCGAGCCGGAGCCCAACTTCCGCGGCTAGGCGCGAACGTACTGTGTCCGCTCACCCCACCAGACAACTTGTCCACGCCGTTGCCCGGCTGCTCGAATCCGTTTCCGGATCAGCGCAACTCCGACCGACCGGTCCTTTCAGTCGGCCGGATTCGCGCGCACCCGCGAAACCGGCACCGGGTCCACCGCACCGCTTCCCGGGAGACAGCCGTGACGATCTACGAAAGCAGCCGGTCCATGACCAGCAGCGTCACGCCCGACTGGGCCTGGCGCCCGAGCCGGCGCGCGGCCGAACCCGCGTGGCGGCTGAGCTGGTCGCCCGAGCTGTGCACCCGCGAACAGGCCCGGGCCGCAATGGAATCGCGCGAGCGATTGCACCGGGATCTGAGCGCGGATCCGGCCGCCGAGCGGGCGGAGCCCGCGGCGACACCGGTGTTGCGGCTGCTCACCCGCATGCTCGAGCGGCGGCCGCGATGATCGGATATGTAACCGACTGGTCGGTGACCAGCGATAAGCCGACCGAATCGGCACTGCGGGTGGCCGGGAGAAGGAGGACCGGCGGCCGCCGGACGGCTCGAGCACAGGTGAATACGCGATTGCGGGGAGGAATCTCACCGCCGGCGACCACAGACCGGGTCGCGGGCCGGACCGGGAACCTCAGCACCCAGAATTCCGGCACGACCGGAGGGCCCGGCACCGGGCCGTCCAGCGCGCCGGGCAACTCGGAATTCCGTCAGAGCAGCTCGAAAACCGAGCTCCAGCACCCGGAGACAGCGCAATGATCCGCACCACCGATTGGACCATGACCAGCGACATCACGCCGGAGACCGCCTACCGGGAAACCGGCTCCGGCGACCGATTATGGCGGCTCAGCTGGCTGCCCGACCGGCTGCTCACCCGCGAACAGGCGCGGGCGGGAATGGAACTCGACGAAATCCTCAGCGACATCGACTCCGTGCACAACCGCCACACCCAGGCCCGCGCCGCCGACTGCGCCGGCGTCCTGGGACTGCTGTGGGAACAGGCCGTCATCATGCTGTCCAAGCGGATGATCGCGCGCCTGCAGCTCGAGCAGGTCGAAGATCCGCCGCTCGCCGACAGATACCGCCATCGGCCGCACCTGGTTGCCGCGCACCCCGGGGGAGTGCAGCGCTTCCACGGCTGAGGCCCGCAGACTCTGCGTCGAGGCCTTCGGCGCGGCGCGGCCGGCCGTCGGGCTCGGGGAGGGGTCGAGCCCGGCGGCCGCGACCGCCGATCAGGTGCGGGCGACGTTCTCCGCGCCGACCGCCTCGGCGAGCGAGGTGTAGCCGTGCCGGCGCAGGCGCTCGGCGATACCGCGATGAATCGTGCGCGCCCAGAACGGGCCGCCGTAGATGAAGCCGGTGAAACCCTGCAGCAGGCTGGCGCCGGCCAGGATGCGCTCGAAGGCCTGGTCGGCGGTCTCGATGCCGCCGACCGAGATCAGCACCAGGCGATCACCCACGCGGCGGTAGAGCCGGCGCAGCACCTCGAGCGAGCGGTCGGCAACGGCGGGACCGGACAGCCCGCCCGCGCCCATGGCGGCGACCGCGGCGTCGTCGGTGCGCAGGCCGTCGCGGCGAATCGTGGTGTTGGTGGCCACGATTCCGGCCAGGCCCAGTTCCACGGCGAGATCGGCGACCGCGTCGATGTCGTCGTCGGACAGATCGGGGGCGATCTTCACCAGCACCGGCACCCGCACGGTCGCCAGCACCGCCTGCAGCACCGGGCGCAGCGATTCGACGGCCTGCAGGTCGCGCAGGCCGGGCGTGTTGGGGGAGCTGACGTTGACCACGACGAAGTCGGCCAGCGGCCCCAGCAGGGCGGCGCTGACCGCGTAGTCGGCGGCCGCGCCGGCCGGTTCGACGATCTTGGTCTTGCCGATGTTGGCGCCGATCGGCACCGTGGAGGCCCGCGTGCGCAACTGCTCGGCGGCCCGCTCGGCGCCGAAGTTGTTGAAGCCCATCCGGTTGATCAGGCCGTGGTCGGCCGGCAGCCGGAACAGGCGCGGCGCCGGATTGCCCGGCTGCGCCTGCGCGGTGACGGTGCCGATCTCGGCGTAGCCGAAACCGAGCGGGCCCCAGGTGTCGGCGCCGTCGGCGTTCTTGTCGAAACCGGCGGCCATGCCCAGCGGCGCGGGGAAGTCCACGCCGAACACCCGGTTGCGCAGGATCGGATCGTCGGCGACCAGCAGCTTGCGCATGACGACGCGGGCCGGCGCGAACCGCGCGGCCAGCTTCATGGCGGCGAAAGCCCAGTGATGGATGCGCTCCGGATCGAACAGGAACATCAGGCGCAGCACGATTGCGTACATCGGCGTCACATCCCCGGCTCGGGCTGGGGTAGGTGCGCGGATTTGCGGCGGCGCAGCAGCACGCGGCGGCTGCCGTCGGTGTAGGCGCGGACCCGCGATAACTCCCAGCCACCGAACTCGGCCTGGATCGCCAGGCGCATGGAGGCGGTCACCCGATTCATATCCTTAGGTAGTCGCAACGGTACGTATTCGTAGTCGTCGCTTGTGTTTTCCGTCCAGCTCGCCGGTAAAGCGCGGGAGTGTTTCGGCGCCATCACTGCCCTCTCTTCCGCTGATCCGCCCGGATTCGCTGCAATCCGTCACCGGTCGCGGAACCCACGAACAGGTCACCGGTGCGCTCGTCCACGGTCACCGAATCCGGTTGGCGCACCGCGGGGTAGCGGCCCACCTCCACCGGGATGCCCGTGGACAGCTCGAATCCGACTACTTCGTTGCTCTGCGTGCAGGTCACCCACACGGTCTCCGACCGCCGATCGTAGGCAAGTGCGTAAGGCGAAGATCCTACCGGGAACCGCTGCCGCAGGAGCAGTGGTCCGGTGCTGTAGACGAGTAATTCGTTATCGGCGGTGTCGATCACCAATACCCGCCCGAAGTGGTCGGTAATCATATTGGTCGCGCCGTCGCCGGCGCGCTGGGCCAGGCCGAGGCGGTCGGCGTCGGGGGCGATCTCGGTGAGCGAGGACTGATGGCGGTCCACGACGACGGTGTGGTCGGGGGTGCGGGCCAGGACGTCGGCCGAGACCAGGCCGGAGATCGTGCGCAGCACCGCGCCGTCGGCGGCGAGGGTGCGCACGCGGCCGTCGGCCGTTCCGGCCAGCACCGTGTCGCCCTCGCCCGCCGCCACCGAGCGGACGTCGCCGTCGACGGCGATCTCGCTGGTCCGGGCCGCGGCGACGTCGACGCGCAGTACCCGCTGCGGTGCGGCGACGAGGATCTCCCCGGATTTGCCGGGGGCCAGGCTCGCGCCCGGCGCGGGCAGCGCGACGGTGCGCACGGCGGCGGTGCCGGGGTCGATGAGCAGCAGGGTGGCGCCGTCGAGGGCGGCGAGCTGGCCGGTGCCCGGGTCGGCGGTGAGCGCGGAGACCGGACGGCCCAGCGGCACCACCTGGCCCGCGGGGGCGGCGGTGGGCGCGGGGGCGACGGCGGCGGTGGCGGGTTCGCGGGTCGGCGCGTCCGGCTTGTTCTCGGACGTGGAGCAGCCGGTCAGCAACAGCAGCGTCGCCGCACTCGCCAGCGCCAACGGGACGCGCACACCGAACTCCTTCACACCCGGGGTCAACCCCACTATCTGACCATGATGACGCACCGAGGCCGCCGACCGGGGTAGCGGGATGCGACCGGTCTGTCGTTTCGCCGAGCCCGGTCCGACTTCGTTTATCTTGGGTGTTACCAAGCGTCCGACTCAGGGAGTTCGCAGTGAAAGCCGACCATCCATCGGGTTTTGTCCTCGAAGACATAACCGTTGGTCCGTTCGCGCACGGCTTCGGCGTGACCGCCGACGGCCGGCCGTACGCCTTCCGGACGGTGGGGCCGACACTGACGCTGGAGATCTACCGCGCCGATCTCGACACCGCGGTGCCCGGTCCGGAAGACGTGGTCGCGCGGGCTCAGGTCCGCGTCACCGACGTCGACTTGGACGACGAGCGCAGTGTGGTGGCGCTGGTGCGGGATATGATCCCCGACGCCGCGCCGGTCGAGGCCGCCGCGGACCGGGACGTCACGACCGTGCGTGCCCTGCTGGGGCGGATCAGTTCCGTCATCGATGGGATGTAGGAATTCGATGCTTTCCTCACGACTTACTCTGCTGACCGCTGCCCTGCTGCTGACGGGCGCGCTCACCGCCTGCGGCGGCTCCGGCCCCGACGAGGGGTCGGTGGCCGCGGCGCGCTCCTCGGCCAACGCCTCGCTGTCCGCCTCGGCCGCCACCTCCGCCTCGATCGCGGCCAACCGGCCGCTGCCCACCGCGGCCGAGCTCGACGCGCAGATCAAGCGCGCCCTGGATCCGGCGCTGCCCGACAGCGAACGCACCGCGCTGATCGAGGACGGGGACGCGTTCAAGGACGCCATCCCCGACATGTACAAAGCGCTGCAGGACAATCCGCGCGCGGTCTACGGCGTGACCGACCCGGTCTTCGACAACCGCGACGGCACCCTCACCGCCACCATGCGCCTGGACAAGGACGGCACCGGCACCGCCGTGCGCACCACGGTGGTGCATTTCGTGTGGCTGGACGGCAAGTGGAAGATCTCGCGCACCGACCTGTGCGGCATCCTGCGCTCGGCCGACTACCGCACCGCGGCCTGCGGCTGACATGCTGCATTCGGGTTCGCTGCGGTGGGGCCGGTTCGTCTACCGCCACCGCTTTCTCGTGCTGGCCGTCGCCGTGTGCGCGGTGGCGCTGTCCGGGTTCTACGGCCAGGGCGTGGCCGAGAAGATGACCCAGGAGGGCTGGTTCGACGAATCCAGCGAGTCGGTGGCCGCCTCCAAGATCGCCGACTCCACCTTCGGGCGCGACACCGACAGCGACCTGATCCTGCTCTACAGCGCGCCCGCCGGGCACACCGTCGACGATCCGGCCGTGCGCGGACCGGTGACCGGCGCGCTGCGAGATCTGCTGGAGCGCTTCCCCGATCGCATCCAGAAGATCGACAGCTATTGGGACAGCCCGTTCGCCGCCAACGCCACCGACGCCACCAAGACTCACGCTTTCGCCAGCGTCGGATTGCGCGGGGAAGGCACCGCGACCGTCGAGAACTACGCCGCGATCGTCGATGAACTGGGCGCCAACGGTCCCGGCACCGGGCCCGGCGGGACCACGGTGGAGCTGGCCGGGTTGCAGCCGATCCTGTCCGGGCTCAACACGGGCATGCAGGACGACATCAAGCGCGCGGAGATCATCGCGCTGCCGCTGGTGGCGATCCTGCTGTATTTCGTCTTCGGCGGCGTGGTGGGCGCGCTGCTGCCGGTGCTGATCGGCGGCATGACGATCCTGGGCACCTCCGGCATCATGCGCGGGCTGACCCACCTCATCGACGTCAACGTCTTCGCCAGCATCGTGATGACCCTGGTCAGCCTCGGTCTGGCGATCGACTACGGATTGTTCACCGTCACCCGCTTCCGGGAGGAGCTGGCCGCGGGGCAGACCGTCGAGGAGGCCACCGCGCGCACGGTCGCCACGGCCGGGCGCACCGTGCAGTTCTCGGCGGCGATCATCGCGGTCAGCCTCGCGGCGCTGTTCATCTTCCCCAACGGGGTGCTGCGCTCGGTGCCCTACGGCGGCATCAGCTCGGTGCTGCTGGCCGCGCTGCTCTCGGTGACCGCCCTCCCGGCGGCGCTGGGCATCGCGGGGCGGCGCATCGATCTGTGGGGCTGGAAACGGTTCTCGCGCACCAAGACCGAGGCGCAGATCGACGCGGGATTCTTCTCGCGGCTGGCCCTGTGGGCGATGCGGCGGCCGTGGAAGGTGGCGGTGCCGATCGTGCTGGCGCTGCTGGCCTTGGCGATTCCGTTCCGCCATATCGAATTCGGCGGGATCAGCGAGCAGTATCTGGCCGCGGAGAATCCGGCCCGCGTCGCCCAGGAACGGTTCGACGAGCTGTTTCCCAGTTTCCGCACCGAACCGCTGAAACTGGTGGTGGTCGGCGCGGATCCGCAGCAGCTCAGTGACATCCGTTATGCGGCCAATCAGATTCCGGGCCTGACCGGGCGGTTCGAGCCCAGTGCCGCGACCAAGGACGGCGTGAATGTGCTCAACGCCGGGCTCGCCGACAAACGCGACGCCGACGCGGTGATCGCGCAACTGCGCGCCCTGCCCGAACCCGACGACGTGCAGGTGATGGTGGCCGGGGTGCCGGCGCTCGAGCGCGACAGCATCAACGGGCTGCTCGAAGGACTGCCGCTGCTGGTGGCGATCCTGGCGCTGGCCGCGCTGCTGCTGATGTATGTGGCGTTCCGCTCGATCGTGCTGGCGCTCAAGGCGGTAGCCATGAGCGCGCTCAGTCTCGTCGCCACGCTGGGCGTGCTGACCTGGATCTTCGTCGAGGGCCACGGCGCGGACTGGTTCCATTTCACGCCGGGCCCGCTGATGTTCGCGGTGCTGGCGCTGATCGTGACCGTGGTGTTCGGCCTGTCCACCGACTACGAGGTGTTCCTGCTGTCGCGGGTCTCGGAGGCCCGGCAGGCCGGGGCCGACGCGCCGGAGGCGATCCGGTACGGCGTGGCGCACACCGGCGGGGTGATCACCTCGGCCGCGGCGATCCTGATCGTCGTCACCGGGGCGTTCGGGTTCTCCGACCTGGTCCTGATGAAATACATCGCCTATGGCATGATCGCCGCGCTGATCCTGGACGCCACCGTGATCCGCATGCTGCTGACCCCGGCGGTGCTGAAGTTGATCTGGCGCTGAAGGGATCGGTCGTGCGAATAGTCAAGGGCGCCAACCTGGTGGTGATGTTCCTGCTCGAACTCGGCGTCATCGCCGGGGCCGCCACCTGGGGTTTCACCTTGGACGGCTCGCTGCTGCTGCGCGTTGTCGCCGGGCTGGTCGGGCCGGCGCTGTTCATCTACATGTGGGCGCTGTTCGGGGCGGCCGCCAACGCGCGGTTCCCGTTGCGCGGGAGGTGGCGGCTGGCGCTGGAGCTGATCTGGTTCGGCGGCGGTGCGCTGGCGTGGGGCGTGGCGGTCGGGCCGGTGCCGGGCGGGGCGTTCTTCGCGGTGTGGGCGCTCAACGCGCTGATCCGCTATCTCGGTGACGGCACGCTGGCCGCGGAGCCGGCCGCCGCCCCGCAGCGGTCCTAGTCGACGATCCGGGCGGTCATCCGGCCGACGCCGGTGGTGAGGCCGGGGCCGACGCAGCCGTTGATCTGGTCCGGGGTCATCATCTCGTACCAGGCTTCGACCCGGACCCGGCGGTGCAGGCCCATGCCGCCGACCACCGTGAGATCGCCGACCGTGGGCTGCATCATGCCCACCGGCCACGGGCCCCACAGCCGGCTGGTCTCGCCGTTGGACCAGAGCAGGTCGACGGTGAGCGGGCCGTCGGCCGGATGCATGCAGTCCGATCGGGCGATGTGCACCCCGGTGAAGGTGGCGCCGGTGATGCCCGCGGCGCTGTCGCAGCCCCAGAGCCGGCCGGCCGAGGTGAAGGTCAGCAGCTGGGGCGCCATCGTGATGGCGCCCTCCACGGCGGTCCAGCGGAAGTCGCCGCCGTAGCAGGTGCCGATCGGGTCGTGCGCGGCGGCGGGCGGGGCCGCGATGCCGACACCGGCCGAAAACGTCAGCGCGAGAACGATGTTCAGCGATTTCGGCACGGCCATCTCACTTCCCGGCGGCGGAGTGGAGCAGCGGCGTTCAAGATCGATTCAGACCTTAGCCGCCGCCGCGAGCCGCGGCCGGTAAGCGGGGCGGGTGCGCTCAGCGGCGGATCGGCAGCACCAGTTGCGCGCCGGTCACCGGATGATCGAACACCTCGACCGGATGCTGATAGACGCGCGAGAGCAGCTCGGTGGTGAGCACCTCGCGCGGCGGGCCGTCGGCGGCGATCCGGCCGGATTCCAGCACGGCGACCCGGTCGGCGTAGGCGGCGGCCAGGCCGAGATCGTGCAGCACCACCACGACCGCGGCGCCCGCGGCCGCGCGCTCGGCGGCCAGGCGCAGCACCGCCTCCTGGTGGCCCAGATCGAGGGCGGCGGTGGGCTCGTCGAGCAGCAGGGTCGCGGTGTCCTGGGCCAGGACCCGCGCCAGCGCGACGCGGGCGCGCTCGCCGCCCGACAGCGTCGGGAACGAGCGCCCGGCCAGGTGGAACACGTCGGCGGCGCGCAGGGCGGCGGCGATCAGCTCGTTGTCCGCCTCGCGGCGTTCGGTGCGCACCCAGGGCGCGCGGCCCATCGCGACGACTTCCAGTGCGGTGAACGGGAACCCGACGGTGTGGGTCTGCGGCAGCACCGCACGCCGTCGTGCCATGTCCAGGGTCGACCACTCGGTGAGCGCACGGCCGTCCAGCTCGACGGCGCCCGCGCTCGGGTCCAGCTCTCCGGCCAGCGCCGCCAGCAAGGTGGACTTGCCCGCGCCGTTGGGCCCCACCAGCGCGACCACCTCCCCGGCGGCCACCTCGAAGTCGACCGCTTCCAGCACGGCTCGGGCGGAGCCGCCCCGGATCACCGTCAGGTCGCGGGCGCGCAATGTCACGGTGCCGCGCGCGGGCGTGCCGGGCAGCTCGTGCGTCCGCGCGAAGACCGCGCCCAACCCGCTCATGCGCGGCCTCCTCGTGCCGAATGTCGTGCTCCCGGACGGAAATCGACCGAGCCGCGCGGCGGCGGGCCGGGCGGGGTCGCGCCGCGCGGGCGGGTGGCGCGGCGGACTCGACAGCGGGTCATCCCCAGCCTCCCGCGCGGGCCCGGGTGCGGCGCAGCAGCCAGAAGAAGAACGGTCCGCCGACCAGGGAGGTGAGCATGCCGAGGGGGAGGTCGGCATTGTCGATCAGCGAGCGTGCCCCGACGTCGGAGGCGAGCAGCACCACCGCGCCGAGGATGGCCGACAACGGGATCAGCACGCGGTGGCCGGGGCCGACGAGCATGCGCACCAGGTGCGGGACGATCAGGCCGACGAACAGGATGATGCCCGAGAACGCGACGCCCGCGGTGGCGAGCACGGCGACGATCACGATGACGTTGCGGCGCAGGCGTTCCACGTCGACGCCGAGGTGGCGGGCGGCGGATTCGCCCAGCGCCAGCAGGTCCAGGCGTGGGGCGATGAGGATCGCGGCCAGCACGCCCGTGACGGTCAGCGTGGCGACGACATACACCGCGTCCCAGGTCGCGCCGTTGAGACTGCCCAGCTGCCAGAACACGATCTGGTCGCGGGCGGCCGGGCTGGCCACGAACAGCAGGAACGCGATCAGGCCGCCCGCGAACGCGTTGATGGCGACACCGGTGAGCACCAGCGTCACCACCTCGGTGCGCCCGTTCGAGCGGGAGAGCAGATACACCAGCAGCGTGGTGATCAAGCCGCCGACGAACGCCGCCGCCGCGACCGACCAGGCCGCCACGAACGCGCCGCCCGCCACGATCACGGTGCCCGCGCCCACCGCCGCGCCCGCGGACACGCCGATCACGCCCGGCTCCGCCAGCGGATTGGCGAACACGCCCTGTAAGAGCCCGCCGGCCGTGGCCAGCGCCGCGCCGACCAGCATCGCGAGCAGTACCCGCGGGAACCGGACCTCCCACAGCGTCACCTCACCGGCGGGATGCGCGGGCATCGGCCCCCAGTCCAGCCCGATCCGATGCGCGATGCTGCCCGCCACCTCGGCGGGGGTGGTCGGCACCTGTCCGACCGCCGCCGACACCAGCGCCAGCACGATCAACGCCGCGATCGCGAGCGCGAAAACCACTGTCGTGCGCGAACGCCCCCGCGATTTCGGCAGCTCCGGCTCGGCGGGCTTGCTCCCGCGCTCCGCATCGCCCACCGCGATCTCGTTCCGGCCGACGTCCGAATCCGCCGGTGCGCCCAGCCGTTCGCTCATGCGGGCGCGGGTTCGTAGACGGCCTTGTTCAGGGCGGCGATGACGCGGCCGGTGTTCGGGCCGAAGCTCAGCACGACCGCGTCCGACATCTCCACGACGCGCTTGTTGCGCCCCGCGGGCGTCTGGGCGATGCCCGGGACCTTCAGCAGGCCGTCGACGCCGCCGATCGACTTCAGGCCGTCGGTCATCACCAGGAAGACATCCGGTGCCGCGGCGATCATGGCCTCGCTGGTGATGGCGGTGAACGGTTCCTTCAGGCCCGCGGCCGTGCCGGCGTCGCGCGCGCCGAGGGCGGCGATGAGCGCGTCCGCGCCGGACCCGGGGCCCGCCATCATGGTGATGGCGGTGCTGCGCAGGTACAGGAACGCGATGGTCAGCGGCTTCTCCTGGGCGGGCACCGCGGCTTCGGCGGCGGCGATCTCCGCGCGCGTGCGCTCGGCCAGCGCGCGGCCGCGCTCGGGCACGCCGAGGGCGGCGGCGACCGCTTCGATCTGCGGCACCACGCCGGTCATGCTGCGCTCGGAATCGAAGAACACCACCGTCACCCCGGCCGCGCGCAACTGCTCGCGCACCGCGGGGGTGGCGCTGGTGGAGTCGGTGAGGAAGACCGTGGGCCGCAGCGCCAGGATCGATTCGACGTTCAGCATTCCGTTGCCGCCGGTGACGTTCGGCAGGTCGGCCACCGCGGGGAACACGCCGGAGGTGCTGCGCCCCACCAGGTTCGCGCCCAGTCCGAGCGCGTACACGGTCTGCATCAGGGTGCCGTAGCGGTCGGCGGCGATGATCCGGTCGGCGGAATTCACCGTGACCTCGGTGCCGTCGAACCCGCGCACCGTCGCCGGCAGCGCGGGCGTGGGCGGCGGGCCGATCGGCTCGGGCGTCTGGTCGGGCAGGACCGCGGTGGACAGACCCTGCTGCCCGGCCGCACTCGACCCGCTGCCGGAACCGCAGGCGGCGGTCCCGGCGACCAGGAGCAGCGCGAGCACGGCGAGCACGGCGCGAACGCCAACGGAACGACTCATGAAGGCAAGCCTAAGCCCATCCCGGCGACGGTCCGTCGGTGCGTGCGCTGACATCGTCGATGGCCGCCCCGATCGCGCGCGGCAACTCCAGGGTCTCGGCGGCCAGCACGCCGGTCAGCTGCCCGATATCGCGGGCTCCCACGATCAGCGAGGCGATGCCGGGCCGGTCCCGGATCCAGGCCAGCGCGACCGCCAGCGGCGAGGTGCCCAGCCCGTCCGCGGCGGTGACCAGGGCGTCCACCACGCGGGTGGCGTGATCGTCGAGCCGGCTGCGGATCTCCGCGGCCGTCGCCTCGTCCGCGCCGCGCGAATCGGCGGGCACGCCATCGCGGTACTTGCCCGTCAGGATGCCCCCGGCCAGCGGCGCCGAGGCGATCACCCCGAGTCCGTGATGCTGGGCGGCGGGCACCACGTCGGCCTCCGCGCCGCGCGCCAGCAGCGAATACGGCGTCTGCGCCACGCACATCGGCGCGATCGCCGCCAGGCTGGCCAGCTGCCAGGCGGTGAACCCGCGCACACCGCCGTACCGGACCTTGCCCGAGCGCACCGCGTAATCCAGCGTCTCGGCCACCTCGTCCAGCGGCGTGCACGGATCCCACGCGCCGATGCTCCAGATGTCGAGATAGTCGGTGCCCAGTTCCAGCAGCGTGCGGTCGAGCTGGCGCAGCAGGGTGCGGCGCGAGGCGTCGACGGTGGGCCGCAACGCTTCCGGCGTGGGTTGCGGCGGTTCGGGCGTGGGCAGCTCGGGGTCGGCGTGCGGCGGGTCGACCGCCGGGACGACGCCCGCGCACCCACTGAGCACCAGGTCGTCGCGGGAGACCAGGTCGCCGAGCAACTCGGCGAGCACGTGCTGGGCCGCGCCGCCGGCGTAGGCGGGGGAGATGTCGATCAGGGTGCCGCCGGCCTCGGCGAAGGCGACCAGTTGCACGGCCGCGGCCTCGGCGCCGGTCTGCGCACCCCAGGTGTGGGTGGCCAGTCCGATCCGGGACACCCGTAGGCCGCTGCGGCCGACCGTCCGCTGTTCCATCACCGCGTCCACGCATTCGTCACGGCGCCAAGCCTAAACGGCGGCGGCGGCTCGAGTCCCTCGACAGGCCCGGGCTGGTGGACAGCGGTGCGGCGGGCCGGGCCGATGCCCGGAGCGACCTGCGCACGGCCCCCGCGGAGCGGGAACTGGAACCGGCCGCGCGGTCGCGGCGCGCCCGGAGCCTGTACTGTCGCTGCGAGATTGCGGCGATTCGCCTCCCCGGCGGCGTCGTCGCACACCAATTGCCCAGTGCGAACGGGCAATTCAGTCAGTCGGAACAGGAGGGTGCGCGTGGGTGAGTCGATGACCTGGGTGCAGGCATTGGTACTCGGTCTGGTGCAGGGACTCACGGAATTCCTGCCGATCTCGTCCTCGGCGCATCTGCGGATCGTCTCGTCGGTGTTCTTCGGCGACGATGCCGGCGCCTCGTTCACCGCGGTCACCCAGCTGGGCACCGAGCTGGCGGTGCTGGTGTATTTCGCCAAGGACATCGGGCGGATCGTGAAGGTCTGGTTCGGGGTGAACTGGGAGAAGCTGACCCGGCGCGACACCGTGCCGATCCACGATCAGGTGACCGCCAAGCTGCCGGCCATGAGCCGCGAGCGGATCGCCGCCTACGAGGCCCAGGCCGTGCGCAACGAGGAGGCCGCGCAACGCGATCTGGACTACCGCATCGGCTGGTACGTGATCATCGCCACCATCCCGATCGGCGTGCTGGGCCTGGTGTTCAAGGACGAGATCCGTACCGGCGCACGCAATCTGTGGCTCGTCTCGTTCATGCTGATCGCGTTCGCCCTGGTGATCGCCGCCGGTGAGCACTACGGCCGCAAGACCCGCCCGATCCAGCAGCTGACCACCCGCGACGGCCTGATCATGGGTTTCGCGCAGTGCCTGGCGCTGGTGCCCGGCGTCTCGCGCTCGGGCGCGACCTCCACGGCGGGCCTGTTCCTGGGGCTGGAACGAGAAGCGGCGGTGCGGTTCTCGTTCCTGCTCGCGATTCCGGCGGTCACGGCCTCGGGCCTGTTCAGCCTGCCGGACGCCTTCGAACCCGCCGGCGAGGGCCTCAACGCCAGCGGTCCGCAGCTGCTGGTGGCGACGATCGTCGCCTTCGTCGTCGGGTACGCCTCGGTGGCCTGGCTGCTGAAGTTCGTCTCCAAGCACTCGCTGAACTGGTTCGTGGGCTACCGCATCCTGCTCGGCCTGACGGTGATGGCGCTGCTGGCGACCGGGGTGGTGGAGGCCACGTGACGGCGATCGGCCCTGGGGCCGAGCTGGCGAGCGGGCGTAGGGTGACGCCATGACGGTGATCCTGTTGCGGCACGGCCAATCCACCTCCAATACCGCCCGCACGCTGGCCGGCCGCAGCGCGGGAGTGGATCTGACCGATCGCGGCAACGATCAGGCGCGCGCGCTCGTCGACCGGCTCGCGGCGCTGCCGATCGCGCACCTGGTGTCCTCACCGCTGTTGCGCTGTCAGCGAACGCTGGCGCCGCTGGCGGAGAAGCTGGGCCTGGAACCGGAATTCGACGAGCGGTTGCTCGAGGTCGATTACGGCGACTGGACCGGCAAGCCGCTGGCCGATCTGGTGACCGAACCGCTGTGGAAGGTGGTGCAGCGGCACGCCTCGGGCGCGGTGTTCCCGGGCGGTGAGGGCCTGGCCCAGGTGCAGGCCCGCGCGGTCGCCGCGATCCGCGACCACGACCGCGCGTTCGCCGAGAAAAACGGCGCTGACGTGCTGTGGGTGGCGTGCACGCACGGTGATGTCATCAAGTCGGTGCTGGCCGACGCGTTCGGGATCCACCTCGACGGCTTCCAGCGCATCGTGGTCGAACCGGCCTCGCTCAGCGTGATCCGCTACACCCCGACCGCCCCGTACGTCTGGCGGCTCAACGACACCGGCGCGGACCTGTCGGGGCTGGCACCGGCCGGGGGCGCGGAGAAGGCGCCGGTTCCCGGCGGGGAGACCGGGAATACTCCCGGTGCGGATAATGGGAATGCGGAGCGCTGAGATTCCTTGTAAACGAAGAGGCGGCGCGAGCGCGCCGCGGATGGTCGAACAGGGTCACGTGAGCGAGTTGCGAGCGAACCATGAACACTGCGCAGGAGGTGCAGATTGGCACGGGCAATCCACGTATTCCGCACCCCCGATCGTTTCGTCGCCGGGACCGTCGGTGAGCCGGGTGACCGCGCGTTCTACCTGCAGGCCGTACAGGAGCCCCGGGTAGTCAGCGTGCTGCTGGAGAAGCAGCAGGTCAAGGTGCTCGCCGACCGGATGGGTCTGCTGCTGGACGAGGTCGCGCGCCGCTTCGGCGCCACGGTGCCGCCGCAGGCCGACGACGTCGCCGACGTGGCGCCGCTGGTCACCCCGGTCGATGCCGAATTCCGGGTCGGCACCATGGGTTTGGGCTGGGACGCCGACGCCGGCGCGGTGGTGGTGGAGTTGCTCGCGATCACCGAGACCGAGGTCGACGAATCGGTGGTGCTCGATGACACCGAGGAGGGCCCGGACGCGGTCCGGGTGTTCCTGACGCCGGTGCAGGCGCGGGAGTTCGCGCTGCGTTCCACCCGGGTGATCGCGGCGGGCCGCCCGCCGTGCCCGCTGTGCGGGGAGCCGCTGTCCCCGCGCGGCCACATGTGTGTGCGCACCAACGGGTACAAGCGCAGCGACACCTTCGGCCCGGCCGAGCTAGAGGAGTGAGGTGACCGGCGGGCAGGAGCGCGGCACGGCCGACGACGGGTTCAGCACGGCGGATCTGACCGTGGTCGGGCGGATCAGCACCGCCTCCAATGTCACGCTGGTCTGTGATGTCGCCGACGGTCCCCGGGTGGTGTACAAACCGGTGCGTGGCGAGCGTCCGCTGTGGGATTTCCCGGACGGCACCCTGGCCGGGCGCGAGGTGGCGTCGTATCTGATCTCCGACGCGCTGGGGTGGGGCGTCATCCCGGAGACCATCCTGCGCGAGGGCCCCTACGGGCCGGGGATGGTGCAGCGCTGGGTGGAGTCGGTCGACAATCACACCGAGCGCGGCGATCGGCTCGATCTGGTGGATCTGTGCCCGGCCGGGGCGGTGCCGGAGGGTTTCCGCGAAATCCTGCGCGCCCAGGACGATCTGGGCAACGAGGTCTCGCTGATCCACGCCGACGACCCGCGGTTGCAGCGGATGGCGGTGCTCGATGTGCTGCTCAACAACGCCGACCGCAAGGGCGGGCACGCGCTCGAGGGCACCGACGGGCAGATCTACGGCGTCGACCACGGCATCTGCCTGCACACCGAGCACAAGCTGCGCACCGTGCTGTGGGGGTGGGCCGGTCAGCCGATCGACGAGGAACTGGTCGGCGACATCGAGAAATTCGTGAAGGCGCTGCCCGGCGAGATCGCCGAGCGGCTCGCGCCGCACCTCACCGAGGCCGAAATCGAGGCGCTCGGGCACCGGGCGAAGGAGCTGGTGGCCCAGCCGGTGATGCCGGTGCCGCGCACCTCGCGCCCGATTCCCTGGCCCGCGTTCTAGGCCTGATCCAGCAGGGGCCGGACCTGTTCGCCGGCGAATCGAACGAAGGCGATCGGGTCCGGCTCGTCGGCCGCGGGTTCGAGGATGACGGTGTCCGCCCCGGCCTCGGCCCAGCGCAGGACCGCGTCGGCGATCGCGGCGGCATCGCCCGCGACACCCGCTTCGGGCCGATGTGGGGTGCCGTTGGCTTGCTGAGCGGCGGCGAGCCGGGCGGGCGCGTCCGGGCCGGTCACGGTGAGCAGGTTCGCGATCACGCGGACCGGGCCGGTGCGCCCGGCGGCGACGTGGCCCGCCGTCACCTGCGCGCGGGCCGCGCGCAGGTCGTCGGGGGTGGTGCTCGACGTCAGAATGGTGGCGTCGGCCAGGGCGCCGGACAGATGCAGCGTCTTGGGGCCGGTCGCGGCGGCCACCAGCGGCGGCACGGGTGTCGGCGGCCACTCCAGCGCCACTTCGTCGAGCCGCACGTACCGGCCCGCGACGCTGACCTTCTCGCCGTTCAGCAGGCCGCGCAGCGCGATCAGCTGCTCCCGCAGCAGGGTCAGCGGCGAGTCGACCCGCGCGCCGATCTGCCCCATCCAGTCCTGCACGCCGTGCCCGAAGCCGGGCAGCACCCGGCCGGGATACATGCGGGCCAGGGCGGCGATCTCCATGGCGGTCAGGGCCACGTTGCGCAGGGGGACCGGCATCACGCCGATGCCGACGCGCACCCGTTCGGTCCGCGCCAGGATCGTGGCCGCGCTCACCGCGCTGCCGCTGAAGAAGCAGTCCTCCCAGACCCACACCTCGTCGAGCCCGCTGTCCTCGGCGGCCGCGGCCACCTCGGCCACTCGTTCCGGCGGGACCTGCGGCAGACACACAGCACCTAGGACAGTCACGCCGCCAACGTATCTCGCGAGCCGGTGTCCGCGCATCCGCTTTCGCCGGCCCGGGCGCGCACAGGATCTCCACAATTGGTGCGACGCCCGCGCACACGCGCTCGATAAGGTGCGCACATGGAACACAGCAGCACCGGGCACACGGCCCGCCGGATCCTGGTGGTCGACGACGAGGTGACCATCGCCGAATCCGTCGCGGTCCGGCTGCGCGCGGAGGGTTTCCTCGTCGAGATGGCCCACGACGGCCCGGCCGCGGTGGCCGCGGTGCAGGCGCGGGTCCCGGATCTGGTCGTGCTCGATGTGATGCTGCCGGGCTTCGACGGCCTGGAGGTGTGCCGGCGCATCCAGTCCGGGCGCGCGCTGCCGGTACTCATGCTCACCGCGCGCACCGACGAGACCGACCAGCTCATCGGGTTGGGCGTCGGCGCGGACGACTATCTGACCAAGCCGTTCTCGCTGCGGGTGCTCACCGCTCGCGTGCACGCGCTGCTGCGCCGCATGGAACGTACCGCCGATCGCGACGGCGCGACCATCGTCGTCGGCGATCTGCGCATCGATCTGGATGAGCGCCGGGTCTGGCGCGGTGAACGCGAAGCCCAGCTCACGCCACTGGAATTCGAGCTGCTGGCGCGGCTGGCGCGCCGGCCCCGGGTGGTGCTCGCGCGCGAACGGCTGCTGGAGGAGGTGTGGGACTGGGCCGACGCGGCCGGGACCCGGGCCGTGGACAGTCACATCAAGGCGCTGCGCCGCAAGCTCGGCGCGGATCTGATCCGCACCGTGCACGGGGTGGGCTATGCGCTGGAGGGGCGGTCGTGAGGGTGCGCCGCGGGCGGCGGGTGGGCGGGTGAGCGTGCGCGATCGGCTGCTGCGCCTGTCGGATTGGATCGCCGAGGTGCTGCCGCGGCCGCTGGATCCGGTGCGCTCGATCAAGCTGAAGCTGGCGATCCTGATGCTGGTCTCGGGCGGGGTGGCGTTCGGGTTCTTCCGGTTCCAGATCGGGTGGCTGCCGCCGCGCACCACCTTGACCGCGGTCGTCATCGCGTTGCTGACCTCCCAGATCCTCGCGCACGGGATCACCCGGCCGCTGCGGGAGATGACGGCGGCGGCGCAGCGGATGGCGCACGGGGATTACACCCGCCGGGTGCGGGCCACTTCCCGCGACGAGGTCGGGCAGCTGGCGGCGGCGTTCAATCAGATGGCCGCCGATCTGGCCGCCGCCGATCAGCAGCGCCGCGACCTCATCGCCAATGTCTCGCACGAATTGCGCACGCCGATCACCGCGTTGAACGCCGTGCTGGAAAACCTGGTCGACGGTGTCTCCGAACCGGATCCGGCCACGCTGCGCACCGCGCTGGCGCAGACCGAACGCCTCGGCCTGCTGGTCTCGGAGCTGCTGGACCTGTCCAGCATCGAAGCGGGTGCGTTCCCGCTCGATCGCGAAGACCTCGCGCTCGCGCCCCTGCTCGAGGACGTGGTCGCCGAGGCGGAGGTGATGACGGCGGTGCTCGGGCGCGGCGTCACCTTCCGCACCGACGTCCTGCCGAGCACTGCGCGCATAGTTGCAGACGGTGCACGTTTGCATCAGGTGTTACTCAACCTGCTCGACAACGCCGCCCGCCACGGCCCCGCGGGCGGTGAGGTCCGCGTGCACGCCCGGGCCGAATCCGGCACGGTCGTCATCGATGTCGTCGACGACGGCCCCGGAATTCCCAGCGCCGAACGCGCCCGGGTCTTCGACCGTTTCACCCGCGGCGGCCGCACCGCCGGCGGCGGCACCGGCCTCGGCCTGGCCATCGCCCGCTGGATCGTCGAACTCCACGACGGCACCATCGCCGTCGCCGATCCCGGGTCCCGCATCCGGATCACCCTGCCCGCGCCATGAGAACATCACGGCAGACGGTTTTCGATCGGGAGGCTGGACATGGAGATCGCCGAGCACTCGGTGGACGAGTTCCTCGCCGGGCACCCGGACGCGGCGGCGTTGACGACGCTGGACCAGGTCATCGTCGAGGCCGCGCCGCACCTGTCCCGGCGACTGTGGACCGGCGCGTTCTGGGGCGGCACCGAGCAGCGAATCATCGGGTACGGCGATATCGAACAACCGCGCCCGCGCGGGAAATCCGTGCGCTGGTTCCTGCTCGGGCTCGCCCGGCAGAAGAACTACCTCAGCCTCTACGTCAACGCGGTCGAGGACGGGCGCTACCTGGCGCAGGACTACGGTCCGCGCCTGGGGAGGACGAAGCTGGGTTCGGCGAGTGTTTCCTTCCGCGCCGTGGGCGATATCGACCTCGCGGTGCTGCGCGAGCTCGTCGAGCATTCCGCGCGCACGATCGCCTGAATCCCCGGGCGGCGCAACGAGTTGCGGGGCATTCGCCCGGCGTCGCGAGACCGGCTACTGTCTAGAGCCCAGGGTTCCTTCGAAACAGTGAGCGCCAGTGATGATGAAGTCTTTTGCCGCCGGTCTACTCGTCGCCGCCACGAGCGCGGTGCTGATCGCCGTTCCCGCGGGGTCGGCGGCCGCCACATCGCCCACGTGCGACAAGGCGATTCAGTTGATCAACGCCGCTGTCGACATGAGCGGCGGAAATCTCGACGCCGCGACTCGCGAGGCGCTGTCCGGCCGGCTGTCGGCGCTGGCGGCGCTCACCAGCGGTGAGGAAAGCGCGGTGATCGCGGGCTACGCGAACGCGTTGATCGACGACAGCGTCACCGATCTCGATCCGGCGACCAACGAGCTCAACCGCGTCTGCGCCTGAGCCACCCCGAGATCGCCCCGCCGGAGCCGCTCCGGCGGGGCGATCTCGGTTCTCACACCGGAACCGTCTCCTGATCGGCGGGCTTGCGGCCGTGGGTCGCGTACAGCGTCAGCCCGACGAAGGTCAGGCCGCCCACGAGATTGCCCAGCACCGTCGGGATCTCGTTCCACAGCAGGTAGTCGCCGACGGAGAAGTCGCCGCCGAGCAGCAGGCCGGACGGAAACAGGAACATGTTGACGATGGAATGCTCGAAGCCCATGTAGAAGAACAGCATGATCGGCATCCACATCGCGATCACCTTGCCCGACACCGAGGTCGACATCATCGCCGCGACCACCCCGGTCGACACCATCCAGTTGCACAGCACCGCCCGGATGAACAGGGTCAGCATGCCCGAGGCGCCGAACTCCGCGTAGCCGAGGGTCCGGGACTCGCCGATCACGCCGAGTCGCTGGCCCACCTCGTTCGGGTCGACGGCGAATCCCGTGGTCACGATGATCGCGATCATGACCGCCACGGTGAACGCGCCGGCGAAGTTGCCGAGGAACACCAGGCCCCAATTGCGCAGCATGGCCCGCAGATTCACACCCGGTCGCTTGTCGATCCAGGCCAGCGGCACCAGGGTGAACACGCCGGTGAGCAGATCGAAGCCCAGCAGATACAGCATGCAGAACCCGACCGGGAACAGCACCGCCCCGAGCAGCGGCTCGCCGGTCTGCACGGTGATGGTGACGGCGAACGCGGCCGCGAGCGCCAGGATCGCCCCGGCCATGTAGGCGCGGATCACGGTGTCGCGGGTGGACATCAGCGCCTTGCTCTGACCGGCGTCCACCATCTGGGTCACGAACTCCGCGGGTTTCAGATACGACATGGGCAGCCCTTCGGTCGGTGCGGGAACATGCCGATTCTGGGCGGGTGTTGTTGCTCGGCCATGACCGCGCCGGGGTCGCGATTGTTTCGCGAACCTCACCGCGCGGGCGGAAGTTCCAGGTCGCGACGCGTGCCGTGAACAGTATGTTTCCGATAGCGGTATACCGCTGTGGCTGTGGCAGGGTGGCGAAGTTCGCTACCGACACAGGAGTTTTCGATGACACCGATCATGAGCAAGTCGCAGGCCGCCGCCCTCGTGGACGCCGCACGCGTGCGCGGCGGCCGGACGTGGGCGGAGCTGGCGGCGGCCATCGACGCGCCCCTGGTGTGGGCCACCGCGGCCCTGCTGGGGCGCCACCCGCTCACCGCCGAACAGGCCGCGACGATCTGCGCACTGCTCGACCTCGACGACACCGTCGCCGAGGCGCTGCGCCAGCAGCCCGCGCGGACCGCCGACCCGGCGATCATGACCGACCCGACCGTCTACCGGTTCGTCGAAGCCGTCAACGTCTACGGTCCCGCGCTCAAGGCGCTCATCCACGAAGAATTCGGCGACGGCATCATGAGCGCCATCAACTTCACCGTCGACATCAGCCGGCGCCCCGACCCCGACGGCGACCGGGTCGTGGTCACCTTCGACGGCAAGTTCCTCGACTACCGCTGGTGATCAGTCCTGACCATCCGCGTGCCGCAGCGCGTCGATGATCGCGAGGGTCGGTGCGCGCCCGGCCTCGGTGTGATCGAGCATCGCGTACTCGGCCAGACGTTCGTCGCCGGAGACGATGGCGTCGATCAGGTGCTGGTGTTGGTCGAGCCGAGCCGCGACGGCGCGCTGGGTGGTGAGAACGAACAGCCAGGCCATCCGCGCCAGGATAGTGCGCATCAGCTGGGTGAGCAGACTGTTGCCCGACAGTTCGACGATCTCCCGGTGCAGCGCCGCGTTCGCCTCGGCGATGTGCAAGCAATCGTGGGTGGCCAAGGCGGCATGTGACTCGTGGAGCGCGTCGTGCAGTGCGCCGGTGTCCGCGCCGCGCCGGACCCGCGCCGCCGCGAGCCGCGCCGCCAGCGGCTCCAAGCCGATTCGGACGTCGAAGAGCTCCTCGACCGCGGTGCGGTCCCATGAGCGGACCACCGCGCTGCGCCGGGGGCGTGCGCTCACGATGCCGTCGAATTCCAGCAGTGCCAGTGCTTCTCGGACCGGCAGCCGGGAGGTGCCGAGTTGCTCGGCGAGCCGGGCCTCGGGCAGTTTCTGTCCTTCCTGGTAGACGCCGGTGATGATGCCGCGGCGTAGGTCGTCGTAGATCCGGCGCGTCTGGGACGTGTCGTCGACTGCTGGCGACGACCGGGATTCTCGGGACATCCGGTCAGTCTACGAAGCTCTCAGGCCTTGCGCCTGAGTGCATTCAGTCGACCGAATTCGCCAGAGGCGATTCGCATCACAATCGGTTGCGCTGGTCTCAGCGCGCGCATCTGGTCGTTGATCGGTCTCTCTTACTGAGGGTTTCGCGAGAAATATACGAATTGCGTCACCAGGTGGAAACGCTGGGAAAACCGCTGAGATATCAATCGGTCCGATTCTGTATACCGAATCTGCTCCAACTGTCAGTGAGGTTCGAAGCTTGACCGCCTATCTGCTGCGCCGCCTGGCCCAGGCGGTGATCACCGTTTTCGTCGTCATCACGCTGGCCTTCGTCCTGGGCCGGCTCACCGGGAGCCCGGCCGCCTCGCTTCTACCGGATACCGCCAGTGCGGCCGACATCGCCGCACTGAACGCGCAACTCGGCTTCGACAAGCCGCCGCTGGATCAATATTTCGACTACCTGGGCGGCTTGCTCGGCGGGAACTTCGGCGACTCCTACCGTCAGCAGGGCACCTCGTCGATGGCCATCGTTTTCGAAAGACTGCCCGCGACAGTGCAATTGGGCGCCGTCGGCTTCGCGCTCGGCGTGGCACTGGCGTTCTGTGCGGTGCTCGCGGTGCATCTGAGCGGGTTCTGGTCGCTGCGGGGAATCCTGCTCGGCCTCGGGGCCGCACGGCTGGCGGTGCCGGACTTCCTCTTCGGATTGCTGCTGGTGCTGGTGTTCTCGGTCTCGCTGGGCTGGCTGCCCTCACTGGCGGGTGCGGATCCGCTCTCGATCGTGATGCCGGCGGTCACCATCGCCACCGCCCAGTTCGTCGTCTACTCCCGGCTGCTCGACAACGCGCTGAGCACCGAGAGTGGCCAGGACTACGTGCGCACCGCCTACGCCCGGGGTGAGCGGCGCGCGACGGTGTTGCTGCGCGAGGTGTTGCCCAACGCACTGCTGCCCGTGCTCACCGTCTCCGGCATCCATCTGGGCACGCTGCTGGGCGGGCTGGTGATCGTGGAAGCGGTGTTCGCCTGGCCCGGGCTCGGGCAGCTGATGCTCACCTCGGTGTTCAGCCGCGACTTCCCGGTCGTGCAGTCCGGGCTGGTCGTGATCGCCACGATTTTCGTCGTCGTGAATCTCTGCGTCGACATCCTGTACGGCTTCGTCGATCCGAGAGCGAGAGTCCGATGATCCCCGCCCCGCGCGATGTCCTCGCGCTCCTCGGTACCGCGATGATCCTCGTGGTCGCGCTGTTCGCCTTGGTTTATCCGCTCCTGCCCGGCTACGACCCGTACGCCCAGGAATTGAGCCAGGCGTTCACGCGGCCGTTCACGACCGGTCACTACCCGCTGGGCACCGACTCGCTCGGGCGGGACCTGGCCAGCCGGCTGGCGCTGGCGGGCCGGATCACCCTGCTGCTCGTCGTGATCATCGTCGGCGTGAACGCGGCCATCGGCGTAGTGATCGGGACCGTTTCCGGGTACTTCCGGGGTCCGCTCGACAGCGTGCTCATGGGATACGCCGATGTGCAATTGGCGGTGCCGATGAGCCTGGTCATCATGGCGCTCTCGGCGCTGCGCGGTCCGAGCGTGGGGTTGATGGCCACCATCCTCGGCGTCACCTTCTGGGTCGGCTATGCCCGCGTCGCCCGTGCGGTCGCGCTCGGGCTCTCGGTTCGCGACTTCGTCATCGCGCCACGCCTGCTCGGCGCGGGCGCGCCGTGGGTGCTGCGCAAGCACGTCGTCCCGCACGTGGTCGTGCCGGTCGGAATCCTGGCCGCCGCCGATCTCGGCAACGTGATCATCTTGATCTCGTCGTTCGACTACCTCGGTCTCGGGGTACAACCGCCGACGCCCAGCTGGGGACTCATGATCACCGATGGCCAGAAGTACATCCGGCAGGCCCCCTACCTGACGATCGTGCCTGCGGTCGCGCTGCTGCTGGTGATCGCGGGAACACTGCTGGTCGGTCAGCGGTTCACCGACCGAGCCGTGGGTTTGCGCCGGGCCGTGCGCCGCCCGAAGCCGGGCCTCGGCAAGGCGGTAGCGGCATGACTGAAACACCCTTGCTCGAGGTGAGCGACCTGAGCGTCGGATACGTCGGCGCGGACGGCGCGCGCGTCGTGCTCGTCGACGGCGTCAGTTTGCGGCTGGCCGCGGGTGAAGTGCTGTGCCTGGTCGGGGAATCCGGATCCGGCAAGTCGGTGACCATGCTCGCCGTGCTCGGATTGCTTCCGGAGCCGTTGACGATCTTCTCCGGCAGCATCCGCTTCCGGGGTCGCGAACTCGTCGGCGCCGCCGACGAGACCCTGCGGCGGCTGCGCGGCGCCGAACTGGGCATGGTCTTCCAGGATCCGATGACCTCGCTGAACCCGGTGCGGCGGGTCGGTGTCCAGATCGAGCGCGCGCTGGCGATCCATCAGCGGCTGGACGCTCGCACCCGACGACGTCGCGTGATCGATCTGCTCGACAGCGTGGGCATCCCGCAGCCCGCGCGGCGGGCCCGGGCCTACCCGCACGAGTGGTCGGGAGGTATGCGACAGCGGGCCGTGATCGCGATGGCGATGGCCAACGATCCGGCCGTGCTGATCGCCGACGAACCCACCACGGCCCTGGATGTGACCGTGCAGGCCCAGCTGATGGCGGTGCTGGCCGCGGCTCGCGCGCGCAGCGGCGCCGCGATGGTGCTGATCACCCACGATCTCGGGCTGGTGGCTCAGCATGCCGACCGAGTGCTGATCATGTATGCGGGTCGGGTCGTGGAGTCGGGCACTGTGTGGCAGATCTTCGACGACGCCACCCATCCGTATACCCGTGGGCTGCACCGGAGTCTGCTCGGCGACACCGTCGTCGGCGGCCGCGCCTATGCCATTCCGGGTGCGCCGCCGATGCCGGCGGCGCGACCCGCGGGCTGCGCGTTCGCGCCGCGTTGCGCTTTCGAGGGCAAGGACGACAGTTGCGCGTCAGGTGTGCCGGTCCCGGTCGAATTCGGGACCGGGCGGACCCTGGCCTGCCCACCCGCTCTGGACAATTTGTCGAGTAGACAGGACGCCCGATGAGTACGACGGCCCACGACGAGGTCATTCGGGTCGACGGATTGGCCGTGACCTTCCGCCAGCGCCGTGGCCTGCGACCTGCTCGTCCGATTCGGGCGCTGGACGGAGTGAGTTTCGGAGTACGCCGTGGCGAAACCTTCGGGTTGGTCGGCGAGTCCGGCGGCGGGAAATCGACGCTGGTGCGCACCCTGTTCGGCATCAACACACCCAGCGCCGGAACCGTGCGGATCCTCGGACAGGACATGCGGACGATGCCGGCGCGGGAGCGACGGGCCCTGCGCAATCGGGTGCAGCTGGTCTTCCAGGATCCCTACTCCGCGCTGGATCCACGCATGACGGCGCACGAGATCGTCGCCGAACCCTTGCGCATCACCGGCGGTTATTCCCGCGACCGCGTCGTGGAGTTGCTCGCCCAGGTCGGCCTCACCCCGGACACGCTGGAGCGCCGGCCCGCGGCGTTCTCCGGCGGGCAACGCCAGCGCTTGGGGATCGCCCGGGCGCTCGCGCTGGACCCGGAGGTGCTGGTGCTGGACGAGCCCGTCTCCGCACTGGACGCCTCGGTGCAGGCGCAGGTGATCAACCTGCTGCAAGATCTGCAGGAGCGGCTCGGATTGTCGTATCTCTTCATCGCGCACGACCTTTCGGTGGTGCGCCACGTCGCCGATCGCGTCGCGGTCATGCATCTGGGCAAGCTGGTCGAGATCGGGGCCACCGAACAGATCTTCACCCGCCCTCGCCACCCGTACACCCGCGCGCTCATCGCCTCCGCGCCACAGCCCGACCCGCATCTGCGGGACCGGCGAACCGCGCCGCTGATTCGCGGTGAGATGCCCGACGCCGCCGACCCGCCGAGCGGATGCTCCTTCCGGACACGTTGTCCGGACGCGAAACCCCTCTGCGCGCAACAGGAGCCGGCGCTCGATCCGATCGGGTCGAGCGAACGCCTTGTGGCCTGCCATTTCCCTGTATCCCCTGATTTCGCACTACCGATTCGAGGAACCCAGTGAAAATCATGATGCCCACCATGGTGGCGGTGCTCGCCGCCGCGCTACTCCTGACCGGCTGCGCGCCGGCGGGCAGTTCGAACAGCTCGACCCGGGAGCTCGTGGTCGGCGCGGTCACCGAACCCGAGAAGGTACCCGACCCGATCATGGATGGATCCCTGGCCGGGTACAACTACTACTTCGCCGCGTTCGACCAGCTTGCCCGATTCGACGCCGCGGGCAAGATCGACCCGCTGCTGGCGACGCGCTGGGAGCCCAACGGCGATTTCACCCGGTGGACCTTCACCATTCGCGAGGATGCGAAGTTCCACAACGGTGAGCCGGTGCGGGCTTCGGACGTCGCCTTCACCTACAACACGATCAAAGCGAACCCGACCGGCGACCCGGCCTCGTACATGGAGATGTTCGAGTCGGCCGCCGTCACAGCCCCGAACACCGTTGTCTTCACCCTGAACGCCGCGTACTCGGCCTGGCCCACCATCGTTACCGGGGTCTCGATCGTGCCCGAATCGGTCTATACGAAACTCGGCTCGGCCGGATTCGCGGCGGCTCCGGTCGGCTCCGGACCCTTCGTCTTCGACCACTACACCCGGGGCGTGGAATATGTGTTGAAGCGCAATCCGAACTACTGGGGAACACCGGCCGAGATCGAGAAGGTCACTTTCAAAACAGTGGCCGACGCCGACGCGCGTCTGAACGGCGTGCAGTCCGGCAGCCTGGACATCGCCTTGATCGCACCGAATCAGGTGTCGGCGGTGTCCGGTTCGGCGAACGTGGCGGTGCAGTCCATGCCGTCGAACGGAGTCACCTTCCTCGGCATGAATTCCTCGACCGGGCCGCTCGCGAATCAGAAGCTGCGCGAAGCGATCGGGCTGGCCATCGATCGCGAAGCGATCGTGCGGACCGTGCTGGCCGGGAAGGCGAAGGTCGACAACCAGCTGGTGGCCGCCAACGTGGGCGGCTTCGACCCGAACTACCCCGCGGCGCGGCATGATCCGGCCCGCGCCCGGCAACTCGTCGCCGAATCCGGCTACACCGGCCAGCCCATTCCGTTCCAGTACGCGACGAACGGCCGCATCCCGCTGAGTTCGGAGATCGCCCAGGCCATCCAGGGCGATCTGGCGAAGGCCGGTGTCACCATCACACTCCAGGGCACCGACCAGGCCAGCCTCTCGCAGATCATCTACGGCAAGAAGGCGGTGGCGGGGCTGTATTTGAACACCTACGCGCCCTCGACCATGGACGGCGACGCGCCGGTGTCGTCCATGTTCGGCGGCCAGCAGAACGACTACGCCATGCTGCCGGCGACCAAGGCCCTGGTCGCCAAGACCCGCACCGTCAGCGGGCAGGCCCGGATCGACGCCTACAGCGAGCTGTTCCGGCTCAACGACGCTCAGGCGCTCATCATCGGTCTCTACACCCCCGACACCAGCTACGCCGTGGATCCGGCACTGACGTGGACGCCGCGTGCCGACGGCATGATCACCGTGCAGTCCGCCCATTTCGGAAAGGACTGACCGGCGCATGAGCAGTCTGCTGATCAGCGATGTGCGTCCGTGGGGCGGAGAACGCACCGACGTCGTGGTGACCGGCGGCGTCGTCGGTGAGGTCGATTCGGACACCGGCGATCACGCTGTCCTGGACGGCGCGGGCAGGCTGATCGTGCCCGCGCTCTCGGATGTGCACCTGCACCTGGACTCCAGCTGTCTCGGTCTGCCGGTACGGCCCTACACCGGGGCCCCGGGGCGGTGGGGGCGCATCATGAACGACCGGAAGCACTGGCGCACAGCGGAACGCTCCGTCACCGAGCGCGCCACCTTCACCCTGGCGGTCGCGATCGCCAACGGCGCCACACGCATTCGCACGCACGCCCAGGTGGACGCCGATTCCGGATTGGCGAAGTTCGAGGGGGTGTGCGCGGCCCGGGAGCGCTACGCCACGCACGCCGATGTCGAGATCGTCGCGTTCCCGCAGGTGGGCATCTTGCTCGAGCGTGGTGTCGCCGACCTGCTGGACACGGCACTGCGGGCCGGCGCCGATCTGATCGGCGGCATCGATCCGTGCGAGATCGACAGGGACCCGGTTCGGCACCTGGACATCGTGTTCGGCCTCGCCGAACGGCACCAGGTGGGGGTGGATATCCACCTGCACGAGCCCGGTGAGCTCGGCTTGTTCACCATGTCGCTCATCCTGGATCGAGTCGAAGCGCTGGACATGGGCGGCCGGGTGACGATCTCGCACGCCCGCGCGCTGTGCGGCGGACTGCCCGGCGTGCCCGCGATGATCGCCCGGCTCGCTGCCGCCGACGTGGCGATCACGCACGCGGCGGGCGCACGTGGCTGGGAACTGCCGCTGTTGGAGCTGGCCGCCGCCGGCGTGCGGGTCGGGGTCGGCATGGACGGTCAGCGCGACTACTGGTCGCCCTATGGCAACGGCGACATGCTCGACCGCGCTTGGCAATTGGCGTTCACGAACGGGTTCGCCGGCGACCCGGAGATCGAACACGCCTTGGCGATCGCCACCTGGGGCGGGGCGAGTGTCCTGGATCGCGGATTGCGCCCGCTCGATCGGCTCGGACTGCGGCCGGGATTCGCGCCGGGCGATCCGGCGGAGTTCGTGCTGCTCGATTCGGCCGGTCCGACCGCGGCGGTGATGGATCGGCCCGCCGCGCGAACCGTCGTCCACCACGGGAGGGTGATATCGGTTGACACCGCCCTGGACGGGTTCGAACTGCCCGGGGCCGGAGCCCGTCATGCGTAGTCGTCTTCGCGCCGATCATGTGCTCGGTCACGAGGCGGGTGAGCATGTGCTGCTCGCCGACGGTGAGGTGGTGGTCGAGGGCCGGCGCATCGTTTTCGTGGGCCCCCGCGGCGCGGGCCCCGCCGCCGACGAGACCGTCGAGCTGGGGCGAGCCCTGCTGCTGCCGGGCCTGATCGATCTCGACGCGCTCACCGACATCGATCACACGCTGCTCGATTCGTGGCAGGCACCCGAACTCGGCGCGGGCCTGCAGTGGTCTCGTGAGTATGCCGAGTGTCGGCGCCGGGCGGTCTTCGACGCCGAGGAGCGGGCCTTCATCCGTGAGTACGGGTTCCTCCAGTTGCTGCGGCACGGCGTCACGACCGCCATGCCGATCGCCTCGGAGGTGCACAGCGACTGGGCCGAGACCTACGACGACGCGGTCGCCATGGCCGAGATCGCCGAGCGGCTGGGCCTGCGCGTCTATCTGGGACCCAGCTATCGGTCCGCGGTCAACGTGGTCGACGACGACGGCGGCCGGTCGCTGTACTGGAACGAGGCGCTGGGCCGGCGCGGCTTCGAGGACGCCGCGCGGTTTCTGGACTGGGCGGGGAAGCGGGGCTCGGAGCTCGTACACGGCGCATTGCTGCCCTGCCGGATCGAGACGCTCAGCGAAGAACTGCTGCGTCGCACTGCGGCTCTGGCCGCGGAGACCGGAGTCCCGGTTCGGCTGCACGCGCTGCAAGGACTGCTCGAACGCGACCTCGTCGTCCAGAGGTTCGGAGCACCACCGCTCGAGGTGCTGCGGCGCACCGGCCTGCTGGGGCCGAATCTGCTGCTGCCGCACGGGATCTACGTCGATACCCATCCTCGGGTCGACGGCGGCACCGAGGAAGACATCGCCGTGCTCGCGGCCGCGGGGGTGACGATCGTGCACTGCCCGCTGACTTCGGCGCGGCACGGGTCGGCGCTGGACAGTTTCCAGCGGTACCGAGCGGACGGTGTGCGCATTTCGCTCGGCACCGACTCATTTCCACCCGATCTGGTGCGCGGTATCGACACCGGCGTGACCGTTGCCAAGATCCTCGCGCACCGAACGGACGCGGCGACCTACGCCGACTATCTGACAGCCGCCACCCTCGGTGGCGCCGCGGCGCTGGGCCGTGCGGATCTGGGCAGGCTCGAGGCAGGCGCCACCGCCGACCTCGTCGCCTTCCGGCTCGACGACCCGCTGGACGGCGTTCTGGACGATCCGGTGCGCACGCTCTGCATGAACAGCACGGGGCGCGCCGCGACGTTCTCGATGATTGCCGGCCGGGTCATCATGCGCGACGGCGTACTACCGGGATTCGATCACCCCGCGCGGACCCGGCGTGCGCAGTCGCTGTTCGAACGCATGCGCGCGGCGTACTCCGAACGGGACTATCGGCGGCGCGGTCCGGACGAGCTTTTTCCGAGCTCGTTCCGGAAGATCGCCGCCGGCAGCGTCACGGAATGAGGGCCAGCTGCCGGGACTGGGCGACCAGGGCCCCGGTGCTGTCCCAGATGTCGAAGTCCTCCTCGTGGAAGCCGTCGATCAGGTAGTTGGTGCGGACCCGGCAGCGCAGCCAGCCCGGGGCGGGCCGGCGGCGGATGTGCACGGTCAGCTCGATGGTGGAGGAGCCGGGGACGCCGAGGTCCATGACGACCGGGGCGGCCGCGTCCACCAGCAGGGCCAGCGCGATCGGATCGGCGTCGCGCCCGTCGGTGAACCGGCACCAGAAATCGGCCGCGCTGGTTCCGCCCGGGTTGCCCCGCCAGAAGCCGGGCAGCTCGGGCATCCGGAACTCCACCCGCTCGGCGATGGTCGCCGCGCCGACCGCGCCGAGCCCGGCGAGCGGGTCGACGCACTCCTCGGGCGCGGGCAGCTCCGGCGCGTCCGCGCGCTCGGCCGTCCGCCCCTCGGCCTGCCCCAGATCGGTGAAAGTCGCCAGCACCCGGACGATCTCGCGCTCCTCGCGCGTGAGCACCGCGGCCCCGGTCGCGGTCCGCCGCCCGATCCGCGCCACCTCGGTCGCGATCCGCGCCGGACCCAGCACCCCCGGCCGCAGGAAGTGCGCCGACGCCGACAACAGATCCGGCTGCGGAATCTCCTGCCGCAACGCCTGCAAACACGTCGCCAGCAGATACCCGCCGTTCGCGGTCCCCCCGAACGTGGTCCACCGCTCGGACAGCTCCAGCCCGAACTCGTGCTCACCCACCCGCTCGCTCGCGGTGTCGGTATCGAACGCGAAGGGCACAGTCGTCGTCATCCGCCACTTCCTTTCACTCGCTCACGATCTTTCCCGCCCCCACCGCCCCGTGTCGATTACTCCGCGGGTAATCGTCAGTGCGCGAGCTTCAGGCCGACGACGCCGGAGACGATCATCAGCAGGAACACGACTTTGAGCAGGGAGAGGGGTTCTTCGCCGGTGGCCATGGCGTAGACGACGGTGAGCACGGCGCCGATGCCGACCCAGACCGCGTAGGCGGTGCCGACGGGGAGGTCGCGCATGGCGAACGCGAGGCCGGTCATGCTGCCGATCAGGGCGACGGCGAAGACCAGGGAAGGGACGAGTTTGCTGAACGCCTCGGATTTGCCGAGGGCGGTCGCCCAGACGGCTTCGAGCACTCCGGAGAGCGCGAGAACGATCCACGACATGACGGGCCTCCTGGGCCGTCTTGTCGCACACCGGGTACAGCACCCCTCGTCCGGAAGCCTTGTTTCAGGCTTGTTACCAAGTTCGCACAACCGGGCGAGGGTGGCAATGTCAGACCGGTCACCCGCCGCGCGGCAGGGGTGCGCTGAGTTCGCGGAGCGCGGCGAGGAACAGCTCGTCCATGCGGGGGCTCAATTCGGCGAGGGTCCGCGCGCCCGCGTGCCCGGCGGAGCCGAAGACGCGGGCGAGTTCGGCGGCGGGTGTGGTCGCGCCGATGGACAGGCACAGGCAGGCCACGCCGTCGAGCCGGAGTTCCTCGAGCGCCTTGTTGGCGTCGGCTTCCGCGTAGCGGCCCTCGTAGCCGTCGTCGTAGGGCACGCCGTCGGAAAGCACGATGAGCAAACGGTTCTGGGTACCCGCCTCGGCTTTCAGGATTTCGCCCGCACCGCGGATGCCCGCCCCGAGCCGGGTGTAGTTCGAGGGTTCCAGCTGGTGCAGCCGGGCCCGGCCGAGCGCGCCGAAACGCTGGTCGAAGGTCTTGATCGCCGGGAGGTGCACCGCGTGCCGCCCCTGGGAGCGGAAGGCGTACACCGCGACGCGGTCGCCGAGCTCCTCGAGCGTGGCGGCCAGGGTGGCGGCCGCCCGCCGCTGGTGCTCGTGCACGGTGTGACCGTCCGGATCGGTGTCGGTGGCCGAGCCGGAGGCGTCGAGCAGGATGAGCACGCCGAGGTTTCGGGCGAGTTTGCGATGCTCCAGGTAGACGTGTTCCGGCGGCGAGTAGCCCGACCGCAGGTCGGTGCACAGCTCGATGAGCGCCTCGATGTCGAGGTCGTCGCCGTCGGGCCGGCGGCGTAAGACCTTGGGGCCCAGGCCGACCCGGGCCAGGCGGCGCCGCAGCACGTCGTCGTGGGCGACACCGGCGGCCCCGAGATCCGCGGGCACCGTCAGGGGGAAGTCGAGCACCCGGCACCACTCGGCCCGATACCGGTTGTCGTGTACGTCCCACTCCGGGTAGAGCGCCCCGCCGACCCCGGCCGCCGCTCCGGGCCGGTCCTCGGTGAACCGGATCCGCGTGGGCAGCGGCCGTGCCTCGGGCCCGACCATGCGCGCCCGCCGCACCGACCGCATCCGCGCGTCCCCGCCCGCCGCGCCGTCGCCGGCCGATCGCGCGCCGCCGAGCCGTTTGCGAAGCTGATCCAGCAGCGCCTGGGACCCGAACAGTGGGTTCTCGAACAGTTTCAGGATCTTGCTCTCCCCGGACTGCTCGCCGTCGTCCTCGTCCTCGGGCACGTCGAGCAGATCGAATTCCAGGCGCAGTTCCGCGGCGGTGGCCCGGGTGCCGGGCCCCGTCGCCGGACCCAGCAGGCGGGCCGGGTGGATGACGCCGAACCACGGCGGCGGATCGTCGACTTTCGCCCGGCCCCTGGCCTTGTCGAGTGCTTCGCCGGTGCTCGCCGGAACGTCGCCCGCCGCGGTGAGCGTCGTCGCGGCGAGCGGAACTCGCGGCGCGAGTTCGGTGAGCACGCGCCGTCCCTCCAGCGCCAGATAGCGCCGCGCGATCGCGGGCCGGCCGCGTAAGGCCTTGACCCACCGCTGATCCAGGCTGCCCGCGCCCAGCAGGGCGGCCTGGACCAGCAGCTCCCGTCGCTGCGTCTCGGCGGTGGCCGCCGCCGAGACGAAGACGACCTGACCGTTCGTGTGCGCGGCCGCTCCGGCCGCGGCCTCGGCGACACCCACCGACCGGCCCGCCACGAAGGTGGCGAGCAGCCGGAACCGCTCGACCCCGCTCATGGCTGGAGCAGCACGGCGTCGACGAGTTCGCCGAGGGCGCGCACGACATCGCGATCGTCGGACAGGACCTGGACCACCGCCGACTGGACCGCCGCGCGCAGGCTCAGCCCGCCGGCCACGAGTCCGCCGGCGAGTATCAGCATGCGCGTGGAGGCGACCTCGCGCAGCGGGGAACCGTCCAGGTTCCGGATGGCGTTGCCCAGCCGCACCAGCGCCGCCGCCGTTTCGGCGTCGACACCGGCCTCGTGCGCGACCACCTCGGTTTCGATTGCGGCGGAAGGGAAACCGAGCTCGATCCCGACGAAACGCTGCCGCGTCGATTCCTTCAGATTCTTCAGCACGCTCTGGTAGCCGGGGTTGTAGGAGATCACCAGCTGGAATCCCGCGGCCGCCCGCAGCGTGGTGCCGAGGCGATCGACGGGCAGTTCGCGGCGGTGATCGGCGAGCGGATGGATGACCACGGTGGTGTCCTGGCGCGCTTCCACCACCTCGTCGAGGTAGCAGATCGCGCCCGCGCGCACGGCCCGGGTCAGCGGTCCGTCGACCCAGACCGTTTCCCCGCCTTTGAGCAGGAATCGGCCGACGAGATCGGCCGAGGTCATGTCCTCGTGGCCCGCGATGGTGATCAGTTCACGGCCGAGTTCGTCGGCCATGGCCTCCACGAAGCGGGTCTTGCCGCAGCCGGTGGGCCCCTTCAGCAGGACGGGCAGGCCGCGGCGGGCCGCCGCGCGGAAGACCTCCACCTCGTCGCCGACGGCCTGATAGAAGGGCGCCGTCTCCCACTCCACGGGAACGGTGGCGCCGGATTCGGCCGGGACGGCGGTGTCGGTTCGACTGGTCAGCATCTCAGTTTCCTCGGTCGAAGGGAACGATTTTCGGGAGCTCGGCGCCGTCCGGCAGCACGAGCCGGCCGTCGGGATCGATGTAGCCGGTGTCCTTGCCGGGCATCGGCAGGGCGGGGTCGGGGCAGAGCCGCCCGGTGCCCTCACCGCAGATGCCCATGTCGAAGTACGAGCGCTTCTGGATATCGGCCGGCCACGGGTCGGCGTGCATGGCGAACCACTGGGCCGGGATGTTGTAGCAGACGAAGAAGAAGACGCTGCACGCCGCGAAAATGGCGAGGAACCGGGTGAATTGCTGCCGCACGAACCCGCCCTGGATATGTTCGAGTCCGCGTTCGACGAAGGTGCGGCCGCGATCGTCGGTGAAGTAGCGCAGCGAGCACAGCCCGGCCTGCACACCGCCCCACATCAGGCCCTCGTAGAGCGGCCACTGATAGTAGGTGCCCGCGTTGATGGACAGCGATTGGATCGCGCCCGGATAGGTGAACAGCCCCATCGGCATCAGGAACAGGCCCTCGATGACGAAGTCGAAGAAGAACGTCCAGACCAGCAGGACCCCGATCAATCCCTTGTTGCTGATGGTGGGCCATTTCGCCTTGGCCTTGCGCATGATCCAGCAGCCCAGGATGGTGCACAGCAGGATGCCGTAGGAGTAGCCGGGCGCGTTCATCAGGATGGGCTCGGCCATCATCGCGCCGGGTTCGCCGAAGGACCGCCAGCCCGGCACGTCGAGCACCCAGGAACCCCGGTTGAACATCCAGGTGTTGTAGGTGCTCCACGTGTTGAAGTAGTTGAGCAGCGGGTCCTGGAAGAACAGCAGCCCGCAGGCCACCAGCAGCATGCCGTCCAGGGTGATCCGGCGTTCGCGCCGCCAGGGCCGGACGAGGAAGTAGTAGATGCCGACCGGGAGACCGGCCACGATGACGACCGTCCACACGATGAGGATCGTCTTCATCAGGGTCGGGGGATCGCTGGGGCCGGTGGGCACCCGCTCGAAGTTGGGGCCGGTGAGCCAGCGGATCCAGACGTAGAGCTGGAAGGCCAGGATCAGCCCGCCCAGGATCGCCCAGATCCGGATCGGTGTGCTCTTCGCCGTGACTCGGCTACCCAGCGAAGCGGTTTCGCCGAGCGGCTCGGTGACGTAGGGGGTGCTCTTCTTGCTCGACAGTTCCGCCATGAAACTGCCTCCTTCGGAATCGAGGTAGTACGTCGCCCGCTCAACCGCGTGGACACGGGATGCGAATCGGCGATCAGTACGCCGCCAATATACCAACGGGTATCTGAGAGACCAATAGGATTCTGAGATTCTTTTGTTAGACTCGCGGCATGGTGGAGCGCTGGACCGCGGAGCGACGACTGGCGCACACGCGCTCTCTGCTGCTCGACGCCGCGGAGGCGGTATTCGCCGAGAAGGGTTTCACCGCAGCCACTCTCGACGACATCGCGCACACCGCCGGCTACACCAAGGGCGCGATCTACAAGCACTTCGCCACCAAGGAGGATCTCTTCCTCGCGGTGAGTGACCGGTACTGGCGGCGCTACTTCGACACCTTCGCCGAGTTGCTGTCGGCGGTGCGGGAGGTGGGCGCGCGCGAACTCGACGACATCGCCCAGCGGTGGCGCCTGCTCGGCGACGATCGCGGCGCCGAGCAGGCCGCCCTGGGCCACGAGTTCACGCTGTATCTGCTGCGCAATCCCGAAGTGCGCGAACGGGTCGCGACCAAACGGCTGGAAGTGGTCGAGGAACTGGCGGAGTTCATCGTCGAGGGCCTGGGCCGCCTCGGCGGCACCCTGCTGATCCCGCCGCTCACCTTCGCGCACGTGCTCATCGCGACGTGCGATTCGGTGGTCCTGGGCAGCCGGCTCAACGACATCGATCTGTATCGGCCGACTCTCGAGATGTATCTGTCGGTCATCAAACTGCCCGGCGCGGCCGCGGCGAGCTGACTCGCCTAGACCGGGTCGAAGGCCGAAATCAGCCAGGAACCCTCGACTTCGGTGAGCGTGACCCGCACGCTGCTGGCCGTCATGGCCGGTTCGGGTTTGTCGGTGCTGGTGGTCGTCTGATTGAGGAACACCAGCACCGTCGCCGCGTGCGCGTGCAGCTCCGAGACCGCCGCGCGCACGATCACCGCGCTGGTCCGTACCGATTTCGCCTTGGCGGCCGGTGCGACGACCTGGTCGGTGAACTGGCTGTAGTAGGTCAGGAAGTCACCGGTGAGATGGGATCTGGCCGTGGCGAAGTCGCGGTCGAGGGTGTCGGGGGCGTAGGACAGCAGCGCGAGGGTGCCGTCTTTCGCGGCGGTCAGCGCGGCCTGGGAACCGGTGTCGCCGGCGCGGCGGTCGGGCAGATACTGCGTCCAGAACAGCGTCGCCGCGGCGAGGACGGCCGCGAGGGTCAGCACGGTCAGTGCGCCCGGTGCGGTGCGCGGGGAACGGAGGGCGCGGCCGAGCCGCGCGCGGGTGCTGGTGCTCACGGTACGAACTCGACTTTCGAAATCTTGAGCTGGTCGCCGACTCGGGACACGGTCACGCTGAGCCGCCAGACTCGCGGCTCCTGTTGCGCGCCCGCGGCATTGGTGATGCGCGAGGTCGCGGCGACCAGGACCACGGCGGTGTCGTCGGTCATCGACTCCACCGCGCTGGCGTTGACCCTGCCCTCGGTGGTGACCTGCGATTGCTGCACCACCTTGGTGAAATCCTCGGCGCGGCCCCGGAAGTCGTCGTGGAAGGCGCCCGCCGAATTGTCCAGGACCCGCTGCACGTCTTCCTTGGCGTGATTGAAATCCAGTGAGGTCAGCGCGACGACGCCCTGCCGCGCCGCCGCGGTGAACTCCGCCGCGCGGCGGTCCTGCTGGGTGAGTTCGCGGTGCTGCCACAGCGTGTAGCCGCAGACGCCCGCCGAGGCGACGAGCAGGACGAGTGCCACGGCGATCCAGGCGAGCCGCCGTGGCCGGGCCTGCGCGACCCGGGTGCGCAGGCGGTGTACCAGCGCGGCGGGCTCCGAGGGTTCCTCGGATTCCGCCGCACCGGCATCGGCGTCTTCCGGCTCCGGGTCGCGGTCCGATTCGGTCTCGGGCGCCGCCGCGGCGGCCTCGGCGCGCCGGCGCAGCCGGCCGGCGTGCGCCCGAGCCCGGGCCGCGGCGGCCAGTGCGGCGGCTTCGCGCGCGGCGGCTTCGGCCTCGTCGGCGGCCGCCTGTGCTTCCTCCGCGGCCAGCCGCAGGGCCTGCACGTCGGTGCTGCCGCGGACGCGCGGCGCGGATTCGAGCTCGGTGTCTGGATCAGCCAGATCCTTCATGGCACTTCCACATCCGTCGCGTTGTCGATTGCGAGAACGACGTTATCAGCACTTGTGGGAATCCACCTCGAAAGCCGGGGAATCATGCCACCTTTGATAGTGAGGACTGCGGAAATAAGACTTTCCAGCTAGGAGAGCGGCGCAGGGTCGATGCCGCCGAGCCGGTCTGACACGTTGCTATTTCGGACCTTCCGTCCGTCTTTCCGAGGGTGATCCTACGAATGAGCGAGTATTGCATTACCTGTTTTCGCATGTAAGCTTCGTCATAGATGAGAATCACATTTTCACTCTAGTGGGAGGCCGGTAAGCACATGGCGCCCAGCGTCGCGGGCTGGTCCCGGCGCAGCTCAGGAGTCCTGCGGACGGTCGGCGGTTTGTTCGCGATGTCGGCGGACGCCGTCCGATTCGCCTTCCGTCGTCCGTTCCAGACTCGCGAATTCCTGGAGCAGTCCTGGTTCATCGTCCGGGTGTCGATGCTGCCGACCCTGCTGGTGGCCATCCCGTTCACGGTCCTGGTCAGCTTCACTCTCAACATCCTGCTGCGTGAACTCGGCGCGGCGGACCTCAGCGGCGCGGGCGCGGCCTTCGGGGCGGTGACCCAGGTCGGCCCCATGGTGACCGTCCTGATCGTGGCCGGCTCGGGTGCCACCGCCATGTGCGCGGACCTGGGCTCACGCACCATCCGCGAGGAGATCGACGCGATGCAGGTGCTGGGCATCGATCCGGTGCAGCGACTGGTCACCCCGCGCATGCTCGCCTCCGGCCTGGTGGCGTTCCTGCTGAACAACCTGGTCTGCATCATCGGCATCCTGGGCGGCTACACCTTTTCGGTCTTCGTCCAGGACGTCAATCCCGGCGCCTTCGCCGCCGGGATCACCCTGCTCACCGGCGTCGGCGAAGTCGTCATCTCCTCGGTCAAGGCGCTGCTGTTCGGCGTGGTCGCGGGGCTGGTCGCCTGCTACCGGGGATTGATCGTGACCGGCGGCGCGAAATCGGTGGGCAACGCGGTCAACGAGACCGTGGTCTACGCCTTCATGTCGCTGTTCGTCATCAACGTCGTCGTCACCGCCATCGGCATCCAGGTGACGGCGCGGTGAGGAGCCCGAGATGACCATCGCAGCCAGATATCCGCGCACCGTGCGCCGCCTGCGCCGTCCGGTGACGAGCCTGAGCGGCGTCGGGGACCACACGCTGTTCTATGTCAAAGCGCTGACCCGCGCGCCCTTCGCGGCGGTGCGCTACCGCCGCGAGACGATCCGCCTGATCGCCGAGATCAGCATGGGCGCAGGCGCTTTGGCGGTGTTCGGCGGCACCGTCGTGATCGTCGGATTCCTCACCCTGGCCACCGGCGGCACGCTGGCGGTGCAGGGCTACAGCTCGCTGGGCAATATCGGCATCGAGGCGCTCACCGGCTTCCTGTCGGCGTTCATCAACGTGCGGATCTCCGCACCGGTGGTCGCGGGCATCGGCCTCGCGGCGACCTTCGGGGCCGGGGCCACCGCGCAGCTGGGCGCCATGCGGATCAACGAGGAGATCGACGCGCTGGAATCGCTGGCCATCGAGCCGATCACCTATCTGGTCGGCACCCGGATCGTGGCGGGAATGATCGCGATCACGCCGTTGTACGCACTGGCGGTCATCGCCTCGTTCGTCGCCAGCCGGTTCACAACGGTGTTCCTGCTCGGTCAGTCCGCCGGGCTCTACGACCACTATTTCTCGACCTTTCTCAACCCGATCGATCTGATCTGGTCCTTCGGGCAGGCCGTGCTGATGGCCCTGGCGATCCTGTTGATCCACACCTACTTCGGGTTCTTCGCCAGCGGCGGGCCCTCCGGGGTGGGCACCGCGGTGGGCAACGCGGTGCGGACCTCACTGATCGCGGTCGTGTCGATCACGCTGCTGGTGTCGCTGGCGGTGTACGGCGCGAACGGCAATTTCCATCTGTCCGGCTAGGGGAAACCGTGATATCGAAGCTCTTGCGTCCCGTGGTGGGCCTGCTCTCCCTCGGGGTGATCGTGGCGCTGGTCGCCGGTGCGGTCGGCCTGTTCCGCGGCGGTCTCGCCGATACCGTCGCGGTGACCGTGCTCTCGGGCCGCGCGGGCCTGGTGATGTATCCCGACGCGAAGGTGCAGATGCGCGGCGTCACGGTCGGGAAGGTGGCCGCCATCGACGAGCGCCCGGACGGGCTCGCGGCGATCACACTGGCCATCGACGCGGATCAGTTGCCGAGGATTCCCGCCGACGTCACGGTCGACATCGCCGCCACGACGGTGTTCGGCGCCAAGTTCGTGCAGCTGATTCCGCCCGAACGTCCCGCCGCCGGCGCGCTCACCGCCGGGCAGGTCTTCGACGCCGAGCAGGTGACCGTCGAGATCAATACGGTGTTCCAGCAGCTCACCCAGGTGCTCGGGCGCATCGAACCGGAGAAGCTGAATCAGACGCTGGGCGCCATCGCGGCCGCCACCGAGGGGCGTGGTGACCGGACCGGGCGCATGCTCACCGATCTGGAAGCGTTTCTGGCCCAGGTGGAATCGGCGTTGCCCGCGCTCGAGCGCGATCTGACCCTGGCGCCCCAGGTGGTCGAGGCCTACGCCGATTCCGCGCCCGCCCTGCTCGATCTCGCGGGCGACCTCACCCGTCTCAGTGGGACCGTGGTCGAGGAGCAGCACAACCTGGACGCGTTGCTGACCGGTCTGATCGGCCTGTCCGACACCGGAACCCAGGTGCTCGGCGGCAATCGGGAGGCGCTGGCGACGACCCTGCGCCTGCTGGCGCCCACCACCGGGCTCGCCGCCGATTACCGTGCCGCCCTGCACTGTTCGGTGGCGGGCCTGGCCCGGCTGGCCACGCTACCGCCGGCCGAGCACGAGGGCGTGGCCATCTCGGCCAACTTCCTCTTCGGCACCCACCCCTACCGGTATCCCCAGGATCTGCCCGAGGTGGCGGCCTCGGGCGGGCCGCAGTGCTCGGTGCTGCCGGTGCCCTACGAGGGGCGCCCGAAGTTCGTGGTCGCCGATGTCGGCGCCAATCCGTTCGAGCGAGGAGACCAGGACGTGACGCTCAACGCGGCATCGCTGCAACAGATCCTGTTCGGTGCGGGCGGCGTCCGATGAACGCGCAGCGCAACGGCCCGCTGATCAAGTTCGGCGTCTTCGCGGCGGTGATGCTGGTGCTGTCCGGCGTGCTGCTCGTCGTGTTCAGCAACTACCGCTCCGGCTCGGCCGACGTATACGCAGCGGACTTCACCGATTCCTCGGGCCTGCGCGCGGGCGACACCGTCCGAATCGCCGGCGTGCGGGTGGGCACGGTCCGCGACGTCCGGCTGCGCGCCGACCATCAGGTGACGGTCGAGTTCGAGGCCGACCGCGGCATCGTGCTCACCCACGGCACCCGCGCCGCGATCCGCTATCTCAACCTGGTGGGGGACCGGTACCTGGAGCTCGGCGAGGGCCCGGGCTCGACCGAGATCCTGCGCCCCGGCGCCCGCATCCCGGCCGAGAGAACCATGCCCGCACTGGATCTCGACCTGCTGCTGGGCGGCCTGAAACCGGTGATCCAGGGGCTGAACGCCCGCGACGTGAACACCTTCACCTGGTCGCTGCTCGAGATCCTGCAGGGCAAGGAGGGCACGATGGATTCCCTGCTCGCACGCACCGGCTCGTTCGCCACGACGCTCGCCGAGAACGGCACGGTCATCCAGCAGCTGATCGACAACCTCGACACGGTGCTGCGGACACTCGCGCGCGACGGCGGTCAGTTCGGCACGACCATCGACCGGCTGGAACAGCTGGTGACCCAGCTCGCCCAGGATCGCGACCCGATCGGCGCGGCCGTCACGGCGCTGGAGAACGGCACCGCCTCGGTGGCCGATCTGCTCACCCGGGCCCGGCCGCCGCTGGCGGGCACCGTCGACGAACTCGCCCGCCTCGCACCGGCTCTCGACGCGGACCGCCTGACCCTGGAGCAGGCCTTGCAGCGGGCGCCGGAGAACTTCCGCAAGATGGCCCGCACCGGCACCTACGGCAACTTCATCCAGTACTACCTGTGCTCGCTCACCGTGCGGGTGAACGACCCCTCCGGCGCGGTGGTGGTGCTGCCCGCCGTCACCCAGGACACGGGAAGGTGTGCGCCCTAGCCATGCTCGAATATCGCGGAAGTCACCTGGTTCGCCACGGTCTGGTCGGGATCGTGCTGATCGTGTGCGTGATCCTGATCGGGTTGCAGTCCCAGCGCCTGCTGGAATGGGGCACCACGGTCCGGTACGAGGCGGTCTTCACCGAGGCCGGCGGCCTGCGGGTCGGCGACGACGTGGTCGTCTCGGGCTCGGCGGTCGGCCGGGTCGCGAAGGTGGCCCTGCGCGACGGCGACGCCCGGGTCACCTTCACCCTGGACGCGAAAGTCCGCCTCGGCGAACAGACCTCGGCGCACATCAAGACCGGCTCGCTGCTCGGCAAGCGGGTGCTGACGCTGCTCTCGCAGGGGCCGGGCACCCTGCGCTCGGGCCAGGTGATCCCGGCCGAGCGCACCTCCGCGCCGTATTCGCTGACCGACACCGTCGGCGATCTGACGACCAACGTCTCCGAGATCGACACCGCGGCGCTCGACCAATCCCTGGAACTGCTGTCCTCGACCCTGGACCGGGTCGCGCCCCGGCTGGGCCCGGCCTTCGACGGCCTGAGCGCGCTGTCCCGCTCGATCAACGCGCGCGACACCTCGCTGCGCGATCTGCTCGGGGCCACCGCCGAGGTCAGCGGCATTCTGGCGCAGCGCGGCGATCAGCTCAACGCCCTGCTGCTCAACGGCAACGCGCTGCTGGGCGTGCTCACCGAGCGGCGGCAGGCGATCGTCGATCTGCTCGCCAACACCGCCGCGGTCGCCCGGCAGCTCTCCGGATTGGTCGCCGACAACCAGGCCGAACTCGGGCCCGTCCTGGACCACCTGAACTCGGTGACCGCCATGCTGGAGCGCAACCGGGACAGCATCGCGGCGGCGCTGCCCGGCCTGGTGAAGGTCACGCTGACCCAGGGCGAGATCGTCTCCAGCGGGCCGTTTTACAACGCCTATGTCGCGAATCTCATTCCGGCCGAGGTGATTCAGCCGTTCATCGATCAGGCGTTCGGCATCGTGCCGATGCCGGCTCCGGAGGCGCCCCGATGAGAAGTTCCCGTGTCCGCCGGCTCGGCGCGGCGCTGCTGGCGGTGCTCGTGCTCGCCGCGGCAGCCCTGGTCACCTACCGAACGCTGCTCGCGCCCATGTCGATTCGCGCCGTGTTCAGTTCGGCCACCGCGATCTACGAGGGGGACGAGGTGCGGGTCGCCGGCGTGCGGGTCGGCCGGATCGCCGCCATCGAACCGCACGGCACCACCACCGAGATGGTGCTCGACATCGACCGCGGCGTCCGGATCCCCGCCGAGGCCAAAGCCGTGATCGTGGCGCAGAGCCTGGTCGCGGCGCGCTATGTGCAGCTGACGCCGTCCCATCGGGGCAGCGGCGCGGTCCTGAGTGCGGGGGCGGTGATCCCGCTCGAGCGCACCGCGACGCCGGTCGAATGGGACGAGATCAAGGCCCAATTGACCAGGCTGGCCACCGATCTCGGCCCGGACGCGCTCACCGGCAGCTCCACGGGCCGCTTCATCGACAGCGCCGCGAATGCCCTGGCGGGCAATGGTGAGAAGCTGCGCCGGACGCTGACCCAGCTGTCGGACGTCGGCCGGATCCTGGCGAGCGGCAGCGGCGACATCGTCGACATCATCGAGAACCTGCAGCGGTTCGTCACCGCGTTGCGCGGCAGCAATGTCCAGATCGTCGAATTCCAGAATCGGCTGGCCACCCTGACCAGCCTGCTCGACGACAGCCGATCGGATCTGGACGCGGCGCTGTCGACGCTCGCGGTCGCCGTCGGCGACATCCAGCGGTTCGTGCACGACAACCGGGACCGCGCGAGCGAGCAGGTGCGGCGGCTGGCGAACGTGACACAGAACCTGGTCGACCACCGCCAGGACCTCGAGGAGCTGCTGCACCTGTTCCCGACCAGCCTGGCGAACTTCTACAACATCTACAACCCCGACACCGCCACGGAGGCGGGAGTGTTCGCGCTCAACAACTTCACCAACCCGATCCAGTTCATCTGCGGTGGGATCGCCAGCCTGGAGAACCTCACCGCCGCGCAGTCCGCGGCTCGATGCCACGAGTATCTCGGGCCGTTCCTGCGGCTGCTGGAATTCAACTATCTGCCGGTGGCGGTCAACCCGGTGCTCAGCCCGACCGCGAATCCGGCCAATCTGATCTACACCGAACCCCACCTCGTTCCCCAGGTCGTCGACACCCAGGCACAGGCCCCGACCCTGCCCAGCCTGGTCGACATCCTCTTTCCCGGCGGAGGCCGCTGAGATGACCGAGACCCGCCCATCGCGCCGGCGCGTACTGCCCCTACTCGGCCTCGCCGCGATCCTCGCCGTCCCCGGCTGCGGTTGGCAGGGCGTGAATTCCCTGCCGCTGCCCGGCGCGATCGGCCGCGAACCGGGCGCCACGGTCATCCACGTGGAAATGGCGAATATCGGTACCCTGGTGTCGAATTCGCCGGTCATGATCGACGACGTGGTGGTCGGCAGCGTCGGTGCGATCACCCTGCGGGGCTGGCACGCCGAGGTCGAGGTCGCGGTCCGCCCGGGCACCGTCGTGCCGGCGAACGCGGTCGCGGCGATCGGGCAGACGAGCCTGCTGGGCTCGAGTCATCTGGCGCTGAACACCCCGCCCGGCGTCGCGCCCGCGGGGCAACTGGCCGGTGGCGCGATCATCCCGCTCAGCTCCGCGTCGACCTACCCGTCCACCGAGCAGACCCTCGCCGCGATCTCGGTGGTGGTCAACGGCGGCGGGCTCGGCCAGGTCGGTGACATCATCCACGGCCTGAACGAGGCGTTCACCGGGCGCCAGGACACGATCGCGGCGTTGCTGACCCGGCTGGACGCGCTGATGGGCACCCTGGACGGGCAGCGGGCGGCCGTCGTCGCCACCATCGGCGGGCTGAACCGGCTGGCCGGAACCTTTGCCGCGCAACGCGATATCGTCACCGACGTCCTGCACAAGCTGCCACCGGCCCTGGACGCGCTGATCGCGGTGCGCCCGACCCTGGTGACGGCGCTGGATCGGCTGCGGACCTTCGGCACGGTCACCGCCGAGGTGGTCGCGCAGGTGCGCGGTGACCTACTCGCCAATCTGGCGAACCTCGAGCCGACCCTGAACGCGCTCGCCGATGTCGGCGACCGGATCGGGGCCGCCGTCGCGTTCGCCACCACCTATCCCTACGGCCAGTACGGCATCGACCACGCGCTCAAGGGCGACTACGTCAATCTGATGGCCACGGTCGACCTGACGATTCCGCGCCTGCGCCGCGAGCTGTTGCTCGGCACGCCCTGGGGTGATCCGACCGCGGTGATCCAGGCGGCCGTGGGCGATCCGGGCTACGCCGCGCAGACCAGGAACCCGCTGGGCGTCGCGATCGAACCGTCACCGCCGAGCCCCGGAGGCCGCTGATGCTGCTCACGCGATTCGTCCGCACCCAGCTGACCATCTTCGCGATCCTGTCCGTCCTCGGGCTGGCGGTGATGGCTACCGTCTATATGCGGCTGCCGACGCTGGCGGGGGTGGGCAGCTACACCGTGACGGTCGAGCTGCCCGCCGCGGGCGGTCTCTACCGATTCGGCAATGTCACCTATCGCGGCGTCGAGATCGGCAAGGTCACCGGCGTCGAGCTCACCGAGGACGGCGTGCGCGCCACGCTGGCGATCAGCGCGTCCTGGCCGATCCCGGCCGCGGTGGAGGCACGGGTGCGCAGCGTCTCGGCGGTCGGTGAACAGTACGTCGACCTGCGCCCGCGCAGCGATTCGCCGCCCTATCTGTCCGAGGGGTCGGTGATCGCGCGGCGCGACACCGCGATTCCGCAGCCGGTCGGTCCGATGCTGGACAGTCTCAGTGCGCTGGTCGGCACCATCCCGCAGGACCAGCTGCAGGATCTGCTCGGCGAGCTGTTCCAGGGCGTGAACGGCGCTGGCCACGAGCTGGATTCACTGCTGGCCTCGGCGGGGACGCTGGCCGCCGACCTGAACGGGGCCGGTGCGGCCGCCCGCGCCCTGGTGGAAGACGCTGTGCCCCTGCTGGATTCGCAGGCGCGCACTGCCGACGCGATCCGGATCTGGACCCGCAGCCTCTCCGGCGTCGCCGCGCAGCTGGTGGCCGACGACCCGCAGCTGCGCACCCTGCTGCACACCGGGCCCGGCGCGGCGCGCGATGTCGCTCAGCTGCTGGACTCGGTGCGCCTGACCCTGCCGGTGCTGCTGGCCAACCTGTCCAGCGTGGGCCAGCTCGGGGTGACCTATCACGCTGCGCTGGAACAGGTCCTGGTGCTGCTGCCGCCCGCGATCTCGATGATCCAGGCCGTCCATCCCACCAACAACGCCTCGGGCTGGGGCCTCGGCGATTTCCGGCTCAGCGGCACCTCCGATCCGCCCGCCTGCACCGTCGGCTTCCTCCCGCCCTCGCAGTGGCGCCTGCCCTCCGACATCACGACCATCGATACGCCGGAGGGGATGTTCTGCAAGCTGCCGCAGGATTCCGAGATCGCCGTGCGCGGCGCGCGGAACTTCCCGTGCCTGGGCAATCCGGGCAAACGCGCGCCGACCGCCGCGCTGTGCAACAGCGACGAGGAGTTCCAGCCGGTGGCCGCCGAGCAGCCCGTGGTCGGGCCGTACCCGCGCGACCCGGGTCTCGAAAACCAGGGCATCCCACCGGATTCCCGCTACGGTCCCGCGCCGCCGGCCGACAACCTGCTCGCGCCCTCGGTCGGCATCGCCCGCTACGACCCGCGGACGGGCAAGTACGTGGGCCCGGACGGTGTGCTCTACGAGCAGACCGATCTGGTCCGGCCCGGCATCGGCGCGTGGAAGGATCTGCTCCCGCATTGACCGGGCCGGGCGGCGGCGGTTTCTCAGGGGGCCGGCCGCCGATCCCCTTCGAGCTCGCGCAGATAGGTCTCGATCAGCTCGACGGCCTCGGCGTGGCAGGTGTCGATGCCGAAGGCCTCCTCCATGCGCAGGAAGCGGGAGATACCGGACATGAGCAGCACCAGGGCGCCCGGAGTGTAGGCCCGGGCGCGCTCGCCGTACCGCTCGAGGATGTCGGTGACCGCGGTCAGTTGAAGGGCGCGAAATCGCCGGGAGGACTCGGTGATTTCGGTGCGGATGGCTTTGCGGTGGTTGGCCAGCGCGACGAACTCCATCGTCAGCGCGGTGCGGGACTGGTCGTGGATGGACTCCCACAGCGCCCACAGCGGCTGCTCGGAGCGCAGCGCGTCGAGCTGGTGCTGATAGCCGAGATCGGCGCCGCGCCGGAACAATTCGACGAACAGCTTGTCCATGTTGCCGAAGTAGTAGTACACCAGCGCGGAATTGGCGCCGGCCAGCGCGGCGATGCGGCGGGTGCTGACCGCGGCGTAGCCCTCCTCGAGCATGATCCGCTCGGCCGCGTCGAGCAGTGCGGCCCGGGTGGTCGCGCTGTCGGTGGCGGCATCGCGCTGGGACTTCATGGGTGGGGCCTCCTGGGTGTCTTGACAGCGGCGAATCCTCTGCCGTATATCTTAATCACTCGCTTAATTAATCACTCGATTAAGGCTCCGGAGCAGGGCATCCTTCCCCGTTCCGGCACCGCGCAGGCCGGGTGCCGCGCGGCCGATCGACGAATGTGGTGTTGCCTGTGACAACTCTCCCGAAGGACTCCCCGGCCCAGCGCCGCTCCGGCGTCGCGCGGGTCACCGTGGTGACCGGCGGCGCGTCGGGGATGGGCCTGTCCATCTGCCGATCCTTCGCCGGCCACGGTGACCGGGTCGCGGTGCTCGATATCGACGGCGCCGCCGCGCAGCGCGCGGCCGAGCAACTGCGCGCCGCGGGCGGCGCGGCGATGGCCTGCGAGGCCGACGTCACCGATCGCGCCGCGGTGCACGAGGCGCTGCGCAAGGTCCGGGCCGAGTTCGGCCCGATCGAAATCCTGGTCACCAGTGCGGGTTCGGTGGCCTTCGCGCCCTTCACCGAGATCTCGCCGCAGGCGTGGCAGCGGGTGCTCGAGGTGAACCTGACCGGCGTCTTCCACTGCGCCCAGGCCGCGATCCCGGACATGCTGGCGGCGGGCTGGGGCCGGATCGTGACGATCTCCTCGTCGAGTGCCCAGCGCGGCTCGCCGGGCATGGTGCACTACACCGCGGCCAAGGGCGCGGTGGTCGCCATGACCAAGGGCCTGGCGCGCGAGTACGCGTCGAAAGGCATCACGGTCAACACGATTCCGCCCTCCGGCATCGATACGCCGATGTCGCGGCAGTCGCAGGCGGCCGGGCATCTGCCCGACAACGCCGCCATGGCCCGTGCGATCCCGGTCGGGCACCTGGGCACGGGGGAGGACATCGCGGCCGCGTGCGTGTTCCTGTGCTCGGAGCAAGCCGGATACATCACCGGTCAGGTGCTCGGAGTGAACGGCGGGTCGGTGATATGAGCACGCCGCGGGAAACGAAGGAGCGCGCGAGCGCGCGGCAATGGCCCCGGCCCGCCGAGGGCAGCTGGACCGAGCACTATCCCGAACTCGGCACCGCGATGATGTCGTTCGAGGACTCGGTCTCCCCGGAATTCTTCGAACTCGAGCGCGCGGCGATCTTCCGGCGCGCCTGGCTGAACATCGGACGCGTCGAACAGCTGCCGCGCACCGGGAGCTATTTCACCAAGGAACTCGACGTGGTCGGCAGCTCGATCCTGGTGGTGCGCGATCGTGACGGCGCCGTCGGCGCCTTCCACAATGTCTGCCGCCATCGCGGAAACAAGCTGGTGTGGAACGAGTTTCCGCGCGCGGAGACCGCCGGGACGTGCCGGCAGTTCACCTGTAAGTACCACGGCTGGCGCTACGGGCTGGACGGCGCGCTGACCTTCGTGCAGCAGCCGGCGGAGTTCTTCGACCTCGACACCGAGAAGCTGGGCTTGGTCCGCGTGCACTGCGAGGTGTGGGCGGGCTTCGTCTTCGTCAACCTCGCGGCCGAACCGCACCAGACCCTGCGCGAATTCCTCGGCCCGATGATCACCGCCCTGGAGGACTACCCCTTCGACACGATGACCGAGTGGTACGAATTCCGGGCCGACAACCAGAGCAATTGGAAATTGTTCGCCGACGCCTTCCAGGAGTACTACCACGTGCCCGGGCTGCATTCCCAGCAGGTGCCCACCGCGGTCCGGACACCCGGTAAAGGGTTCGAGTGCGCGCATTTCCAGCTCGACGGCCCGCACCGCATGGTCTCGACCGGGGGCGCGCGCCGCTGGACGCTGCCCGCGGAATTCATGTATCCGATCGAGCGCGCCACCCGCAGCGGCCTGGTCGGCCCGTGGCAGTCGCCGGAATTGGGCGTGCGCTCCCAGGGGCTCAATCCCGGCGGGGTCGAACCCTGGGGCATCGACAATTTCCAGATCTTCCCCAATATCGAGATCCTCGTCTACCACGGGTGGTATCTGCTCTACAGGTATTGGCCGACCTCCTATCGCAGCCATCGATTCGAGGGCATGCTGTGCTTCCAGCCGGCCCGGTCGGTGCGCGAACGGATCGAGCACGAGGTCGCCTCGGTGGTGTTCAAGGAGTTCGCGCTGCAGGACGCGGGCATGCTGACCGGCACCCAGACGGCGCTGGAATCGGCCTATCGCACCGCCGGCGTGACGCATTTCCCGGTCAACGATCAGGAAATCCTGGTCAAGCATTTCCACAAGGCGGTCGCCGACTGGGTCGACGACTATCTGCGCGCCGGAGGGGCCTGACATGACCGCGCCTGTCTTGCCACCCGCCTTCGCCGATTTCGAGGAATTCGCCGAAACCTGGTGCCTGGCCACCGAAACCGAACGCTACGCGCGCCGGATGGCCAGTTCCATGCCCGAGCTGACCGCCTTCTACGACGCGTTCTTCCCCCGCCTGGAAGAGGCGATCGACTACTGCGACAAATTCCCGCTCGACGAGCTGCCCGAGGACGCGCTCGCGCTGCTGCGGCTGATCTATTCCCTGGTCATGGTCGCGATGGCGGTCGAGATATTCCAGCAACCCAAACCGGTCGACAGCGCCGACGCGGAAATCGAACGGATCGAGGAGCCCCACCCGTGACGATCACCATCGACGAACTCGGACCCGAGGTCGGCGCCGAGGTCACCGGCCTGACGCCGGCGCGCCTGCTCGCGGACGATTCGATTCCCGCCCTGCTGATGACCGCCCTGGAGACGCACGGCGTGCTCGTGTTCCGGGATCTGCACCTGGATCCGGAAACGCAGGTCGCACTGTGCCGCAAGCTCGGCGAGGTCGACACCTCGCCCGGGCACCATCCGGTCCAGGGCATCTACCGGGTCAGCCTCGACACCAGCAAGAACTCCTCGGCGAGCTACCTGCGCGCGACCTTCGACTGGCACATCGACGGCTGCACCCCCGAGGACGACGCCTATCCGCAGATGGCCACCATGCTCACCGCCAAGGCGGTCGCCGCCAGCGGCGGGGAGACCGAATTCGCCAGCACCTATCGGGCCTACGAGAATCTCAGCGCCCAGGAGAAGCTCGCGCTGGCCCCGCTGCGGGTGGTGCATTCGCTGGAGGCTTCGCAACGCCTGGTGACCGCGCGACCGTCGGCCGAGCAGCTGGCGGCCTGGCGCAGGCGGCCGACCAAGGAGCATCCGCTGATCTGGACGCACAAGTCCGGGCGGCGCTCGCTGGTACTGGGCGCCTCGACCGATCATGTCGTGGACATGAGCCCGGATCGCAGCCGGGCGCTGCTGGACGGCCTGCTGGCGCGCTGCACCGCACCGGAGCGCGTCTACACCCATCGGTGGTCGGTGGGCGACACCGTCATCTGGGACAACCGCGGCGTCATCCATCGCGCCGCACCCTATCCGGCGGATTCGCCGCGAGAGATGTTGCGCACCACCGTGCTCGGCGAGGAACCGATCCGGTAGGCGCCCCGCCATCCACTCACACCCCAGGAGTACGCCATGCCTCGTTGGCCCAAGCCCGCCGAGGGCAGCTGGACCCAGCACTACCCCGAGCTCGGCACCGCGCCGATGTCCTATGAGGACTCGATCGCGCCGGAGTTCTTCGAGCTCGAGCGGGAGGCGATCTTCAAGCGCGCCTGGCTCCAGGTCGGCCGCGTCGAGCAATTACCGCGCACCGGCAGTTATTTCACCAAGGAGATCCACGTCGCGCACACCTCGGTGATCATCTCCCGGGACCGGGACGGCGCGGTCAACGCCTACCACAACATCTGCCGGCATCGCGGAAACAAGCTGGTGTGGAATGATTTTCCGCGCGCGGAGACCTCGGGCACGTGCCGGCAGTTCACCTGCAAATATCACGGGTGGCGCTACGGCCTGGACGGGTCGCTGGCCTTCGTGCAGCAGGAAGAGGAATTCTTCGACCTGGACAAGAGCGCGCTCGGGCTGGTGCGGGTGCGGTGCGAGGTGTGGGCGGGCTTCATCTTCGTGAATCTGGCCGCCGAACCGAGCCGATCCCTGCGGGAATTCCTCGGCCCGATGGTGACCGCCCTGGAGGGCTATCCCTTCGACCGGCTCACCGAGCGGTACTGCTATCGCTCGGAGGTGGGCGCCAACTGGAAGCTGTACATGGACGCCTTCCAGGAGTTCTATCACGCGCCGATCCTGCACGGGAAGCAGACGCCGGACAATTTCTCGCTCGCGGCGCAGCAGGCCGGATTCGAGGCGCCGCACTACCAACTCGACGGGCCGCACCGCCTGGTCAGCACCTCCGGCGTCGTGACCTGGGAACTCGATCCCTCGATGCGCAAACCCATGGAGGACATCACCCGCAGCGGGTTGTTCGGCCCCTGGGACACTCCGGATCTCGGCGACATGCCGGCGGGGTTGAACCCGGCCGGCTGCGACCCCTGGGGCCTGGATTCGTTCCAGCTGTGGCCGAATTTCGTGATCCTGATCTGGTCCGGCGGCTGGTATCTGACCTATCAGTACTGGCCGACCTCGCACAACACGCACCTGTTCGAGGGCAATCTGTACTTCCCGCCCGCGCGCACCGCGCGCGAGCGCGTCGCGCACGAGATGTCGGCGCTGACGTTCAAGGAGTACGGGCTCCAGGACGCCTCCACCCTGGAGGCGACGCAGATGATGCTGGAATCCCGCGCGGTCAGCACCTTTCAGCTCAACGACCAGGAAATCCTGCTGCGGCACCTGCACAAGGTCGCCGCCGATTGGGTCGGTGACTACCAGCGCGAACGCGCGGCGGCCCGGCAGTGAGTGAGACGACCATGAGCACACCCCTGTTGCCCGGCCCCTTCGCCGACCTGGAGCCGTTCGCGGCCCGGTGGTGCCTGGCCGGCGAACCGGCCCGCTACGCGCGCCGCCTGGCCAGTTCGATGGCCGAGATGCAGCGCTTCTACGACGCGATCACCCCGCGCGCGGAGGACGCCATCGCCTACTGCGACAAATTTCCGCTGAACGAGCTGCCCGATGACGCCAAAAACCTGATGCACCTGCTGTATTCGATGATCATGGTGTCCTTCCCGGTGGAGGTGTGGCGGCAGCCGCGCATCCCCGATTCCGGGTCCTCGGAGCTGACCTGCGTCCTGGAACCGGACCTGCCGTGAGCGAGCGCGTCACGATCCTGCGCGCCGCGCGGTGGCTGGACCTCGACAGCGGGGAGCTGCGGTCCCCGGCGGTGCTCGTGGTCCGGGGCAACCGGATCGAGGGGCTCGATCCCGCGCGGTTGCCCGGCCACGCGGAGGTTCTCGAGCTGGGGGAGGTGACGCTGCTGCCCGGCCTGATGGACATGGAGATCAATCTGCTCATCGGCGGGCCGGACACCCCGACCGGACTGCCGAATCCGATGCACGGTGTGCAGGACGACCCGGTCTACCGGACGCTGCGCGCCACCGTCAACGCGCGCACCACCCTGCACGCGGGCTTCACCACGGTGCGCAATCTGGGGCTGATGGTGAAGACCGGCGGCTATCTGCTCGATGTGGATCTGGGCCGCGCAATCGAACAGGGCTGGGCCGATGGGCCGCGCATCGTCGGTGCGGGACATGCCATCACGCCGACCGGCGGCCACCTCGACCCCACGATGTTCCAGCGGCTCGCGCCGCACATCATGCCGCTGAGCGTGGAGGAGGGCCGCGCCAACGGCGTGCCGCAGGTGCGCGAATCGGTGCGGTACCAGATCAAGTACGGCGCGGAGGTCATCAAGATCTCCGCGTCCGGCGGCGTGATGTCGCACGGTACGGTGGCCGGCGCCCAGCAGTACTCCGCCGAGGAACTGGCGGCCATTGTCGACGAGGCGCATCGCGCCGGGGTGCGGGTGGCCGCGCACGCGCACGGCGACGCCGGGATCCGCGCCTGTATCGCGGCCGGAGTGGACTGCATCGAGCACGGCTCGCTGGCCAGTGACGACACCCTCGCGCTGATGGTCGAGCGCGGCACCTTCCTGGTGCCCACCAGTTATCTGTCCGAGGGCCTCGATGTCTCCAAAGCCGCGCCCGCCCTGCGCCAGAAGGCCGCCGAGGTCTTCCCGCGGGCGCGCGAGACGCTGCGCAAGGCGATCCGGGCCGGGGTCAAGATCGCCTGCGGTACCGACGCGCCCGCCGTGCCGCACGGCGACAACGCCAAGGAGCTCTGGGCGCTGGTCGATCGCGGCATGACGCCGCTGCAGGCGCTGCGCGCGGCGACCGTCACCTGCGCGGATCTGCTCGGCGTGGCGGACCGCGGCCGTCTGGCGCCGGGCCTGCTCGCCGACATCATCGCCGTCCCCGGCGATCCCACCACCGACATCACGACCGTCCAGGACGTCCGCTTCGTCATGAAAGACGGCCGCGTCCACAAGAACATCACGTCCGTATGAGGTAGCACATGCGCGGTACCCGGCAGCTTTTCCTCGGCAACGAGTGGGTCGATCCCCGCGGCGCCGACACGATCGAGGTGATCGCACCGCACACCGAGCAGCCGGTCGCGCGCGTGCCCGCCCCGGGGCCGGCCGACGTCGACCGCGCGGTGGCGGCTGCCCGCGCGGCGGTCGACGCCGGCCCGTGGCCCCGGCTGGACCCGGCCGAGCGGGTGGCGCTCGTGCGGCGCCTGGCCGAGCTCTACGCGCCGCGAGTCGAAGAGATCGCCGCGCTGATCAGCACGGAAATGGGTGCGCCGCTGACGTTCTCGCGTTCCGCGCACGCGCGGCTGCCGGGGGCGATGATCCGCGCGTTCGCCGATGTCGCGGCGGCCTATCCGTGGACCGAGTCCCGGCCGGGCTTCCTCGGCTCGGAGGTCCTGGTGTGCAAGCGGCCGGTCGGGGTGATCGGCGCGATCGTGCCCTGGAACATGCCGATGTTCCTGTCCGTGGCGAAACTGATTCCCGCGCTGCTGGCGGGCTGCGCGGTCGTGCTCAAACCCGCGCCGGAGACGCCGCTGGACGCGGCGCTGCTGGCCGAGCTGATCGAGCAGCTGGAATTGCCGCCGGGCGTGGTCAGCGTGTTACCCGGGGACCGGGCGCTCGGCCGCTACCTGGTGTCGCATCCGGGGATCGACAAAGTGTCGTTCACCGGATCCACCGCCGCCGGACGCGAGGTCGCCGAGGTCTGCGGAGCGGCGCTGCGCAGAGTGGGCCTGGAACTCGGCGGCAAGTCCGCCGCCGTGGTCCTCGACGACGCCGACCCGGCCGACTTCGCCGCCGGGATACGGGTGGCCGGCCTGATGAACAGCGGGCAGGCCTGTGTCGCGCAGACGCGAATCCTGTTGCCGCGCAGCCGGTACGGGGAGTACGTGGACGCGCTGGCGAGCATGCTGGAGAAGCTGGTGGTGGGCGATCCGTTCGACGAGGCGACCCAGATCGGCCCGATGGTCTCCCGGCGGCAGCAGCAGCGGGTGCGCGGCTACATCGAGCACGGCCGGCGGGAGGGGGCGCGGCTGCTGCTCGGCGGCACCGAGCTCCCCAACGGCGTGCGGCGCGGGTGGTATGTCCGTCCGACGCTGTTCGTCGACGTGGACAACGCCATGCGCATCGCGCAGGAGGAGATCTTCGGACCGGTGCTGAGCGTGGTGCCCTACGACGACGAGGAGCACGCCGTGAAGCTCGCCGACGCCACCGAATACGGGCTCTCCGGCTCGGTCTGGACACCGGATCTCGACCACGGCCTGGCCGTGGCCCGCCGGATGCGCACCGGGACCGTGGGCCTGAACCAGCCCTACAGCATGGATCCGTTCGCGCCCTTCGGCGGCGTGAAGAACAGCGGCCTCGGCCGCGAGTTCGGTCCCGAAGGGCTGGACGGCTTTCTGGACACCACCTCGATCTCGGTCCGCCCCGCGCCCTGAGGCACGGGCGGGGCGAGTCAGCCGCGCGAACGCCGCCGGCGCGTCAGTATCAGCGCCAGCACCAGGCCGAGCGCGGCCGCCGCCGACGCGGCCCGCCATCGCGCGCCCACACCCGCGGCCTGGAGCAGGTCGATCGGCTCGGCCGCGGCGCGGGCCGCCACGGGCTGTTCGGGATCCGGAAGCCGCGCGGGCGCTTGGGCCGCGCTGGTGATCTCGGCGGCCAGGTTGTCGGCGAACTGGCCGATCAGCGTGCCCGCGACATCGGCGAGCGCGCCCCGCCCGAACTGGGCGGGCTTGCCGGTGATGGCGAGATCTGTGTCGACGAGAACCTCGGTGCCGCTTCCGGATTCGACCAGCCGGCAGACGATGCGCGCCTTGGCCGTGCCGTTGCCGCGGGTTTCGCGGCCACCACCCTCCAGGACGGCGACGCGGGCGAGCGGATCCTGGGAGACGACCTTGATGACGCCGTTGTAGGTCAGCCCCACCGGCCCCAGCTTGACCTTGATCTTGCCGTGGAAGTCGTCGCCCTCGCGCGAGGTCAGGGTCGCCCCGGGCACACAGGGCGCGATCCGTTCCAGGTCGAGCAGGACCGGCCAGGCGTCGGCGGCCGGAACCGGAATCGTGAAGGTGTTCTCGAGTTTCATGCCGGGTCCTTCGCTTCGGCGGCGGCGCGCACGGCGCACACGATGCCCTGATAGCCGGTGCAGCGGCAAAGGTTGCCGGACAGCCCCTCCCGGATCTCGCGGTCGGAGGGGTCCGGGTGCTCGCGCAGGAAGGCGGTGGCCGAGACGACGAAACCCGGTGTGCAGAAGCCGCACTGGAGGCCGTGGTGGTCGCGGAAGGCCTGCTGCACCGGTGACAGTGTCCCGTCCGGGGCGGCGATGCCCTCGATGGTGGTTACCTCCGCGCCGTCGGCCTGCACGGCGAAGACCAGGCAGGCGCGCACCGCCTCGCCGTCCAGCAGGACCGTGCACGCCCCGCAGACGCCGTGTTCGCACCCCAGATGGGTGCCGGTCAGACCGCAGCGCTCACGCAGATAGTCGGCCAGGGTCAGCCGCGCGGGCACGCGGTCGCGACGGCCGGCCCCGTTGATCCGCAGCCGGATGTCGATCTCAGTCATCACTTGCCTCCCGGGCGGCGCGCCGCCACGCTCGTGCCACCATGACCGCCCCGACCCGCCGCCGGTAGGCGGCCGAGCCGTGCAGGTCCGAGGGAATCGATGTCAGCGGCGCCGTGGCGGCCTGCCCGATGTCGGTGGCCGACACCTCGGCCACCGGGCGGCCGAGCAGGCCGGCTTCGACGGCCGTGGCCCGCACCGCGGCCGGCCCCAGGCCGAAGACCACCAGGCGGCAGCGCTCGATCCGCGAATCCGCGTCCAGCCGGATCGCGACGACCGCGCCCGCGAGCGCGAAATCGCCACTGCGCCGGGCGAATTCCTCGATCGCGAAACCGCTGCGGCCCGGCCACTGCGGGAAGATCATGCCGGTCAGCAGTTCGTCGGGGGCCAGCGCGGTGCTCCACATCCCGGTGAAGAACTCTCGCGCGGGAATCACCCGCGCGCCGCGCGGCCCGAGCGCTTCCAGCTCGGCGTCCAGTGCCAGGGCGACGGCGGGATACTCACCGGCCGCGTCGGCGTGCGCGATCGCGCCGCCGATGGTGCCGCGGTTGCGGATCTGGAAGTGCCCGATCAGCGGAGTCGCGCGGGCCAGCAACGGAATCCGGTGGCGGATCTCCGCCGAGCGGCCGACCTCGGTGTGCGTGGTGGCCGCGCCGATCCATACCGCGCCGTCGCGCACCTCGATGCCGCGCAGGCCCGCGACCGCGCGCAGATCGATCAGGTGCTCGAAGGCCGCCAGCCGCAGGGCCAGCATCGGGACCAGGCTCTGCCCGCCGGCGATGACCTTGGCGTCCTCGCCCAGTTCGGCCAGCAGCGCCACGGCCGCCTCGGCGGTGCCGGGAACGTGATAGGCGAAGGCGGCGGGCTTCATTCGGCCACCCCCGCGCGGGCCCGGTCCACCAGTGCGACGACGGCGGCGGGGGAAAGCGGCAGGTCGGTGATCTCCACGCCCAGCGGCGCGAGCGCGTCGGCCACCGCGTTGAGCACCGCCGGGGTCGACCCGATGGCCCCGCCCTCGCCGACCCCCTTGTAGCCGCCCGGCCCCGGGCTCGGCGTCTCGATGTGACCGACCTCGATCAGCGGGACCTCGGCGGCGGTCGGCATCAGATAGTCCAGGAAGGTCGTGGCCACGGGGTTGCCGTCCTCGTCGTAGGCCAGGTGTTCGTAGAGCGCGCCGCCGATGCCCTGCACGGTGCCGCCGTAGATCTGGCCCTCCACCACGGCGGGATTGATCATCGGCCCGCAGTCCTCGCTGACGATGTAGCGGAGCAGCGTCACCTGGCCGGTCTCGGTGTCCACCTCGCAGGTGCACACGTGGGTGGCGTTGGCCCAGATCATCAACTGGCCCACCCGATGCCGCCCGCTCGCCTCCAGTCCCGGGGGCAAGCCCGGCGGCAGCGCGTCGGGCTGGAAGTAGGCCAGCGCGGCGAGCTCGGCGAGGGTGACCACGGTATCGGGCGCACCGCGGGCGAAGCCGCGGCTGCCGGTGAACTCGACCTCCTCGACGGGCACCTTCAGCGTGTGCGCCGTGAGGGCGAGCAGGCGCTCGCGCAATCCGGCCGCGGTCTCGGCGATGGCGCCGGCGGTCATGGATCCGGACCGGCTGCCGCCGGTGCCGCCGCCGAACGGCGTCACGGCGGTGTCGCCCTGCACGGTCCGGACGTCGGCGATGTCGACTCCGAGCGCATCGGCGGTCAACTGCACCACGGTGGTCTCGAGGCTGTTGCCCGCCGAGCCGCCTGCGACGTAGACGTTCACCTTGCCGGAGGGCTCGATCCGGATGGTCGCGCCCTCGGTGGCGTGGAAGGGGGTGTTGCCGGTGGTGGGTTCGACATAGGTGCAGGTGCCCACGCCGAGGTAGCGGCCCTCGGCCCGGGCCCGGCGCTGTTCGGCGCGGAAGGCGTCGTAGTCGAGCAGCTCGAGGGCCTGCTCGAAAGTCTCCAGCGGCGTGATGTCGCCGTAGGGCATGCCGTTCGGATTGGCGTAGGGCAGATCGGTGCGGCGCAGCATGTTCCGGCGGCGCAGTTCGACCGGATCCAGCCCGATCCGGCGGGCCGCGGCGTCGAGCAGCACCTCGCGGGCCACCGACTCGAATTGCCAGGGGCCGCGGTAGGCCACGCGGCCGACGGTATTGGTGTACACGAACCGGGCGCTGAAGCCCGCCTGGGGAATCCGGTACGGTCCGGGCAGCAGCAAGCCGACCACCATGCCGCCGGTGACCGGCGAGGGCGTCGGGTAGGCGCCCACGTTCTGGACGTGGTCGATGGTGGCGGCCAGAATCGTGCCGTCCGCGTCGAAAGCCATGCGGACGTCGCCGTATTCGTGCCGGGCCATCCCGGCCGCCATGAGGTTCTCCTGGCGATCCTCGATCCATTTCACGGCGCCGCCGAGGCGGCGCGCGGCCAGCAGGACGCAGACGTCCTCGCGCTGCGGCGCCACCTTCTGCCCGAAGCCGCCGCCGGTGTCGCCGACGATGACCCGCACCCGGTGCTCGTCGATGCCGAGCAGCCGCGCGCAGAAGCCGCGCACCTCGTGCGGCGACTGCGAGGAGGTCCAGATGGTCATTTCCGCGGTGGCGGCGGACCATTCGGCCACGATGCCGCGCGTCTCCAGCGGCACCGGCGCGTACGCCTGCTGCTGGAGCTGCCGGCGCACCACGTGCGCGGCCGCGTCGAAGACCGGGTCCAGATCGGCGGGCGGGCGGCCGCCCATCACCCCGGCGGAGTTCTCGGGGAATCCGGCGTGCACGAGTTCGGTGGATTCGGCGGCGGTGCGAAAATCCAGGACCGGCGGCAGCGGTTCGTAGTCGACGAGCACGAGTTCCGCGGCGTCCTCGGCGAGGTAGCGGTCGGCCGCGACGACGAGGGCGACCGGATCACCGACGAAGCGGGCTTCGTCGTCGGCCAGCGGCGGGCGCGGGACCGGCGGGAGGCCGGCCATGTCCAGGGCGTAGGAGATCTCGTGCACGTCGGCGTTCAGGTCGGCGGCGGTGTAGACGGCCAGCACGCCGTCCAGGGCGCGGGCCGCGCTGCTGTCCACGCCGGTGATCCGGGCGCGGGCGAACGGGCTGCGCACGAAACACGCGTGGCCCATGCCGGGCCGGGTGACGTCGTCGACGAAGGCGCCGGCGCCGGTGAGCAGGCGCAGGTCCTCGAGGCGGGGGACGCGAGCGCCGACGACGCCGGCCGTTTCGGTGTCGGTGCGGGTCATCGGAGGGGCCACCGGAGCGGGCGGGCGGGTCGGGTCATGGGGGAGGATCCTCCGTTCACATCGGAGACGGGGCGGGGCACATCGCCGCTGAAGTCCTGTCTAGCAGCGGAATTCGCGCGATGTCAATATCTACTATGTCAGAATCGAAAATGTAGTATCGCGGTTTTGGAGAATCATATTTACGCACCGAGGGGAGTGAGATGCGGGAGCTGGCCGTACCCCTGCGGCGCTGGCAGGCGGCGGGGACGGAGTACGCACTGGCCACCCTGATCGGCGTGCGCGGCAGCGCACCGCGCCCGATCGGGACGAGCATGGCGGTCGACGCGGCCGGAACGGTGCACGGCAGCCTGTCCGGCGGCTGTGTGGAGGCGGCGGTCCACGACCTGTGCCTGGAGGTGCTCGAGACCGGTCGGCCGGCGCGGAAGAGCTTCGGCTACAGCGATTCCGACGCCTTCGCGGTCGGCTTGACCTGCGGCGGCGAGGTCGAGGTCTTCGTGCACCGGGTCACGGCGGCCGAGTTCGCGGCGGTAGAGGCCGCCCTCGCCGCGGACATGCCGATGGCCTGGGTGCGAGACCTGGAGTCCGGCGCGGTCCTGGCGGCCGGTCCCCGCGACGCGCTGGGGGTCGGCTTCGATCTCGACGGCGCGGACCTGGCCGTGCTGCGGCTGGCGCGCGACATGCTCGACGCCGGATCCAGCGGGGTGCGGGTGATCGGGTGCGGCGACCGGGAACGCACCGTCTTCGTGCACACCTTCGCCCCGCCGCCGCGCATGATCGTCTTCGGGACAACGGATTTCGCGAGCGCCCTGTGTGCGGTCGGGCGGCTGCTCGGCTACCACGTCACGGTCTGCGACGCGCGCCGGACCTTCCTCGACCGGGAGCGCTTCGCCGCCGCGCACGAGGTGGTGGTGCAGTGGCCGCACCGATATCTGAGCGGGACGGCCGTCGACGGGCGGACGGTGATCTGCGTGCTCGCGCACGATCCGAAGTTCGACATCCCGGTGCTCACCGCGGCGCTGCGGCTACCGGTGGCCTACGTCGGCGCCATGGGATCGCGCCGGGCCGACCGGGTCCGGCGCGCCGAGCTGCGCGCGGCCGGCGTCACCGAAGCGCAACTGCGGCAGCTGCGTTCGCCGATCGGGCTGCACCTGGGTGGGCGGACGCCGGAGGAAACCGCGCTGGCGATCGGCGCGGAGATCGTCGCCCTGCGCCGGGGCGGGTCCGGCGCGTCGTTGTCGGCGACCGGACGGCCGATTCACGGAGGCGGAGTTTACCGCTGGTCCCGCTGGTGCGGCGGGGTTTTTCCATGGTTGACCTTCCGTCGAACGCAGTGTTAAGTAAATCACGCTATAGCCCAGCGAGCGGTCCGATATCCCATTCAGGAGATCCTCATTTCCGCAGGTATCGACCGAGCTCATCGGTGAGATGGAGAAATCACATGGCGACCCGGTTGATGAATTCCTTTGCCCCACGGGAGTGCCAGATGGCCTCGGTGGACGCGACCCTCGAGCATGTCGAATCCCGTGAGCTCCGCTACCGGCTGGCGATACTCGGCCCGAATCCGCGTGCCGTGGTACAGAATGCGGGCGGCTGGCTCTTCGATCGGGTGCTGGCCGGGTGGGAGGTCTGGGTGGCCGTCGCCGAATGCGACGATCCCCGGCCGGTCCGGATCCTCGGCGCGGAGGTGCTGGATCTGGAGACCTGCCTGAGCACCTACGTGACGGCCCGCCCGCACCTGCTGGCTCTGGATACCGCGCTGTTCGGCGTGGATTCGCGGATCCGGGCGGGTCTGATCGACAGCCTCGACACCGCGGAGTTCGAAGTCGCCCTGTGGGGTGAGACCTGGCCGGCCGAACTCGACAGTCGCGTCGGGGGGCCGGTCCAGTACCGGATGAGCTCCGCCGCACGAGCATTCAAGGAGCGCGCGCACGTCGCCGCGCAGGCGTCGGGGCCGATCGGGCCGGTGGAGACCTTCCGGGTGGGCACGCCCGCCCTGGCCGCGGATCTCCTGCCCATGGGCTGATCGGTGGCGAATTCCGATTGACGGCCCGAGTGCGGGTGTGCAACCCTCGTCTCGTTGGCGAGAATGACATTCTCGCACGAGGCAGTCGCCGGGGCGCCGGGCGGCAAGAAAAGAGGTGGTCGATGAAGGTCAGCATCGATGCGGATCGCTGCCGCGGCTTCGGCGTCTGCGTGTCCGTGTGCCCGGAGGTCTTTTCCCTGACGGAATACGGATACTCCGAGGTGGTGGCGGAGGAGGTGCCCATCGGGCTGGAGGATGCGGTGGCCGAGGCCATGGCGGCCTGTCCGGAGCAGGCGATCGAGAACACCTGACCCGCAGCGGGTTCGGCGATATCCGGCAAGCGGCCGGGGCGGTACACCGCCCCGGTCGCTTCGCGTTGCCGCCACCATCGATGAGAATCATATTCTCAAATCAGAAGATGGACGTTACCATCAACTGAATCGCCCTCACCGATGGCAGGAGCTGGCCAGGATGACTGATTTCGACACCGTCGACTACTTCACGGATCAGGCGCTGGTTCCCGATCCCCATCCGTATTACGACCACCTGCGCGCGAAGTGCCCGGTGACCGCCCTGCCGCACCGCGGGGTGTTCGCGGTGACGGGATACGAGGAGACGGCCGAGGTCACCAAGAACGCGGACCTCTTCTCCTCGATCATCGCCGTCGGCGGGCCGTTCCCGCCCCTGCCGTTCGACGTCGAGGGCTCCGACCTGGGTGAGCTGATCGACCGGAACCGGGACAAGATGCCCATGTTCGAGCACATGGTCACCATGGACCCGCCGCAGCACACCTACGCGCGGTCGGTGCTGAACCGGCTGCTCACACCGGCCCGGCTGAAGGAGAACGAGGAGTTCATGTGGCGGCTGGCCGACCAGCAGCTCGACGAGTTCCTCGCCGCGGGCCGCTGCGATTTCGGAGCCGCCTACGCCAAGCCCTTCTCGTTGCTCGTGGTCGCCGACGTGCTGGGCGTGCCGGAGGAGGACCATCAGAAGTTCCGGGTCGTGCTCGGGGCGGAGCGGCCGGGTTCGCGCGTCGGCGCGCTGGACGACGACGCGCTGTCGAGCAATCCGCTGGCGTGGCTGGACGAGAAGTTCTCCGCCTACATCGAGGACCGCCGGGCCGACCCGCGTGACGACGTGCTCACCCAGCTGGCGCTGGCGAAGTACCCGGACGGCTCCACGCCCGAGGTCATCGACGTGGTGCGCTCGGCCACCTTCCTGTTCGCGGCCGGCCAGGAGACCACGGCCAAGCTGCTGACCTCCGGTATCCGGTTCCTGGCCGACAACCCGGAGATCCAGCGCGAACTGCGGGCGGATCGCGCCAAGATCCCGCTCTTCGTCGAGGAGACGCTGCGCATGGAGGCGCCGGTGAAGAGCATGTTCCGCCTGGCCAAGCAGGACACCCGGGTGGGCGGGGTCGATATCCCGATCGGGACGACGGTGATGCTGTGCCCCGGCGCGGCCAACCGGGACCCGCGTCGCTTCGAGGACCCGCACGAATTCCGCCTGGACCGCCCGAATGCCCGCGAGCACATCGCTTTCGGGCGCGGCGCGCACACCTGCCCGGGCGGTCCGCTGGCCCGGGTCGAGGGCCGCGTCTCCTTCAACCGGCTGCTGGACCGCATGCTCGACATCCGCATCGACGAGCGCGAGCACGGCCCCGCCGGCGCGCGGCGCTACGACTACGAGCCCACCTACATCCTGCGCGGCCTGCAGGCGCTGCACATCGAGTACATCCCGAACGCCTGAGTAGTTCGCTCCGGCAAGTCATTTCGGCATATCAACGAATCGAGGAAGCAATGACCGGACGGGTCGAGGGAAAGGTCGCATTCATCACGGGTGCGGCGCGCGGTCAGGGCCGCAGCCACGCGGTGCGATTGGCGCAGGAGGGCGCGGACATCATCGCCGTCGACGTCTGCAAGCAGCTCGAGAACGTGCCGTTCGCGATGTCCACGCCCGAGGATCTCGCGACGACGGCCGATCTGGTGAAAGCCGAGGGCCGCCGCGTGGTCACCGCCGAGGTCGACGTCCGCGACTACGCGGGGCTCGAGGCCGCGGTGAACGGCGGCGTCGAGCAGCTCGGCCGGCTGGACGTGGTCGTCGCGAACGCCGGGATCGGCAACGAGGGCGGTCAATTGAGCGATCTCGACGAAACCCTGTGGCAGGACATGATCGACGTCAATCTGGGTGGCGTCTGGAAGAGCGTGAAGGCCGCGATCCCGCACCTGGTCGCGGGCGGGCGGGGCGGGTCGATCATCCTGACCAGCTCGGTGGGCGGGCTCAAGGCCTACCCGAACGTCGGCCACTACATCGCGGCCAAGCACGGCGTCGTCGGCCTGATGCGCACGTTCGCGGTGGAGCTGGGGCAGCACTCGATCCGGGTCAACTCGGTGCATCCCACGCACGTGAACACCCCGATGGTGATGAACGAGGGCACCTACAAGCTGTTCCGTCCCGACCTGGAGAATCCGGGCCCCGCCGATCTGGAACCGATCTGCCGGATGTTCCACACCCTGCCGGTGCCGTGGGTGGAGTCGGTGGACGTGAGCAACGCGGTGCTGTTCCTGGCCTCGGACGAGGCGCGCTATGTCACCGGCGTTCCGCTGCCGATCGACGCGGGCAGCATGCTGAAATAGCCTGCCGCACAATCTTATACGACGACAGTGCCGCCGCCCGGACCGGGCGGCGGCACTGTCGTGCGGTGTCAGAGCGACAGGATCGAGGCCGCGGCGGTGCCCGGCGCGCCGTAGACCTGCGCGTACCCGACCTTGGGTTTGCCGGGCACCTGACGGTCACCGGCCTGTCCGCGCAACTGCAGCACCAGCTCGTAGACCTGGCGGATGCCGGACGCGCCGATCGGTTCGCCGTTGGCGATGAGCCCGCCGTCGGTGTTGACCGGCAGCCGGCCGCCGATCTCGGTCGCGCCTTCGGCCAGCAGCTTCTCCTGCTCGCCGTCGGCGCAGAATCCGTTCTCCGCCATGTGGATCACCTCGGCGCCGGCGTCGGTGTCCTGCAACTGGATCACGTCGACGTCCTCGGGTCCGATGCCCGCGGCGGTGTAGGCGTCGGTCGAGGCGTACACCGTCGGGGAGACGTCCTCGTCGACGGCGGCCCAGGTGCTGTGCACCTCGTAGGCCCCGTAGCGGCGGGTCCGGATCGCCGAGGCGCGCAGGAACACCGGGGTGGAGGTGTAGCGCTTGGCGAGGTCGCCGCGGCACATGATCACCGCGGCCGCGCCTTCGTCGGGCGTGCAGAACATGTAGTGCGTCAACGGATAGTTCAGCATCGGCGACGCGAGGATCTCGTCCTCGCCGAGCGGCTTGCGCCGGAACGCGTTCGGGTTGAGCACGCCGTTGCGGTAGTTCTTGGCGGCGACCCGGGCCAGGGTGCGCTGGGAGATGCCGTGATCCTGCAGGTAGCGGTTGGCCTTGATGCCGAAGAACTGCGTGGTGACGAACTGCCCGTTCTCCGCGTACCAGCCCGGCAGGCCGAGTTTGGCGGGGTCGTCGGTGAACGCGCCGCGCGGATGCTTGTCCATGCCGACCGCGATGCCGAGGTCGTAGCGGCCCGAGCGGATCGCCTCGGCGGTCTGCTCGATCGAGCTGGCCGCGGTGGCGCAGGCGTTGAACACGTTGGTGAACGGGATGCCGGTCAGCCCGACCAGCCGGGTGACGGCGTCGGGGTTGCTCACCTCGTAGCTGCCGCCGAACCCGAATTGGATGTCGCGCCACTGTATTCCGGCGTCGGCCAGGGCGGCCTGGATGGCTTCCGCGCCCATCTCCATCGCCGTCTTGGCGAAGCGGCCGAAGGGGTGGATGCCGATGCCGATGATGGCCACGTCGTTCATGTCGATACTCCTCTACTCATCCGGATGCCGCGCTCACACCGGCGCGAAGGCCACGGTCAGGACCTCCGTGCCGTCCGGCTCGGCGTACAGCGGCACGAACGCCAGCTCGACGGCCATGCCGGCGCGCAGCCGGTCGGGGTCGGCCTCGGTGAGCCGGGTCTCGACGCGGACCTCGTCGCCGAGTTGCACCAGCCCGACGCCGAACGGCTCGAACGAGTCGGCGGTCTCCTGGCCCGCGTAGGGCAGTTTGGGCACGAAACCCTGAGTGGTCCAGGCGATCAGCGTGCCGCGCCGGGGCAGCAGCCGGTCGGTCATCTCCGGTCCGCCGCAGCGCGGACACCGCCGCTGGCGCGGCCAGGTCACCGCGCCGCAGGGCCCGCAGGCGCTGCCGATCAGTCGCGGATCGTCGTCGGGCCACGTCGAGACCTCGGGTGCGAGTGCCTTGGCCATGTGCCGTCCTCCATTTCTCGGGGTACTTCGAATGCTTGTGGGGCGCGGGGCTACTCGTAGCGGACGGTCACCGCGGCGCTGTCGGGCACGGCCTGGCAGGTGAGCACATAACCGTCGGCGACCTCGTCGTCGGTCAGCGCGTCGTTGACGGCCATGGTCGCGGTGCCCTCGGTGAGCACGGCCATGCAGGTCGCGCAGTTGCCCTGCTCGCAGGAGAACGGCGGCGTGAGCCCGGCCCGGCGCGCGGCCTGCAGCAGTGTCTCGCCCGCCCGCCTGGGGACCGACACTTTCTTGCGGTCGAGGATGATCGTCACCGTGCCCTCGGCGGAATCGGCCGTGCCGGTGTTCCGCTCCGCGGGGGCGGGGGTGGGCGCGGCCTCCTGCACGGGGGCTGCGCGGGCCGGGGAGTCCGCCACGTCGGCGACCGCCGGCGCGGAGGCGGGGACGACCGGGGCGGGTGCGCCGAAACGCTCGCTGAAGACCAGACCTGGTCCGGGGAGGGCGTTTTCGACCATCTCCATGAAGGGTTCCGGGCCGCAGACGTAGACGTCGGCGTGGGTATCCGCGCCGACGAAGGCGCGTACCCGGTCCGGGGTGAGCAAGCCCCGATCGGTGTCGAGATGACGGACCACCTGCAGTCGGCCCGGGTAGCGTTCGGCCAGGGCGTGCAGCGCGGCCTCGAAGATCACCGAGGACCGGTCGCGATCCGCGCACAGCAGACGGACGCGGCGGGTCGTGCCGGCCAGTGCGCTCTTGGCCAGCGACAGCACGGGGGTGATGCCGCTGCCGCCGCTGAAGCCGAGCAGCGGCACCGTCGCCGGACGCAGGCAGAACCGGCCCGCGGCGCGGCTCATCTCCAGCTCGTCGCCCTCGGAGACGTTGTCGTGCAACCAGTTCGACACCTGGCCGCCCGGCACCCGCTTGACGGTGGTCATCAGTTCGCCGTCGGTTTCCGGTGCGCTGGACATCGAGTACGACCGGTACAGCGGCCGGCCGTCCACGGGCACCCGGAAGGTGCAGAACTGACCGGCCTGATACTCCAGCGGCGCGTCGTGCGGGGCCAGGACGAAGGTGCGGGAATCCGCGCTCTCCTTGATGATCCGGGTCACGGTCGCCCGCTGGAACGAGGGGGGTCGGGCCATGGGAACGAGTTCCTCCGCTATCGATGGTCGGATTACAGCTGCGCCAGTCGCGGGGCGCGGCCCTCGGCGCACAGCGAGTGGCCGGCTTCGCGCACGAGTTCGCGCGCGCTGCCGAGCAACCCGTCCAGCACCAGCGTCCGGCGCAGGTGCCGGTGCAGGTCGTGCTCGGCGGTGAAGCCGATGCCGCCCAGCACCTGCTGGCAGTGCCGTGCCGTGAGCTGCGCCGCGCGCCCGGCCGCCGCCTTGGCCAGCAGCGCCCCGAACTCGGAATCGGCGACATCGAGCGTTGCCTCCGCCCCCTCGATCGCCACCAGCGTCTCGGCGAGGCGATGCCGCACCGCCTGGAACGACGCCACCGGACGCCCGAACTGACTGCGCTGCAGCGCATGTCGCCGCGCCAGGGTGAGCATGGCGCGGCTGCTGCCGATCAGCCACCAGGCCAGGGCCCGCCGTCCCGCCGCCACGGCCGCACCGGGCTGATCCGCACCGGTCGACGGGTGCAGGGGCAGTTGCTCGTCGACGGTGGTCCCCGGGCGATCGGTCCGTTCCCAGGTGAGCCAGGCGCCGCCGGTGAACGGCAGTGGCGGCGTGCCGCCCAGGGGGCGGCCGGCGGCGTGGTCGATCACGTCGTCGAGCAGTGCTGCGTGCGCACCGGTTTCCCCGAGCAGGCGGAAGACCAGGGGCACGGCGAGGTCGGGGAGTTCGGTGAGCATGTCGTGCCAGCCCAGGTCACGCAGGGCGCGATCGAGGTCGGCGCCCGAGGCGGCCAGCATGGTCTTGCGGAGCGTCTGCTCGAGCAGCGCGAGTTCGACCTGGGTGCCGAGATCGGCCATGGCTCAGTCCTTTCCGAGATCGAGCAGGCGGCGGGCGATGATGTTGCGCTGGATCTCGGCGGTGCCGCCGTAGATGGTGGCGGCACGCGAGTACAGGTATTCGGTGCGCCATTCGAGGTCGGTGAGTTCCAGGGCTCCGGGCAGCAGATCGCGGACGGTGTCGAACAGATGCTGTTCGGCGGTCGCCAGCAGCACCTTGTCGATGGACGTTTCCGGGCCGAGGCGCGCGCCGGCCGCGAGTCGCCGCTGGGTGGCGCGGGAGCGGCAGCGCACGGTGTGCAGCGCCAGGTACGCCGCGCCCAGGTCGGCCGCGTCCGGGATCGCGGTGTGCGCCAGGAGGCGATCGAGCCGGGTGAACAGGTAGGCGATGCGATGCCAGAAGCAGGCGGAGCGTTCGTGCGGCAGCAGATCCATCGCCACCCGCCAGCCGTCGCCGGGGTTGCCGAGCATCCGGTCGGCGGGTACCACGACGTCGTCGAAGTAGACCTCGGCGAACTCGTCGACGCCGTGCATGGTGCGCAGCGGGCGCACGGTGACGCCGGGGGAGTCCATGTCGAGGAAGAACGCGGTGATGCCGTCGTGGCCCAGCCCGGTGCGCGCCAGCAGCACACAGCGGGCGGCGTACTGCGCCAGGCTGGTCCACACCTTCTGGCCGTTGATCACCCAATCCGGGCCGCGCGCAACCGCTTTCGTCGTGATCGAGGCCAGATCGCTGCCCGAACCCGGCTCGGAGAACCCCTGGCACCACTGCTCCCGGCCCGACAGCAGGCGCGGCACCATGTCCGCGGCCAGGGCGGGACGGGCGTAGGAGATCATGGTCGGGGCCAGCACCTCGATCATCGAGTAGATCCCGGGCTCGGCCAGATCCCGCTCGGCCACCTCTTCGCCGAGCACCGCGCGCAGCAGCGCGGGCCCGCCGAGCCCGCCGACCCGCGCGGGCCAGCCGTAGCGCATCCAGCCCGCGTCGTAGAGCGCGCGCCGGACCCGCGCGAGCTGGGCGACCTGCCCGTCGAGCGTATGGTCCGCCCCGGGCGACAGATCGTTGTGCGCGAGCCAGGCCCGCAGCCCGGCCCGGAACTCCGTGACCTCCATCAGACGCTCATGTCCTCGACCGCTCGAACGCGTGCGGGATACCGGAGTCGTGGTCACCGCTGCGCCGGATGAAGGTCATCCGCCGGGTCCGGAGGCGCCACCCGTCCTCGGTTCGCACGAGCGTGTCGGTGTAGTAGCCGATGCGCATGTCGTGGGTGCTCTGATCGATGAAACACAGGGGCTGAGTGCCCGCGGCGGTGTCCCCGTCGAGTTCCAGCACCGGAGTGCCGGTGAGGAACAACCCCTTCGGCGCGGCGGCGACCAGTTCCGGGAACAGCTCCAGGGTGTAGGTGTCGCCGAAGGCGCTGTAGCTGCCGTCGGCGGTGAACACCGCCAGCAGACCGTCGATATCGCCCCGGGTGATCGTCACCGCGTACCGGGCCAGCACCTGCTGGATCTCGAGCAGATCCTCAATCCTGGACATAGACCTTCCCGCCTTTCATGACGAAGCGCACCCGCTGGGTGACGGTGATGTCCCGCAACGGATCTCCGGGCACGCCGATGACATCGGCCAGCAGGCCCGGGGCGAGCCGCCCCCGGTCGGCGACGCCGATCAGCTCGGCCGCGCGCACGGTCGCGGCCCGCAGCACGTCCAGCGGGGTGAGTCCGCGCTCGACGAGCGCGACGAGCTCGTCGGCGTTGCGGCCGTGCGGGATCGCCGGCGCGTCGGTGCCGACGGCGATCTTCACCCCCGCCCGGTAGGCGGCCAGCACCGAGGTCCGCGCCTTCGGGAACATCTCGGCGGCCTTGGCCTGCAACGCCGGATCGGCCTTGGACACATCCATGGCGTCGGCGAGCCGGGTGGTCGGCACCAGCCAGGTCCCGGCCGCCACCATCGCCTTGATCGCCTGGTCGTCGATCAGGAAACCGTGTTCGATGCAGTCGATGCCGGCCGCGACCGCATGCTCGACCGCCGCCGCGCCGTGCGTGTGCGCGGCCACCTTCAGTCCGCGCCGGTGCGCCTCGTCGACGATCGCGCGCAGCTCCTCGTCCGAATAGTGTTGCGCGCCCGGCGCTCCGGTCAGCGACATGACGCCGCCGGAGACGCAGATCTTGATCAGCTGCGCACCGTGCTTGATCTGATACCGCACCGCCTTGCGCACCTCGTCGACGCCGTTGGCGATGCCTTCCTCGAGGCTCAGCTTCAGGACATCGGGTGCGAAGGCGGCGAACATCGTCGGGTCCAGGTGGCCGCCGGTCGGGGTGATGGCGTGGCCGGCGGGCACGATCCGCGGCCCCTCGATCCAGCCACCGTCGATGGCCCGCCCGAGCGCGACATCCAGCAGATAGCCGCCGGTTTTCACGAACAGGCCGAGATTGCGGACCGTGGTGAACCCCGCCCGCAGGGTCCGGCGGGCGTTGCCCACCGCCCGCAGCATGCGCAGCGGTGGATCGTCCTGCACGCTGGAGGGCAGCCCGGTTTCGCCGCGGCCGCCCATGAGCAGGTTGACCTCCATGTCCATCAGTCCGGGCAGCAGGATCAGCTCGCCGAGATCGAGGATCTCGCCCTCGGGCTCGCCGCCGACACCGGCGATGCGATCGCCGTCGATCCGCAGCATGCCGGGCCGGAGGATCTCGCCGGTGTCGACATCGAGCAGCCCCGCCGCCCGCACCGTGATCATGGTTGCGGCGCTTCGCGATTCGGCGGCTCGAAACCGGCGACGAGGACCACGTTGGTGTCCGCCGCGGCCTGGCGCAGCTTCGCCGCCCGCTGGTACTCGGGCGATTCGTACCAGGCGCGAGCCGCCTCGACCGAGTCGAACTCGAGGACGACGGTCTGGTTGCCGTGCCATTCCCCCTCGAGCACGCTCGGCGCGGTGTCCACGGCCAGTGGCCGCAGGCCGCCGCCGCGCATCGCCGCCCCGGCGGCGCGCGCGTACTCGGCCATGCCGGCCGGGTCCTTGATGGCCTCGGTGAAAATCACATAGCCCTTGGGCATTTCGCTCTCCTTGTGGTGGGACAGCCGGTTCAGACCACCGGCTCGTTGATCAGCTCGGCCCAGGCCGCGCCGCTGTCGGGGACCCGGGGCTGCTTCCACACCTCGACCGGGAACGAGACCATCACCAGCGACTGCATGAGGTGGAAGAGCCGGCGGGCGTCCTCGGGCAGGTCCGGCCACTCGTGCTTGTCGCAGAACTCGAGAGCCGCCGCCAGCCGCGGGAAGGCGGCGTCGTAGAACTCCTGCATGTGCGGCATGGTGGAGGCCAGCCGCCGGGCGTAGCGCTCGGCCTCGGTGGCCAGGCACCACTCGGCCGCGAAGGGCTCCAGATCGGCGAATTCAGCGGGCAGCAGCGGCATCTCGGTACTCCTTGACGGTGTTCTGGGCGATCACGTGCAGATGGCGCAGCAGGATCTCCTGATCGTTGAGCGGGAACTCCGAGACGGTGCGGGTGGCGAGCATCGTCTGCGTGGCCTCCAGGGTGTTGGCGTCCTGCAGCGCGTATTCCTTGAAGGTCACCGCGGCCAGTTCCTGGGCCATGCGCTGGTGCGCGGTCTTGGGTGGCGCGAAGTAGAGGTTGGCCTCGAAGATGTGGCGATCCACCGCCGTGGGCCAGTAGTGGTAGGTCAGGTACCAGCCGGGCGCCCAGAACAGCAGGGAGAAGTTCGGGAAGATCTCGAATTCGTCCACGCCCCAGGCCTTGTGGCGGGCCGGGTTGAGGCCGGGCGGCAATTCGGCCAGGCCCTCGATGTCGGGGCGGTCCCAGGGTCCGAACAGCCCGCTGCGCAGCACCCGCTCGATCGGCTTGACCATGTTCGGGTCCTTGGGCGGCGCCATGCCGCCCCAGGAGGAGATCATCGAATGCGGCGAGGACAGCTCGTAGTGCAGCGCCTCGTAGCCGTAACCGGCCAGCTTGTCGGCCTCGTCCTTGGTCGCCTGCTTCATGTGCAGGATCGGCGCGTGGTAGAACTCGGCGAACGCGTCGATGAACAGCTTCCAGTTGCTGCCGATCTCGGCCTTGTAGGTGTAGACCTCGGTCATCTCGTGGAACGGATAGCCCCGGATGCCCTCGAACATCGGCCCGAGGTAGTCGGCGAGCGGCTGCGCCTGCGGGTCGAGGTTGACGAAGAGGAAGCCCTCCCAGACCTCGCAGCGCACCTCTTTGAGGCCGTAGTCGCCCTTGTCGAGGTCGAAGAACTCCTTCTCCTGCTGCACGAAGGTCAGCTCACCCTCCAGGCTGTAGCGCCACGCGTGGTACTTGCAGGTGAACTGGCGGCAGGTGCCGGCGGTTTCCTCGTTCGGGAAGTCGCTCCACACCAGCTTGTTGCCGCGATGGCGGCAGATGTTGTGAAAGGCGCGGATCTGCTGATCGGAACCCCGGGTCAGGATGAGCGAGGTGCCGACGCAGGCCAATTCGCGGGTGAAGTAGCTGCCCACGCGCGGCAGGCGCTCGACCCGGCCGACATTGAGCCAGCTCTTCTTGAAGATGGCGTTGCGCTCGTCCTCGTAGAAGGCCGGGTCGATGGAGTCGGTGTAGTCGACGGGGCCGGTGCCGAGCTGTGGATACTGCTCGGTCCAGCTACCCGATTCGGGTTTGGTGAAATGGGCCACCGGGTTACCTTTCGTGTTCGGGCGTGATGCCGAAGGTGTTGAACGCCATGGCGAGCAGGCTGTAGCCGCCGACGGTGAAAACCAGATCCATGCGCTGGGGGTCGGCGAGCTGCTCGCCCAGCGCGGCCCAGGTCCGGTCCGACAGCGTGGTTCGCGCGAGCAGTTCGTCCACCGCGGTGAGCACGACGCGGTCGAACGCGTCGGCGGCGGTGCCCTCGCGGACCGCGGCGATGTCGGCCTCGGACAAGCCCGCGGTGGCCGCGAAACCGGCGTGGTGCTGCCACTCGTAGGCGCAGCCGGTGCGATGCGCGACGCGCAGGATCGCCAGTTCGCGCACCCGCGGGGGGAGGGTGGAGCGGAACAGCAGGTACACGCTGAAACCCAGGAACGCCTCGGTCAGCTCCGGGTGGTGGGCCAGGACCGACATCGCGGGGCCGGCGCCCTCCGGGTTGCGGCGCGGCGCGGGCAGCAGCGTGCGGAACGCGGCGCGGGTGCGGTCGTCCCAGCGCTCGGCGGGCAACGGCGGCAGGCGCATTCGTCCTCCTCCTGGAGTGAGAATCGGATTCTCCTAAACTGGATAACAGATTTCCACGCCGGGGAAAATTAGTCAACGCATAGCGGTCTGGCCGGTACGTTTGCACGAGGTGGTATTGGCATTCTCCATTTATGCAAGTACCGTATCCACCAATGAACGACCAAGTCACCACCGCATCCGGCATCCCGCTGCGGCCGGTCTACGGACCGGACGACCGGCCCGCCGATCCGCCCGCGCCGGGCGCCTTCCCCTTCACCCGCGGCAACTTCGCCACCGGCTACCGCGGCCGGTTGTGGACCTTCCGCCAGTACTCCGGGTTCGGCACCGCCGAGGAGTCCAACCGCCGCTACCGGTATCTGCTCGAGCAGGGCGGCACCGGGCTGTCGGTGGCGCTGGACCTGCCCACCCAATGTGGTTACGACTCCGACGATCCCGAGGTGGGGGAGGAGGTGGGCCGGGTCGGCGTCGCGGTCGACACCCTGGCCGACGCCGAGGTGCTCTTCGCCGGCATCCCGCTGGACAAGATCAGCACCAGCTTCACCATCAACGGCACGGCCGCGATCCTGCTCGCGATGTACGTCGCGGCGGCCGAGAAGCAAGGCGTGCCCAGAGACAAGCTCACCGGCACGATCCAGAACGACATCCTCAAGGAGTACGCCTCGCGCGGCACCTGGATCTGGCCGCCGGAGCCTTCGCTGCGGTTGATCGCCGACACCATCGAGTTCTGCGCCGCGCAGGTGCCGCGCTTCAACGCGATCTCGGTGGCGGGCGCGCACTTTCGGGACGCCGGCGCGAACGCGGTGCAGGAGATGGCCTTCACCCTCGCCGACGGCGTGACCTACTGCGACACCGTGGTCGAGCGCGGGCGCATGAGCATCGATCAGTTCGCGCCGCAGATCTCGTTCTTCTTCTACACCCACGGCGACTTCTTCGAGGAGATCGCGAAGTACCGGGCCGGCCGGCGGCGCTGGGCCACCATCGTGCGCGAGCGCTACGGCGCGCAAGCCGACAAGGCCTCGATGTTCCGCTTCGGCTGCGTGGCCGGCGGCGCGTCGCTGTATGCCCCGCAGGCGCAGAACAATCAGGTGCGGGTGGCCTACGAGGCCCTGGCCGCGGTGCTGGGCGGCGTGCAATCGATGTTCACCGCCGCCTGGGACGAACCGTTCGCGCTGCCCAGCGAGGCGTCGGCGACCATGGCGCTGCGCACCCAGCAGATCCTCGCCTACGAAACCGGGGTGGCCCGGGTCGCCGATCCGCTGGGCGGCTCCTACTTCGTCGAGGCGCTCACCGACGCGACCGAGCAGCGCGTCATCGAGATCATGACCGACCTGGAGAACCACGGCGGCATGGTGCGGGCCATCGAAGACGGCTACCTGCAGGGCCTGATCGCCGACGAGGCCTACCGGCTGCACGGGGAGATCGAGCGCGGCGAACGCCCGGTCGTCGGCGTGAACCGCTTCGTCTCCGCGGAACCCGCGCCCGAAATCGCCACCTACGAACTCGACGCCGAAGGCCGGGATCTGCAGTTGAAGCGGCTGGCCCGGGTCAAGGCCGAGCGCGATCCCGCAGCCGTGCGCGGCACGCTGGCGGCGCTCGCGCGCGTCGCGGAAGGAACGGGGAATCTGATGGAACCGCTCATCGACTGCGTCAACGCCTACTGCACCGTCGGCGAGATGACCACCGCGCTCAAAGCCGTCTGGGGCGAATTCCAGCAGCCGGTGGTGTTCTGATGACCGCGCGCGTGCTGGTCGCCAAACCCGGCCTGGACGGCCATGATCGGGGCGCCAAGATCGTCGCCCGCACCCTGCGCGACGCCGGTTTCGAGGTGATCTACACCGGCATCCGCCAGCGCATCGAGGACATCGTCTCGATCGCGCTGCAGGAGGACGTCGCGGTGGTGGGCCTGAGCATTCTGTCCGGCGCGCACGTGGCGCTGACCACCCGGGTGGTGGACGCGCTGCGCGCCGCCGGGGCGGGCGACATCGCGGTGGTCGTCGGCGGCACCATCCCGGGCGGCGACGTGCCCACCCTGCTGGAAGCCGGTGCGGCTGCGGTCTTTCCGACCGGCACCGCACTGGAGGTACTCGTCACCGAGATCCGGGCGCTGACCGAAAGCGCCGGGCCCGGACAGGCACTGGAGGAATCGTGCGCATCGGAGTAATGATCGGCCCGGAGCGCGGCGACACCGCGCGCAAGCTCGCCCGCATGCTGGCCGATATCGACTGGGCCGAATCGGCGGGCCTGGACACCGCGTGGATCCCGCAGCTGCCCACCGACTTCGACGCCCTGATCACCGTGGCGCTGATGGGCGCGCGGACGAGCCGGATCGAACTGGGCACGGCCGTGGTGCCGTTGCAGGCCCAGCACCCGATCGCCCTGGCCCGGCAGGCGCTGTCCGCGCACGCCGCCGCCGGGGGCCGGCTGGCGCTCGGGGTCGGCCCGTCGCACCACTGGATCGTGCGTGACATGCTCGGGCTGCCCTACGACCGGCCCGCCGCCTACACCCGGGACTATCTCGAGGTGCTCGACGCGGCGCTGCGCGGCCCGGGCGAGGTCGCCGTGGCGAATTCGTCGTTCACGGTGCGCAATCCGCAGGATCTGGGCCCGGTGGAACCGCTGCCGGTGCTCGTCGCCGCGCTCGGCCCGGTGATGCTGCGCATCGCGGGCGAGCAGGCCGACGGCACCGTGCTCTGGATGGCGGACGAACGCGCGATCGCCGAGCACGTGGTGCCCAGGATCACCGCGGCGGCGAGCGCCGCCGGACGGCCCGCGCCGCGCGTCGTCGCGGGCCTGCCCGTCTGCCTGTGCCGCCCGGCCGAGGTCGAGGAGGCCCGGGCCCGCGCCAATCGGATCCTCGGCGAGGCCGAGGTGTCGCCGAACTATCAGCGGCTGCTCGAGCAGGGTTCGGCCCGCGATATCGGCGACCTGTGCCTGGCCGGCGACGAGGACGCCATCGCGGCGGGGCTGCGCCGCTACGCGCAGGCCGGCGCGACCGATCTGTCGGTACGGCTGCTGCCGCTGGGCGAGGATCGAGACGCGTTGGTGGCGTCCAAACGCCGGACCCGGGACATGCTCGCCACCCTGGCCAAGGAATGGCGATGACCGCGCCCCTGGCCGGAATCCGGGTGCTCGAGGTCGGCACCATGCTGGCCGGGCCCTATGCCACGCTGCAACTGGCCGACCTGGGCGCGGAGGTCCTCAAGATCGAACCCCCGGCCGGCGACATCTCCCGCCAGGTCGGCGACTCCTACTTCGCCAGCCTCAACCGCGGCAAGCGCAGCATCCGCCTGGACCTCAACGACCCGGCGGGCCAGCGGCGGCTGGGTGCGCTGGCCGCGCGATCGCAGGCGCTGCTGGTGAATCTGAAACCCTCGGCGATCCACCGGCTCGGGCTCACCTACGACGCGCTGCGGCGCTGGAACGAACGGCTGGTGTGCGTCGCCATCACCGGGTTCGGCCTGGACGCGGGCGATCATCCGGCCTTCGACTACGTCATCCAGGCGGCCACCGGCGTCGCCGCGCTGACCGGGGACCCCGCCGGACCGCCGACGCTGCCGGGGTACTCGGCGGCCGACAACTCCACCGGCCTGACCGCGGCGCTGGGCCTGCTGGCCCAGATCGTGTCCGGTCGCGGCGGGCAGGTGGAGGTGTCGCTGCGCGATGTGATGCTCTCGCAGCTGAACTATCACGCGGCCGCCTATCTCGACACCGGCGCCGTCCCGCGGCGCCGCCCGTTCGGCGCGCACTCGTATTACGTTCCCGCCCAGCTGTTTCCGACCGCCGAGGGCTATCTGGCGCTGTTCATCACGCACGACGGATTCTGGAAGTCCTTCGCCGGCGAGGCCGGCGTCGCGGGGTTCGACACCATGGCCGAGCGGGTCGCGCGCCGGGCCGAGGTCCTCACGGTCGTCGCGGCGGCGCTCGGCGCCGACACCGCCGACGGCTGGGAGCGGCGGTTGCGGTCGCTCGGCGTCCCGGCCGCGGCGGTGCGGACGCTGCCCGAGGCGCTGGCCGCCGCGCCGGGCGCGGTGGTGGCGGCGGGCGGTCACCGGCTGATCGGGAGTCCCATCCGGGTGACCGGCCATCGACCGGAGTACGGTCCACCGCCGCGGCTGGGCGAGTACGACGATCACCGGGCCGGCGGATGAGCGAGGCGGCGCTGCTGTTCGAGGAACGCGAGTACACCGCGGCCGACCTGGAGGTCCGGGCGGCGCGGCTCGCCGCGACGCTGCGAGACCGCGAGGTGCGGCGCGGCGACCGCGTCGCGCTGATGTGCTCGAACCGGCCGGAATTCGTGCTCGCGGTGCTGGCCGTCTGGCGGGTCGGCGCGGTGGTCGTGCTGCTCAGCCCGGCCTGGAAGCAGGCCGAGGTGCGGCACGCGCTGCGGATCACCCGGCCCGCGCACGCGCTGGGCGAGCACCCGGTGCTGGCCGCCGAGCTGCCGATGGTGTCGCTGGACGATCCGCTCGTCTTCGGGCGCGAACCGCAACGATCACCCCGCGTGCCGGACACCGGAATCAGCACGGCCGCGGCGTGCGATCCCGGCAGTGACGCCGTGCTGGTGTTCAGTTCCGGGACAACGGGTTTGCCGAAGGCGGTGCGGCATACGCACGGCTCGCTGGCGGCCGCGGTCGGGCACTGGCGCGACGCGCTGGGTTTCACCGCGCGCGACCGCATCCAGGTGCTGACACCGCCCTCACACATTCTGGGGCTGCTCAACATCCTGCTGGCGCTGCGCACCGGGGCCCGCGTGCGCCTGCATCGGCGCTTCGATCTGGAACTGATGCTGCGGCACATCGAATCCGACCGCGTCACCGTGGAAATGGTGGTCGCGCCGATCGCGCTGGCGCTGGCGGCGCATCCGGAGCTGGAGTCCCGGGACCTGTCCTCGCTGCGCTACTTCATGTGGGGCGCGACGCCGGTGTCGGCCGGGGTCGCCGAGGCCGTGACCAGGCGCACGGGCGTCGGCTGGCTGCCCGCCTACGGGACCAGCGAGTTGCCCGTCATCGCCTGCAATCGGATCGGGCAGGCGCGGCTGGACACCGTCGGTCCGCCGGTGCCGGGCGTGCGGGTGCGGGTGGTGTCGCCGGAGACCGGGAAGGTGCTGGGGGCCAACGGTATCGGCGAGATCCAGGCGTGCTCTCCGGCGCTGATGGCGGGATACCTGCCGGACACCGCCGAAGCGCCGGTCACGGCGGACGGCTGGTACCGGACCGGTGATCTGGGCGCGCTGGACGACCAGGGCCGGCTGCGGCTCACCGACCGGCTCAAGGAAATGATCAAGGTGCGCGGCTTCCAGGTCGCCCCCGCCGAGGTGGAGGCCGTGCTGCACACCCACGCGGCGGTGGCCGACTGCGCGGTGTTCGGCGTACCCGACCGCGCCGACGGCGAGGCGATCGTCGCCGCCGTCGCGGCCGCCCGGGCGGCCGACCCCGGCGAACTCGCCGACTACGTCGGCGCGCGGCTGGCCTCCTACAAGCGGCCGCGCCATGTGGTGTTCGTGCCGCGCATTCCCCGTCTTCCCTCCGGCAAGGTTCTGCGCCGGGTTCTCAAGGAGCAGTATGGACGTCCGTCTGACGAGTGAGCAGCGCCAATTGCGCGCCGCCGCCGCGAAACTGGCCGACGATCTCGGGCCCGGCTCCGTCGCCGACCTCGACGACAGCACCCGGATCGCACGGCTGGAGAAAGCCGTCGATACCGCCGGTTGGCGCTCACTGCGCTCCGACGGCGCCTCCGGCGTCGAAATCGCGCTGGTGGCCGAGGAATTCGCCCGGGGCCTGGTGGACGTGCCGTTCCTGGGCCCGGTGCTCGCCGACGACCTGCGCGCGCACGGCCTCGAGCAGGATCGGCGCTGGACGATCGCCACGGCCGATCGAGTGGTGGACGCCCGCGACGCGCAGGCCGCGCTCGTGCTCGACGGCCACCGCCTGCTGGCGGGCGCGGTCGGGGCCGCGCGCGACGGCGCCGATCCGACTCGCGCGGAGGCCGAGATCCGGCTGCCGCTGCGCCCGCTGGTCGAACTGACCGCCGAGCAGGCCGCACGCTGGCACGCGCTGGCGCTGGTCGCCACCACCGCCGATCTGGTCGGGGCCGCGCGCGGCGCGCACGCGCTGGCCACCGAGTACGCGAAAGTCCGTGTGCAGTACGGCAAGACGATCGGGTCCTACCAGGCCGTCGCGCATCCGCTGGCGGAGGGGCTCGCGCTGATCGAGGGGTCGATCAGCGTGCTGCGCCATGCGGCCTGGGCGGTGGACGAACTCGCCCCGGCATCGGCCGTGCGCGCCGCGCGCCTGGCCAAGGTGTACTGCGCACGCGCCACGCGCACCGTCTGTGAGACCGCGATCCAGGTGCACGGCGGCATCGGCAACACCTGGGACTGCCTCGCGCACCTCTACCTGCGGCGGGGCCTGGTCTCGACCGAACTGTTCCCCGTCCGACTGGAGGAGATCGACTGTGGACTTTCGTGATTCGCCGCAGGAGGCGGCGTTCCGGAGCCGGCTGCGGGACTGGCTGGCCGAGGTGGCGGGGCAGTTCCCCACCTCCGGCGACGAGTACTGGGCCAAGCAGGGGGAGTGGCACGCCGCGCTCTACGAGGCCGGATTCTTCGGGCTGTCCTGGCCGGAGGAGCTGGGCGGGCACGCCTTGCCGCCGGTGTACGACGTGATCCTGGACGAGGAACTCACCGCCGCGGGCGCGCCGCCGCGACCCAGCCTCGGGTATCTGGTCAGCGGGCTGGGCCGCCACGGCAGCGCCGCGATCCAGCGCCGGTTCCTGCCCGGCATGATCGACGGCAGCGAACGCTGGTGCCAGGGCTTCAGCGAACCCGGCGCGGGATCGGATCTGGCCGCGCTGCGCACCACCGCGACGCGCACGGGCGACCACTACATCATCCACGGGCACAAGATCTGGACCAGTTACTCCGATGTAGCGGACTGGTGCCTGCTGCTGGCCCGCACCGACCACGCCGCGCCCCGGCACAAGGGCATCTCCGCGTTCGTCGTCTCGATGAAGCAACCCGGGGTGCGGCAGCGTCCGCTGCGCATGATCAGCGGCGTCACCACCGAGTTCGGCCAGGTCGAGTTCGACGGCGCGATCGTCCCGGCCGACCAGATGGTCGGCGCGCCGGGCGAGGGCTGGCGACTGGCCATGACCGTGGTCGGGCACGAGCGCGAGCCCGCCACCCTCGGGTACGCGGCCCGGTACGGAAAACTGGTGCGCCAGTTGGCCGCCCGGGTCCAGGGACCGCCGCCGGCCGAACTCGCCTGGGCCGCCGTGGAGACCGAGATGCTGGGCCTGCACGTGCGGCGGCGGCTGTCCGAACAGCTGGACGGCGTCTCGCACGGTCCGGAGGGCTCGCTGGACAAGCTGCTCATGACCTGGGTCGAGCAGTCGGTGGGCCATGCCGCGCTCGCCGTCACCGGCACCGGCGACCCGGAACTGTTCGGGGCCTACCTCTACAGCCGCGCGCAGTCCGTCATGGGCGGCACCTCCCAGATTCAGAAGAACATCATCGCCTCGCGCGTTCTCGGATTGGAAGTCTGACGTGTACGACCTGCCTGACGAAATCACCGTCACCGCCGACGGCGCCCTGCGCGTCATCACCCTGAACCGGCCGGACGCGCTCAACGCCGTCGACGACGCCCTGCACACGGGGCTGGCCCGGCTGTGGCCGCAGCTGTCCGACGATCGCGCGGCCCGCGCGGCCGTGCTCACCGGCAGCGGCACGGCCTTCTCGGCCGGCGGCGACTTCGCCTACCTCGCGGAGCTGGCCCGGGACGCGGGCCTGCGGTCCAAGACCGTCGCGCACGGTCGCGACATCGTGCTCGGGATGGCGCGGTGCCGGGTCCCGGTGGTCACGGCCGTCAACGGCCCGGCCGTCGGGCTGGGCTGCAGCCTGGTCGCGCTGAGCGACATCGTCTACATCGCCGAGACCGCCTATCTGAAGGATCCGCACGTGCAGGTGGGTCTGGTCGCGGCCGACGGCGGGCCCCTGACCTGGCCGCTGCACACCAGCCTGCTGCTGGCCAAGGAGTACGCGCTCACCGGCGCCAAGATCCCCGCCCAGCGGGCCCGGGAGATGGGCCTGGTCAATCACGTGGTGGCCGACCCGCTGGCCGCGGCGCTGGCCTGTGCCGAGCGCATACTCGGGCTGCCGCAGCAGGCGGTCGAGAGCACCAAGCGCCTGCTGAACCTGCACCTGGAACGGGCGGTGCTGGCCGCGCTCGACTACGCCACCACGGCCGAGGAGATCTCCTTCCAGCACCCGGATTTCCACGCCATCATCGACCGGCTCGCCACGGCCAAGAGCTGACCGGAGGCTGGTCGGGAACCCTGCCGGGCCGCTGCGCCGGACCGAAACGCGCAGCGGCGGAGCCGCTTTGCCGTTATGCTCGGCGGGGCCGACCCGAGGGAGGGCAGGGTACTGGACGCGCTGTGGACCTACATCGCCGATCATCGCCGGCAGCTGATCACCGATTCCTACCTGCACGTATCGGCGGTGGTCCAGGCGGTGCTGATCGCGGCCGTCGTCTCGATCGTGGTCGGCGCGCTGGTCTATCGCAGCGCCGCGGGGTCGGCGGCGGCCACCGCCGCGGCGAGCATCATCCTGACGATTCCGTCGTTCGCGTTGCTGGGCATCCTGATTCCCGTACTCGGACTGGGCGTTCCGCCCACCATCACCGCGCTGGTCCTCTACGCGCTGCTGCCGATCCTGCGTAACACCCTCGTCGGGCTGTCCTCGGTCGATCCCGCGGTGGTGGACGCCGCGCGCGGCGTGGGCATGAACCGGCTGCGGGTGCTGACCCGGATCGAGCTGCCGCTGGCCTGGCCCGCGATCCTGGCCGGGATGCGGGTCAGCACGCAGTTGATCATGGGCATCCTGGCGATCGCCGCCTACGCCAAGGGGCCGGGGCTGGGCAATCTCATCTTCTCCGGGCTCTCCCGGCTCGGCACCCCGACCGCGGTGCCGCAGGCGCTGACCGGCACGGTGCTGATCATCCTGCTGGCCCTGCTGCTCGATGTCCTTCTCGTCCTGGCCGGGCGACTGACCACCTCCGGGGGAATTCGTGAGTGACACCGTCGAGCCGGCCGTGTCCGGCGTCGAGATCGTGCTCGACTCGGTCGGCAAACGCTATGCCGGGCAGGCCGATCCCGCGGTGGGCAGCGTGTCGCTGACGATCCCGGCGGGGGAGACGGTGGTGCTGGTCGGGCCCTCCGGGTGCGGCAAGACCACCACCCTGCGCATGATCAACCGGCTGATCGAGCCCAGTTCCGGGACGATCACCATCGACGGGCGCGACGCGCTGTCGGTCGATCCGGATCAGCTGCGGCGCGGGATCGGGTATTCCATCCAGCAGGCGGGCTTGTTCCCGCACCTCACGGTCGCCAAGAACGTCGCCACCGTGCCGGGCCTGATCGGCTGGGACCGCAAACGCATCAGCGCCCGGGTGGACGAGATGCTGGAGCTGGTCGGGCTGGATCCGGCGACCTTCCGGGACCGGTTTCCCCGCCAGCTCTCCGGCGGCCAGCAGCAGCGGGTCGGCGTGGCGCGGGCGCTGGCCGCCGATCCGCCGGTGCTGCTGATGGACGAGCCCTTCGGCGCGGTCGACCCGATCACGCGCGGGCTGCTTCAGGACGAATTGCTGCGGCTGCAGGCGGAATTGCGCAAGACGATCGTGTTCGTCACCCATGATTTCAACGAGGCCGTCAAGCTCGGCGACCGGATCGCGGTCCTGGGCGAGCAGTCGCGGGTCCTGCAATACGACACTCCGGGCGCGATTCTCGCCGAGCCCGCCGACGCCACGGTCGCCGGTTTCGTGGGCGCCGACGCGGCGCTCAAACAGCTCACGCTCACCCGCGTCGAGGACGTCGAATTGGGCGCCTGCCCGACCGCGCTGGACACCGACACCGTGGCGGCGCTGCGCGGTGAGATCGCCGAGAGCGGCACCGACTTCGGCCTGGTGCTCGACGCGCAGCGGCGGCCGCTGCGCTGGGTCACGCTGCCCCAGCTCGCCCAGGCGCAGTCGCTGCGCGAGGTGGGAACGCCGGTGGGCGAAGGTGTTTCGCTGCGCTCCACCTTGCAGGAGGCCCTGGAGGCGCTGCTCGCCGACAGCACCGCGAACGCCGTCGTCACCGGCCGGCGCGGGGTGTATGCGGGATTGATCACGATCGACACGCTGGTCACGCACCTGTCCGCCCTGCGCGCCGCGCACTCCGGGACCGGCTCGGCATGATCGCGCAGACCGAACGCCGCGCCGAACGCATCCGGTTGCTCGCGCAGCCGGTGCTGGCCGTGCTGCTCGGCGGGGGCGTGCTGGTGTGGGCGTTCGCGCGTGAGCTCACCGCCACCCAGCGGGCCAGTCTCACCGCGGGCAATATCGCCACCGTCACCTGGGAGCATCTGCTGATCACCGCGACCGTGGTCGGCATCGTGCTCGTCCTCGCGGTGCCGCTGGGCACCGTGCTCACCCGGCCCCGGTTGCGTTTTCTCGCACCGATTTTCGTCGGGATCGCCAATATCGGCGCGGCCGCGCCGGCGATCGGCCTGATCGTGCTGTTCTATCTGCTCACCCGCAGCACCGGGTTCTGGATCGGCGTCGCGCCGATCGTGCTGCTGTCGCTGCTGCCGGTGCTGCGCAACACCATCCTCGGCTATCAGCAGGTGGATCCGGCGCTCACCGACGCCGGGCGCGGGCAGGGCATGTCGGCCGCGACGGTGCTGCACCGCGTGGAGTTTCCGCTCGCCGTGCCCTACATTCTCGCCGGGCTGCGGACCTCGCTGGTGCTTGCGGTCGGCAGCGCTACGCTGTCGTTCCTGGTGAGCGCCGGTGGGCTGGGCATCCTCATCGACACCGGCTACAAGCTGCGCGACAACGTCACCCTGTGGGTCGGCGCCCTGCTGGCGGTCGCGCTGGCGCTGCTCATCGACTGGGTCGGTGCGCTGGCCGAACGCTACCTCGGACCGAAGGGGCTGCGATGAGCGCCAGGATCCGGCGCGGCTGGACCGCCGTGGCCCTGACGCTGACGATGCTGCTGGCCGCCTGCGGCCTGGAAGCCGGTCGCTCGGTGCCGCTGGAGGTGGGGCCGGGCAGCATCCGGCCGGTACCGGAACTGGCGGGCGTGCGGATCACCGTGGGGTCCAAGGATTTCACCGAGCAGGAGATCCTCGGGCTGATCATCGCCTTCGCGCTGGACGCGGCCGGGGCCCAGGTGCGGGACCTGACCGACATCGTCGGCTCCAACAGCCTGCGCGACGCGCAGGTGCGCGGGCAGATCGATATCGCCTACGACTACACCGGCACCGGCTGGATCAACTACCTGGGCAACGAAGCGCCGGTGCCGGGCTCGCAGGCCCAGTTCGAGGCGGTCCGCGACGCCGATCGCGCGGCGCACGGCATGCTCTGGGCGGCGATGGCGCCGGTGAACAACACCTACGCCCTCGCGACCAGCGCGCGCACCGCCGCGGAAACCGGGGTGCGGACGCTGTCGCAGTACGCGCGGCTGGTCAACAGCGATCCGGCGGCCGCGGCCACCTGCGTCGGCACCGAGTTCAGCGTGCGCCAGGACGGCTTCCCCGGCGTGATCCGCAAATACGGGATCGACGCCGGGAAAGTGGTCAAGCAGGTCGTCGACGACGCGATCGTCTACCAGTCCACCGCCGACGCCCGGCAGTGCCGCTTCGGCTCCGTGGCCGCCACCGACGGCCGCATTCCCGCGCTCGATCTGCGCCTGCTCGAGGACGATCTGAGCTTCTTCCCGCAGTACAACGTCGCCCTGGTGCTGCGCGCGGATTTCGCGGCGGACCATCCGGCGGTGGTCGAGGTGCTCACCCCGATCTCCCGGCTGCTCACCAACGAATCGGTCACCGAGCTGAATCGCAAGGTGGATGTCGAAGGCCGCGAACCGGCCACGGTCGCGCGGGAATGGCTGGCGGCCCAGGGTTTCGTCACGATCCCCTGAGCTACTTCGGCGGGAATCGCAGCGCGCCGTCGAGCCGGATGACCTCGCCGTTGAGATAGTCGTTCTCCACGATCGACTGGACCAGTTGCCCGTATTCGGGCGAGCGGCCCATCCGGCGCGGGTGCGGCACCTGCTTGCTCCAATACGCCTCCAGCTGATCGGCCGCTTTGCCGTAGGCCGGGGTGTTGAAGGTGCCCGGCGCGATGGTGACCACGCGGATGCCGAGCGGGGACAGATCGCGCGCGGCGACCAGCGTCATCCCGACCACCCCGCCCTTGGCGGCGGCGTAGGGCAGTTGCCCGATCTGCCCCTCGTAGGCGGCGATGGAGGCGGTGTTGACGATGACGCCGCGCGAACCCTCCGCCAGCGCTTCGGTTCTGGCGATGGCGGCCGCGGACAGGCGCAGCACGTTGAAGACGGCGGTGAGATAGAACTCGATGGTGGTGCGGAAGCCCGCCAGCGGGAGCGGTGCGCCGTCCTTGCCGACCAGGCGGCCGCCGGCCGCCGGCCCGCCGTGGGCGTCCACCGAAATGCGCAGCGGGGCCAGGGCTTCCGCGGCCGCGATCGCCGCCAGCACGGAATCCTCGTCGGTGGCGTCGGTGTGCACGTAGTGGGCGCCGAGTTCGGCCGCGAGCTGCTTGCCCTTGTCGTCGGCGACGTCGGCCACCACCACCTCGGCTCCGGCGGCCCGCAGCCGGCGCACGGTGGCCTCGCCCAGGCCGCCGGTGCCGCCGACCACCAGGGCCGAGCTTCCTTCGATTCGCATGGCACGTCCTCTCTTGCAATTAACGCTCTCGTTCGGCGAGAATAGCATTCTCATGAACATCAACATGATTCTCGAAATGGCGTCCGCGAACGGTGGGCGCGCGGTGGTCACGGCGGCCGGTCGCACCCTGACCGCCGGCGAACTCGCCGAGCTGGCCCGGCGCGCGGCCGCGCGGTTCCGGGGCTATCCGGCGGTGCTCTACCTGGGCGTGAACCATCTCGCCTACCCGGTCGCGCTGTTCGGCTCGGTCTTGGCCGGAGTGCCGTTCGTGCCGCTCAACTACCGGCTCGGCGCCGCGCAGCTCGACGCGCTGATCGATCGGCATCCGGGCGCGCTGGTGCTGCGCCCCGGCGATCTGGACGAATTGGTGGCAGGCGAGGGCGGACCGGGCGCCGACGGCCTCGCCGACCTCGATCACGGTGGCGAGAGCGTCGCGGTCGTCATCTACACCAGCGGGACCACCTCCGCGCCCAAGGCGGCGCTGCTGCGCCATCGCCACCTCATGGCCTACGTACTGAACACCCTCGAATTCGGCGCGGCCGCCGAGACCGACGCGACCCTGGTGTCGGTGCCGCCCTATCACATCGCCGGCCTGACGAACCTGCTGTCGAACCTCTACACCGGGCGGCGCATCGTGTACCTCACGGCGTTCGACGCCCGGGAGTGGCTGGAAACCGTTCGAGCCGAACGGGTTACGCACGCCATGCTGGTGCCGACCATGCTGGCGCGCATCGTCGAGGCGGTGGGTGCGGGCCAGGCGGAGACGCCGAGCCTGCAGAGTCTTGCCTACGGCGGGTCGCGCACGCCCCGCCCCGTGCTGGAGCGGGCGCTGCGAGTGTTCCCGGACACCGGGTTCGTCAACGCCTACGGCCTCACCGAGACCGCCTCCTCCATCGCGGTGCTCGGCCCGGAAGAGCATCGCCACGCCGTCGCGTCCGAGGATCCGGTGGTGCGCGAGCGGCTGGGCTCGGTCGGTCGGCCGCTGCCCGGCATCGAGATCCAGATCCGCACGGAGGCAGGCGAACCCGCCGCGACCGGAGCCACCGGACTGGTGTTCGCGCGCGGCGCGCAGATCTCCGGCGAATACGGCGGTCGCAGCGCGCTCGAGGCCGGCGGCTGGTTCCCCACCCGGGATCTGGGCCGCCTCGACGCCGACGGCTACCTGTTCATCGAGGGCCGCGCCGACGACACCATCATCCGCGGCGGTGAGAACATCGCGCCCGCCGAGATCGAGGACGTGCTGCTGGAACTGCCCGGCATCAAGGAGGCCGCCGTGATCGGAGTGCCGGATCCCGAATGGGGGCAGCGGCTGGTCGCGGTCCTCGTCGGCACCGGCGACCCGGCCGAGATCACCCGCTGGGTGAAGGCCCGGCTGCGGTCCGCCAAGACGCCCGACGCCATCGTGTTCCGCACCGAACTGCCCAAGACCGAAACCGGAAAGCTGTTGCGCCGCAACCTGGTCGCCGAACTGGAGAGCTCCCATGCCTGAAGCCGTCATCGTCTCCGCGCTGCGCACGCCGATCGGCACCGCGCGCCGCGGCACCCTGCGCGACACCACCGCGTTCGAGCTCGCACACCACGTGGTGGCGGCCGCCGCCGACCAGGTCGGCGGGCGCGCGATCGACGACGTGATCCTGGGCGAAGGCCGCTACGGCGGCGGTGTGCTGGCCCGGCACGCCGCGATCACCGCCGGGCTCGACCTGGTGCCCGGGCTGGCGCACAACCGGCACTGCGCCGCCGGGATGGCGGCCGTGCAGAGCGCGGCGGCCTCGATCCGGGCGGGGATGGACGAGCTGATCATCGCCGGCGGCGTGAACTCCGATTCCACCGCGCCCAAGGCCCGATTCCGGACCGGGCCGGACGAATGGGCGGATCCGTGGGTGTCGCCCACCCACCCGGACCGGCCCGACGCGCCGAACCTCGACATGTCGATCACGGTCGGCTGGAACACGGCGGTGAAGTACGGTCTGAGCCGGGAACAGCTGGACGCCTGGGCATTACGCTCGCACCGCCAGGCGATCGAGGCCATCGACGCGGGGCGGTTCGCGGCCGAGATCGTGCCCATCGACACCCCGCACGGGCGGTTCGCCGTGGACGAGCATCCGCGGCGCGACACCAGCGCCGAGAAGCTGGCCGGGCTGCGGCCGCTGCACCCGGAGATCGAGGGCTTCAGCATCACGGCGGGCAACGCCTCGGGAGCCAACGACGGGGCGGCCGCGCTGGTCCTCGCCGCCGACGGGGCGGGGCTGCCCGCGCTGGGCACCATCCGGGCCTGGGCGTCGGCCGGGATCGATCCGGCGCTGACCGGGCTGGCGCCGATCGCCGCGATCCGTAAAACGCTGGCGCGCGCCGGTGTTTCGATCGAGGACATCGCGCTCGTCGAGATCAACGAGGCGTTCACCTCGGTGCCGGTGGCGATGATCGAGGAGTTCGGTCTCGACCCCGAGCGGGTGAACGTGAACGGCAGCGGGTGCTCGCTGGGGCACCCGGTGGCGGCGACCGGGGCCCGGATGATCGTGACGATGGTGCACGAATTGCGCCGTCGCGGTGGGGGACTGGGGCTGGTGGCGCTGTGCGCCGGCGGCGGGATGGGGTCCGCGACGCTGATCGAGGTGCCCGCCCGGTGAGGCGATGAACGTCGCCGACCTGGTGGCGGCCGCGCGGGGCGGGTCGGTGCGGGCGGTGGGCCGGTTGCTGAGCCTGGTCGAAAGTCCGCGCCGGGCCGAGGTATTGGCGGTGCTCGAGGCGGTGCCGGTGCGTGTCGTCGGCGTCACCGGGCCGCCCGGCGCGGGGAAGTCGAGCACGATCGCGGCCTTGGTCACGGTCTATCGGGAACAGGGGTCGCGGGTGGCGGTGCTGGCTGTGGATCCGTCCTCGCCCTACAGCGGCGGCGCGCTGCTCGGCGACCGCATCCGGATGGCCGCGCACCTGGACGACCCCGATGTCCTGATTCGCTCCGTCGCCACCCGCGGGCACCTGGGCGGGCTCGCCGAGGCCGTCCCCGCCGCCATCCACCTGCTCGCGGCGCTGTCCTACGACCTGATCCTGCTGGAAACCGTCGGCGTCGGCCAATCCGAGATCGAGATCGCCGCCCTCGCCGACCCGACCCTCGTCATCCTCAATCCCGGTGCGGGCGACGCCGTCCAGGCCGCCAAGGCCGGCCTGCTCGAGGTCGCCGACCTCATCGTCGTGAACAAGGCCGACCGCGACGGCGCCGACCAGACCATCCGGGACCTCCGCGCCGAAACCACCGCCCCCGTCTATCCCCTCAGCGCCACCCGTGGCGACGGCCTCCCCGACCTCGTCCAGGCCATCGAATCCCACCACCGCGCCGACACCCCCGCCCGCCGCACCGCCCGAGCCCGCGCCCAAATCCTGTCCCTCGCCCAATCCCGCCTCCGCACCCACCCCGCCCTCACCGCCTTGGCCACCGCCGTCGCCACCGGCCACACCGACGCCTACACCGCCGCCACCCGACTTCTCTCGCCCCGCGACGACATCCCTACCTGGCCCACGACGAACACGTCTTCGAGATTCTCCGCGCTCAACCGTGATCCGATGTGACACACCGATTTCGGGAGGTCGCTCGGCGGGGTGGGTTCAGGGCCGGAAGCGTAGGAGGGCTTCCTGGGCGAAGGTGGCTACCAGGGTGCCTTCGGGGGTGAGGATGTCGCCGCGGCCGAAGCAGCGGCCGTGGGCGAGGATCGGGCTGTGGTGGCGCAGGAGGAGCCAGATGTCGGGGCGGAAGGGGCGGTGGAACCAGAGGGTGTGGGAGGTGGTGGCGGAGGTGAAGGCGGTGCCGTTGCCGCGCTGGCCGTAGCCTTCGAGCGGGCGCAGGGCGGTGCCGATGAGGTTGAGGTCGGTGGCGTAGGCGATCAGAGCCTGGCCGAGTTCCGGGCCGACCTCGGGGGTGCGCGACCACAGGTCGTAGTCGGGGGCGTGCGCGGCGAGGGTGTCGAGGTCGCCGTCGGCGCGGGTTTCCCAGGGGATCAGGTCGAGGTGGACGCGGTGTTCGGGGCCGAGCACCGGCGGCACCGCGCCGACGGTCTGCTGCTGCGGCCCGTCCTCGGCGACGTGCATGGACACCGCGGCGGTAGCGATGACCGCACCCTTCTGCCGTGCGGTGATCGCCAGCGTCGCGAAAGACCTGCCGCGGTGCTGGATCTGGACGACGTAGCGCACCGGCGCGTCGCTCTTGCCCTCCCGCGCGAACAGCACATGCACGGACTTGACGGCCTTGTCGGGGCAGGCGAGATCGGCGGCGCGCAGGAACTGGGCCAGCAGCTGTCCGCCGAACAGGCGGTGATACTCCAGCTGCTGGTTGGGCCCCTCGAACGTGGCGAGCGTGCCGGGGCGATCCGGGCCGCGCGGGTTCGGATCGCCCGGAGCGGCGCTCGGGCGCAACTCCAGGCAGGACAGCAGATCGGTCCAGAGGTCGGGCATAACCCGATGTAATCATAATTCTCAACGAATGAGAATAAGATTCTCGCTACGCGCCGCCGGTGAACCCGGTCGAGCAGAACTCCCACACCTCACCGGCGGTGATGGGGTGGATGGTCTCCTCGTCGGTGCTGCCGCTGGACTGCGCGGTGAACATGACCGTCTGCATGACGATCGCCGCCATCCGCTTGGGCTCCGCGCCGCTCCGCAACGCGCCCGCCTCGGCCGCCTCGCTCATCAGCTCGGTGAACAGCGCGAGCAGCGGCGCGTGCGCGACCTTGACCTGCGCCGGATGCGAAACCAGCAGGCGCGGTGCGAAATCGGTGAACAGCGGGCGCTGCGCGGTGGGATCGGGCCGGCACAGCTCGAACAGCAACTCGACCGCGACCTGCAACCGGTCCAGCGGATCCTTCTTGCCCGCCGCGGCGGCCCGGATCTGATCGGCGGTGCGGACCAGGGCGTCCTCGAACAGTGCGAGGAGCAGCTCGTGTTTGCCGTCGAACTGCAGATAGAAGCTGCGCAGCGATTGGCGGGAGCGCTCGACGATCTCCTGGACCGTGAAGTCGGTGGTGCCCTTCTCGGTGATGATCGCCTGCGCGGCATCGAGAAAGCGCTGGACCCGCTGTTCAGCACGCAGTTTCGCGCTGCGCAGCGAGCGCTCCACGGCGCGCTGCTTCCAGGCCGGTTCGTCATTCGGAAGGGTCACGGCGCGACCGGTCCTGCGTCATGTGTGGAGAACATGATTGCACCTTACCGGAAACGGGCCTTGTTCTGATCTGTAGGCCGCGTGTCGTGCATTGCTCTGAGACTCTTACTTTCCTCAAATGAGAATGCTATTCTCGCATCGTTGTGCGCCGAGGGCGCGAGGAGGGAGGCGAAGATGCTCTTCGAGTTCGACGCGGATCAGCGATTGTGGCAGGAGACCGTGCGCGACGTCGTCGCCAAACGCTGCCCGCCGACCGTCGTTCGCGACGTGGTCGACCACGGCGCCGATCCCGCCCCGGTCTGGCAGGCCTACGTGGAACACGGATGGACCGAGCTCACCGATCCGGCGAACGCGGTCGAGCTGGCCATCGTGCTCGAGGAACTGGGCCGGGCCACCGACCCCACGCCGTACCTGGCGACCATGACCCACTTCGCCCCGCTGGCACCGGAATTCGTGCGCCCCGCCACCGCCGGGACCGCGGTCTTCGGGGGCGTGCTCGCCCGCCGCGAGGGCACCGGCTGGCGCCTGGACGGCACCGCCCGGCATGTGCTGGACGGCGACCGCGCCGAGCAGCTGGCCGTGGCGACCGCGGCCGGAGTCTTCGTGGTGCCCGCCGACGCCGTCACGACCACGCGCACCGAGATTCTCGATCCGGTCGCGCATCTGGCGGAGGTGTCGTTCGTGAACGTGCGGGTGCGCGACGCGGACCGCACCGCCGCGTCGGTGCGTGAGGCCCGTCGAGCGGCGCTGACCGGTCTGGCGCTGACCACGGTCGGGGCCTGCCGGCGCATCCTGGATCTGGTGCTCGAACACGTGCGCACCCGCGAGCAGTTCGGCGTGCCGATCGGCGCCTTCCAAGCGGTCAAACACAAGGCAGCCGACATGCACGTGGCGATCGAACGGGCCCGCGCCCTGGCCTATTACGCCGCTCTGACCATCGCCGAGCGCGACCCCGGCCGCGAGCTCGCCGCGGTGATGGCCAAGGCGGCGGCCGGGGAATGCCAGGCGCTGGTGTTCCGCCACGGCGTGCAGTTGTTCGGCGCCATGGGATTCACCTGGGAAAACGACGTGCAGTTCGCGCTGAAGCGGGCCAAGTTCGGCGAGCTGCTGCTCGGCGGCGCGGCCACGCATCGCGCGCAGATCGCCGAGGAGTACCGTGCAGCTCGCCTTTGATGCCGACGTGGAAGCCTTCCGCGCCGAGTTCGTCGACTTCCTGACCGCGCACCTGCCCAGCGCGGCCGAGGTCGCCCAGCGTTCCCGCTCCAGCGCGGACGTCCCGGATTGGGCCCGCCGCTGGCAGCGCCTGCTGTTCGACAACGGCTGGCTGCTGCCGGCCAATCCGCCGGAATTCGGCGGCCGCAACGCGACGCTGCTGCAGCAGTACGTGCACCTGCGCGAACTGTCCGAGCGGCGGATCTACCACAGTTTCAATCCGCAGGGCCTGGGCATCATCGCGGCCTCGCTGCTCAGCTTCGGCACCCCGGAGCAGCGCACCCGCTGGGCCGCACCGATTCTGCGGGCCGAGATCACCGCCGCGCTGGGCATGAGCGAACCGGCGGCCGGTTCGGATCTGGCCGGGCTGCGCACCCGCGCGGTGCTGGACGGCGAGCAGTTCGTGGTGAACGGGCAGAAGGTGTGGACCTCGGGCGCACACAACGCCGACGTCCTGCTGACCTTCGTGCGCACCGATCCGGACGCGCCCAAGCACAAGGGCATCAGCGTGCTGCTGATCCCCACCGACACCCCGGGTGTGACCCGGCGCCCCTTCGCCTCCGCCTGCGCCGCCGACGATCTCGACTTCAACGAGGTCTTCTTCGAGAACGTCCGGGTGCCCGCGGCCAACCTGGTCGGCGAACTGCACGGGGGCTGGAAGGTGGCCAACGGCTCGCTCGGGCACGAGCGCACACTGCTGTGGCTGAGTTTCGCCGATCGCCTCGAGGACCTGGTGGCCGACTTCCGGCCGCGGACCGAGCTGGACCGTGACCGCTACGCGACGCTGGTGCTGGATCTGCACGCGCTGCGGCTGCTGGGTTCGGCGGCGCTGAGCCGCGAAGCCCGTGGGCAGCAGGATGTTCCGGCGCTGTCGGTGCTCAAGCTGCTGGGTTCGGAGGCGGTGCAGGCCGCTTCGGAGGCGGCGCTGAACGCCGCGGGCCCCGAGGGGCTGCGGCATCCCGCGATGACCGGCCCGTACACCCCGATGAGCATCGAGCACTTCACCAGCAGCTGGTTCGAGCGCTATCTGCGCAGCTTCGCCGGGACGATCGCCGGCGGCACCTCCGAGATCCAACGCAACATCATCGCCGAGCGGGTGCTCGGCCTCCCGAGAAGCTGAAAAGAGTTACACCATGCGCACTTCCCTGCGGCACGCCGTCACCGCCTGCTGTCTGGCCGCACTCACCGCGACGCTGGTCGCGGGCTGTGGCGGCGACGACGCCGATCCGGTCGCCACGACCGCCGCGTCCGCCACGACCGCCGCCGCGGCGACCAGCGCGACGGCGGCCTCGGCCGCGGACACCAAGGCCGTCACCGACGCCTACGTCACCTTCTTCAACGGGCAGACTCCCGCCGCCACCCGGGCCGGGCTGGTGGAGAAGGGCGCGGCCTTCCAGCAGGCGCTCGAGGGCATGGCGGTCAACCCGCAGGCCGCCGGCACCAGCGTGACGGTCGCGGCGGTCACCTTCGCCGACGGCACGCACGCCGAGGTGAAGTACACGCTGCTGCTCAACGGCAATCCGGTGCTGCCCGATCAGTCCGGCCAGGCCGTCAAGGAGGCCGGGCAGTGGAAGGTCGCAGCGGCGACCTTCTGCGCGCTGCTCGCCATCCAGAGCGGCGGCCAGACCACCGCCTGCTGAGCCCCGGACGACGAAAACTAGTGTGAGAGTGAAGGACCCAGCGTGAGAACGCAACGAATACTGGTCGGGCTGGTGGCGGCGCTGCTGCTGGTCACCGGATGCGGCGGCCGCAGCGGCCCGGGCACCGAGGAGGCCACCGCGGCCCAGGCCGTGACCTCGGGTGACTTCGGTGACCTGAAGGACGTGTGTGGCCCGGGCAAGCCCACCGCGGCCGCCGCGCAGGGCGTCACCGCCGCGGAGATCAAGATCGGGGTCTTCTCCGACATGGGGTTCACCAAGAACTCCGAATTCGTCGACGCGGCAAAGGTGTTCACCTCCTGGTGCAACGCCGCCGGCGGTATCGGCGGCCGCAAGATCGTCACCACGACCCGCGACGCCAAGCTGATGGAGGTCCGCCAGCGCATGCTCGACGCGTGCCGGGAGGATTTCGCGCTGGTGGGCGGCGGTTCGGCGCTCGACGCCCTGGGCGCCAAGGAGCGGCTGTCCTGCCTGCTGCCCGACTTCCCCGGCCAGATCTCCCAGCAGCAGAACGTGCAGTCGGACCTGCAGTACAACGCCTCGGCCAGCGCCTACGTCAACTACTTCCAGTACACCGGCTACTACCGGTGGCTGCTTCAGGAGGCCCATCCCGGCTCGGCCGGGGCGGTCGGCATGATCAACGGCGATTCGCCGGTGACCAAGGTGATGGGGGAGAAGTTCGCGGAGGCCATGCGGGCCGGCGGCGCGAGCTTCATCTACAACGATCTCTACCCGGCCAGCGGGGTCGCCGACTGGACGCCCTACGCGCAGGCGATCAAGAGCAAAGGCGTGAAAGGCCTGATGTTCCTGGGTGATTGGCGGCAGCTGGCCAAGCTGGAGGACGTGCTCACCGGCATGGACTACAAGCTGGACTGGATCGACGCGAACAACAGCGCCTACAACAAGTCGTTCCTGGAGACCGCGGGCCGCTCGCTGAACTTCCAGAACAATTACGCGGATCTGGGCGGCACGGTGCCGGTGGAGAACCCGTCGGCGTCCCCGGCGACCCAGCAGCTGCTGGACCTGTACGAGAAGTACGCGCCGCGCGCCGATATCACCATGGCGGCGATGCGCGCGTTCTCGGCCTGGCTGCTGTTCGCGAAATCGGCGGGCAGCTGCGGAGATCAACTCACCCGCGCCTGCCTCATCGCCGCGGCGGCCCAGGAGAAGGCGTGGACCGGCGGCGGGCTGAACGCGCCCAATGTCGTGGCCGACCGGGAGACCCCGCCCAAGTGCTTCAACGTGGTGCGGGCGACACCGCAGGGCTGGCAGCCCGCTGATTTCAAGCCGGATCAGGGCCAGTTCCGCTGCGACATCCCGGCTTACCGCTACACCGGCGCCTACGACCGTCCGTTCACCCTCGCCGACGTCGGCAAGAGCGTGAGCGACATCAAGTAATGGAACAGTTCCTCACCTTCGGGATCGTGGGTCTGAGCACCGCCGCCATCTACGCCGTGATCGGCAGCGGCCTGGTGCTCACCTACACCACGACCGGCGTCTTCAATTTCGCGCACGGCGCGGCGGGGATGCTGGCGGCGTTCGGCTACTGGCAGCTGACCATCGGCTGGGGCGTCCCGGTCGCGGTGGCCCTGCCGCTGGTTCTGCTGGTACTGGCGCCGCTGGCGGGGCTGGTGGTCGAGCGCGCGATGCGCTCGGTGCAGCGCCTGGGCGAGGCCGAACGCCTGGTGATGACGGTGGCGCTGCTGAGCGGCCTGATCGCCGCGGCGCGGTGGATCTGGGACCCGAACAAGGCGCGCACGCTGCCCGCCTTCTTCGCCGACGTGCCGCCGCTGCGGCTCGGCGCGGCCACCCTCACCTGGCACCAGGCGCTGACCATGGCGGTGGCCGTGGCCGTCGCGATCGGGTTGCGGCTGTTGCTGTTTCGCACCCGCACCGGCGCGGAGATGCGCGCCGGGGTGGACGATCGGGCGCTGGCCGGACTGACCGGCGCGGACCCGGTGCGGGCCAATCGGGTGGCCTGGATCCTGGGCGTCGAACTCGCCGCGGTGGGCGGCATTCTCATCGCGCCCATGGTGAATCTGGACGCCGCGCAGCTGTCGCTGCTCATCGTGAGTGCCTACACCGCGGCGGTTTTCGGCCGGCTGCGCAGCCTGCCGATGACCTTCCTCGGCGCGGTGGTGGTGGGCTGCCTGGAGAGCTACCTCGCCGGATATTTGCCGCAGAACGCCTATTTGCCCGGGTTGCGGCTGGCCGCGCCCGCGCTGCTGCTGTTCCTCGCGCTGCTGGTGTTCCCGCACGGGCGGTTGCGCGGCCGGGACCGGCAGCTGAGCCAGGTGCCGACGCCGACGCTGCGGGGCACGCTGCTGTTCGGCGCGGTGACGGTGGTGTTCGGCCTGATCCTGGCGACGGTGCTGGGTGAGTCGGATCTGATCAGCTACGGCCGTGTCTTCGCCTTCGGCGTGATCGCGCTGTCGTTCGTGCCGCTGGCCGGGTACGCCGGGCAGCTGTCGCTGTGCCAGCTGAGCATGGCGGGCATCGGCGCGATCGCCTACGCGCATCTCGGCCCGCAGGGCCAGGCCTGGGCGCTGCCCGCGGCGGTCCTGGTCGCGGCGGCCGCCGGCGCGGTGATCGCCCTGCCCGCGCTGCGGCTCTCGGGTGTCTACCTGGCGCTGGGCACAGCGGCTTTCGCGGTGGTGCTGGATCGCTGGATCTTCACACTGCCCTCCTTCGAACTGCTCGGCGTGCGGATCACGCTGTTCGAGCAGGGCTCGATCGAGCTCGCCGGGCCGGCGCTGTTCGGTCTGCGGCTGGACAGTACCGCGGAGATCACGGTGTTCGCGGCGATCTGCCTGGCCCTGGCCGGGCTGGGCATCGCGCTGCTGCGGCGCGGCCGGTTCGGCCGGCGCCTCATCGCGCTGCGCGACAGCGAAGCCGCCTACGCCACGCTGGGCGGGAACCTGTTGCTGGCCAAGGTGGCGGTGTTCGCGCTCTCGGCGGGCATCGCCGGGCTCGGCGGCGCGCTCTACGGCATGCAACTGCGCTCGGTCACCGCCGACCAGTTCACCTTCGTCGCGGGGCTGCCGATCTTCCTGGTCGCGGTGTTCGCCGGGCTGGGCGCGATCGGGGCCGGGCTGTTCGTCGGCGTGGCGCTGTTCGGACCGTTGAACGCGGTCCCCGTGCTGTGGCCCTCGACCCAGCATCTGGTCGAGGTGGTTCCGGCGCTGGCCGGTATCGCCTTCGGCGGCGGCGTGGTGCGCACCGGCGCGGTGGCGCGGATGCGGCTGGGCTGGGAACCCGCACTGCGCGACCGGCTTTCGCTGAGCCTGCTGCTCGGGATGCCGGTGCTGCTGTGGCTGCTGCGGCTGGCCGAGGTCATCGACGGCTGGACCCTGTTCTTCGGCTCGCTGATCGCCGCACTCGCGGTGCGGAGCTGGGCCCGGGCCAGGCAGCGCCCGGCCGAAGCCGCCGCCGAGGTGCCGGTGGAGTGGTGGGGTGTGCGCCGGCCGTGGCGCGCCGCGGATCGGGAGGTGCTCGACCATGCCGTCACTACTGCGAGTTGAGGACGTGCGCGTCACCTTCGGTGGCCGCCATGCCCTGGACGGCGCCGGGCTGAGTGCCGAGCGCGGCCGGATCACCGGCCTCATCGGGCCGAACGGCGCGGGCAAGAGCACGCTCTTCGACGTCGTCTGCGGGCTGCGGCGACCCGCGGCCGGCACGGTCCGCCTGGACGGGCGCGACATCACCCGGATGGGTCCCACGCGCCGCGCCCGCCACGGTCTGGCGCGCACCTTCCAGCGACTGGAACTGTTCGGCCGGTTGACGGTGCGGGACAATCTGCTCGTCGCCGCGGAATTGGGGCCGCACCGCCGGCACGCCGCAGCCACCGTTTCCGCCCTGCTCGACCGGCTCGGGCTCGGCGAGGTGGCCGGCACCTGCGCCGACGAGCTGCCCACCGGCTCCGCGCGGCTGGTCGAGGTGGGGCGGGCGCTGGCGGCGCGGCCCAGCCTGCTGCTGCTCGACGAGCCGGCCGCGGGCCAGGACGGCGCGGAGACCGCGCGGTTCGCCGAGCTGCTGCGCGGGCTGGCCGCCGAGGGCACCGCCGTGGTGCTGGTCGAGCACGACATGGGCCTGGTCATGAGCGTCTGTGACGAGGTGTTCGTGCTGGACCTCGGCAAGATCATCTCCTCGGGGCCGCCCGAGCTCATCCGCCGGGACGAGACCGTGCTGGCCGCCTACCTGGGGGAGCTGTGAGCAACCTGCTCGAATTGCGCGGCGTGCGTGCTGCTTACGACGCCATCACGGTGCTGCATGGCGTCGACCTCGCGGTGGCGCCGGGGCAGGTGGTGGCGCTGCTCGGACCCAACGGCGCGGGCAAGACGACCACGCTGCAGGTCGCCGCGGGCGTGCATCCGGTCGCGGCGGGACAGCTGCTGCTGGGCGGCCGCGACGTCACCGGCGCGAGCCCGCGCGATCTCGCGCGGGCGGGCGTGTGCCTGATACCGGAGGGGCGCGGCGTGTTCCCGAACCTGACGGTGCGCGACAACCTGCTGATGATGACGTTCACCGGGCAGCCGCTGGCGCGCATCGAGGAGATCGCCTACACGCGCTTCCCGATCCTCGCCCAGCGGGCGGGCCAGATCGCGGGCACCATGTCCGGCGGCGAACAGCAGATGCTCGCCCTGGCCCGGGGCCTGGCCACCGAACCCGCCGTGCTGCTGCTCGACGAATTGTCCATGGGCCTGGCGCCTCTGGTGGTCGCGCAGCTCTACGAGCAGGTGGCCCGGATCGCGCGCACGGGGGTGGCGGTGCTGATCGTCGAACAGTTCGCCGCCGCCGTGCTCGACATCGCCGACCACGCCGCGGTGCTGGTGCGCGGGCAGATCGAACACCAGGGCAGCCCGGGCGCCGGGCTGCGCGAGGAATTGGCCGCTCTCTACCTAGGAAGTTCCGTATGACCGAGACACGCGCGGACCGTTTCGTCCGTGAGATCGCCGAGTTGAAGATCCCGGATCCGGCCGCGGGCCGGGCCGGGCTGTGGTTGCGGGTGGGCGGCGCGCTGCTGATCGGCGGCCCGGTGCTGACGCTGCTGGCCTATCTCATGGCGCACAACACCTCTGATCCGCTGGCCCAGCGGGACGCGATCATCCTCGCGCTCACGGGCGTCGCGGTGAGCGTGGTGGGCGCCGCGCTGTTCCTGCGCTATTCGCTGACCGGCGTGCTGCGTTTCTGGATGGCCCGCCAGTCCTTCGACCTGGCCCAGCTCGCGGATCGCCTGCCCGGAAAGGAGATCGAGCATGACAGCATCGCCCCTACGACCCGGTGACCAGCTCGCCAGCACGGTGTGCGGCACCCGCGTGGTCGCCGTCCGCGTGCCCGCCACCGGCGCTCCGACGCTGACCTGCGGTGGCGCGCCGATGGTCGCGGCCGCCGGCGCGGCCGCGGCGCCGGACCCCGGAACCGCCGTGACGCTGATCGGCAAACGCTACGTCAACGCCGACGAATCGGTCGAAGTGCTGTGCATCGCCTCCGGCTCGGGCGCGCTCGGCTGTGACGGCGCGCCCATGAGCGTGAAGGCCGCCAAGCCCCTGCCCGCGTCGGACTGAGGAGTTGGACATGTCCGCGGGCATGAGTTTCGAGCTGACGGAGGATCAGGAGCTGATCCGCGAATCCCTGCGCGAACTGCTGAGAAAGTTCGACGACAACTATTGGTCGGAGCGCGATCGCGCGCACGAGTTCCCGGCGGAGTTCTACGAGACGATCGCGCGCGGCGGCTGGCTGGGCATCACCATCCCGGAGGAGTACGGCGGCCACGGGCTCGGCATCACCGAGGCCGCGCTGCTGGCCGAGGAGGTGTCGCGCTCCGGGGGCGGGATGAACGCCGCGAGTTCGATCCATATGTCGATCTTCGGCATGCAGCCGGTCGTGGTGCACGGCTCCGCGGAGCTCAAACAACGCACGCTGCCCCGGATCGCGCGCGGTGAGTTGCACGTGTGCTTCGGGGTGACCGAGCCCGGGGCCGGGCTGGACACCACCCGCATCACCACCTTCGCGCGCCGCGACGGCGATCACTACGTGGTCAACGGGCGCAAGGTGTGGATCTCCAAGGCGCAGGAGTCGGAAAAGATCCTGCTGCTCACCCGCACCCGGCCCTACGCCGAGGTGACGAAGAAGACCGACGGGATGACGCTGTTCCTGACCGATCTGGACCGCAGCCGCGTCGACATCCGCCCGATCGCGAAAATGGGCCGCAACGCGGTGAGTTCGAACGAGCTGTTCATCGACGACCTGCGTATTCCGGTCGAGGACCGGGTCGGCGAGGAGGGCCGGGGTTTCCAGTACATCCTCGACGGCCTGAATCCCGAGCGGATGCTGATCGCCGCCGAGGCGCTGGGGCTGGGCCGGGTGGCGCTGGACCGCGCGGTGCGCTACGCGCGGGAGCGCGTCGTCTTCGACCGCCCGATCGGCATGAACCAGGGCGTTCAGTTCCCGCTGGCCGATTCCCTGGCCCACCTCGACGCGGCGGAGCTGATGCTGCGCAAGGCGACCTGGCTCTACGACCACGGGAAGCCGTGCGGGCGCGAAGCCAACACCGCCAAATACCTGTGCGCCGAAGCGGGATTCACCGCGACCGACCGCGCACTGCAGACGCACGGCGGCATGGGCTACGCGGAGGAGTACCACGTGGCCCGCTATTTCCGGGAGGCGCGCGTCATGCGGATCGCGCCGATCAGCCAGGAAATGATCCTCAACTATCTGGGATCGCACACTTTGGGATTGCCGAGGAGCTACTGATGTCCAGCAGACACGGACTGTTCGATCTCACCGGGCGCGCGGCGCTGGTGACCGGGGCGGCGGGCGGCATCGGCTCCGCCGTGGCCGTGGCGCTGGCCGGCGCGGGGGCGGCGGTGCTGGTGACCGACCGGGACGGCGCGGGGGCCGCCGCCGTGGCGGAGAAGATCGCCGCGAACGGCGGTGTGGCCCAGAGCTTCGCGCTCGATGTGACCGACCGCGCCGCCGCCGACGCGGCGGCGGCGCGCGCCGCGGCGCTGGCCGGGGGGACCTTGCATATCCTGGTCAACAACGCGGGGGTGACCGATCCGGCCATGTTCGCCGCCACCTCCGCGGACTCGGTGCGGCGGCTGCTGGAGATCCACGCGGTCGGCACGTTCACCTGCGCGCAGGCCGCGCTGCCGCACCTGCCGGTCGACGGTACCGGGCGCATCATCAACGTCACGTCCTCGGCCGGCATCGTCGGCACGCTGGGGCAGATCAACTATTCCGCCGCCAAGGCCGCGATCATCGGCATGACGAAATCGCTGGCCCGGGAACTGGCCCGCAAACAGATCCTGGTGAACGCGCTCGCGCCCCTGGCCGCCACCCCGATGACGAGCACGATCCGCACCGACGAGAAGTTCGCCGCGCAGATGCTGAACCGGATTCCGTTGCGCCGCTGGGCCGAACCGGAGGAGGTCGCGGGCGCGTTCGTGTTCCTGGCCTCCGACGCCGCCTCCTTCGTCACCGGTCAGGTCCTGCCGGTGGACGGCGGCATGGTGATGTGATGGCCGACGCCGACCCACCGCGCGCGCCGCTGGCCGGGATCACCGTGATCGCGCTGGAGCAAGCGGTCTCGGCGCCGATGTGCACACGCACGCTCGCCGATTTCGGGGCGCGGGTGATCAAGATCGAGAATCCGGCCGGCGGTGATTTCGCCCGGCACTACGACACGGTGGTGCACGGGCAGGCCGCGCACTTCGTCTGGGTCAACCGCGGCAAGGAATCGGTCACGCTCGACCTGAAAGCCGCCGCGGGCGTGGAGATCCTGCATCGCCTGCTGGCACGGGCGCAGGTGCTGGTCTCGAATCTCGCGCCGGGCGCGACCGGCCGGCTCGGGCTGGCGCCCGAGCAACTCGCGACCCGGCACCCGCACCTGATCGCCGTCGAGATCGACGGTTTCGGCGCGGGCGGGCCGCTGTCGCACAAGCGCGCCTACGACCTGCTGGTGCAGGCCGAGGCCGGCGTCTGCGCGGTGACCGGATTCCCCGGCGCTCCGGCGAAACCGGGGCCGCCGGTCGCCGACGTCACGACGGGACTGTATGCGGCGCTCACGATTCTGGCGCAGCTGTGCGGGCGCTCGGAGTCCGGGCCGGGCACGAGCATCGCGGTCAGCCTGTTCGACACCATGACCGAGGTGATGGGCTACCACCTGACCTATGCCCGGCACGCGGGGATCGATCAGCAGCCGCTGGGCCTGAGTTCCCCGGCGGTCGCGCCGTACGGCTCCTACCGCACCGCCGACGGGCAGACCGTGGTGCTCGGCACCACGAACGACCGGGAATGGCAGCGCCTGGCCCGGGAGATCCTGGGCCGGCCGGATCTGGCCGAGGAGCCGCGGTTCCGCACCAATCCGGGGCGGGTGCGGCATCGGGCCGAACTGGACGCGGCGATCGGCGCGTGGTGCGCGCGCCACGACCTCGTCGAGGTGCAGCGGGCCGCCGACGACGCGGGCATCGGCAACGCGCGCTACAACCTGCCCAGCGAGGTGCTCGCGCATCCGCAGCTGGCGAAGCGGGACCGGTGGCGCACGGTCGACACGCCCGCGGGCCCGATCCCGGCGCTGCTGCCGCCCGCGATCGTGGCGGGCTTCGACCCGCCGATGAACGCCGTCCCGGGGCTGGGCCAGCACACCGACGCCGTCCTGGCCGAATGGGGGTGCGAGCGCGCCGAAATCGCGCGGCTGCGCGAACAGGGTGCGATCGGCCCCGGCTACCGCTGAACCACGAGCTTCGAAATCGACTGTGGGAGAACAGAAAATGATCGACGAACCCGACCTGCTGGTCGACGACCGCGACGGCGTGCGAACGCTGACGCTGAACCGGCCGCGCCGCAGGAACGCCGTCACCTGGGAGCTGTGGGCGCGCCTGCGCGACGCCCTGATCGCCGCGGGTGACGACCCCGGCGTGCGCGCGCTGATCCTCACCGGCGCGGGCGGCGCGTTCTGCTCGGGCGCGGACGTCTCGGTGCTGACCGCCGGGCACCCGGTGCGCAAGATGCGGCTGCTCAGCCAGGTGGCGCTGCAACTGCAGGAGCTGGCGCTGCCGGTCATCGCGAAGGTCGACGGCGTGGCCGTGGGCGCGGGCTGGAACCTGGCGCTGGGTTGCGATTTCGTCGTCGCCACACCGGAATCCAGCTTCGCGCAGATCTTCGCCCGGCGCGGCCTGTCGGTGGACCTGGGCGGGTCCTGGCTGCTGCCGCGCCTGGTCGGGCTGCAACAGGCCAAACGGCTGGCGCTGCTGGCCGAGACGATCGACGCGCAGCAGGCGCGCGAGCTGAACCTGGTCACCTGGGTGGTGCCGCGCGCGGAGATCGACGGTTTCGTCGACGAACTCGCCGACCGCCTGGCCGCCGGCCCGCCCGTGGCGCTGGCCCAGACCAAAGCGTTGCTGAACGAGGGCGCCTGCGGCGATCTGCGCTCTGCGCTCGGCGCCGAGGCTCGGGCGCAGGGCGTCAACTTCGCGACCTCGGACGCGCCCGAAGCGTTCGCCGCCTTCACCGGGAAACGAGAGCCGCGCTTCACCGGCGGCTGGGCCGTAGACGATCTCACGCGCGCCGCGGCGCCGGCACAGGAGAGCGCGCATGTCTGAGGCAGTCATCGTCGAGGCCGTGCGCACCCCGGTGGGCAAACGCAACGGGGGACTGTCCGGGATGCACGCCGCGGACCTGTCCGCGGTCGTGCTCGCCGCCCTGATCGAGCGGACCGGGCTGGATCCGGCGGTGATCGACGACGTGGTCTGGGGCTGCGTGTCCCAGGTCGGCGACCAATCCAGCAATATCGGCCGCTACGCGGTGCTGGCCGCGGGCTGGCCGGAGAGCGTGCCGGGCACGACGGTCAATCGGGCCTGCGGATCCAGCCAGCAGGCCCTGGATTTCGCGGCCCAGGCGGTCATGTCCGGGCAGCAGGAGGTGGTCGTGGCCGGGGGAGTGGAGGTGATGAGCCGGGTGCCGCTCGGCGCGGCCAAGGCCGGCGGGAGCCCCTACGGGCCGAAAGCGCTGGCGCGGTATGCGAACTTCTCGTTCAACCAGGGGGTGTCCGCGGAGCTGATCGCCCGCAAGTGGGGCTTGGACCGGACCAGGCTCGACGAGTACGCGGCCCGCTCCCACGAGCGTGCGGCGGCGGCGCAGGACCGCGGCGCCTTCGACGCCCAGATCGTGCCCGTCCCCACCGAATCCGGAACCGTGCGCGCCGACGAGGGCATCCGGCGCGGCACCACCGCGGCGAAGCTGGCCGGGCTGAAACCGGCCTTCGACCCGGACGGAGTCATCCACGCGGGCAACGCGTCCCAGATCTCCGACGGCGCGGCGGCGGTGCTGATCACCACCCCGCAGCGGGCGCGGGCCCTGGGACTGCGGCCGATCGCGCGGTATCGCGCGGGCGCGGTGGCCGGATCGGATCCGGTGCTCATGCTCACCGGCCCGATCCCGGCGACCGAGAAGGTGCTCGGCAAGGCGGGGATCGCGCTGGACGAGGTGGGCGTGTTCGAGGTCAACGAGGCATTCGCGCCGGTGCCGCTGGCCTGGCTCGCCGAAACCGGCGCCGATCCCGAGCGCTGCAATCCGCTCGGCGGCGCGATCGCGCTCGGGCATCCGCTGGGCGGGTCGGGCGCGGTGCTGCTGACGCGCATGGTCAACCACATGCGCGACAACGGGATTCGCTACGGCCTGCAGACCATGTGCGAGGGCGGCGGCACCGCCAACGCCACCGTCGTCGAACTCGTGTCCTGAAGGAGCCGCTATGCGCAGGGATGTCTACACGCCGGATCACGAAGCGTTCCGGCAGCTGGCCCGCGAGTTCATCGGCAAGGAGGTGGTGCCGAACTATCCGGACTGGGAACGGGCCGGGCGGATGCCGCGCGCGGTCTTCGAACAGCTGGGCGCGCTGGGCCTGCTCGGCACCGCGATCCCCGAGGAGTACGGCGGCGCGGGCCTGCCCGACTACCGCTACAACGCGGTGCTCCAGGAGGAAGCCCAGCGGGCGCTGGTCACGCTGAGCACGGTGCGCACCCAGATCGATGTCATCCTGCCCTACTTCCTCGAGTACGCGAACGCCGAACAGCGGCAACGCTGGTTCCCCGGCCTGGCCGCGGGCCGGCTGCTCACCGCGGTCGCGATGACCGAGCCGGGCACCGGTTCGGATCTGGCGGGTATGCGCAGCACCGCCGTTCGCGACGGGGAGGAGTACGTGCTCAACGGCGCGAAGACCTTCATCACCGGCGGCCTGCTCGCGGATCTGGTGGTCGTGGTCGCGCGCACCTCGACCGATCCGGATGATCGCCGCGCCGGATTGACCCTGCTGGTGGTCGAGGACGGGATGCCCGGCTTCGAGAAGGGCCGGGTCCTGGAGAAAATGGGCTGCAAGGTGCAGGACACCGTCGAGCTGTCCTTCGCCGATGTGCGGGTGCCGGTGGCCAACCGGCTCGGTGCGGAGGGCGCGGCGTTCGGCTACCTGGGACACAACCTGCCCCAGGAGCGGATGACGGTCGCCGTCGGCTCGGTGGCGCAGGCGCGCGCGGCGCACGCCGCCACCATCGAATATGTGAAGGAGCGCAAGGCTTTCGGCGCTCCGGTCGCCTCGTTCCAGAACACCAAGTTCGAGCTCGCCGCGATGTCGGCCGATATCGAAGCCGCCCAGGCGCTGGTCGACAACGCGGTGCTGGAACTGGTGGCGGGCCGGCTGTCCGGCCCGGACGCGGCGCGGGTGAAATTGTTCGCGACCGAGGTCCAGGCCCGGGTCGTGGACCGCTGCCTGCAACTGTTCGGCGGCTACGGCTACATGATGGACTACCCCATCGCCCGCCTCTACACCGACGCCCGGGTGGCCCGGATCTACGCGGGGACCAGCGAGGTGATGAAGCTGATCATCGCGAAATCGCTGGGTTTGTGACCTGTTTCAGCAGGTCGATCAGCGGCTCCAGCTCACCGAGGTGCGCGCCGAGACCGGCGGTCGTGGCGCGCACCTCGGCGATGTCCTTGGCCAGGAAACCGTCGACGGCCGCGACGAAGTCACCGACCGAACCGCGGGCCGCCGCGCCGGCGAGCGCCCGGCCGCCCGCGCTGCCGTGTGGCAGGGCGCGCAGCACGGTCTGCTCGTCGAGACCGAATCGAGCCGCGAGACGGACGATTTCGGCGAGGACGCCGAGCTGTGCGGCGAACGCGGCGTTGTTGAGCAGTTTCATCCGCTGCCCGGACCCTAGCGGTCCGACGTGCAGGATCGGCTCGGCGTAGCAGGAGAGCACCGCTTCGGCCCGCCGCACGGCCGCGTCGGCGCCGCCGGCGAAAACGGTCAGCGCGCCCGCCGCGATATCGTGCGGCCCGCCGCTGACGGGAGCGTCGAGCACGTCGACACCGTACTGCGCGGCCCGCTCGGCGACCGCCGCCATCGTGCCCGGCCCGGCCGTCGTGTGGACCACGAGGACCGATCCGTGCGCCATGGCGGGCAGCAGCTCACCGTCGAGACACACCGCTCGCACTTGCGCGTCGGTGAAGACGCAGACCACCACCAGTGCCGCGCCGGCGGCGAGTTCGGCTGCCTGCGCGGTGACCAGCGCCCCGGCCGGTAGCACGGGCAGGTCGCCGTCCGCCGACCTGCCGGTTCGGGGCGGCCCCGAGGCAGCCCGCTTCCGGCCGGGCGGCGGGTTTCCCGTCGAGGTGCGGGTGAGGACGCGGACCTCGTGCCCCGCGGCGAGCAGGCGATCGATCATGGGCGCGCCCATGCGTCCTGCCCCGACGAATCCGACGCGCATCGGGTTCCTTTCAGTGGCCGAGGAGGTCATCCATGACCGACAGCGTGTTCCGGGCGGCGGTGAAGACGACACCGTCCGCGGCGCCGGCGCGCGCGGCCAGGTCGGCGGCCAGGGCGACATCCTTGCGCAGCAGGCCGGAGGCGTGTTTCGCGATGCTGTCGAGTCCGCCGCTCGCGACCACGCGGCCCAGGGCGAAGCTGTTCGCGGTGCCCTGGGAAATGAGTTCGCCCAGCCCTTTCGGATCGAGACCGAGGCTCTCGCCGACGCGCAGGGCGCCCGCGGCGGTGGCGAGGTTGGCGGTGAAGAGCAGATTGTTGATGATCTTGGTGACCTGGCCCGCGCCGACCGCGCCGAGGTGCACCACCAGTCGCGCGTAACTGTCGAAGACCGGACGGCAGCGGTCGACGACGGCCGCCTCGCCGCCCGCCATCACCAGCAGGGTGCCCGCCTCCGCCGCCGGGCCGCCGCCGCTGACCGGTGCGTCGAGCAGCGAGATGCCCTGCGCGCCCACGGTTTCGGCGAGCTCGATGCACGTGTCCGGATGGACGGTGCTGTGCACGGCGAGGACGCCGCCGGGCCGCAGCCCGGCGAGGACGCCGTCCGGCCGGGTGACGAGCTCGCGCACGTCCGCGTCGGAGACCACGCACAGGCACACCAGGTCGCTGGCCGCGGCGAGCTCGGCGGGAGAGCCCGCGAAGGCGGCGCCGGTGTCGCGGAAGGCTTCCAGCGCCTCGGGGCGGCGCGCCCACAGGGTGACGGGGTGCCCGGCCGCGGCGATCCGGCGGGCCATCGGCCCACCCTGGATGCCCAATCCGATGAATCCGACCCGCATCAGCGGTCCTCCGTGATCGTTTCGGTCTGCGGCACAGCCGCTTCGGTGGATTGCGCGCATTCGGGCGGCTCCGGCTCGGGCCGCCAGCACACCGCCAGCAGCGCCGCCGTGGCCGCCACGCCCACGCCGAGCGCGATCGCGCCGCCGGCCCACCCGGTGCGCTCGATCCCGGCGAGCCGATCCAGCGACCAGCGCCCCGGGCCGAGCACGCCGAGCGCGAGCGCCGTCGTCGCGAGCACCAGCACGTACTCGTATCCCTCACGGAAGACGAAGAATCCGTTGGCCCGGTGCGCGAGCAGCCCGGCGACCAGCATCACCGAGACGACCGCGGCGCACGCCAGCGGCGTCAGCAGGCCGAGCACGAGCAGCGCGCCCGCGCCGATCTCGGTGAGCACGCTGAACCACGCCTGGGTCGTCGGATACCGCAGCCCGAGTCCGCCGAACCAGCGGGCGGTACCGGCGATCCGGCCGCCGCCGAGCCAGTGATTGACGCCGTGGGCGGCCATTGTGCCGCCGACCACCACGCGCACCAGCAGCAGCGCGAAATCCGCCGCCATCGGTTCACCTCCCGTCACGCTAGGTATTCCGGCCGCCGTTGACCCCGAGGATCTGCCCGGTGATGTACCCGGCCTCCTCCGAGATCAGGAACGCGCAGGCCGCGGCGATGTCCTCGGGCCGGCCGACCCGGCGCACGGGGGTGCGCTTGATGTGGTCCTGCACGCTGCCGCCGAGCAGCCGCCGCTCCTCCGCGCCGCGCAGCATCGGGGTGTCGATGAATCCCGGCGGCACCGCGTTGACGGTGATCCCCGAGGGGCCGAGTTCCAGCGCCAGCGCCTTGGTCAGGCCGTTCACCGCCGACTTGGCCGCGACGTAGTGCGCCATGAACGGCTGCCCCGAATGCGCGCTGGAGGAGGAGATGTTCACGATCCGGCCCCAGCCGGTGTCGAGCATGTCCGGCAGCACCGCCTGCACACAGTGGAAGACGCCGTCCAGGTTCACCGCGACGACCCGCTGCCACTCCTCGAAGGACAGATCGGCGAACCGCTTGAAGCCCTCCATCCCCGCCGCGTTCACCAGAACCGTGACCGGGCCGAGCTTCGCGCGCACGGCGGCGTACGCCTCGGACACCGCGGCCGGGTCGGTGACATCGGCGGTGAAGGCCAGTTCGTCGTCGTGGGAGCGGCGCAGGTCGAGCGTGGCGACCGAATAGCCGTCGGCGCGCAGTCTTTTCGCGACCGCCAGGCCGATCCCGGAGGCGCCGCCGGTGACGACGGCGGTCTTCGTCGCGGCGCTCATCCCCACGGCTCTTCACCGGCGATGGTGGTGCGGTGCATCGTGCGCCGCGAGGCCGGGTCGTAGGGCAGCGCGCGGTGCAGCATGCCGGTGTTGTCCCAGACCACCACGTCGTCGACGGCCCACTCGTGGGTGTAGCGGAACCGTTCCTGGGTGGTCCACTCCAGCAGTTCGTCGAGCAGCGCGCGGCTCTGCTCGGCGGGCATGCCGACGATGTGGTCGGCGGTCGCGCCGATCACCAGCGAGCGGCGACCGTCGCGGCGCTGCCAGACCAGCGCGGTCTCGTGGCTGCGCAACCGCCGCCAGGCCGCGAGCTCCTGTTCGGAGGGATCGGGGTGGGTGAGGCGTTGCGCCGCTTCGAAACTGTGCACCACCCGCAGCTGTTCGTAGCGCTTCTGCTCCTGCTCGGGCAGGGCCTCGAAGGCGGCGTAGGTGCTGGCGAATTCGGTGCCGCCGCCGGTCATGGCCACGTGCCGGCCGGTCAGCATGGTGGCCTTGGCCGGGACCTCGTTGGTGGTGTCGTCGATGTGCCAGTGGAATGTGCTCTTGAGGTATTCGGCCGAGGGCTGCACGGCCGGGTCGAGCGAGATCTTGAAGATCTCCTTGCCCGCCGGCGCCAGCACCGTGCCGAGGCGCCGGCTGAAGGCCAGCTGGGCCTCGTCGTCGAGGTGCAGCCCTCGGATCAGCAGGACGCCCCGCCAGGTGAGTGCCTCCAGGCAGCGACTGATCACGGCTTCGTCGAGCAGGTCCTCGACGCCGGTGACCTCGACGCCCAGGGCCGGGCTGAGCGCTCTCGTCTCGATCACAAGAATCTCCCTTCCATCATTGGAGAACGGTACTCTCGCAATTCTCTCCGGGGCAAGTCCTCCGTGATCCGGTACGCCGGGGCTGGTCGCGGTCCTGCGATCGGGTCGCGGGCCGAAAGTCGCCGGGGGTTACGAAATCTCGGCCGTGCGGTTAGATTCGCGGAAAACGATTTATGGATTCTCCATCTATGAGAATCTAGTTTTCACGATTCGAGGAGGCGGGATGCACACTCAGGACCAGGCGCCGTCGGGTACCGGCGCCGGGCGCGAGCACGAAGAGTCGGCCGAGCTGGGGCGCAGATTGCTCATCGACGGGCAACTCGTCACGCCCGCACGGACTTTCGTCTCGCTCAATCCGGCCACCGGCGCGGTGCTCGGCCGCGCGCCCGACGCCACGGTGGCCGATGCCGAAGCCGCCGTCGCGGCCGCCCGCCGTGCCTTCGACACCACCGCTTGGTCGACCGACACCGCCCTGCGCGTGCGCTGCCTGGAACAACTGCACCACGCGCTGCTCGAGCACCGGGAAGAACTGCGCGAGCTGACCATCGCCGAGGTCGGCGCCACCCGCACGCTGACCCTGGGCAATCAGCTCGACATCCCGATCGGCCTGGTGAGCTACTACGCCGACCTGCTGAAGAACTATCCGCTGACCGAGGAACTGCCCGAGACCGAGGCGCGCGGGCAGCGGCACCGGCGCTGGGTCGAGAAGGAAGCGGCCGGTGTCGTCGCGGCGATCGTGGCCTACAACTATCCGAATCAGCTGGCCTTGGCCAAGCTCGCGCCGGCCCTGGCCGCCGGCTGCACCGTCGTGCTCAAGGGCGCGCCGGACACCCCGTTGATCACCCAGGCGCTCGGCGAGCTGATCCAGCGCCACACCGACATTCCCGCGGGCGTGGTGAACGTTCTCGCCTCCTCCGAGGTCGCGGTGGGCGAGGCGCTGACCACCCATCCCGAGGTGGACATGGTCACCTTCACCGGGTCCACCGCGGTGGGACGGCGCATCATGGCCGCGGCCGGCGAGAGCCTCAAGCGGGTCTTCCTGGAGCTGGGCGGCAAGTCCGCGATGGTCGTGCTCGACGACGCCGACTTCGATCTGACCGCGCTGTTCGCGGCCTTCAGCGTCGTCACCCACGCCGGGCAGGGCTGCGCGCTGACCACCCGGCTGCTGGTGCCGCGCGAGCGCCACGACGAGATGGTCGAGAAGGTGGCCGCGAACTTCGGCCACGTCCGCCACGGCGATCCGGGCGACCCGAAAACCTATATGGGACCGCTGATCAGCGAGCGCCAGCGCGAGAAGGTCGACGCCATGGTGCGGCGCGCGGTGGCCGCGGGCGCGACGCTGGTGACCGGCGGCACGAAGGTCGACCCGGGCTTCTTCTATACGCCGACCCTGCTGTCGGGGGTCGACCCCGACAGCGAGATCGCGCAGGAGGAGGTCTTCGGCCCGGTGCTCGTGGTGATCCCCTTCGAGGACGACGACGAGGCAGTGCGGATCGCCAACAACTCCATCTACGGCCTGTCCGGCGGGGTGTTCAGCGCGAGCGACGATCGCGCGCTCGCGGTCGCCCGCCGGATCCGCACCGGCACGATGAGCATCAACGGCGGCAACTACTTCGCCGCCGACGCGCCCTTCGGCGGCTACAAGCAGTCGGGCATCGGCCGCGAATCCGGCGTGGCGGGGCTCGAGGAGTTCCTGGAGCGCAAGACGTTCGCGGCGGTGATCCGGTGAAGCCGCTGGACGGCATCCGGGTGCTCGAGGTCGCGATGTACGGGTTCGTGCCCTCGGCGGGCGCGGTGCTCGCCGAGTGGGGCGCGGAGGTGATCAAGATCGAGCACGCGGTCACCGGCGACCCGCAGCGCGGACTGCGGCGCACCGGCGCCTTCGAGGTCCGGGGCGACCCGAACCCGAACTGGGAGCACGCCAACCGCGGCAAGCGCAGCGTCGGGCTGGACATGTCCAAACCCGAAGGGCGCGAAGTGCTCTACGCGCTCGCCCAGCGCGCGGATGTGTTCCTGACCAGCTTCCTGCCCGAGCATCGGCGCCGGTTCCGGATCGACGTGGACGAGATCCGGGCGGTGAATCCGCGGATCGTCTACGCGCGCGGCAGCGCGCTGGGCCCGCGCGGCGAGGAGTCCGGCAAGGGCGGCTACGACATGACCGCGTTCTGGGCGCGCGGCGGCATCGCCGCCAGCCTGACCCCGGCGGGGGTGGCGGGCATGGTGCCGCCGCCCGGCCCGGCCTTCGGCGACACCATCTCCGGCACCAATCTGGCCGGCGGGATCGCGGCGGCGCTGTTGCAGCGCGAGCGCACCGGCGTCCCGGCGATCGTGGACGTGTCGCTGCTGGGCAGCGGGGTGTGGTCGATGGGGCACGGCATCGCGCTCTCGGTGCATCTCGACCAGCCGATGACGCCGCCGCCGCTGGGCGCGCACGGCTCCCCGGCCAATCCGCTCTCGGGGCTGTACGCGACCGCCGACGGGCGCTACCTGTCCTTCGTCATGATGCAGCCCGCGAAGTTCTGGGCCGATGTGTGCAAGCACCTGGAACGACCCGAGCTGGCGCAGGATCCGCGCTTCGCCGACGCCGCGGGCCTGGCCGCCAATACCGCCGCCGCCGTGGGGATTCTGCAGGAGGTGATCGCCACCCGCACGCTGGCCGAGTGGTCCGAGCGATTCGCGACGCTGGCGGGTCCGTGGGCCCCGGTGCAGGATTCGCGGCAGGTGGCCGACGACGCCCAGGTGCGGGCCAACGACTATCTGGTCCGCGCGGGCGAACTCGAGCTGGTGGCCAATCCGGTGCAGTTCGACCTCGCCCCGCCCACCTCCGGGCCGGCGCCGGAATTCGCGGCCCAGACCGAGGACGTGCTGCTGGAGCTGGGCCTGGACTGGGATCGCATCATCGCGCTGAAGACCGCGGGCGCGGTCACCTAGAAGGAGAGGGTTCGATGCCGCACATCGCCGCGATGGGAACGTATCTGCCGTGCTGGGGCGCGCCCGGGCACCGGGTGCCCGGCGACGACGAGGACGCGGTGACGCTGGCCGTGGAGGCCGGGCGCGCCGTGCTCGACGCCGGCGCGGGCGCGGCACACGTGGTGATCCTGGTCAGCCGGGATCTGCCGCTGCTCGAGGGCGGCAATGCCGCGGCCCTGCTGGCCGGGCTCGGGCTGGACCCGGAACTCGAGGTCGTCGAGCGCCTCGGCGGCGCGCCCGCCGCGCTGGACGCGGTCAGCTCGGCCCGCCCGCGCACCCTGATCATCGGCGTCGACCTGGAACCGGCCGGCGCGGTGGCGGTGCTGACCGCCGAGCGCGGGCTGGAAGTGCGCACGGCGGCCCGGATTTCGCGCAGCCTGCCGGTGCGCACCCGCACCGCCGCCGGTGACGTGCACGACTACGGCGATCCCCGGCTGCTGCACGCGCGCGGGCTGCTCGCCTCGTTCGAGGCGACCTGGCTGGACGTGCCGGTGGCGGTGGCGGGTGTGGAACACGAGCGGGCGGTCGCGCTGTGCGCCGGAAACCCGGTGCCGCTGCCCACATTCGGCGCGTCCGCGGGTTTGTTCGCGCTCGCGGCGCTGGCCGAGGCGGGCCGCACGGGGCCGCTCGTCGGGGTGGAGCAGGGCAGTTTGTTCGGTATCGCGGTCGCGGGCGGCGAGGCGCGGGTGTACCGCCGGGAACCCGCCGCCCGGCCCAAACCCGAGGGTGTGCAGCGGCCCGGCGCGGAACTGCTGATCTCGCTGGCCGCCTATGAGCGGGCCTTCGAGGCCAAGGTGCGCTGGGTGGCCGGAAAACATTCCGGTGGAACGGAATTGGATTTCCCGCCGCGCTACCGGGTGGGCTCGGACGGCGCGCTGGCCACCAACTACAGCCTGGTGCCGCTGCCGCGCACCGGCACCGTCTACACCGGTGTCACCGTGCACGTCCCGGTGCCCGGGCTCAAGACGCCCTACTCGCTGGTCATCGTGGAACTCGACGAGGTCGGTGTGCGGGCGCTGGCCAAGGTGACCGGCACCGAGCCGGGCACCGTCGACATCGGCGATCGCGGCCGGATGACGCTGCGGCGCGTGGCCGTGCGCTCGGGCGTACCCGACTACGGCTACGCCTTCGAGCCCGAGCAGGAGGACACAGTATGAAGCGGGTCGCCATCGTCGGCGCGGGGATGACGCCCTTCGCCGAACATTTCGCGCTCGGCATCAAGGATCTGCTGCCGATGGCGTTCGCCGAGTGCGCCGCCACGGTCGACAAAGGCTTGGCGAAGAGCGACATCCAGGCCGCCTGGTTCGGTGAGTGCGGCACCGCCGACGGATTCCCCTCCGGGATCCTCGCCGACACCCTCGGATTGCCCGACATTCCGGTGTCGCGCATCGAGAACGCCTGCGCCACCGGGCACGACGCGCTGCGCAACGCGCTGTTCGGCGTGGCGTCCGGGGCCTGCGACGTCGCCCTGGTACTCGGGGCGGACAAACTGCGGGAATCGGCCTCCAAGGACATGCTGTGGGGCTGGGAGGCGATGTCGCGCGACAACGCCTGGGACTACCCGCTCGGGCTGGTCTCGCCGGCCGAGTTCGCCCTGCACGTCACCCGCTATCTGCACGAGTCACCCGCCACCCGCGAGCATCTCGCGCTGGTCGCGGTGAAGAACCACGCCTTCGGAGCCGGTAATCGCAAGGCGCGCTTGCAGTTCGAGATCACGCTGGAACAGGCGCTGGCCGCGCCCACCGTGGTGACGCCGTTCGGGCTGTACGACTGCGCGCCGCAGAGCGACGGCGCGGCCGCCCTGGTGCTGGCCGCCGAAGACGTGGTGGACCGCTACACCGACCATCCGGTGTGGGTGCGCGGCGTGGGGCTGGGCCTGGATTCGGTGATGCACCAGCACAAGCGGGACATGACCACGTTCCCGGCCAGCGTGCGCGCCGCCCGGCGGGCCTTCGCCATGGCGGGCCTGACCCCCTCGGACGTCGACGTCGCCGAGGTGCACGACTTCTTCACCGGCGTGGAGCTGATCAGCTACGAGGACCTCGGCTTCGCCGAGCGGTTCGAGGCGTACAAGCTGGTCGAATCCGGCGCCACCGGGCCCGGCGGATCCCTGCCGGTGAACACCAGCGGCGGGCTGAAATCCAAGGGTCATCCGCCCGGCGCGACCGGCGTCGCCCAGTGCGTGGAGCTGTTCGAGCAGTTGCGCGGCAGCGCCCGCCACCAGGTGGACGGCGCGCGGATCGGTCTGGCGCACACCGTGGGCGGGCCGACGGCCGTCGCGGCGGTCACGCTGCTGCAAGGGCCGGGGCGGTAGCGGTGGCGGAGGTGGTCGCGCTGGTCCGCGGCGGCAGGGCCCGGCGGCGCTCGGTGCTGCGGCGGGCCGCACGCCGCGCGGGCGCCGGTGGGACGGTGCACGTCGTCTGCGACGGTTCGCTGACGATGAATCTGTCCGGGGCCTTCGCGCTCTACGGCGTGGTACTCGACCCCGATCTGCTCGAGCGCGCGAACTTCGCGCAGACCGCGGATCTGCTCGCGCCGTTCGGTTGTGCGTGGACGTGGTCGCACGCCGTGCTCGGTGCGCGCGCCGAAGCGCGGATGCTGGCCGCCCGGCTCGGTGCGCCGTTGGTGTCGCCCGCCCGCGCGCCGCGCGGCAGCCGGGTGCTGGAGAACGAGCGCGCGGTCACGGTCCGCGTGGGTCAGGAGTCGGCATGAGCGAGGGAACCGAGGACGCGGAACTCGTCGAAGAGGTTCTGGTGGAGGAAGTGTCGATCGACGGGATGTGCGGGGTCTACTGAGCCGCCCACCTCACCGGTCGGCCCCCAGATGCACGGGCCGGCCGGCGACGACGGTCGCGGCGACGAGGTCGGCCGCGGCGGCCGGATCGCGCGCCAGGTCCTCGGGTGCGGCGGAGAGCAGAGTGAGGTCGGCACGCGCGCCGGGGCGCAGCGTTCGGGGCCGCGCGGGCCGCTCGGCTCGGCCGAGGAACAGCGCGAGGGCCTCGGGCAACGAAATCGACTCGCCCGCACGCCGGGTCGTGGCGGCCGCGACGACCCGCCACGGATCCGGGTCGCCGAACGGGGCGTCGGTGCCGGCGGCGATCGCGACCCCGGCGCGGCGCAGCGAACCCAGCCGCCACAGGTCCGCTCGATCGTCGCGGGGCACCTCGCGGGCGTACTGGGCGGCCCGTTCGATCGGGAAGTGCGGCTGGGTGACCACCGTCAACGCGGAGTCGCGCAAGTGCTCCAGCACGGTATCGGGGATGATCGCGCCGTGTTCGATGCGGTCACCCGGCGCGATCCCGGCGGCGGCCAGTGCCGCGAGCGTGAGGATCAATTGCACTCGGGTCACGCAGTGGACCGCGACCGGGCGGTGCGCCGCGTGTGCGGCGCGGATGGTGTCGGTGAAGGCGTCCAGGGTCGGGAGCGCCTGATCGTCCAGCAGAATCTTGGTGGGGCCGAGGGTGAAACGCGCCACGCGCGGGTCGGTGATCGCGGGCGGAGCCATGCAGTGCAGGCGCTGCGCGATCCGCCCCTCGGACACCGCCGCCGCGAGCGCGGCCACATCGGCCTGCGTCAGCTCGGGGGTCGCCTCGGTGAACCCGGTGATCCCGTGGCGGGCGGCGTGAGCGCTGACCTGCGCGAGATCGGGGGACAGCGGGGGAACCCGCGCGCCGAGCCAGGAATCCAGCCGCCAGAGCCGGCCGGTCGGCCGCCCGTCCGGCTCGCGTTCGACACCGGTCGCCGTACATCCGTCGAGGCCGACCGCGGCGCAGGCGGCCGAATTGAGCGTCCAGAGCGCGCCGCTGCGATGCTGGACGCGGATCGGGCGCGTGGGCAGGGCGTGGTCGAGCAGACGGCGATCCAGGGCTCCGGCGACGGAGTCGTGATAATCGATGCCGCGAATCCATCGGCCCGCGGGGAGCTCCGCGTCCAGACGCCGCAGTTCGGCGATCAGCTGCGCGCGGCCGGCCACCCGGTCCGGGCTCAGCGACACCGAGTCGGCGCGAACAGCCAACGCGCGCAGGTGAATATGGTGATCGTGCAGCCCCGGCAGCAACCAGCCGCCGCGGGCATCGAGATCGTCCTCGCCGGGTAGCGGGCGCAGGCCGGTCCCGGATTCGACGATGAGGTCCCCGCGCCACCGGACATCGGTGTGCTCGCTGCCGAGTACGCGTGCCCGCCGGATCAGCATCCGGCACCCGCCGGCGGCGCCAGGACCGGCTGATTGTGTTCGGAGGCAGCGCATTCCACGCTCCACCCGCCACCGTGCCGGACGACCCGGTGCGGGCCGTGCTCGATCGCCGGCGCCGCCGCGAACGCGGCGGCGGTAGCGCGCATGGACAGATCGAGCAGCACGCCGCCGCCCGCCCGCACCGCGGTCGCGACCGCCAGCGCGGCACAGATGCCGGACAGTGGATCCGCGATCGCGTCACCGCAGAACATCGGCCCGTCCACACCCCAGCCGAGCAGGCCGCCCGCCGCGGCGGCGTCATCGCCGAAGGCGACGCGCATCGGCTCCGCCCGCCCATACCCGGTGAGACTCAACCACACCCGGCCCGGCCGGTGCCGGAGCTGTTCGGGCGCCAGCCCGAGGTGGGCCAGCGCTCGCGGGCGCGCGGCCTCGACGACGATATCCGCCGCGTCGAGCAGGGCGGCCAGCTCCCGGCGCCCGGCCTCGGTCCGGAATTCCACGCTCCGGAACTCCTTGCCCTCGTGCAACCACCGGAAGAACTCCGGACTCCACGCCCGCCCCGAGTCCGGACGGTGCACACTCTCCACCTTCACCACCCGCGCCCCGGCCGCCGCCAGCAGCCGCGCGCACAGCGGACCCGCCCACAGCGCGGACAGATCGACCACCAGACAGTCTCGCAGGGCGGCCTCCGGAACCGCGGCGGCGAGGCGAGATGTGTTCCAGGGCAGAGTATTCGCGAAGAGGCGATCCATCGGTCGCGACGCCGTGCCCGGGAGGTTGTCGTCCGGCTCGGTTCGGGAGCCCGCCGCTGGGCAGCGCTGTCCTGATGGCGTTTCTGGCCGGCTCGGCCCGCTCGGCGGCGCGGTGCCCGCCTCCTCGGCTCGGTCCGGGGGCGGTCCGGAGCCCGATTCGCGGTATCGCTCGGGGCCGCCATGCCGGTCGGCGGGCCACGGTCGTGGGGGCACGACCGCAGCGGGTACGCCGAGCAATTGTGCGCGTTCGGCGAGTGTCCGCGCCGGCCACCGCCGCGCGGCGGCGGTCAGCGCCGCCCACGCGTCCGACGCTGTCGCGTCGCCGAGGATCGCGGGCACCGCCTCGAAATCCGCGGCGCGCGCCAAGGTCACCGCACACCAGCCGTCGGCCGTCCGCAGGATCCGGCTCGCGCCCCCGACCGACCGCCGCCCGTCCCGTTCCCGCCTCGACCGGCCGGCGCGCCCGAAAACCGTTGCCGCCGGATCGATCAGCACTCGTTCGCCCACCTGCCCGGTCACCGAGGCGAGCGTCGCCGACACCGCCCGAAGCAACTCGAACGCCGGAGCGGGCGACATCACGGGTGCGCCGCCCCGGTATCCCGTGAGCGCCATACCGCCCGAGGCCGCCCACGCCAGCACCGGACAAGACGGTGTCTCGCCGCGCACCGGCATCGCTCGCCGGACGGCCGGACGAGCGCCGGCGGAAGATTCAGCTGCGCCGGAAAGCATCTGCCTCGCCTGAACTTTCGGTGATCTCGTCCACGAGCCCCCAGCGCAACGCCTCGCGCGCCGCCAGTGGAGTTCCGGACAGCATCAGCCACGCCGCGCGCCAGCGGCCGATGCGGCGCGGCACACTGACCGTCCCCCCGGCCCCCGGGATCAGTCCCATGGCGATCTCCGGAAACCGGAACCAGGTGTCCGGCGCGGCGACGACACGGCCACCGAAGGCCGCGATCTCCGCGCCCGCCCCGACGCACGCGCCGTGCACGCGAACGGTCACGCGGCCGGCGATCCGATCCAGCACCCGCCACGGCGCGCGCTCCAACCGCACCAGATAGGCCGCGACCGGGTCGGTGGCAGCGCCGAATTCGGCCAGATCGCCGCCGCTGCAGAACGCCGGCCCGCTCCCGCCGAGCTCGACGGATTCGATGCCGGGATCGGCCTCGGCGACCGTCAGCGCCGCGAGCAATTCCTCGCGCATCCCAGCCCCGAGCGCATTGCGCCGCCCCGGCTGATTCAGCACGACCGTGAGCGCCGAGCCCGCGCGCCGCACCTGGACGGCGTCGCCGCAACCGCCCTGATCCTCGGAGCTCTCGACCACACTGCGCCCCCGGTCTGCTTCGGTCCTGCCGACCGTGACCGCGTCGTGCGGAACCTGGACGGTGTCGCCGCAGAAGTCGCGATCCCCGGAGCTCCCGATCGCACCGCGCCCCCGACCCGCTTCGGTCCGGTCCACCGCGACCGTGTCGTCCGCAACCTGGATGGTGCCGCCTCGACCCCCGGGGCTCTCGATCGCACTGCGCCCCCGGTCCGCTTCGGCCCGGTCTGCCGCGACGGCGTCGTGCGGAACCTGGACGGTGTCGCCGCGATCCTCGGGACTCTCGGCCACACTGCGCCCCCGGTCCGCTTCGGCCCGGTCTGCCGCGATCGCGTCGTGCGGAACCTGGATTGTGGCGCCGCGACCTTCGGAGCTCTCGACCACACTGCGCCCTCGCTCCGCTTCGGTCCTGCCCACCGCGACGGCGTCGTACGGATCCGTGCTGGTCGTGTCCGGCGGCACTGAGGTGTCGGGCCGCGGCCGCCGATCGGGTGGCCGCCCGGACGCGTTCGAAGGTTTGTGGGGGTTACGGATTTCGCGGCGGCGGGGCCGGTCGCGCTTGCCGAGCCAGCGCGCGAATTCGGTGCCGCCCAGCAGCATCGAGTACACGGCGGCTTCCGCGGCGAGAGCGGAGGTGGTGCTCGCGCCGCTGGTGCGCCGGAGCAGTTGGCCGCAGGCCAGCGACGACTGGGGTGCGAAAGTGATTGCCGTGGTGAGTTGTTCGAGGGCCGCGTCGAGGTCGGGGACCGGCACGAGGAACTGTCGGTGGAGGTGTTCTTGTGCCGAGGTGAGGGTCATGGTGAGGGCGGCGGCCAAGGGCTCGAGGTCGGGCGTCAGGGGGCCGCGCAGGATGCCGATGGTGAGCGGGAGGCTCTCGCGCAGGAGGGCGGAGGTGTGGCTGATGGTGGCCGGTTCGTTCGCGGCGAGCTCGTCGAGATCGACCACGATCAGGGGTGTGCCCGGAATGCCCGCAGGGGAGAGGTGCAGGCCCGTGTGCAGCAGGTGGGCGCGCAAGGCGGACAGCGTCGTCACCGGACCCCCGGGAAATGCGGGAGGTCCAGGGTGGTGCGGATGCCGGGGCGGGCGCGGCAGAGGGCGGGCACGGCGTTGACGGCGCGGTTGGCGGTGTAGCCGGGGGAGACCTCGGCCATGCGGGTGAGCGGGATGGGGAAGCGGATGTCGACGTCCAAGGGGGCGTCGCCGTCGACGGCGACGTGCCAGCCGGTCTCGCGGAGATGCCAGTCGGCGTCGAGGTCGGTGGTGCAGTACCAGGTGGCGCGGAAGCGCAGGGGAGCGTGGCCGGGTGCCCGGGTGGTGATCGTGATGCGCTGGGCGGCAACGGCGCCCGCCTCGATCGTGCCGGCGGCGATGGTGGTGGCGCGCCGGGCGGTGGCGATCTCGCCGTGCGCGGTGATGGTGCCGACCGGAATGGCGAAGGCGTCGGCGAGCAGACGTAACGAGGGGCCGAAGCTGGTGGCGAGGTAGTCGGCGCGGGCCTGGTCGAATTCGGCGGGCGGGCGGCCGAAACCCATGATCTGGAAGAGCATGGCGGGGGAGTCGCGCTGGGACAGGTCGGCGTATTCGTCGATGGCGAGGCCGTCGATCCGGCGCTGCACCGAGGCGAGCACCAGCGGCAGCGCCTCGGTCACGAAACCGGGGCTGCTGCCGGTGGCGTGCAGGGCCGAACCACCGGTGGCGCAGGCGCTCTCGACCTGCTCGCGCAGCACGGGGTCCATGCTCGGCGGGTGATGGAACCGGCCGCAGGTCGTCACCACGTTCACTCCCGCTTCGAGCAGAGCGAGCACCTCGCGCTGCTCGAAGGCGCGCGGCATGTAGAGCACGCAGTCCAGATCCAGCGCCAGTAGTTCGGGCAGGCTGTTCGTCGCGCGCACTCCTGTCGCGGGCAGCCCGCACAGCTCGCCCGCGTCGCGTCCGGCCTTCTCGGGTGTGTGCGAATACACCCCGGCCAGCGTCAGTTCCGGATGGTCGAGCACCGCGCGCAGCGAACGCCTGCCGATCGTGCCGGTGGCCCACTGCGCCACCCGATAGGTCCTCATCGCTCCCGCTCCTGACGTGCGACGCCCCGCGAACACAGGGTCCAGACCTCGTCGGCGGTGATCGCGTGGGGTCCGTGGCGATCGGGGTTGCCGGGTGATTGGGCGGTGAACATGACGGTCTGCATGACCAGCGCCGCCATCCGCCGCGGGGTGATGTCGGCGCGGACCTCCCCGGCGGCCTGTGCCTGGACCATCAGGTCGGTGAACAGCGCCAGCAGTCCGGTGTGCGCGATCTTCACCTGGGCCGGATGGGTGGCGAGCAATTGCGGTGCGAAGTCGGTGAACAGCGGCCGCCGGGTTTCCGGATCGGGTCGGCAGCGTTCGAAGAGCAGCTCGACGGCGATGCGCAGGCGTTCCAGCGGGACCGGGGTCGCGGCGGTGTCGGCGCGGATCTGGTCGGCGGACTGGTTGAGCGCGTCCTCGAACAGGGCGAGCAGGAGTTCGTGCTTGCCGTCGAACTGGAGATAGAAGCTGCGCAGCGACTGGCCCGAGCGATCGACGACCTCCTGCACGGTCAGATCGGTGGTGCCCTTCTCGGTGATGATCGCGCGCGCGGCGTCGAGAAACCGCTGCACGCGCAGCTCCGCGCGCCGCTTCGCGGTGCGCAGCGAGCGCTCGACGGCCCGCTGTTTCCAGGCCGGCTCGCCGGTTGGACTGGTGGTCACGGTCGCTTCGTCCCTCCACCTGTGAGATCCTTGATTCCGAACTGAGAGAATCGAATTCTCCGATTGTTGCACACGGCTGTCGTTCACCACGCGCCTATGAGGAGCTCCCGATGAATATTCGCTACGAGGTCGCGGACAAGGTAGCGACGATCACGCTGAATCGTCCCGAGGTGGCCAATGCCCAGAACGCGGCGCTGCTGGACGAACTCGACGCCGCCTGGCGGCAGGCCGCCGACGACGACGCGGTCGCGGTGATCGTGTTGCGCGCCGAGGGCAAGCATTTCTCCTCCGGCCACGACCTCAAGAGCGCGGCCCCGCGCCCGGACAAGATCACCCTGGAGCTGCTCTACGGCGCCGAATCGCGCCGCTACCTGGAGTATTCGCTGCGCTGGCGAAACGTGCCGAAACCGTCCATCGCCGCGGTGCAGGGCCGCTGCATCGCGGGCGGGCTGCTGCTGTGCTGGCCCTGCGATCTGATCGTCGCCGCCGACGACGCGCAGTTCTCCGACCCGGTGGTCCTGATGGGCATCGGCGGCGTGGAATATCACGGGCACACCTGGGAACTCGGGCCGCGCAAGGCCAAGGAACTGCTGTTCACGGCCCAGTCGGTCGGCGCGGCGGAGGCCGAACGGCTCGGCATGGTGAACAAGGTGGTGCCCCGCGCCGAGCTGGACGCGCACGCGCTGGCGCTAGCGCACCGGATCGCGGCGATGCCGGCCTTCGGTCTGCGCCAGGCCAAACGCGCGGTCAATCAGACGCTCGATGTGCAGGGCTTCTATGCCGCGATCCAGTCCGTGTTCGACATCCATCAGACCGGCCACGGAAACGCGTTGAGCGTCAACGGGTATCCGATCCTGGTGAATCTGGAGCGGATGAAGGAGTCGAATCGCTAAGGGTGCCCGGCCCGGGCCGCCGGTCCGGGCCGACGCCCCTGCTCGACCTGATGGAACGGCACGTCCCGGTCGGCCGCGTATTCGCGCGGCATGCCGAGCAGCCGCTCACTGATGATGTTGCGCGACATCTCGGTGCTGCCGCCCGCCAGGCTCCACGCCGCCCGGAACAGATAGTCCAGCCCGATCCGGTGCTCGGGATCGTGCGCCCCCGCGGTGGCCGCGGCGGCTCCCGCGATCTTCACCGCCGTATCCGCTTGCAGGGCGGCGTTCTCGGCGCTGAAGACCCGCACCAGCGAGCCCGCGGCCGCCGGCATCGCGCCCGCCGCGATCGCCTGCGAGACCTGGGCGACGAGCTGGTCGCGGACGATGCTGCGCGCGCGGGCCGCGCCGATGTCCTCGCGCACCCGGGCGTCGGCGATCCCGCCGACCGCGCGCGCCAGCTCGACCAGCGCGGTGACGTCGCCGCCCAGGTGCGGGCGCGCGCCGCTGGTGTAGGGGGAGGTGCCGCCGACGGCCGCGCGCTCGTGGTTCAGCAGGCGCTGGGTGGCTGCCCAGCCGCCGTCCACCGCGCCCAGCACGGCGTCGGGCGGCAGCCGCACGTCGTCGAAGAACTCCTGGCAGAACTCGGTCGACCCGGTCACCTGCCGGATGCGCTGGATCGTCACCCCGGGCGCGCGGCACGGCACCAGGAACAGGGTCAGCCCTTGGTGTTTGGGCACCGCCCAATTCGTGCGCGCCAGGCACAGCCCGTAGTCGGAGCCGTAGGCGCCGGAGCTCCAGATCTTGGCGCCGTTGAGCACCCATTCGGCGCCGTCGCGGTCCGCGCGGGTGGTGAGACCGGCCAGATCCGAGCCGCCGCGCGGTTCGGAGAGGAACTGCGCGAGGATCTCCCGGCCGCGCAGCACCGCCGGCAGGTGCGCGCGCTTCTGCTCCTCGGTGCCCAGATCCAGGATGGTGGCCGCGCAGATCGCCAGGGTCGGCACGTTGAGCACCAGCGGCATCTCGTAGCCCAGCGACTCCTCGGTGAAGGCGCGCTGGTGCTCGGGCGTGAGTCCTTGTCCCCCATAGGCTTCGGGGAAGCAGATGCCCGCGAACCCGCCGTCGAACAGCACCCCTTGCAGCTCGCGGGCCCGCTGCCAGATCGCGTCGTCCTCGACGCCGGTGTAGCCCTTGGCCGCGGGCGGCAGGGTGGCCCGCAGCCAGCGCCGGGCGCGCTCGCGGAACTCCGCGACGGTCTCGAGATCGGTGGTGCTCATGCGGCGGTCTGCTCCAGGAATTCGGTGATGCGCCGGTACTGTTCCTCGGGGGTGCCGTAGAGCGCGCGCCCGAGGGTGACGCGGCGCAGATACAGATGCAGGTCGTGCTCCCAGGTGACGCCGATCCCGCCGTGCAGCTGCACACAGTCCTGCACGATCACCGGGGCCCGGTCGCCGACATAGGCTTTCGCGACCGCGGCGCACTCCGGGGCGGCGGGCGCGTCGTCGTCCCAGGCGGCGGCCGCGGCCCACGCGGTGGCGCGGGCGGCTTCCAGCCAGGTCTTGTTGTCGGCCATCCGGTGTTTGAGCGCCTGATAGGAGGCCAGCGGCCGGCCGAAGGTGTAGCGGTCGAACATCCAGCCGACGGTGGCGTCGAAGGCGCGGTCGGTCGCGCCGACCATCTCGGCGGCGGTGAGGGTGGCCGCGATCTGGAGTTGCGCCTGCACGGCGGCGGCGGCCTCCGCGCCGTGCTGCACGGCTCCCGCGACGCGCACGCCGTGGAATTCGACCGCCGCCGTCGTGCGCACCAGATCCAGCGTCCAGGTGCGGGTGACGCGCACGCCCGGCGCGGTGGCGGGCACCAGCAGTTGCACCGGCCCGCCGGGGGCGTGCGCGGTCACCAGGAACAGGTCCGCGTCCGCGCCGTACTCGACGCGGTCCTTGCTGCCGGTCAGCCGGAAACCGTCGCCGTCGGGCGTGGCCAGGCAGCCCGTCGGGGCCGGATCGAGTCCCCGGCCGGGTTCGTACAGCGCCCAGGTGGCGATCGCCGTGCCCGCGACGATGGCCTCGACCGGCTCGGCGAACCGCTCGCCCGCACGGGCCAGCCCGGCGAGCACGGCATTGGTCACCGCGAGCGGTCCCGGCGCGCACGCCAGCCCGAATTCCGTGGCGACAGCGGCGAGTTCGGTGAGCGGCCGCCCGGAAACGCTGCCGCCGCCGCGGGACTCGGGCGCCAGCGGGGCGGTCCAGCCCAGCTCGGCCCCGCGCCGCCACCACTCGCGATCCAGGCCGGTCGCGCGCTCACCGAGTGCGCGCACGGTGCCGAGCGGGACCGTGCCGGCCAGGAAATCGCGCGTGGTCTCCCGGAAGAGCCGCTGCTCGGCGGTGGGTGCGAGCTGCATGGTCATGTCCTTTCCCGCGACGCTCAGGTCGCGCTGCGGAGCAGGATCGCGCCGCCCGGGGTGAGTCCGCCGCTCGACACGACCCCGACCCGGGCGCCCGGCACCTGCCGGTCCCCGGCTTCGCCGCGCAGTTGCGTGACCGCCTCGTGCAGCAGCCCCATGCCGTGGGTGCGGCCGTGCGAGAGCTGCCCGCCGTGGGTGTTCAGCGGTAGCAGGCCGTCGCGGGCGATGTTCTTGCCGCCGTCGAGGAAGTCTCCGGCCTCGCCGATGCCGCAGAAGCCGAGCGCCTCGAGCCAGGACAGGCAGTTGAAGGTGAAGCCGTCGTAGAGTTCGGCGATGTCGACATCGGCGGGGCGCAGGCTGGTGCGCGTCCACAGGTGCGCGGCCGGTCCGAGCACCTGCGGTTCGTGGGTGAGGGTGCTCTGATCCCAGTCGAGGCGCTCGATGATCTGGGTGCCCACCGCCTCCACCAGCACCGGCGGTTTCGCGAGGTCGTAGGCCGCGTCCACCGCCGAGACGACGACCGCGACGGCGCCGTCGCAGGGCACGTCGCAGTCGTAGAGGCCGAACGGCGTGGTGATGGTGCGGGCGCCGAGATAATCGTCCATCGTCATCGGATCCCGGTACACCGCACTGGGATTCAGTGCGGCGTTGGCGCGCTGGTTGAGCGCGATCCAGCCCAGGCTCTCGCGCGTGGTGCCGTAGCGGTGGAAGTGCCGCTGCGCGTTCTGGGCCAGGGTGTGCGCCGCGGAGGTGGCGCCGAAGGGGGCCAGCCAGCCGGTGCCGCGCCCGCCGGACGGGGTGATCCGGCCGCTGCGCATCAGGTCGTTGAAGGTGGCCTCCCAGACGGTGCGGAAGCACAGCACGTGCCGGGCCAGTCCACCGGCGACCGCGAGCATGGCCGCGATGACCGACCCGCCTGGACCGAAGGTCTCGATGCCGCCGTTGTGCCAGGTCGGCCGGATGCCGAGCGCGGCCTCCAGCGCGGTCACCCCGCCCTCGCCGAATCCGCCCAGATTGCCGCCGCCGGGATAGGAGGAGAGCCCGTCGATGTCGTCCAGGGTGAGGCCGGCGTCGGCGACCGCGGCTTCGCAGGCGCGCACGGTCAAGCGCAGCGGCGGCACCAGCAGCCGGCGGCCGATCTCGGACATGCCGACCCCGGTCAGCGCGACCCGATCCTCGAACTTGCGCGGCCCGAGCATCGGGCGCACGTACCGCGCGATCTCCTGCGGCGCGATCTCGTCGATCGGGAGCGCGGCGGGCTCGGGCTGGTCGGCGACGGGACGGAACAGCGGCAGCCAGACATCGCCGTCGGCCCGGAACGTCACCTCGACGCGCAGGCCGAGCACGAGATCGCCGGGATCGCAGTCGATCACGTTCGTGGTGAGCCGGACCCGCGGGTCGTCCTCGAGGGCGACCTGAGCCACCACGTAGGGCGCGGGCAGGCCGGGGCCGCCGAAACGTTCGTTGACGGTGAACCCGGCCAGCGTCGCGAAGCCGGACACGGCGCGCACCCCCAGCTCGTGCCCGCGGCAGTAGCGGCACACGGGCTGGGGTGGATGGATCAGCGCCGCGCAGGACCGGCACTCCTGGATCCGTAATCGGCCGTCCGCGCCGGAGGTCCAGAAGAATTCGTTGTCCAGCGTGAGCTGTGGCAGGGGTCGCCCCGAAGCCTCGGCCACCTCGTCTCCTCGTGGTGTTCGGGCGCGCGCGGCCCGGCTCGTACGGGCCGGGCCGCGCCGCCTCAGATCTGTGCGGTGTCCTTGTGCACGGTGACCGGCTCGGCCAGGCGCTGCTCGTCGCAGACCTGCTGCAACTTCGCCAGCGTCTCCTCGAGCCCCGGCCCCAGCCGCGGCCCGGGGGTGAAGGTGGCCGGCAGATGCCGCATGCCCTGGATGACCGCGATCGTGTCGTAGTGCACCGTGGTCTCGGGATCGCAGGTGTAGTCGGGGATCCGGTCCAGGACCGCCACCAGCATCCGCTTGAACACCGTGCGCGCCACATTGGAACCGATGCACCGGTGCACGCCGAGCCCGAAGCTGTAGTGCCGGTTGCCTTTCCGGTCCAGGATCAGCTGTTCGGGATTCTCGAACACCTGCGGGTCCCGGTTGGCCATCGCCCAGGACAGCCAGACCCGGTCGCCCTCCTCGAACCGCGTGCCCGCGACCTCGCAGTCCTCGGCGATGGTGCGGCCGTCGCCGGGTGCGGGGGTGTAGTAGCGCAGGAACTCCTCGGTCGCCGCGTCGAGCAGCACGTCGCGTTCCCGGCTCAGGGTCTCCCGTTCGCCCGGATGCTCGGACAGCCATTCCAGCGCGTGCGCGGTGAGCGCGGTGGTGGTGTCGAAGCCGCCGCCGATGAGCAGCGCGAGCATGCCCAGCGCCTCCAGGTCGGGCAGCGGTTCGCCGTTCAGGGTGGCCTCGGTGAGGGCGTGGATCAACCCGGGGCGCGGATTCTCCTTGATCTCGGCCATATTCGTCAGCAGGTCGATCCCCATGGCCCGGTGCATCTCGGCCACCCGGGGATAATCCTCGGAGTCCGGTGGCGTGTAGACCGCCGCGTGCACCGGCTCGTTGTAGACCTCCCACTTGTGCAGCGGCACGCCCAGCATCGCCAGCGTGAGCACGGCGGGCACGATATTGGCCAGGTCGTCGACGAAATCGATGCGGCCGCTCTCGATTTTCTCGTCGATCGCGGCGCGCACCACCTCGTCGATGAACGGCACCCAGCGTTTGACCGCGGCGGGGGACAGATACGGATTCAGCACCGAGCGCAGCTCGCGATGCTCGGGCTCGTCCATCTCCAGGATGCCGCCGCGGATGCCCCGGGCCCGCGGTGGCGGCGGAATGCTGATGCCGCGGTAGCCCTTTCGGACGCCCTGCGGGTCGTGGTCGTTGGAGGTGTGCGGGCAGCGGGCGAGCTCGAAGACTTCCCGATTGCCCGCCGCCACCCAGTGGCCGTCGTAGGTGTCGGTCCAGGCCAGGGGGCACCGTTGCTGCATGTCACCGGTGATGGCCTGGAAGTTGTCCCGGTAGTCCGGCGCGAACCGGTCGAAGTGGAACACGGGCTGCTTGCGCTCGGTCGTCGGACCGGCGTGGTCTGCGGTCATGGTCGGCCCTCTATTCGCTGATGGAGATCGCGCGCTCGGGGCAGGAGTGCGCGGCTTCGCGCACCTCGGCCTCCTGATCGGCGGGGACGTCGGCGCTGACCGGGGACGAATGGCCGTCGATGTCGCTGAGCTCGAAGGCTTTCGGAGCGATCATGGCGCACAGCGTGTGACCCTGGCAGCGGTCCGGATCGACGCGGACTTTCACGGTTTCGTTCCCTTCAGATGTGGTAGTCGTACCACTTCAGGTAGCCCCCGGCGTCGACGCGGATCTGCGAACCGGTGATGAAGCGGGATTCGTCGGAGGCCAGGAACAGCACGGTGTCGGTGATGTCCTCGGGCTCGACGTACGGCACCGGCATCGCCTGCTGGACGTGGAAGGCGGGTTCGGCGTCGGCGCGGGTGGGGTGTTCCAGATCGGGCCGGAAGGACCGGTACATCGGCTCGCTCTGCAACATGGGGGTGTTGCAGTTGGTGGGGTGCACGACATTGGCGCGAATCATCTTGGGCGCCAGGTGTGTCGCGAGTTCGTGGACGTACTGGGAGAGCAGCCGCTTGGCGACCATGTAGGCGACCCCGCCCGGATCCTTGCCCGGCTGGTCCACCTTGCTGACGTCCATCAGCGCCGCGACCGAGCCGGTCGCGATGATGGCCGAGCCGTCGCCGAGATGCGGGATCGCGGCCTGCACGGCGTTGATGACGCCGACCAGGTTGGTGTCGATGACATCGGACCAGGCCTGCCACTGGGGTTGGCCCTTCATGCCGGCGATGCCGGCCTGGGCCACCACGATGTCGAGCCGGCCGAACTCGGCGACGCCGCGCGCCAGGACGGCGCGCAGGGCCGCGGCGTCGCGGACGTCGGCCGGCTCGGCGACGATCCGGCGGCCGGTCTTCTCCACCAGGCGCACGGTCTCCTGGAGATCCTCCGGCGTGGACAGCGCGTAGCCGATGCTGTCGATATTGCGGCAGATGTCGACCGCGATGATGTCCGCGCCCTCCTCGGCCAGGCGGACGGCGTGGCTGCGGCCCTGGCCGCGGGCTGCCCCGGTGATGAAGGCAACCTTGCCCTCGACTCTTCCCACGGGACTTTCCTTTCGATCGGTGAAACGGTGGTGCTGAACGGGATTCAGTGCGCGCGCTGGGCGTAGAGCTCGGCGTATTCCTTGCGCGAGCGGGTCGATATGTCGACGTCGGCGGCACGCGCCCGCAGCGCGCCGACGGTGGCCTGCGCGCGCGGCGTGCGGGCGAAGGGGTCGATGCCGAAGAACCGGCAGGCGTTCTGCCAGGTGATCTTGTCGATGTCGGTGCCGTCCGCGCCGGCGGCCTGCAACTCGGCGAGCACGAACTCGGGGGCGTTGGGCCACAGCGAGTCCGAGTGCGGGTAGTCGCACTCCCAGGCGATCGAGTCGATGCCGATCTCGTGGCGCAGTTTCAGCGACGTCTTGTCGGTGACGTAGCAGGCCAGCACGTGCTCCCGGAAGACCTCGCTGGGCATCTTGCCGCCGAAGTCGCGGCGCAGCCAGCGCTGATTGGTGTAGTGCCGGTCCGAGCGGTCCAGGAAGAACGGGATCCAGCCGATGCCGCCCTCGGACAGCGCCACCTTCAGGTCGGGGAAGGTGCGGAACGCCGGGCCCCACAGCAGATCCTGGGCCGCGAGCTGGGAGATGCTGGGCGCCAGCACCATCAGCGCGTCGATGGGGGAGTCGGGCGCCAGGCGCAGCGCGCCGAAACCCTGGCCGATGTGCAGGTTCATCACCGTGCCGTGGGCCGAGAGCGCGGCGAAGACCGGGCCCCAGTAGTCGATGTCGTGGTAGCTGGGCAGTCCGTCGATGTGCGGCAGTTCGGCCATCGTCACCGAGTGGCAGCCGCGGGCGGCCAGCCGCTCGATCTCCGCCACCGCGAGCGCCGGATCCCACAGCGGCAGAATGGCATTGGGGATGAAGCGCTCGGGGTAGGCGCCCACCCAGTCTTCGATGTGCCAGTCGTTGTAGGCCTGGATCATGGCGACGGTGATCTCGTCCTTGAAGTGACTGAGATGGCCCGCGCTGAACCCGGCGAAGGTGGGAAAGCACATCGAGAGGTGAATGCCGTTGGCGTCCATGTCCTTGACGCGGTCGTGGATGTCGTAGACCGCCGGGCGCATCTCGGCGTAGCCGGCGGGATCGCGGCCCCATTCCTCCGGCGGCCAGGAGACCACGGCGTTGAGCCCGGCCACGCCGGTGGGCCGGCCGCGGTACATCCACCGGTCGATGCCCTTCTCGTCGACCACGACCCGGGGCGTGTGCTCGGCCCATTTGCCCGGCACCCGGCCGTCGAACATGTTGTGCGGCTCGACGACGTGGTCGTCGATGCTCACCAGGATCAGGTCGTCGATGTTCATGTGATTCCTCGCTGTGTGACTGGGGTCGGCGGGGCGGTCACGCCGGTTCCGTATGGGTGAGATTGTAAATCTCACTAGTGGAGAATGTCACTCTCCCAAGACAATAACAGGGTGGGGCTAGCGCAGGAGGTCCTTCTGCACTTTTCCGGTGGCGTTCAGCGGCAGGGCGTCCAGGAATCGGACCGTGCGCGGCGCCTTGTAGCCCGCCATGCGGGTCCGGGCCCACGCGATCAGATCCGCCTCCGCCACCGGGCTTTTCGCGACGACGAACGCGCGCCCGACCTGCCCCAGGCGTTCGTCGGCGACGCCCACGACCGCGACCTGCGCCACCGCCGGATGTTCGAGGAGAATGCCCTCGATCTCGGCCGGGTAGGCGTTGAAGCCGCCGACGATGAACATGTCCTTCTTGCGGCCGATGATCCGCAGCCGGCCGCCGTCGTCGAGGCTGCCCAGATCGCCGGTGTGCAGCCAGCCCGCGGCGTCGACGGCCTGCGCGGTGGCCGCCGGGTCGTCGAGGTAGCCCTGCATGACGGAGTAGCCGCGCACCAGCACCTCGCCGTCCTCGGCGATCCGCACTTCGATTCCGGCGCAGGGCGTTCCGACGGTCGTGGCGATCTGCTCGAAGGTGTCGCCGGGGCGCGAGGCGGTCGCGGTGCCCGCCTCGGTGAGGCCGTAGCCGGTCATGATCGAGCGGAACGGCAGTTCGGTGCGGACCCGGCGGATCAGTTCCACCGGAATGTCGGCGGCCCCGGTCACGGTGGCGCGCAGCGAGGACAGGTCGTGCGAGCCGGTGGCCGTGAGCAGGGCGGCCAGCAGCGTGGGCGGGCCGGGCAGCATCGTCACCCGCTCGCGCGCCACCAGGTCCAGCACGCGCTCCAGGTCGAAGACCGCCACCGGCAGGATGGTCGCCCCGCGGATCAGCGCGGCGATCACCCCGGCCTTGTAGCCGAAGGTGTGGAAGAACGGGTTGACGATCAGGTAGCGATCGCCCCGGCGCAGATCGGCCAGATCGCACCACTCGGCGTACATGCGCAGCGTCTGCCGATGATTCATCATGACGCCCTTGGGTTTTCCGGTGGTGCCCGAGGTGTAGACGATGTCGGCGATGTCGGTCGCGCGCACCGCGCGGGCGAACGGCGCGCCCTCGGACAGGAGATCCGAGGCGAGGTCGAGCACCGGCACGCCGGCGGGCGCGGTGTGCTCGAGGCCGGGAAAACCGGTGTGCACCACGACCATCGCCGCGCCGCTGCGATGGATGATATCGGCGGCTTCGGCCGCCTTGAACCGGGTGTTGACCGGCACCAGCACACCGCCCGCGGTGAGCACGCCGAAGGCGGCGATGATCCAATCGGCGGAGTTGGGCGCCCAGAGCGCCACGCGGTCGCCCCGGTCCAGACCGGCCGCGGCGAAGGCCCCGGCCGCCCGGCGCACCCGCTCGGCCAGTGCGGTGAAGCTCAGCCGCACCGGCCCGTCGACGACCGCTTCGGCGGCGCCGAAGCGGTCGGCCGCGCGCTGCACCAGATCCGGAATCGTCTCCGGCTCGGTCATACGCCCAGCAGTCGCGCGAGATTGCCGCCCATGATCTTGGCCTGATCCTCGACCGGCAGGTGGGCGAGCATGTCGGCGAAGTGCGTCGGTTCGGCCAGGCCCTCCGGATGCGGATAATCCGAGCCGAAGAGCACCTTGTCCACGCCGACCAGGTCGATCAACTCGGTGACGCCCTCCTCGTAGAACGGGCTGACGTGGATGCTCTTCTTGATGGCCGCGACCGGATCCTGCATGCCGAAGCCCTCGGGCGCCTTCTTGTAGACGTCGGCCAGGGTTTCCAGCAGCGGCTTGAGCCAGGCCGAACCGCTCTCGATGATCGCCAGCTTGAGCTCCGGGAACCGGAACAGCGCGCCGTGGCACACCCAGGAAGCGACGGTGTCCTGCACCGGCCGCCATTCGTTGACCATCCGGAAGGCGTTGGTCTGGAACGGCAGCATCTCGGTCTTGCTGCCCTCCCATTCGGCGTCGAAGCGGGAGTAGCCGCTGTCGGAGGAGTGCATCGCCACCAGGATGTCGTGCTCGACGACGCGCTGCCAGAACGGATCGAACTCCGGCAGCGCGAACGAGCGCGGGCCCTGGAACCCGGGGACCGGCGCGGGCCGCACCAGGATCGCCTTGGCGCCGTTGGCGACGACCCAGTCCAGTTCCTCGATGGCCTTGTCCAGGATCGGCAGCGAGATCACCGGGGTGGTGAAGATCCGGTCCCGGTAGTTGAAACTCCAGGCCTCGAGCAGCCATTCGTTGAGCGCGTGCACCACGGCGTGGATCAGCTCCGGATCGTCGCGCATGCGCTCCTCGACCAGGCTCGCCAGGGTCGGGAACATCAGGCTGCGATCCACGCGCAGTTCGTCCATGAGCGCCAGGCGCGCGCCGGGCTCCCGGAAGGCCGGGAGGGATTTCATGGATTTGCCGAAGATCTCGCGCTTGCTCTTGCCCTCGGGGTTGCCGTTCTTGAAGTAGTCCTCCATCGCGCCGGGCCGCGCCACCACCTCGAAGGTGGGGTTGGGGATGTACTCGCTGATGTGGCCGCGCACCGCGATCTTGGTGCGGCCGTTCACCTGGACGTACTGGATCGCCTTCTTGTACTTGTCGGGCAGGTACTTGGTCAGCGATTCCTCGGTCTCGTAGAGGTGATTGTCGGCGTCGAACAGCGGGTACGGCAGGGTGGTCGCCGTCATGGAATCCTCCTTCACGATTTGCGAGAATTGTATTCTCGCTTGCGAAGCCTGGCAATGCCCTGATGTTGGCGGGCAAGTGACGAAGCGCTGGACAGCATGTGCGTAAGCTATTCTCCGTATTGGAGAATGCAACTTTCAGATGGGAGCGCCGGCATGGTCGACCTGGAACTGGACGAGGGGCTCGCGGTCATCACGATCGATCGCCCGCACGCCCGCAACGCGATCGCCCCGGCCACGATGGACGAGCTGGAGAAGGCCATCGCCGCCGCGGCCGGCGCGCGGGCCCTGGTCCTGCGCGGCGCGGGCGAGAAAGCCTTCGTCTCGGGCGGAGATCTCAAGGAGCTCAGCGCCTTGCGCACCGAAGCCGAGGCCGCGGCGATGGCCTGGCGCATGCGGGGCATCTGCGATCAGCTGGCCGAGTTCCCGGCGCCGGTGCTCGCCGCGCTGAACGGGCACGCCTTCGGCGGCGGCGCGGAAGTCGCGGTGGCCGCGGACATCCGGGTGGCCGCCGACGATATCGAGATCGGCTTCAACCAGGTCGCCCTCGAGATCATGCCGGCCTGGGGCGGCGCCGAGCGGCTGGCGGCACTGGTGGGCCGCAGCCGCGCGCTGCTCTTGGCCGGTTCCGGCGTCGTACTCGAGGCCCGCGAGGCCGAGCGGATCGGCCTGGTGCAGGCGGTGCTGCCGCGCGCGGATTTCGAGGACGGCTGGCGTGCGCTGGCCCGCGCGCTGGCCAACCGCCCGGCCGGGGAGATCAAACGCGTGCTGGCCGGCGTCCCGGCGCAGGAGGCGGTGACGGCCTTCGCCCGGCTCTGGGTACGCGAGGAACACTGGGCCGCCGCGGACCGGGTCATGCGGCGCGCCCGATAGCGCGAGAAGGGTGAAAGATTATGACGCTCGGTGAATTCGAACTTCGCGCCGTCGGTGCGGATCAGCCGGGGCCGGTGCTCGCGGAGGTCGACGGCATCCCGATGACCGGCCTGCTGGCCGAGGTGCCGGACCCGCGTGCGGTGCTGCTGGCGCTGCACGGCGGCCAGACCACCTCCGTCTACTTCGACTGCCCCGGCCATCCCCGGCTGTCGCTGCTGCGCACGGCGGCCCGGCTCGGCTACACCGTGCTCGCGCTGGACCGGCCCGGATACGGCGGCAGCGCACCGTACTCGGCGCGGATGACCGACCCGCGCCGGCGGGTGCGGTTGATGTACGACGCCTACGAGGCGATCCTGGGCGCCCGCCCGCAGGGCAAAGGCGTTTTCCTGCTGGCGCATTCGGCCGGTTGCGAACTCGCCGTGCGGATGGCGGCCGACCCGATCGGCCCGCATCTGCTCGGCATGGAACTCGGCGGATCGGGGGCGGAGCCGAACCTGGCGGCGCCGCCGGGGCCGGGCCGCACCCCGAACGTCCGGCATCTGGTCTGGCATCCGGAGACGGCCTACCCGCCCGAACTGGTCGGCGGCAGCGTGATCGGCGCACCGCGCCCCGAGCACGAGAACATCGCCGCGCACCTGCGCTCCCGCGACGAGTTCCCGAATCTGGCGGCGCGCGTGCAGATTCCGCTGCACATCACCGTCGGCGCGCACGAGCAGGTGTGGCGCATCGATGCCGAGGCGCTGGCCGAGTACGCGGGAATGTTCAGCGCCGCGCCCCGCGTAGAACTCGAGGTGCTGGGCGAGGCGGGGCACAATCTGAGCCTCGGCTACACGGCGCTGGCCTACCACCTGAAGGCGCTGGCCTTCGCGGAGGAATGCCTGGTCCAGGTCAGCGAGAGCCCGCGGGGCCGCTGACCGCCGGATTCGCCACCCCGACCGTGAGCTCGACCCGGTCCTGCCAGAACCCGAGGTGCCCGCGCAGCAGCGCGACTTCCGGATAGGGCTCCGGGTACTCCCAGGCCACCGGGTCCGAGCCGGCGCGCGGACGCCGATACCGGGCCGTGCCCTTGAACGGGCAGCGCGAGGTGTGCTCGTGCGGGACGAGCAGGTCCAGGCGCACGTCGGCCGCGGGCAGATAGAACACGATGCCGTGATCCTGTTCGGCCACCAGCAGCGCCGCGGTCGACTCCGCGAGCGTCGCGCCCGCGTGGGTCACCCGGATCCGGTTGCGTATCCGCTGGATGCTCACGCGATAGTCCGGCCGGTCCACGAATCCCGAGGGCTGCATCGGCGGTCCCTTCCTAGAGGGCGGTGGGTGAGGTGTGCGGCCGGTCGGCCGTGCGCAGCATGGCGTGCACGGCGTAGGAGGCGACCAGGCCGCCGTCCTCGGTGTGGACCCGGCCCTCGCTCTGCGCGTGACCGTGCCCGGCGTAGGTGACCCGGGTGGCGTACAGCAGCCACCGCGACACATCGGCCACGTCGTGAAAAGTGATGCTGGCCATGGTGATTCCGGCGGAGATCGATCGGTGCGCCATGGACTGGCCGATCTCGGCGTGCGGGCGCAGCGCAGCGGCGACCGTCCAGTGCGTGGTGGACTGGGTCAGCAGGGCCGCGTGCAGGTACTGCTGCTCGGGCGCGTCCTGGAATCTGGTCCAGACGAACAGCTCCGGTGGCCCGACCGGCGCCGCGTCGTCGGTATAGGCGTCGTCGACCACACGGATCTCGCGGCCCGCGACGACGGTGCCGGGCAGGTCGTGCGCGCGCAGCCGCTCCGGCGGGGTGACCGCCGGGGGCGGCGCGACCGAACGGATCAGGTCGGGCGCACCGGCGTCCAGCAGCACCAGGCCCGCGCCGCACAGCTTTTCGTGCTGCTGGGTCCGGACCTGGACCGAGCCGAAGGTGCGGCCGGCGCGCAGCACCTGCACCGCCAGCGCCAGCGGTGCGCTGTGCCGGGCGGCCCGGGCGAAGATCATCGAGGCCGAGACCACCCGTTGGTGCGGCACCGTCTTGGCCGCCGCCACCACGGCGCCGCCCAGCAGTTGCCCGGCCTCCACGACATCGCGCTCGGTCGGCCCGTGCGCGGGCGCGTGATAGCGGTCCGGGCCGTCGGGGCGGACGTCCATCAGTCGGAGCAGTTCGGCCTGGGTCCACACGATGGTCGCTCCGGTCGGGTCAGCGGACGGGAAGATGGGGGAGCAGGCTCGGTTCCGGCTCGACCTCGAACGAGCGCAGCGCCATGGCCACCAGGGCGTAGGCGCCCACCGTGAATACGATGTCCATCAGCTGGCGCTCCTCGAAGTCCGCGGCCAGGGCGTCCCACGTGGGCCGGGTGATCGCGCCGTCGCCGAGCAGCTCGTCGGCGGCCCGGAGCAGGACCCGTTCGGTGGGCGTCCAGCCCGGCGCCTCCGGGCCCGCGGCCACCCGGGCGAAATCGGCGGGCCCCAGGCCCGCGTCCGCGGCGAGCAGAACATGCTGCGCCCATTCGTAATCGGAGCCACGCAGCCGGGCCACCCGCAGGATCAGCAGTTCACGCTGCGCGACCGGGAGGGAATTGCCGTGCAGCAGCTGGCGATTGAACAGCAGGAACGGCTGGGCCAGTGCCGGGTAGCGGGCGAGGGTGCCCAGCAGGTTGGCCCCGCTCTGGCGTCCCGCGCCCGGCTTGCCCGCGCGGGCGGCCGCGCGGAACTCGCGGATGAAGGCCGACATCTCCGGCGACCAGTCGGGCTCGGGCGTGGGGGGAATACGGGGCATGACCACTCCTTTCGGGGTCGGGACCGGGTCAGGTGTTGCGGCCGCCGTTGACGCCGATGACCTGCCCGGTGATGTAGGCGGCCTCCGGGCTCACCAGGAACGCGCACGTCGCGGCGATGTCCTCGGGCCGCCCGACGCGGCCGACCGGCGTCCTGGCCACCTGCTGCTCCAGATCGAAGACGCCCTGGCGCAGGCTGTCGCGCATCATCGGCGTCTCGATGAAGCCCGGCGGAATCGTGTTGACGGTGATGCCCTGGCGGCCGAACTCCAGCGCCAGCACCTTGGTGAGACCCACCATGCCCGCCTTCGACGCCACATAGGCCGCCATACCGGGCACGCCGCTGTGCGTGCTGGAGGAGGAGATGTTGACGATGCGGCCCCAGCCCCGCGCGAGCATGTCCGGCAGCACCGCCTGGCAGCACGTGACGGTGCCGGTCAGGTTGACCGCCAGCACATGGTTCCAGGTCTCGGCGGTGAGCTCGAGGAACGGCCCGGCGACGGTGACGCCGGCGTTGTTGACCAGGATCGCCGGCGGCCCCAGCGCCGCGCGGACGTCGGCGACGGCACGGTCGATCGCGCCGCGATCGGTCACGTCGGCGGCCAGTCCGATGGCCTGGCCGCCCGCCGCGGCGATCGTGGCCGCGGCGGCACGCGCGGCCGCGCCGTCGACGTCGAAGATCGCCACCGGGGCGCCGTCGGCGGCCAGGCGTGCGCTGATCGCCAGGCCGATCCCGGAGGCGCCGCCGGTGACGATCGCCGTGCGCGCGGTCATTTGATCGACTCCTCGCCCACGATCGTGCTGCGATGCATGCGGCGCGGCTGCGCACGATCGAATTCGCAGGCCCGGTGCACCAGCCCGGTGTTGTCCCACAGCACGAGATCCCCGACCGACCAGGCGTGGGTCAGCACGCGATCGGGGGTGGTCGCGCGCTGCTCCAGCTCGTCGAGCAGCGCGCGGCTCGCCGCCGGCGCGAGGCCCACGATCCGGTCGGCGCTGGCGCCGAAAACCAGTGACCGGCGCCCGGATTCGTGCGTCCACACCAGCGGGTGCTCCCGATCGGGCCAGCGTGCCCAGTCGGCCAGCTGCTCGGGGGTGGGGTCGGGGTAGCTCAGGCGCTGGATCCGCTCCATCCGGTGCACGACGCGCAGCCCCGCGAAGCGCGCGCGCTCAGCGGCGGAGAGCTCGTCGTAGGCGGCGTAGGTGCTGGCGAAGGCGGTCTCGCCGCCGGTGTCGGTGATGGTGTGCGCGCTGAGCACCGAGGTCTTGGCCGGAACCTCGTCCATCGAGCCGTCGATGTGCCAATAGTCGTTGCTGGGAAAGTATTTCGCGTTGGGATTGCCGGGATCGAAGCTGATCTCCATCACGTTCGGATTGGCGTACTTGCCGAACTGGACCAGCTCGCCGAGCTTGCGCGCGAACGCCACCTGCGCGTCGTCGCCGGCGTGCAGCTCCCGGAACAGCACCACGCCGTGCTCCTCGAGCAGGGCGGCGCACCCGGTGGCGACCTCGTCGTCGTGCAGCAGCCGGTCGACGTCGACGTCGAGCACTTCCACGCCGACCCGGGCACTGAGTTCTCCGGTACGGAGCGCGGCCACGGTCACACCCGCGCGTCCTCGGGCGCGTACCCGAGGATGCCCTTGGTCTCCAGGTACTCCTCGAACCCGAAGGCGCCCCACTCGCGGCCGTTTCCGCTGCGCTTGTAGCCGCCGAAGGGGCTCGCGAAATCGAAGCCGTCGTTGATCGAAACGTACCCGGCCCGCAGCCGGCGCGCCACGGTCCGGGCCTGGTCCAGGTCGGCTCCGGCGACATTGGCGGCGAGTCCGTAGTCGGTGTCGTTGGCGATGCGCACCGCGTGCTCGAGATCGTCGTAGCCGAGAATGCTGAGCACCGGCCCGAAGATCTCCTCGCGGGCGACGGTCATGTCGTTGGTGACATCGGCGAATACCGTCGGCCGGACGTAGAAGCCGCGCGCCAGCCCCTCGGGCCGGCCCACACCGCCGGTCACCAGCGTCGCGCCCTCGTCGATGCCCTGCTGGATGAGCGACTGGATCCGGTCGAACTGCGAGCCGGAGACCACCGGCCCGACCTCGGCGGGCCCGGCCGGATCGCCGACGGAGACCCGCTCGGCCGCCGCCCGGGCGAGCTCGGCCGCCTCGGCCATGCGGGCCCGGGGGACCAGCATCCGGGTGGTGGCACTGCAGGTCTGACCGGAGTTGAGGGTCACCGCCGCCACGCCCTTGCCGACGTTCGCGGCGAAGTCCGCGTCGTCGAGCACGATGTTGGGGCTCTTGCCGCCCAGCTCCTGGGTCACCCGCTTCACCGTGGGCGCGGCCGCGCGAGCGACCTCGATGCCCGCGCGCGTGGAGCCGGTGAAGGAGATCATGTCCACCTCCGGATGCGCCGAGAGCGGCGCGCCCGCGCCCGGGCCGTCGCCCTGCACCAGATTGAACACTCCGGCGGGCACACCGGCGGCGTCGAGGATTTCCGCGAAGAGCTGGCCGGTGAACGGTGCGCGCTCCGAGGGCTTGAGCACCATCGTGCAGCCGGTGGCCAGGGCCGGGAACACCTTGACCGCGATCAGGCTCAGCGGCCAGTTCCACGGCGTGATCAGCCCGCAGACGCCGATCGGCTCCTTCACGATCAGGGTCGCCCCGCGCTGCTCGCTGAAGGCGTAGTCCGCCAGCACGGCCGTCGCCTGGGCCAGATGCCCTGCGGCCAAGTCCAATTGGAAGCCGTTGGCCAGCGCGGCCGGGGCGCCCATCTCCTCGGTGAGCGCCGCGCCCAGCTCGGCACGGCGCTGCTGGTAGGCCGCGCCGATGGCGCGCAGCAGGTCGAGCCGCTCGCCGACGCCGGTCGCGGCCCAGGCGGGAAAGGCCTGCCGGGCGGCCGTGACGGCCCGGTCGATGTCGGCCGCCGAGCCCGCGGCCACGACCCCGGCGACCTCCTCGGTCGCCGGGTTGATCACCTCGAAGGTGCCGGGCCCCGCGGGCTGCACCCACCGGCCACCGATGTAGAACCTCGGATATTCGCGCATCACTGCATTCCTTCCGCGTACCAGGTACGGAATTCGTCGTAGCTGGGCATCTCCTCCGAATTCGCCTTCGGATCGACGACCACGTGGATGACGCCGGGCCGCCCGGCGGCGTAGGCCCGCTTGATCGCGGGCGCGATGTCGGCGTCGCGCTCGACGTATTCGCCGTAGCAGCCGAAGCCCTCGGCGACCTGGTCCAGCCGGGTCGCGGTGCTCCAGTGCACGCCGGTCTCGAGCGAGTCCGGGCCGAAGGTCCGCTTGTAGACCCCGACCTCGAGGCCCCAGGCGTAGTCGACGGCCACGACGCACACCAGGGGCAGATTCAGCCGCGCGGCGGTCTCCAGTTCGGCGATGTGGAACTGGAAGGAGGAATCGCCGGTGACGAGCATGACCGGTCGCCGGCCGCCGTCGGCGACCGAGGCGCCGACGGCGTAGGGCAGTCCGGTGCCGAGATGGCCGAAATTCTGATTCCAGATCACGTCGTGCGGTTTGGCCTGGGAGTAGGTCCAGCCGAAGATGGTGGTGGCCCCGCCGTCGCGCACCATGATGCCCTCGGCCGGAAAGGCCCGGGTCGCTTCGACTATCAGGCGCGCCGGGTGCACGGGCGAGCGGCCCGACGGCGCGGAGGCGGCCAGTTCGGCGATCCGGGCCGCGTCCTGCTCGATCCAGCCGGCCAGTTCCGCGGTGGGTGTGCGGGGCGCGCCGGCCAGGGCCGCGGTCAGTTGCGGCACGATGGCACGCAGGTCACCGACCAGCGGCACGTCGATGGGCCGGTTCACGCCGACGGCGGTCGGGTCCTGTTCGATCAGGATCCACTTGCGCCCGGCCTCGCCCGCGGCCCAGTGCCGGCCCCGGCCGTAGTGCACCGGCTCGCCGAGCTCGGTGCCGATGGCCAGGCACAGATCCGAGCCGGTCACGGCTTGCACCGCGGCGGGGGAGAAGCCGTAGGGGAAGGTGCGATCCTCGAGTCCCTCGATATAGGAGGTGCCGCCGGAGGTCTGGATGATCGGGCAGGCCAGCTCCTCGGCCAGGGCGCGGACCGCCTGTCCGGCGCGGCTGGTGTGGATCCCGTGCCCGGCCAGCAGGATCGGCTGTCGCGCGGCGCGCAGGAGGGCCGCGGCCGCGGCGATCAGATCCGGCCCGGCGGTCTGACCGGTGAGCCGATACCCGCTGGGCGGCAACGCCGGTGCGACCTCGAGCTCCTCCTGGACGACGTGCGCGGGGTATTCGATGTAGACCGGCCCGGGGGTGCCCGACAGTGCCCGGCGCAGCCCCTCGCGGATGATCTCGTCGGTCTGGTCCGCGTATTCGATGCTCGCGGCGTATTTCACCGACGGTTCGAACAAGCCCGACTGCTTGACGAATTGGATGCGGCCCCGCCGCACCCGCTGCTCGGTGATCCGGGAGCGCTGCCCGCCCAGGAACACGACCGGCGAGTTCTCGACCTTGGCGCACATCATGGCGCCCGCCAGATTCGCGACACCGGGGCCGAGCGTGCCGATACAGACGGCGGCCCTGCCGGTCATCCGGGCGACCGCCTCGGCCATGAACCCGGCCGCCTCCTCGTGGTGCGGCGCGACCACGGTCCAGCCGCGCTCCTGCGCGCGATGGAACAGATGCACGAAGTTCGGGTCCGGAATGCCGAAGAGGGTGTCGATGCCCTCGGCTTCGAACAGCTCCAGAATGCGTTCGTAGACTTTGACTCCCATGGTCACTGCCCTTCGGTGGCCAAGGCGAAGCTCTTGGCGATGTGGTCGTTGTGTGCGGACGGGACGACCGGCAGCAGCCAATCGCCGCCGGTGCTGGCGCGAATCGCGTCCAGCTGCTCGGCGACCTGCTCGATGGTCCAGTCGGGCCGGTACACCCCGGGGGTCTCGGCGATATACGCGCGGGCTATCCGGCCCGCGATCGCGACCAGCATTTCGCCGGTGACCGAACAGCTTTCGTGTGCCAGCCAGCCCACCGCGGGCGCCACCAGCTCCGGCTGCATGGGCGGATAGGCGGAGGTGTCCAGGCCCTCGGCCATGCGGGTCAGCGCCGCGGGCACGATCACATTGGACCGGACGCCCACCGCCGCGCCCTCCAGCGCGACCACATTGGACAGCCCGATCATCGAGGACTTGGCGACGGCGTAGTTGGCGACCCGGTGGTTGCCGTACAGCCCGCCGATCGAGGAGGTGAGCACCACTCGCCCGTATCCGGCCGCGCTCATCCGCGGAAAGGCCGCCCGCACGAGATGGAACGCCCCGCGCAGATGGACGTCCAGTACGGCCTCGAAGTCCTCGAAGCTCAGCTCGGTGAGCGATCCGGGCCGCACGTTGCCCGCGTTGTGGATCAGGATGTCGATGCGGCCGTAGGCGTCCAGGGCCGCGTCGACGATCGCCTGCCCGCCCGCCGGCGTGGCGACCGATTCGGTGCAGGCCAGGGCCGCGCCGCCGAAGTCGCGGATCGCGCGCGCCACCTCGGCGGCGACCTCGGCCTCGACGCGGTCGCCGCGCACGGTGCCGCCGGAATCGTTGACGATCACCCGCGCGCCGCGCGCGGCCAGCAGTTCGGCATAGGCGCGGCCCAGGCCGCGGCCGGCTCCGGTGACGACGGCGACGCGGCCGTCGAATCTCAGTCGGGTCATGCTAGGTCCCGAGCCTCAGGCCGGGCAGCTCGCCGGTCGCGCGCCACGCCTCCAGCAGATCCTCGAACGCGTAGAAGCCGGGCCAGTACGGCTCGCCCAGGTGTGAGCGGATCTGTTTCTCGCCCTCGTTGTTGTAGTAGCCGGGCGTGCATTCGCGCTGGAAGACGGAATTGTCGACGGCCGTCTCGCGCACGGTGGCACACCACCGGTCGACGGCCTCGGCGGTCGGCTCGACGGTGGCGGCCCCCGATTCCAGGGCGTGGGCCAGGATGTAGGCGATGTGGCCCGCCTGCTGATCGAACATGTCGGTGGTGCTCGCGGTGACGCCGCCCTGCAGGAACCCGGTGAAGAAGATGTTCGGGAAACCACTGGTGGTGAGCCCGTGCAGCGTGCGATACCCCGTGGCCCAATGGTCGTAGAGCGAGCGTCCGGCGCGGCCGGTGAACGGGGCGATGCCCAGGCGGCGGTCCAGATCGGTGGTGATCTCGAAACCGCTGGCGAAGACGAGGCAGTCCACCTCGTGCTCGACACCGTGCGCGCGCACGCCATGGGCGGTGATGCGTTCCACGCCTTTGGTTTCCGAGACGTCGACGAGAGTGACGTTGTCCCGGTTGAAGGTCGGCAGGTACTCGTCGCTGAAACACGGCCGCTTGCACAGGAACCGGTAGTAGGGCTTGAGCGCGGCGGCGGTCGCCGGGTCGCGCACCACCTCGTCGACGCGGCGGCGGACCCGCTCCATCGCCCGGTAGTCCTCGATCTCGCGCAGCCGCAGGAACTCCTCGGGCGTCAGCGTCGCCCAGCCGCCGGTGGCGGTGAGCCGCGCCTCCAGGTTGCGGCTCACCTCGGTCCAGCCGTCGCAGATCAGATCCGGCTGGCCCGGCGCGAACGCCTCGAACGCGGCGGTGTGGAAGTTGCGCTTGCGCTCGCGCGTCCAGCCCGGGCGCAGGGTGGCGGCCCAGTCCGGATCGGTGGGCACGTCACCGCGATCGTAGACATAGGAGGGCGTGCGCTGGAAGACGTAGAGGTGCTCGGCGGCGCGCGCCAGATGCGGAATCACCTGGATGCCACTGGCTCCCGTGCCGATCACCGCGACGCGTTTGCCGGCCAGCCGGTCCAGCCCGCCGCGCATCGTGCCGCCGGTGTACTCGTAGTCCCACCGCGCGCTGTGGAAGGCATGCCCCTGGAATTCGGTGATGCCCGGGATGCCCGGCAGCTTCGGCTTGTTGAACGGGCCCTGCGCCATGACGACGAACCGCGCGCGGATGTCGTCACCGCGATTGGTGCCCACACGCCAGCGCTTGCTCGTCTCGTCCCACTCCAGTGAGCGCACCAGGGTGCTGAAAACGGTGCGCTCGTAGAGATTGAAGTGCTTGCCGATGCGCTGGGCGTGCTCGAAGCATTCGTCGCCGCGGGCGTACTTCTCGGTGGGCATGTACCCGGTTTCCTCGAGCAGCGGCAGATAGCTGTAGCTGTCGGTGTCGACCTGGATGCCGGGATAGCGGTTCCAATACCAGGCCCCGCCGAAATCGCCGCCGAGTTCGATGATCCGGAAATCGGTGACCCCGGCCTGCTCGAGCCGGGCCGCGGCGATCAGTCCGGCCCAGCCGCCGCCGAGAATCGCCACGCCGATCTCGCCGGTGATCGGGGCGCGCGGCACCACCGGGGTGTAGGGATCGGCTTCGTAGAAATCGGTGAAGCCGTCCTCGGTCACCCGGTATTGGTCCTGGCCCTCGGTGCGCAGGCGCTTGTCGCGTTCGGCGAGGTAGCGCCCGCGCAGGGCCGGCAGGTCGATCTCGGGAGTCGGGGTGGGCGCACAGTCGTGCATGCGAAGGTCCTTGCTGGGGTGGAGGATTCAGGTCAGATCGCGGGGGGCGCCGGTGCCCATGTAGGCCGCCAGATTGCGGTGCAGGTTGACCACGCTGCGCTCGCGATACGGATTGGGCTTCGGGCCGGAGAACCCGCGGCTCTTGAGCCCCTGCTGGACGGCGGCCATATTGTCGAAGTCCTGCGGCAGCACCGAGCGCCAGTTCGGGTCGCCCACCGGGGTGTACTCCCATTCGGTGTGCGGTTCCTCGCCGGGCGGGAAGAGTTCGAAGACGGCGGCTTCGAACACGCACTTGTCCGGATCGGTGCCGAAGGGCCGGAACCGGTAGCAGAGCATGTTGTTCAGCGCGTGCCCGATCTGGAAATTCGGGAAGATCTGCCAGGCGGTACCGGCCTCGGCCACGACGGCCGGATCGACCTTCGGCCACACCACCCCGCGGGCCTCGTCCTCGGCGCGCGCGGTGTCGAGCCAGTACCGCAGCACCTCGGGCGCCGGTGTGCCCTCGGGCAATTCGTCGACCAGGCGGTTGGCGACGTCGACCAGGGTGCGGGTGGTGTTGGTGTTGGCGTTCTCCCAGGTGAAGTTCTGCAGGGTGGCCGTGGACACCCTGGCGTCGGGCCCGCTGCCCAGGCGCACCTTGGCCTGGTTCTCCTCCATGCCCTTCGGCGCGTCGTAGCCGATGTTGCTGTGCCGGCCCTGCGCCCGCGCCCAGCCCAGGAACTGCCCGAAGTTCATGAACTCCGGGTGGGTGTAGGGCACGTGGTAGGTCTCCATGAACGCCTCGAAGGCGACCTTCCAGTTGCAGTCGAAGGTCAGCCACCGCCGCCACCGGTAGCGCATGTTCTCCAGCTCGAAATGCTCGAGCAGACCGGCGGCCGGCTCCAGGTAGGCGCGCAGCGGCTCGCAGTCCGGATCCATCGTGATCCAGACCCAGCCGCCCCAGGTGTCGGCCCGCACCGGGGTCAGGCCGTCGTTGCGCTCGGTGAGCCCGCACGGCCAGTCCCCGCGTTCGGCGGCGAAGGTGTTGCGGCCCTCCAGGTCGTAGCGCCACCCGTGGAAACCGCAGACGAACTGTTTGCGGCTGCCGCGCGCGTCGTGCGCGCCCGGCGGGACGTCGATCAGCCGGCGGCCGCGATGGGCGCAGACATTGTGGTGGGCGCGGATATCGCCCGCCGCGGTGCGCACCACGATGATCGAATCCGTCCCGATCTCGTAGGTGAGGAAGTCGCCGGGGCGCGGGATCTCCTCCACCCGGCAGACCTGCTGCCACACCTTGGCCCACAGCTTGTCGCCCTCGGCCCGGGCGTACTCGGGGCAGATGTAGGCCTCGACACCGATCGTCATCGGCGTCGACAGCGGTGGCGCGGGCTCGGTGTCGGTCATGGCGTCCTCCTGGGGAAAACCGTGGTGTCAGTGCGTGATGGCGGCGCGGAAGGCGTCGTCCTCGAGGAACAGCGAGGTGTGGTCCGCGCCGAGGTGGGTCCACTTCAGATTCAGGCCGCCGTCCACCAGCAGCGTCTGACCCGTGACGTAACCGGCCAGCTCGGACAGCAGGAACAGCACCGCGCCCGCCTGCTCCTCCGGGCGGCCGCGCCGGCCCATGGCGATGGCGCGGCGGTCCCGGTCCGGATCGGCGCCGACATAGGCCCGCGAGGCAGGGGTCTCGGTGACGCCGGGCGCGACGGCGTTGACCCGGATGTCGTGCCCCGCCAGCTCGACCGCGAGCGTGCGGGTCGCCGCGACCAGCGCGGCCTTGGCGGTGCCGTAGGCGATGTGGAAGGGCGCGGTGTTCATGCCGCTGATCGAGGAGATCGACACGATCGAGCCGGGCCGCCCGTGCGCGGTGAGCTCGGCCGCGACGGCCTGGCTCATGAAGAACATGGTCTCCAGGTTCTGGGTGAACAGGGCGCGCCAGTCGGCGCGCGTCACCCGGGTCGCGGGCATCCAGGTCGCGGGGGCCGCGCCGCCGGCCACGTTGACCAGGCCGTACAGCTCGCCCTCCGTGCGGCGGGCGTGCGCGAGCACCGTGGCGATCCCGGCGTCGGTGGCCGCGTCCGCCGCCACCGGAACGACCGGAAGCCCTTCGGCGGCAAGCGGTTCGATGTGGGTGGCGAGGTTGTCCCGCGACCGGCTCACCGCCAGGACCGTGGCTCCGGCCGCGGCGACCATCCGGGTCACGGCGGTGCCGATGCCGCCGCCGCCCGCGCCGGAGACGATCACGACGCGTCCGGTGAGTCCGGGAAATCCGTTGTGCGCCATCATTACTCCGCGAATCGCAGTGCGAGCACGCTGCCCTCGGCGTCGGCCGAGAGGTAGACGGTCCCGTCCGGCCCGGCCGTGAGGCCCGCGAACGGGCCCATCGGACCGGAGAACGGCGGCGTGCCGCGCAGCGGTTTGGCGACGACGCCCGGTGGCGCGCCGACCGGGAGGTTCCCCGCCAGGGTCTGGCGGGCCTTGGTCTCGAGATCGACGGCGACGAGCGCCTTCAGGCCGGCGTCGAGGACGAGCAATCGCGTGCCGCGCACCAGGATGCCCTGGGGCGACTCCAGGCCGTCCACCACCGTGTCCACCCCGCCACCGCTGATCGCGACGACGCGCCCGGCGCCGGACTCGGCGGTCAGCACCGTGCCGTCCGGGCCGAAGGCGACGCCCATCGGGGCGTCCAGGCCGGTGGCCAGCACCGAGACCTGCCCCGCCCGGATCGAGAGCACGCGCCCGGCGCCGAGTTCGGCGGCCACGACGGTGCGGTCCGCGGTCGCGGCGACGCCGTAGAGCTGATCGAAGCCCTCGGCCACGAGCTTGGTCTGCGGGTCCGGGCCCTGCCGGTAGTAGCAGACCGCGCCGGTGGAGGTGGTGCACACCAGCTCGTCCGGGCCGACGGCGGCGATGCCGCGCACATAGCCGGGCGTGCCGGGACTGAACAGCGAGGCGATCTCGTGCAATTCGCCGGCCCGCTGCACGTAGAGGTAGGTGCCGTCGGCGACATAGAGGGCGCCGTCGGGTCCGACGGTGAGATCCAGCGGCCACAGCAGACCGCCCGGCAGAACCGCCCGGGTCCGGCCGCCGGGCTCGATCTCGGTGATCTCGCCGCTGAAATTCGAGACGAACAGCCGATCGCCGACGAAGGTGCAGTTGTCCAGGCCGGGCGCCAGGCGCGCGAGCACCTGCCGGTCGCCGGTGCGCGGATCGATGCGCAGCACCTCGCCGGTCTGGACCTGGGTGGACACGATCCGGCCCGCGCTGTCGAACTTCACCGAGTCGGGCACGCCGAGATCGGCCGCGACCCGTTCGGGCGCACCGCCGTCCGGGTCGACGCGCCAGATGTCGTTGGTGCCCATGACGGGGTAGTAGAGGAGACCGTCGGGCCCGACCTCCATGGCGTTGGGCATCGGCAGGTTGTCCTGGAGCACGCGCGGCGCGCCGCCGTCCAGGGGCAGTTCCATGAGGCGGCCGCCGACGCGGCACTCGTTGACGAACAGCCGGCCGTGATGCACGGTGATGCCGTTCGCGCCGGGCAGGTCGTCGCGCAGTACCCGGACGCGACCGTCCTTGTCACGCAGGCTGACTCGTGCGTCCATGTACTCGGTGGCGAACAGATTGCCCGCGGCGTCGAAGGCGATGTCGTCGGGGGCGACGATGTCGCCGCCCTTGGCGCTGATGGTCTCGAGTTCGCCGGTGCCGACGTCCAGGGCGCTGATCTGGCTGCCGGCCACCTGGGCGACGTAGACGCGGCCATCGGCGCCGGTGCGCAGGCCGTTCGCGCCGAACAGGCGGCTCGGGGGCGTGAGGCGCTCGAGGCTTACCCCGGCGGCGAGGGTGATGGCTGTGGTGCTGCTGTAGCGCGCGCCCTGAGTCAAGGCGGGCCTCCCTGAACGGTGAGAACGTCGATATGCGTGGCGCTCCGCGCGACGGCCGGATCGGTCCGTTTCGTGATGCGGGCCACTGCTTGTGGGGCCACAGTACGACAATCCTCATAAGGATAGCAATACTTGACATTTCGATATCCGGGCATGAAAAAGCCTGGCCCGCGAAAGGATTCGCGAACCAGGCGGATCGGGCGAGCTAGATGCGCATGCCCCGGCTCGATTGCATGGCCTGGCGCACCACGTCGGCGGAGGCGTTGACGACGCCGTTGTCGAAGCGGTCCAGGACCAGGGTCTGGGTGGCGGCCAGGTGGCTGCGGTAGTAGCGCTCGGCCTCGGCGGCGTCACCGGCCGCGATCGCCGCGGTGATGCGCTCGTGGGTGTGCACGGCCTCGGCGGAGTCCGCGGGCGAGGGGTACTCGCCGCGCTTGGTGAGCACCTCGGCCCAGGCTTCCTCCTGGGCGGACCAGAGCGCCACCAGGCTGCTCACGACGTAGCGCAGGGTGGCGTTCGGGTGGAACGACACGACCAGATCGTGGAATTCACGTGCGGTGTGGGTGAATTCGATGCCCTCGCCGATCAGGGCCGTGCAGGCCGCGATATTGGCCTCCAGGGCCGGGACCACGACCTCGGCGCGGTCCTCGCGGCGGGCGCACTCCGCGGCGCACATGGGTTCCAGCGTGCGCAGGCCCGAGGCCAGATCGCCCAGGGTGACGCGTGCGCCCTGGAGCGCCAGCCCCAGGTGGTAGGCCGCCGACGACTCGTTCGGCCGGTGCACCTCGGCGCCGCCGACGTTGCCGCGCCGGACCGTCACCAGGCCCTCGGTCTCCAGGATGCGCAGGGCCTCGCGGATGGAGGGGTAGCTGACGCCGAAATCCTGGACCAGCTGATCCTGGGTGGGCAGGCGGTAGTCGTCGTCGCCGGACAGGATGCGGGTACGCAGCTCCGCGGCAACGGTTTCCGCGATGCGGCGTTGCGGGATCCGGCCACGCCGGGGGTTGGTCACGCAGACCCCTTTCCTTGTCGACCTCGCGAGTTTACCCACAGCTCGCTGACCATTCAAACATTGCTATCCTTATGAGGATTGAAGTACTGTCCGGCGCATGGACTTCGAGATGGGCGAAGCCGCGGCGCGCCTGCGCGGCGAACTGCGCGACCTCGTGGCGACCGAGGTGCCCGCGGACTTCCTCGGCGCGTTCACCGACGACCCGGCGGATCAGGCGGTGGCGCAACACTTCTGCCAGGTCCTGGCCGAGCGGGGATTGCTGTGCGCGGCGTGGCCCGTGGAGTTCGGCGGGCGCGGCGCCTCGATCTGGGAGCAGACCGTGGTGCGCGAGGAGATGTGGGCGCACCACGAACCCCGCGGGGCGCAGTACATGGGCGTGAACTGGGTGGGCCCGGCGCTGATGCGGCACGGCAGCGCCGAACAGCGGCGCCGGCACCTGCCACCCATCGCGCACGGTGCGGTGATCTGGTGCCAGGGGTTCAGCGAGCCCGATTCCGGGTCCGATCTGGCCTCGCTGCGCACCGCCGCGCGGCCCGACGGGGCCGGCTGGTCGATCACCGGTCAGAAGATCTGGACCTCCTACGCGCAGCTCGCGCAATGGTGCTTCCTGCTCGCGCGCACCTCCCGCACGGACCGGAAGCAGCAGGGGCTCACGGTTTTCCTGGTGCCGATGTCGAGCCCCGGCATCGAGGTGCGCCCCATTCGCTCGATGCTGGGGCCGCACCATCTCAACGAGGTGTTTCTCGACGGGGTCCGGGTCACCGAGGCCGAGGTGCTGGGCCGGGTGGGGGACGGCTGGCGGGTGGTGCGCGAGGTACTCGCGCTCGAGCGGGTCGGGATCGCGCGGTACGCGCGCTGCGAACGTCTGCTGCAGAGCGCGCCCGAAGTGCTCGGCCCGGGCTGGGAGCGGCTGGTGCCGCAACTGCGCGGCCGGTGGGCGCGCATGCTCACCCATTGCCGGCGGGCCCGGCTGCTCGCCTACCAGGTGCTGGCGCTGCAGAGCCAGGGGCGGATCACGCCGGGCGACACCGCCGCCTACCGCATCGCGGTCACCCGGCTCGATCAGGACAGTGCCGTCGTCCTCGCCGAGATCGCGGCCGCCGCCCCGGACGACGAACCCGGCCGCCGCTTCCAGCGCGCGGTCGCCGACCACTGGCGCTACGCCCAGGCGTCGACCGTCGCCTCGGGCAGCATCGAAATGCAGCGAATCCTGCTGGCCCGCACGCTGATGGCGGCCGCCTGATGGACGTGGAACTCTGCGCCGAAGCCGTCGAGTTCGGCCGGCAGGCCCGCCGCGCCTTCGCCCAGGCCGGGGGTGACACCCTGCTCCAGCAGGCCGAGCGGTACCCGCACCGGCGCGGCGAGCTGGTCGCACCGATTCTGGCCGGTCTCGGCGCCTGGGACCTCGCACCCCGCAGCGACTCCCACGAGCTCCAAGCCGCCGCCGCCCTGTGCCGCAGCGCCGGCTACTGGGCCGTCCCGTACCCGGTGGCCGAACGCCTGGCCCGCCCGGCCGACGGCGGCGACGGCCTGGTGGTGATCTCGGGCTCCACCCCGCGCGGGCCACTGGCCGGACTCGACTACCGCTGGGCCGCGGTGACACTGGAGGGCACACCCGGCAACGTCACAGTGACGCACACGGACGCACCGCCCCGGGCGACCGCTTTCTGCGCGCCGTTGACTTGGCACCCGATCGAACAGACCCCCTCCAGTCGGATCGTTCTGGCCGAGCATGCCGCCGGACGCAGCTCTGTCGCCACGGGAAACGGCGAGCCTGTCCCCGGCGAGCGCGGAACCGGGCTCCGCGCATCCCTCAGCGCAGCCGACTGGGGCGACGGCGTTGTCGCCGAACGACATCCCGGTGAGGCAGGCCGCGGCGAGCGCGCCGCGGTCGGCCGGGCAGCCGATCGGGACGGTGCCGCGGATCTGGCGCTCGGGCTGGTGCTGCCGTGCTGGACGCTGCTCGGGATGCTGGATCGCGCGATGGATCTGGCGCGGGCGCACGTGCTGGTGCGGGAGCAGTTCGGGCAGCCGCTGGCGGAATTCCAGGGGGTGCAGTTCCAGCTGACCGACGCCGAGGTGGAGCGGCGCGGGGTGGAGATGCTGGCGCGATACGCGCTGTGGGCCGTCGCGGAGCGGCGCCCCGAGCGGGTCGAGGACGCGCTGGCGCTGCGGGTGGCGGCGCTGGAGGCCGCCGAGGTCGTGTTCCGGGTGGCGCATCAGGTGCACGGGGCGCTCGGGTTCTGTGACGAGTCGCCGCTGTCGTGGCTGTCGCGCTACAGCCTGCCGTTGCGCCGGCTTCCGGTCGGCAGCGCGGCCACCGAGGAACTCCTGACCCGCCGGATCGGCCGGCGGGGTCTCACCGGGTTGTTCGCCGGACCGGCGAACGCGAAGGGGGCGTGACGATATGGCCTACGAATTGCCGGACGCGGTGCGGGTCGAGGCGGCGGGGCCGATCCGGGTGGTCGTGCTGGATCGGCCCGGCGAACTGAATGCGGTCGATGCGGACATGCACTCGGCGCTGGCTTCGGTGTGGCGGCAGCTGGCCGCGGATCGCGAGGCGCGCGCGGTGATCCTGACCGGAGCCGGGCGCGCGTTCAGCGCGGGCGGCGATCTGGCCTGGATCACCTCCTTCCTCGACGATCCGGTGGCGCGGGAGGAAAGCGTGCGCGAGGGCGCCCAGATCATCGAGGAGATGCTGCGCTTCCCCCTGCCGGTGATCGCCGCGATCAACGGTGCGGCAGTGGGATTGGGGGCCAGCCTCGCGCTGCTCAGCGATATCGCGCTGATCTCCGAGCGGGCGTACCTGGCCGATCCGCACATCGCGGTCGGATTGGTCGCCGGTGACGGCGGCGCAGCGTTCTGGCCGCTGCTCACCCCGATCCTGCGCTCGCGGGAGTACCTGTTCACCGGCGATCGCATCGATGCCGCGACCGCCGTGCAGCTCGGACTGGCCAGCAGGGCGGTGCCGCCGGCGGACCTGCTGCCCGCCGCGCACCGCCTGGCCGAACGGCTGGCGGCGCAGCCGGCGGAGGCGCTGCGCAGCACGAAACGAGTGGTCAACATGTATCTTTCGCAAGCGCTGGCCGGTCCGCTGCAGGCCGGTTTCGCCGCGGAGGTGGTCACCATGCGGTCGGCCGAGCACCGGGACCGGCTGCTGGCCCTGCACCAGCGGACGGCCGCGCCGTGACCGGCGACGACCTGGCCGAGTTCCGGGCCGAGGTGCGGGCCTGGTGTCGCGCGCACATTCCCCGGGACTGGCGTGCCGCCCAGACCGGAGCGCCGGAAACCGAATTCGTCGCGTTCCAGCGGGATTGGTTCCAGACCTTGCGCGGCGCGGGCTACGCGGTGCCGCACTGGCCGCCTGCCTGGGGCGGCGGCCTCTCGATTCCCCGGCAGGTGGTGCTGTACCAGGAGCTGGCCGCGCATGATGCGCCGCGCCTGGTCCTGGCGTTCGTGGCGATTCACCACGCGGCCGCCACCCTGCTCGCCGCCGGCACCGAGGCCCAGCGCGCGCGGCACCTGCCCGCGATTCTCGACGGCGAGATCTGGGTTCAGGGCTTCTCCGAACCCGAGGCCGGATCGGATCTGGCGGCGCTGGCCACCACGGCCCGGCGGGCCGGCGACGACTACGTGGTCACCGGACAGAAGGTGTGGGCCAGCGGCGCCCAGTACGCCGACTGGTGTCTGCTGCTGGCCCGCACCGACCCGGACGCGCCCCGGCGCCACGGCATCTCGTACTTCCTGCTGGACATGCGCTCGCCCGGCCTGGACGTGCGCCCGATCCGGCAGGCCACCGGCGAAGCGCACTTCTGCGAGATCTTTCTCGATCAGGTGCGGATACCCGCGGCGAACCTGATCGGTGCAGAGCATGCGGGATGGCAGCTCGCGCAGCGCACGCTGGGCGCGGAACGCGGCCTGACCATGCTGGAACTGGCCGAGCGCCTGGGCAATGCCGGGTTCCGGTGGCTGCTGGAATCGTGTGCGCACCCCGGCCCGGACGGCCGCCGGCCGCTCGAGGATCCCGTCGTGCTGGACCGGCTGGCGGCCTTGGACACCGAGATCACCGGCCTGCGCGCCCTGTGCCGTGATCTGGTGCGGCGCCACGAGCGCGGCGCCGCCGGCCCGGCCGACGCCTCGATCGTCAAGCTGTACTACAGCGAACTACTGCAACGGCTCACCGATTTCGGGGCCGAGCTCGGGGGCGTGGCAGCGCACGGCGTGCTGCGCAAACCGCGCTCGGGCGGCTGGGAATCCGGGGCCTGGGTGCTGGATTTCGTCGGTTCCTGGGAGTGGACGATCCCCGGCGGCACCAGCGAGATCCAGCGCACCATCATCGGCGAACGCGGCCTCGGGCTGCCCCGGGAACCGGCGGCCGGGCGATGATCGGCTCCGCGGCGGCCGCCGAATTCGCCGCACTGCACCCGGAATTGCGTGACACGGCCCGCGCCGTGCTGTCCCGTGCGGCGCCGGAGACGCCGGTCGCGCGCGGGCTGCTGGCCCGGCAGGGCTGGCTCGGGGTGGAGGTGCCGGAGGAACTGGGCGGTGCGGGAGCCACGTTCGCCGAGGCCGCCGTCGTCGCGCGGGAGTGGGGCCGAGCCGTGGCGACCGGGTCGTATCCCGGCGCGGTGCTGGCCGTGGGCGCTTGCCTGCACCTCGCACCCGGACCCGGGCGAGACGAGTCGCTGGCCGCGATCGCGGCGGGCCGGTCGACGGTGGCGGTGGCGTTCACGGCCGACGCCGACGCGTGCGGACCACCCGGCGCGCCGTTCCGCCTGGGGCGGCGCGGAACCCGGTGGGTGCTGTCCGGCAGTGCGCGATTCGTGCTCGACGCGCCGGTCGCCGACGAGTTCCTGCTGGTCGCGACCGAGGACGGTGGACCTCCGGTGGTGGTGGCGCTCTCCGCGCGCACCGCCGGGCTCACCCGTGCCGCCCAGCCCTTGCTGGACCGCACCCGCGCCTTCGGCACGGTGGCCGCCGACGAGCTCACCGTCGCACCCGAGGCGATCCGGCGCTTCGCCGGTGACCCGGTCGCGGCCCTGCGGCGCCTGCACGATCGCGCCGCCGCCGCTATCGCCTGCGACAGTCTCGGCCTGAGCGAGGCCATGCTCGACGCCACCGTCGCCTACGCCGGCGCCCGGCGGCAATTCGGCCGCCCCATCGGCTCGTTCCAGGCGGTGAAGCACGCCTGCGCCGACATGCTGGTGCGCCTCACGGTGTCCCGGCATCTGGTCGACGCGGCGGTCCACGCGGTCGCCGCCCAGGCCCCCGACGCCGTGGTCGCGGTGGCCATGGCCAAATCCCACGCCTGCGCCGCCGCGGTCGAGATCGCGGGCAAGGCGATGCAGTTGCACGGCGGCTACGGCTACACCTGGGACAGCGGCCTGCACCGCTACCTCGAGCGCGCCACCCTCGACCGCGCCCTCTACGGCTCCCCGGCCGCGCACCGCCGCCGCCTCGCCGCCCGTTACCGATTGCCCACAGCGACAAGGATGTCCAGCGATGACAGCACAGCCGAGTAGGCAACGGCGCTATCGGATGGCCGTGCTGGCCCCCAGCGCGCTCGACGCGGTCCGCTGCGCCGGCGGCTGGGTGTGCGACCGCGCCATGGCGGGCTGGGACGTCACCGTCCTCACCACACCGGCCGATCCGCGGCCGCTGCGCATCCTCGGGGCCCGGCTCCTGGATCCGGAGCTGAGCCCGGACGCGGCCCTGCACGACCTCGCGCCGCAGGCGATCGCGGTGGCGGGCGCGCTGTACGACTCCGACGAGCGGGTGCGCTCGGGGGTGCTCGGGCAACTGGCCCGCGCGCCGATGGAGATCACCGTCTGGGGCCGCACCCGGCCCGCGGAGCTGGACGGCCGCCTGCGCGTGGTCGAGCACCGATTGAGTTACGCCGCACGGGCGTTCAAAGCGCGGGCCTGGGCCGCGGTGGCGCTGCCGGACACCCCGATCGCCCCGGTGGAGTCGTTCTACTGCGGCGAGTCGCCGGGACGCCGGCTGCGCCGCGTCGGCGCGCGCTGACCGGGCGAGCGGCCGTCCGGAGCCCGGCCGCTCGCGCCGCCGCTCAGAGGTTCAGCAGCCGGGCGAGATTGCCGCCCATGATCAGCCGCTGATCCGCCAACGGCAGATCCTTGATCTCGTCGACGTACCGGGCCGGTTCGGCCAGGCCCTCCGGATGCGGATAGTCCGAGCCGAACAGCACGTGGTCGGCGCCGATGACGCGCGACAGCTCCACCAGATCCTCCTCCCAGAACGGGCTGACGTGGATCTTCTTGATCGCTTCGACGGGATCGCCCGGAAAGCCCTGCGGGGCTTTCTTGTACACCGTCGCCAGACTGTCCAGCAGCCCGGGCAGCCAGGCGGCGCCGTTCTCGATGACGGCGATCTTCAACTCCGGGAACCGGAACAGCGCGCCGTGGCAGACCCAGGAGGCCATCGCGTCGCGAATCGGCTGCCATTCGTTGATCATCTTGAAGGTGTTGATCTGGAAGGGCAGCATCTCGCGCGAGCCGCCGTCCCACTCCGAGGCGTGGCGGGCGTAGCCGCTGTCCGAGGAGTGCATGGTGACCAGCACGTCCAGTTCGACCACCCGCCGCCAGAACGGATCGAACTCCGGCACCGCGAACGAGCGCGGACCGTACAGGCCGGGCACCGGCGCCGGGCGGACCAGAATGGCCCGCGCGCCGCGCTCGACCACCCACTCCAGTTCCTCGATCGCCCGCTCCACGATCGGCAGGCTGATCACCGGCACGGTGAAGATGCGATCGGCGTAGTTGAACGACCAGGTTTCGTGCAGCCACTGATTGAGCGAGTGCACGACGGCGTGGATCAGCTGCGGATCGTCCTTCATGCGTTCCTCGATGAGGCTGGCCAGGGTCGGGAACATCAGGGCCCGGTCGATCTGCAACTTGTCCATGAGTTCCAGGCGCGGCGCGGGTTCGCGGAACGCCGGCGCGGACGGGATCGGTTTGCCGAAGATGTCGCGCATGCTCTTGCCGTCGGGGTTGCCGTGCTTGAAGTAGTCCTCCATCGCGCCCGGCCGGGCCACCACGTCGAAGGTGGGATTGGGGATGTAGTTGCTGATCTGCCCGCGAATCGCGATCTTGGTGCGGCCGTCGACCTCGACGTATTTGATGGCGTCGCGGTATCGGTCGGGCAGGAACCTGGTCAGCGCCTCGCGGGTCTCGTAGAGGTGGTTGTCGGCGTCGAAGAGCGGATACGGCAGGTCGCGCTTGGCCATGGGATTCTCCTTGTCGGGGTCGGGAAGGGATGCGTGCTCAGGAGGTCAGCCGCTGTGCGGCCAGGGCGCGCAGTTCGCCGGCTTTGATCTTGGCGTTGCCGGTGAGCGCGAAATCGCGCTCGTCGAACGGCAACACGTGCCGGGGCACCTTGTAGCTGGCCAGCCGTTCGCGCAGGAAGGCGCGGATCCGGTCCTCGTCCAGCGTCACGCCGTCGTGGGCGACCACGCAGGCCACGACCACCTCGCCGAGCGTGTCGTGCGGCACGCCGACGGTGCGCGCGAGTTTCACGCCCGGATAGGCGGCCAGCGCCTCGTCGACCTCCACCGGGGAGACGTTCGCGCCGCCGGTCTTGATGATGTCGGTCAGGCGCCCGACCCAGAACAGGCGTCCGGCCGCGTCGAGGTAGCCGCCGTCGCCCGTGCGGAAGAACCCGTCGGGATCGAAGGTCTCCTCGCGCGGGACGCCGAGGTAGCCGAGCATGAGTGTCGGTGACTTGACGCAGATCTCGCCGCTCTCGCCGCGCGGCGGCACCGCGCCGGTGATCGGATCGGCGATCTTGATCGTGACGCCGGGCAGCGGCACGCCGTTGCTGCCCGCGTGCACGTCCTCGGGGGTGTCGGCGGGATAGGAGGTGGTGATGGTGAAGGTCTCGGTGTTGCCGTAGGCGTGGTTCGGTTCGGTCCAGTGCGAGGTGACGGTCGGGTGCCGCGCGAACGGACTGCGGGCGTCGACGAAGCGCATGCTGCTCAGGTCGGCGCTGTCCCAGCCGGGCGCGGCCGCGAGCTGTTCCCACTGGTGCGGCCAGGCGAACGGAAAGTTCACCCGCTCGGCCTGCATCAGGGCCAGCGCGGCGGCGGGCTCGAAGGTGGGTTGCAGCACCAGCGAGCCACCGCTGGCCAGCGTCGCGCCCAGGGCCAGCGCGAAGTTGCCGGACCAGAAGAAGCCGTTGGCCGACCAGCCGCGCACCCGGTCCCGCGGGGTGAAACCGTACATGCGCCGGAAGCGCCACAGCTGGATGGCCACCCCGCGATGCGCGCTGAGAATGCCCTTCGGGGTACTGGTCGAGCCGGAGGAGAAGAACAGCACCGCGGGATCGCTCGGGCGCACGCCGGCGGCGGTCGCCGCGATCGACTCGTGCGATTCGCCGCGACCGCGCGCCAGGAACTCCGGCCACGTGTCCACCGCCGGGCCCGCGTCGGGGCCGACGGCCGCGAGGTGGCGCAGGAACGGGTAGCGCGGCGAGCGCAGCGCGCCCGGGGCGGCGGTGCCGAGCGCTGGTTCGAGCTCGGCCAGTACCTGCGCGAAATCCCTTGTCAGTACGTGCTTCTCGAACAGCAGCACCGATACTCCGGAAGCCCGCAGCAGCTGATCGAGTTCGGCGGGGGTGGCGAAGGTGCTGAGGGTGACCGCGACCCCGCCGGCCAGCGCGGTGCCGAAGACCGCCGAGATCCACTCCGGCCGGTTGGTCATCAGCACGCCGACCCGGCCGTCCTTGCCGAGTCCGAGCGCGTGCAGTGCGCGGGCGACCTCGACCGACCGGTCCCACAGGTCGGTGTAGCTCCACCGGGTGATCTCCGCGCCGGTGCGGGCCACCAGCGCTTCGCGGTCGGCGAAGCGCTCGCTCACCTCCCGCAGGAAGCCCGGCAGGGTCAGGGCGCCCAGGCCGGGCTCGGACTCCAGCGAGGGTCCGGAAAGGATCGAATCCATCTGTGCTGCCTCTGTGTTCGTTGCGGGCCGCTAGCGCGGCAACTCGACCTCGGCGGTGGAATCCACCAGCACGCCGCCGTTCTGATCGGTGAGGCGCAGCGTCACCTCGACCACGGGCACGCCCCAGCTCGACTGCGGCTGTTTCCCGGTGACCTCGGCGTCGAAGTAGGTCACGTCGCCTTCGAAGGAGGGCAGCCGGAAATCGGATTTGATGTGCCGCACCAGGCCTTCGGTGCCCGCCCAGTAGGCCAGGTAGTCGGTGCACCACGCGCCCATGGTCGCGCCGTAGCCGTAGGCGCGGCCCATGCCGACCTCGTCGGCCTTCTCGTTGTCGGTGTGCCCGCGCGAGGGGCCGACGTAGAGACCGTCGCGCTTGCGCGGATCGATCTTCGCGCCCTCCTCGTCGAAGGCGAAGCCCTCGATCCAGCCCGGATCCTGATACACCCAGGGGTCCTCGACGCCCGGCGGGGTGACCCAGTCGAAGGTGCCCCAGATGTTGAACAGGAAGGCCCGGTACTCGGTGGTGAAGCTGGCGATGCTGTGCGGGCCGATCACGCGGCGCGGCAGTGTCTGGCCGACCCGCACCTCCTCGAAGCGCGGGGAGACGCCCAGCCGGTTGGACATCAGCCATTCGGTGCGCAGGGCCGCCACCGCGTCGAGTTCGGCCGCCGACCACCGCTTCGGCGCGCCGGCCTGCTTGTCGTACATGCCGCGCTCGCGGGCCTCCCGGGCGAGATAGCGGATGGTCGTCGATCGTTCGCGGGCCACCAGCACGCCGTGCTGATTGCGGTGGGTGGTGTCGCCGCGCGAGAACAGCGTGGGCCCGGCGAATTTCGTGTCCGCCACCTTGTAGTCGTGGAAACGGCGCTCCTGGAACAGCTGATCGCCCGGCCGCACCGGCGCGCCGTAGAACCACCACTCCTCACCGGCGAAGATCAGGTGGCTGCCCGGTATCCGGCCGACGCAGGCGGGGGCGCAGCCGTGCCCGTAGTCCAGCGCGACGGCCATGGACTGCGGGGCGATCAGCCCGCCGTAGCGGGACTCCCGGGCGAAGCGCTGATCCCAGTGCAGCGGGTTCGGGTAGTCCATCGCCATGGCCCAGCGCCGGATGTCGGAGGCACTGCACGGTTCCCAGAGCTGCCCGCCGCCGACCGGCTGACCCACCCGGGGCGCGACGTCGGACAGGTCGAGTTCGACGGTCTTGTTGCTCACTGTGTCTCCTGGTTATCGATTGACGTCGACGACGATGCGGCCGCGCACCGTGCCGTCCATGAGCCGGTGCGCGCCCGCGATCGCCTCGGACAAGCCGATCTCCTGCGTGATCGAGGCCAGCGCATCGGGTTTCAGATCGGCGGCCAGCCGGGCCCAGGCCGCGGCGCGGGCCGGGGCGGGCGCCCGCACGCTGTCGATGCCGCGCAGCGTCACGCCGCGCAGGATGAACGGGGCGACGGTGCCCGGGAAATCCATGCCCTGGGCCAGCCCGCACGCGGCGACCACGCCGTCGTAGCGGGTCTGGGCGCAGGCATTGGCCAGGGTGTGGCTGCCCGCGGCCTCGACGACCCCGGCCCAGCGTTCCCGCTGGAGTGGTTTGCCGCGCTCGGCGAGTTCGGCGCGATCCAGGACCGTGGCGGCCCCGAGCCCCCTCAGGTAGCCGGTTTCGCCGGTCTTGCCGGTGGCGGCGGCGACCGTGAATCCGGCGGCGGCCAGCAGGGCGACGGCGACGCTGCCCACGCCGCCGGTCGCCCCGGTGACGAGCACCTCGCCCTGATCCGGGCGCACCCCGTGCCGCAGCAAGGCGTGCACGCACAGGGCGGCGGTGTACCCGGCGGTGCCCAGCGCCATCGCCTGGCGGGTGGTGAACGCGGCGGGCAGCGGCACCAGCCAGTCGCCGTCGAGGCGGGCGCGTTGCGCCAGTCCGCCCCAGTGGCTTTCGCCGACGCCCCAGCCGTTGAGCACCGCGCGGTCGCCGGGCGACCAGTCGGCGTGCGTGCTCGCGGTGACGATTCCCGCCAGGTCGATGCCGGGAATCATCGGGAAGGTCCGGGCGATCGGCGAGGCGCCGGTGATGGCCAGGGCGTCCTTGTAATTGAGCGAGGAATACTCGACCTCGAGGGTGACCGTGCCCGCGGGCAGTCGCTCCTCGTCCACGCGGGTATGCGAAACCGTCTGCCCGGCTTCGTTTTTCTCGATCAGCAGTGCGGAGAACATGGGCGGAATTCCTTCCTGGTGGCCCGGGTGCCGGGCGGTCAGCGGGCGGTCCAGCCGCCGTCGACGACGATGGTCTGGCCGGTCACATAGCTCGCGGCGGCGCCGGCGAGCCAGACGATCGCCCCGACCATGTCCTCGGCGGTGCCCGCTCGGGGCAAGGGGGTGTTGCGGCGCAGGTACTCGCCGCCGCGGGCGCTGTCGTAGAGGCTGTCGGTGATCTCGCTGCGGAAGAAGCCCGGTGCCACGGTGTTGACCCGGATCGAGTACCGCGCCCACTGCACCGCCAGCTCCGCGGTCAGCCCCGACAGTCCGGCCTTGCTGGCGGCATAGGAGGCTTGCGGAATGCCGGGGACGCCGACCCGCCCGGAGATCGAGGACACGTTGACGATCGCGCCGCCGGCGCCGCGCATATGCGGAAAAACCTGCTGCGCCAGCAGGAACGGGGCCACCAGGTTCAGCTCGACGGTGCGGCGGATCTCCTGCGGGGTCTCGGCTTCGGCCCGGGCGGTGGAGAAACGGTTCCCGGCGGCGTTGATCAGGATGTCCGGCGGGCCCAGCGCGGCGGCCACCGCCGCGACGATCGCGGTCGGGCTCGCCGGGTCGGACAGGTCGGCCGGGACGGCGAGGCCGTCGATCTCCCGCGCCAGCACCGTCAGCCGGTCGGCGCGGCGCGCGACCACCGCGACGCGGGCGCCGAGTCCGGCGAGCGCCCGCGCGACCGCCGCGCCCAGGCCCGAGGACGCGCCGGTGACGAGGGCGACTCGGCCATCGAGGCCGAACAGGGGTGTGCCGCTCATCGGTGGCCGCCGGACGGGAGGCGCACGGCCGATGCCCGCGTGAGCATTTCCGGCAGCCGGGTGCGCTCCACCTTGCCCATCGCGTTGACCGGGAGCGCCTCGACGCGCGCCCAGATCTCGGGCACCTTGTACCCGGCCAGCTCGGCGCGGCACGCGGTGGCGATGGCTTCGAAATCGGGTGTGACGGTCGTGGTTTCGACCAAGGCCGCGACTCGCTGCCCCAGTCGTTCGTCGGGCGCCGGGCAGACCGCGACCTTCGCGATCGCGGGGTGCTTGCCGATCACCCGCTCCACCTCGAGCGGATACACGTTGGCTCCGCCGCGCAGGATGACGAGCTTCTTGCGATCCAGCACGCTCAGCCAGCCGTCCGCGCTGACGGTGCCGATATCGCCGGTGGGGAAGGGGCCGGGATCGAAGGGGCGCAGCCCGCCGGATTCCCAGCAACCCGGCGCGGGGGTCCAGGTGTGTGCCCACGGTCCGGAACTCGCCGCGCCGAGGCGTAGTTCGCCGAGTTCGCCCGGGGGGAGCCGGATCCCGGCGTCGTCGTAGGCGGCGACGTCGTAGTGCGGCAGGACGCGCCCGCTCGCCCCGGCGCGCCACTGCTCGCCGACGGGGTCGATGGCGACCACCGCCGGGGCTTCGGTGAGCCCGTAGGTCGCGCGCACCGGCACCCCGTGCGCGGCCGTGAACGCCGTGCGCACACTGTCGGGGGTATCGCTGCCCCCGCTCCAGACCTCGTGCAGCGACGCCGGATTCAGGTGCGGGCGGCGGGCCAGGTCGTAGAGCTGCGCGGGCGCGCCGTTCCACACCGTGACGCGGCGCTCGGCGAGCCAGTCCGCGACGCCGTCGGCGTCGCGCCGGTTCGTCAGCACCGCGCAGCCGCCCGCCTGTGCGGTGAGCAGCGTGGACAGTATCAGCAGGTTGAGGATGGTCAGGGGAAAGCTGTCGCCTTTGCGCAGTCGCGGCCCCCAGCCCCGGGTGGCGACCAGCGCCGCGCCCGGCAGCAGCAGGTTGCGCTGGCTGTGCACCACCGCTTTCGGGCGCCCCGACGTGCCGCTGGTGAAGGCGATCGCGGCGGGTGCGGTGCCGTCCTGCGGTACGCGCGGGGCCGCCGTCGCGGTGCGCACCAGGGCGGACCAGTGCTCCGGGGTGATCGACGGCATCCCGATTCGGCAGTTCGCCCCGCCCAGAACGACTTTCGGGGCGCACCGCCCGACCAGGTCGTCCTGCTCGCTCGCCGCGAGCGCCTCGCCGATGCCCGCCCAGATCGCGCCGATCCGCTGCGCGCCATAGAAAGCCGCGACGATGGGGAGGTCGTTGGGCAGGCACGCCGCGACGCGATCGCCGGGCCGCACGCCGAGCGACCACAGGGCCCCGGCCGCGCGCTGCGCCTGCTCGTTCAGCTCCGCGTAGCTCCACACGCCCGAATCCGCCTCTACCGCAGGGGCTTCGGGTCGGGCGGCGAGTGCCGCGTCGAGCACCGTAGCGATCGACGCGGGCCGCGGTGTCCCGGCGGCTCTGCTGCTTTCCACGCCATTCTTGATATCAGTATCTTTACTATCCTTGCAAGGATTAATCAGATAATCTGGCGACCGTCCAGATCCGGTGGAGCGGAGGCAGATGAGGCACACAGGCCCGTTGCGCGGGGTGCGCGTGGTCGATCTGACGGCCATGGTTATGGGGCCGTACTGCACCCAGATCATGGCCGACATGGGCGCGGACGTGATCAAGATCGAACCGCCCGCCGGTGACAACACCCGCGCCATCTCGATCGGGCCGGAGCCCGGCCTCGGGGGTGTGTTCGTCAACGTCAATCGCGGGAAACGCAGCGTGGTGCTGGATCTGCGCGACGCCGAAGGCGCTGCGGCACTGCGGGATCTGATCGGCCACGCGGACGTGTTCATCCATTCGATGCGCGGTCGCGCGATCGCCGCCCTCGGCTTCGCCTACCCGGAGGTGGCCGCGCTGAATCCTTCGATCGTCTACACCAACTGCTACGGCTACGGGCGGCGCGGCCCCGCCGCGGACCGCACCGCCTACGACGACACCATCCAGGCCGAATGCGGCATGGCCGACGCGCAGCGGCGATTGACCGGCGCGCCCGGCTACGCCGGCACCATCATGGCCGACAAGGTGGCGGGACTGACCGCGCTGTGGGCCACCGTGATGGCGCTGTTCGATCGCGAACGCACCGGGCAGGGACAAGAGGTCGAAGTCGCGATGTTCGAGACGATGGCCGCGTTCATGCTCGTCGAGCACGCGAACGGCGCGCTGTTCGACCCGCCGCTCGCGGGGGCCGGGTATCCGCGGGCGGTCGCGCCCAACCGGCGGCCCTACCGGACCAAGGACGGGTACATCTCCGCGCTGGTCTACAACGACAAGCAGTGGTCGGCGTTCGTCGCGGCCGTCCGCCCCGCCTGGGCCAGTGTGGAATTCGCGACCCTGGCCCAGCGGGCGCGGCGGATCGAGGCCGTGTACGCGCTGCTGGAAGCGACCTTCGCCGAACGCACGACCCGGCAGTGGCTGGATCTGCTCCACGCACTCGATATCCCGGCCGCGCCGGTGCGCGAGCTCGGCGAGCTGTTCGACGACGCGCACCTGGCGGCGGTCGGGTTCTTCGAGACGGTGCGGACACCGCAGGGGCCGGTGCGCTTTCCCGGAATGCCCGCGTGGTTTTCCCGGACGCCCGGCGCGGTCGCCGGGCCCGCGCCCCGGCTGGGCGCGGACACCGCGCACGTCGTGGACGCGCGGGGCTGGCCGAGCGCCGAGGACGCGGCAGCGCAGGGGGACTCGTGAAGATCATCGATGATCCCGCCGATCTGGAGCTGAGCGCGATCCTGCGCGCCGGTGACCGGATCGTCGTCGGGCAGGCCTGCGGCGAACCCGCCACGCTGATCGAGGCGCTCGCCGCGCAGGGCGAGCAGATCGGCGGGCTGCACGTCTTCATCGCCACCAGCTTCTCGGGGGCGTTCACCCCGGAGTCGGCGCGCGGCTTCGCGCTGTCCAGCATGGGGGCGATCGGTGCGCTGCGGAGCATGGCCGAAGTGCAGGCGCTGCAGGTGATTCCGTGTTCGGTGAGCCGGATCGGCCCGATGATCGAGTCCGGGCACCTCCGGTGCGATGTCGCCTTCGTGCAGGTCGCTCCGGCCGACGCGGCGGGCGAGCACAGTTGCGGTCTGGTCAGCGACTACGTGCCGGCGGCCGTCGCGACGGCGCGGGTCGTGGTCGCCGAGATCAACGACCAGGTGCCGCGAACGGCGGGCGCGAGCGTGCCCGCGAGCGCGATCGACGTCGCGGTGCGCGTCTCGCGACCGCCGGTCGAGGTGCCGCGCGCCCGGATCGGCGAAACCGACACGGCCATCGCGCGTTTCGCCGCGGACTACATCGGTGACGGGGCGGTCCTGCAGACCGGCGTCGGGGCCGTGCCCGAGGCGATCCTGCCGCTGCTGCTGGACCGCGCCGATCTGGGTGTGCACTCCGGCATGGTCGGCGACGGTCTGGTCGATCTCGTCGAAGCCGGGGTGGTGACCAACGCGCGCAAGACCCGCGACCGGGGCGTATCGGTGACCGGCGCGCTGATCGGAACCCAGCGGCTCTACCGATTCGCGCACCGCAATCCCGGCCTGCGAATGTGCCCTGCCTCCTACACCCACGACCCCGGCGTGCTCGCGTCCCTGGCAGGGCTGGTGACGATCAACTCCGCGCTCGAGGTCGATCTCGGCGGTCAGGTCAACGCCGAGCAGAGCGGCAGCGCCTATCTCGGCGGCACCGGCGGGCAGGTGGATTTCGTGCGCGGCGGACTGCGCGCGTCGGGCGGTCACGCGCTGATCGTGCTGCCGGCCACCGCGAAGAACGGTGCGGTGAGCCGGATCACCGCCGCGCTGGCGGGGCCGGTGACTACCGCCCGCAGCGAAGTGGACGTGATCGTCACCGAGTACGGGGCCGCCGAGCTGCGGGGACAGAGCCTGGCCGAACGCGCCCGCCGGCTGGTGGCCATCGCCCACCCCGGCTTCCGGGAAGACCTGGCGCGGGCCGCCCACGCCATCGCGGCGAGAGGATACTGATGAACGACGCGGTGCTGTTCGACGCGCGGCCCGACGGCATCGCCGTGCTCACCCTGAATCGCCCGCAGCGGCACAACTGTCTCGATCGGGAGGTGCGCGAGGGGCTCTACGCCGCGTGGGACCGCTTCGAACACGATCCCCGCTTGCGCGTGGCCATCCTCACCGGCGCGGGCGAGCAGGCGTTCTGCGCGGGCGGCGATCTGCGGGAGATGGTCGACACCGCGATGGCGGTGCCGCCGCGCGCCCTGTTCCCGCTGCCCTACGACACCGTCGAACTGAGCAAACCGACGATCGCCGCCGTGAACGGCGTCGCCTACGCCGGCGGCTGGATGATCGCCCAGGCCTGCGATCTGTGCGTGGCCAGCACGACGGCGCGGTTCGCGATCACCGAGGTGCGGGTGGGCCGCAGTTCGCCCTGGGCGGCGCCGCTGATCCACATGATCCCGCAGCGCGTCATGATGGAACTGCTGCTCACCGGCCAACCCGTCACTGCTCAGCGTGCCTACGAGATCGGGCTGGTCAATCGCCTCGCCGAACCCGCGCGACTGCTCGACACCGCCGTGGCCCTGGCGCGCGAAATCCTCGACGGGGCACCGCTGTCGGTGCGAGCGGCCCGCGACACCGTCATGCTCGCCACGGAGATGGGCAGATCCGCCGCCCTGCACGCCGCCCGAACCGTCGCCGAACCCTGCTACCGGAGCGAGGACGCGCAGGAGGGACCGCGCGCTTTCGCCGAGAAACGCGCGCCGCGGTGGCGGGGGCGTTGAGGCCGCGAAACCGCGTACCTCAGCGGTTCCCGCGCCGCAGTGGCGCAAGCACTACGGCCGCGGCGGGCTGGAGTCGGGCGCCGCGCGTCGGGTGTGCCCGCGGATCACCGCGGCACCGGAGTGGCGAGGTTCTGCCGGACCCGGAACTTCTGGATCTTGCCGCTGCCGGTGCGCGGGAAGTCCGCGACGACGTGAATCTCCTCGGGCCACTTCTGTTTCGCCAGACCGGAGGCCGCGAAGTGGGCGCGCAACCGCGCCAGGTCCGGGGCCACGCCGCCCGGGCGCAGGCGCAGCACCGCCGCCACGTGCTCGCCGAGCCGTTCGTCGGGCGCCGCGACCGCGGCGGCCTCGGCGACACCGGGCAGGCTCAGCAACACCTCCTCGACCTCGAGCGCGCTGATGTTCTCGCCGCCGCGAATGATCATGTCGGACTTGCGGTCGGAGATGGTCAGGTAGCCGTCGGCGTCGAGGTGGCCGATGTCGCCGGTGTGGTACCAGCCCTCGGCGTCGAACGCCGCCGCGGTCAGGGCGTCGTCGGTGTAGCCCAGGCACAGGTCCGGGCCCCGGCTGAGGATCTCGCCGTCGGCGGTGAGCCGGATCTCGACGCCCGGCTGGTTCGTGCCGTCGGTGTAGAGCCGCTTGGATTCCGGTGCGGTGCACAGTGATCCGGTGATCGAGGGGTGCTCGGTACTGCCGTAGGCCCGGTAGACGGTGATGCCGAGCGCCGTCAGCCGCTCGGCCACCGACGCGGGGACGGGCGCGCCGCCCATGCCCGCGTAGCGCAGATGGCGCAGATGCTCGGGGGTGAACGACGGATGGTCGATGAGGCTGGTCATGTAGTACGGCACGCCGCCGCCGACGGTGCTGCCGTGGGTGCGCATCAACTCCAGGATCAGCGGCGGGTCCCAGCGGTCGACGAGATCGACCGCTATCCCGTCGAGGATCGGAATCAGCAGCCCGTTCACCATGCCGATAAAATGCCCGACGGGAGCGGCGGTGAGCTGCGGGCCCAGGTCGGCCGGATAGTGGGCGGCCAGCTGGCGGGTCTCACACCCCAGCGTCCGGTGGGTGTGCACCACGCCTTTCGGGGCCCGCGTGGTGCCCGAGGTGAAGGCGTACACCGCGGGGCTACCGGGATCGACCGGCACCACACCGCTCATCGGCGCCGCGGCCAGCAAGGCGTCGAAATCCCGGCCGACCACGCCGACGATCGGGACGTCGGCACACAGCTCCGGGTGGAACTCCCACGCGCCGAACCGTTCCGCGGTGACGAACACTCGCGGCCGCACGGCCCGCAGAATGTAGCCCACCTCGCGCGGCCCGTAGATGTGCACGATCGGTACCACCACCGCACCCAGGAACGAGGCCGCCCAGAAGGTCGCGGCGGCCTCCATCCAATTCGGCAGTTGGAACGCCACCACGTCGCCGGGTCGCACGCCCCGGGCGCGCAACCCCGCGGCCAGGGTTCGCGCCACCCGCTCGACCTCGCCGAATGTCCCGGACCACGGCCGCACCTCGGAGTGCACCCGGAACGGGGTGTCCGGGGCTGCCGCGAGACCGCGCGCCAGCATGTCGCCGATGGTGTCGCGAGTCCACCACCCCTCGGCCTCGTAGCGCTCGACGAGTTCGGCGGGGATCGTTCGCATGCGTGACTCCGGCGGTACTAGCTGGCAGAACAGGGATATCGAGAGTGAATATAGCATTACGCCGAAATGAGAATACGGTTTTCACCCGGGCGGATCGTGGCCGCGCGCAGCCGGTTTCGGCAGCTGCGGCGCTGCCGGACTAGCGGAGCTCCGGCGGGACGGCGGTGTCCGCCGACAGCTTCCACACCCGCACCGCGAGATGGACCTCCAGGCGGCGCGGGCCGTCCAGCCAGTCGTGGCCGAGCAACTCGGCGACGCGGGACAGCCGCTGGCGGACGGTGTTGCGGTGGATGAACAGCTCGGCGGCGGTGCGGGCGAGGTTGCCGCCGAATTCCAGGTGGGTCCAGGTGGTTTCGGTGAGGGTGGTGTGGTGGGCGGCGTCGTAGTCCAGTAGCGGCCGGATCTCGGTGAGCGGGTCGAAGGCGGGGTCCAGGGTGTGGGCGGCGTCCAGGAGCAGGCCGACCGCGCCGAGGCGCGCGCCGTCCAGCAGCGCGCCGGTGCGGCCGAGCGCGAGCAGGGTGGCCAGGGCGCGCCGGGCGCGGCGATAGGAGCCGGTGAGGCTGTCGAAACCCGGTGCGGGACCGGCGAATCCGAGGGTGGGCGGGCTGGTTTCGGCGGCCAGGGCGCGGTGCACGCGCTCGGCTACCGAGCTGTCGTCGGCGGCGACGACACAGAGATCGCCGCCGTGGCGGGCGATGAGGGCGCGGGTGCGGACGGCGGCGCGCAGCAGCGTTTCCAGCCGCCGGTCGTCCGCGCCGGGCGCGGACAGGACGACGACGGTGAGATCGTCGGTGGCGCGCAGGCCGAAACGGGCGGCGCGCTGCCGCAGGCGATCGCGGGGCACGTCGCGCCCGGACAGCAGGTCATCGAGGAGTTCGGCCTGCATCTGCTGGGCCGCGTCGTGGGCGGCCCGGTCGAACAGGCGCAAGATGGTCAGGAACACCGACAGGCGCTCCAGCAGGCCCGCGGGCAGATCCGGCAGGCGGTCCGCGAGCAGCAGCGTCGCCAGGTGCCCGCCGCCGGTGCGGGCCGGGACCAGCGTGAAAGTCTCGCGGCCGACTCGCTGTTCGCGCGGCTCCCCGGCCGCCGCCGCGGCGCGCAGGGAGCGAGCGAGCGGGCCCGCGGCCAGGCGAGTTACCCGCTCGGGCCAGCCGGGCTCGGGCGCGTGCGCGGTGAGCACCCCGTGCGCGGCGTCCAGGACGGCGACCCGGCCGGCCACCAGGTGGCGCACCAGTTCGGCGAATCCGTCGTAGCCGCCCCCGCCGATCACCGTCTCGATCAGGCGGCGATCCATGGCCATCAGGCTGTGCAGCTCCGACATCTCGTGCTGACGCGAGACCTGCTCCTGCCCCAGGCGTTCCAGCGCGCCGCGGATCGCGGCGAACTGCTCGGCGTTGTCCAGGGCCACCGCCGCGTGCTTGCCGATCGCGTCGAGCAGATCGACGGTCTCGTTCGGGTAGGCGCGGACGGTGCGGTCGGCGATGAGCAGCGCCCCGATCGCCCGGCCGCGCAGCGACATCGGGACGCCGAGGATGGAACGCACCCCTTCGGCGCGCACGATGGCGTCGACGTGCGGCAGATGGGTGAGCTCGGGATCGTCGAGATAGTCCGCGCTCTGATACGCCGTGACGCCGGCGGCGGCCCGCCCGACGATGCCGGTGCCGATGGGCATGCGCAGCAGCCGGTACGCCTCGGTCATCACGCCGTCGGATTTGCGGATGTAGGTCTCGTCGCTGGCGTGGTCGTTGAGGCTGATGTAGGCCATGTCGCTGCCGGACAGGGTGCGGGTGCGCCCGACGATGGCCTGCAGGACGGCTTCGACGTCGCGCAGCGCGCTGAGATCGGTGGCGGTGTCGTAGAGCGCGCGCAGCACGGCCTCGCGGCGGCCGCGCTCGGCGGCGCGCAGGCCGAGGGCGCGGGCGGCGGCGCCGGCGGCGGGGGTGAGCTCGCCCCGGGCCAGGGCCGCGGCCACCCTCGCGTCCAGCTCGGGCGGGGCGATCCCGGCGTGCAGGCCCTCCAGAATCGCCGAGACGGAGGAATCCATCGCCGACCTCGCATTCGATGGTGTGCGCGGTGCACTGCGAACAGCAGGCACTGTATGCAGTGTAGCTATATCGTTGCCCGCCGCCGCGCCCTAGCGTCGGCGGTATGCAGATCACCGGAGCCGTCCTGGAAGAGATCGGACGGGATCGCCCGTTCGCGCAGTCCCGGCCCATCGCCGTCACGCAACTCGACCTGGGGGAGCCCGGTCCGACCGAGGTGCTCGTCCGGATCGAGGCCGCGGGGGTGTGCCATTCCGACCTTAGTGTGGTCGAGGGCAACCGGGTGCGCCCGGTGCCCATGCTGCTCGGGCACGAAGCGGCCGGGATCGTGGTCCGGACCGGTTCCGGCGCAGACGATCTGGCTGCCGGGCAGCGCGTGGTCATGTCCTTCCTGCCCCGCTGCGGACAGTGCGCGGCCTGCGCCGAGGACGGGCGGCTGCCCTGCACGGAGGGCAGCCGGGCCAACAACGCGGGGGAGTTGCTGCACAATCCGGGCCGGCTGACCCGCGACGGCGCGCGAGTACACCATCACCTGGGCGTCTCCGCCTTCGCCACGCATGCGATCGTCGACCGCGCCTCGGTGGTGCCGGTCGAGGCCGACGTGCCGGCCGAGATCGCGGCCCTGTTCGGCTGCGCGGTGCTGACCGGCGGCGGCGCGGTGCTCAATGTGGCGCGGCCGGGCCCGGACGACGAGGTGATGGTCGTCGGTCTCGGCGGGGTGGGCATGGCGGCCGTGCTGGTCGCCAAGGCGCTCGGGGTGCGGCGGGTCATCGCCGTGGACGCGCTGCCGGCCAAGGCCGAGCAGGCGCGCGCCCTGGGCGCGGATCTGGCCTGCACGCCGGACGAACTGGCCGACAACGGAATTCGCGCCCGCTACGTGATCGAGTGCGCCGGGCATGCCAGCGCTTTCGAGACGGCGTTCGCCGCGACCGCACCCGGCGGCACCACGATCACCGTCGGTCTGCCGGGCCCGCGGGCCCGCGCGGCGATCTCGCCGCTGACCCTCACCGCCGAGGCGCGCACGGTCGTGGGCAGCTATCTGGGTTCGGCGCTGCCCGCGCGCGACATCCCGCGCTATGTGCGGATGTGGCGCGAGGGCGTGCTGCCGGTGGAGCAGCTGATCTCGGACCGGATCGAGCTCTCGCGGATCAACGAGGCGATGGACCGGCTGGCCGCGGGCCACGCGATCCGCCAGATCATCCTGTTCGACGGGGCGGAGAACGACCGGTGACGACTCTGCTGGATCTGCCCGGCGGGCACTACATCGACGGTCGCTGGACCGGTGACCCGGCAACGCTGGAGGTGCGCAACCCGGCGACCGGCGCCATCCTCGCCCGGGTCGCCGACGCCGACCCCGCCACGGGCCAGCGCGCCCTCGCGGCGGCCGTCGCCGCCCAGGGGGCCTGGGCGCGCACCTCACCGCGCGCCCGCGCCGACCTGCTGATGACCGTTTTCGGGCTGCTGCACGAGCGCGCCGGCCAGTTCGCCGCGCTGATCACCGCGGAAATGGGCAAGCCGCTGGCCGAGGCCCGCGGCGAGGTCGGCTACGGCGCGGAGTTCTTCCGCTGGTTCGCCGAGGAAGGCGTGCGCTCCTCGGGGTCCTATGGCCTCGCGCCGTCGGGCGCGCGGCGCATCGTCACGATGAAGCGGCCGGTCGGGCCGGTCCTGGCCATCACGCCCTGGAACTTCCCGCTGGCCATGGCGGCCCGCAAGATCGCACCCGCGCTCGCGGCGGGCTGCACCATCGTGGTCAAACCGGCCCCGCAGACGCCGCTGACCACGCTCGCGCTGATGGCGCTGCTGGACGAGGCGGGAGTGCCGGCGGGCGTGGTGAATTGCGTGACCACCGCCGCGGCCGCCGCGGTGTGCGGGCCGCTGATCGCCGATCCGGCGCTGCGGAAACTGACCTTCACCGGGTCCACGGCGGTCGGCCGGGCCCTGCTCGCGCAGGCCGCCCAGGGCGTGCTGCGCACCTCGATGGAACTGGGCGGCAACGCGCCCTTCGTCGTGCTGGCCCACGCCGATCTCGAGCGCGCGGTGTCGGGCGCGGTCGAGGCGAAGATGCGCAACTCCGGGGAAGCCTGCACCGCCGCCAACCGGTTCCTGGTGCACGAATCCCTGGCCGCGGCGTTCACGGAGCGGCTCGCGGCGCGGTTGGCGGCGCTGCGGGTCGGCGACGGCATGGCGCCCGGCACGGAAGTGGGCCCGCTCATCGACGCCGGTGCGGTCCAGGCCGTCGAGCGGCTGGTCGGTGAAGCCGTCGCGCGCGGCGCGCGGGTGGTCACCGGTGGGCAGCGGTTGCCCGGGCCGGGATATTTCTACGCGCCGACGGTACTGGCCGATGTGCCCGCGCGGGCGCGCATCCTGCACTCGGAGATCTTCGGCCCGGTCGCCCCGGTCCGTACCTTCACCGGCACCGCCGAGGCCTTGGCCGAGGCCAACGCCACCCCGGCCGGTCTGGTCGGCTACGTCTACGGCGAAAACCTCCGCGAGACACTCGCTTTCGCCGAGCAGCTGGACACCGGCATGGTCGGGGTGAACGCGGGCATCGTCTCCGACCCGGCCGCACCGTTCGGCGGTGTCAAGGAATCCGGCCTGGGCCGCGAAGGCGGCCGCGAGGGTCTCGAGGAATACCTCGAGACCAAATACCTCGGCCTCGCCCTCTGACAGCACGCTATCCAGAGGGCTTCTACAGTGTGGTGATGAGCGAGAATCGTCCCGCGTTGGCTGAACAGCTCGACCTGCGACCGCATCCCGAGGGCGGCTGGTATCGCGAGACATGGCGCAGCGGCGTGGAATTCACGCCCGAGGGGTATGCGGGGCCGCGGGCGAGCGCGACCGCGATCTACTTCCTGCTGCCCGCGGGCGAGCGCTCCGCGCCGCACACCGTCGCCTCCGACGAACTGTGGCTGTGGCATCGCGGCGGTGCGCTGCTGCTGAACATCGGCGGCGAGGAGATCGTGCTCGGGCCCGATGTCGCGGCCGGGCAGCGCCCGCAGGCGGTGGTGCCGGGCGGGGTCTCGCAGTCCGCGCGCCCGGTGGACGAGGACGTCCTGGTGAGCTGTGTCGTCGCGCCCGGCTTCGATTTCGCGGATTTCCGGCTGGACGAGGCGACGTAGCATCGTCCGGTGTCTTCGCGTGTGCCCCGGCGGTCGCCGGGTGGTGGTGATCCGGTCGATCGGATCGAGTCGGTGATCGTCGATTGCGCGGTCTATGTCGACGGTGTGCGGCTGCCGGGTTCGTGCACTCCGGCGGCCGCGCTCGCCGAGGTGCGCGAGCGGGGCGCGGGGTTCGTGTGGCTGGGGCTGCACGATCCCGGCGCGGATCAGATGGGCGCTGTCGCAGGGGTATTCGGATTGCATCCGCTGGCCGCCGAGGACGCGGTCAAGGCCGAGCAGCGCCCCAAACTCGAACGCTACGACGACACCCTGGTGCTGGCGCTGCGCACGGTCGGCTACGTCGAGCACGACATGCACAGCGTCAGCGAGATCGTGGAGACCGGGGAGATGCTGCTGATCGCCGCCCCGGATTTCCTGGTCGCGGTGCGCCACGGCGAGCATTCCGGGCTGGCCGGGGTGCGGCAGGCGCTGGAAGCCGACCCGGCCCGGCTGCGGCTGGGCCCCGGCGCGGTGCTGCACGCGATCGCCGAGTACGTGGTGGACTCCTACCTCGCGGTCGGCGCGTCGGTCGAACTCGACGTCGACGCGATGGAGGAGGCGGTCTTCACCCCCGGCAGCGGGATCGCGATCGAATCGATCTACCAGCTCAAGCGTGAGATCGTCGAGCTGCGCCGCGCGGTCGGCCCGCTGGCGGTGCCGCTGCGGCTGCTGGGCAAGCCGGAAACGCCGCTGCCCAAGGAGATTCGTCGCTACCTGCGCCACGTCGCCGCCGACCACGCCAAGATCGCCGAGCGCATCGAGGAGTTCGACGAGGCCCTGACCACGTTGATCGGCGCGGCCCTGGCCAAGATCACCGTGCAGCAGAGCGCCGACATGCGCCGGATCTCGGCGCTGGTCGCACTGGCCGCGGTGCCGACGATGCTGGCCGGCATCTACGGCATGAACTTCGAGCACATGCCGGAACTGAAGATCGCCTGGGCCTACCCGGCGCTGCTGGTGGTGATGGTGAGCATCTGCGGTGCGCTGGCGGTGGCCTTCCGGCGCAACAACTGGCTCTGACAGCGCACGACGGCCGGGGGAGACCCGGCCGCCGCGCGGTGAACGATCAACGCGGAGTTTGCATTCCGGCCCGGACGCGCGCGCCGAGATCGGCGTCGATGTTGCCGAGGTACTCATAGACCTGGGCCAGCACCGGCTCGGTGACGCCATTGCTGAGATGACCGACGATATTGCCGACCAGGCGCTCGCGGGCGGCGTCGTCGAGGACCTCGCGCACCAGCGTGCCCGCCTGCCCCCAATCGTCGTCGTCGGCGCGCAGCGTGTACGCCTCGCGCACCATCTCGCCGTCGCTGTGCCAGCCCGCGGCCTCGCGCGGCCCGTCGACGCGGGCGGCGGGACCGCCCTTGGAGTTCGGCGCGTACACCGGGTCGCCCGGATTGTGGTGGCGCATCGGGCCGTCCTTGGAGTAGGAGTGCACCTCGCTCGCGCGCGGGGTGTTCACCGGCAGCTCCTGATAGTTGGGCCCGATCCGGTACCGGTGCGCGTCCGGGTAGGAGAACCAGCGCCCGAGCAGCATCTTGTCGGGGCTGGGCCCGGTGCCGGGCACGGCGTTGCTGGGCGCGAACGCCGCCTGCTCGATCTCGGTGTGGTAGTTCACCGGATTCGAGGTCAGCGTCAGCTTGCCGACCTCGATCAGGGGGTAGTCGCCGTGCGGCCACACCTTGGTCAGGTCGAAGGGGTTGAAGCGGTAGGTCTTGGCCTCCTCGAACGGCATGATCTGCATGTGCAGCGTCCAGCTGGGGTGCCGGCCGTTCTCGATGGACTCCCACAGGTCGCGGGTGTGGTAATCGGCGTCGGTGGCCACCAGCGCGTCCGCCTCGTCCTGGGTGAGGAACTCGATGCCCTGATCGGTCTTGAAGTGGTATTTCACCCAGAACCGTTCCCCGCCGGCGTTGACCCACATGTAGGTGTGGCTGGAGTAGCCGTTCATGTGCCGCCAGCTGCGCGGGATGCCCCGATCGCCCATCAGCCAGGTCACCTGGTGGGCCGACTCCGGTGAGAGCGACCAGTAGTCCCACTGCATGTCGTTGTCGCGCAGGTTGTTGTCGGCCCGGCGCTTCTGGGAGCGGATGAAATCCTGGAACTTCAGCGGATCCCGCATGAAGAACACCGGGGTGTTGTTGCCGACCAGATCGAAGTTGCCCTCGGTGGTGTAGAACTTCAGCGCGAAGCCGCGCGGATCGCGCCAGGTGTCCGGGCTGCCGCGCTCGCCGGCGACGGTGGAGAAGCGGGCCAGCACCTCGGTGCGGGTGCCGGGCTGGAACACCTGCGCGTGGGTGTAGGCACTGACGTCGTGGGTCACCTCGAAGACGCCGAACGCGCCGCCGCCCTTGGCGTGCGGCTGGCGCTCGGGCACGCGTTCGCGGTTGAACTGGGCCATCTTCTCGATCAGGTACGCGTCGTGCAGCAGGATCGGCCCGTCGCGGCCCACCGTCAGCGAATCGCTGTCACTGTGCACGGGAATTCCGGAATTATCGGTGGTGAAGTTCGTCATTCGTCTCTCCCAATCGCATCGCGCGGGCATTCGGAACGCACTTCGAGGTTCGGTCGCAACCAACCTTCCAAAGGATAGCTAATGTCCAGCTATCCGACAGTGGCGTCGGCGGGCTGCAATTCGATCGCGACCAGCAGTTCGACCAGATCCTCCACGCGGCGCACGCTGCGGCCGGTGAGATCCTGGACGCGGCCCAGGCGGTACTTGGCCGTATTGGGGTGGATCCGCAGCCGGTCGGCGGCCGTGCGGATGTTCAGGTCGGCGTCGGCGAAGGCGCGGATGGTCTCGGCCAGGATGCCGCCGCGCAGCCGGTCCTCGGACAGCATCGCGGCCAGCGCCGGATCGATGAGGTGGCGGGCGGTCTCGTCGGCGCGCAGCAGCAGATACCGGAACGGGGTCACGTGCGGCAGCGCCAGGACACCGCCCGTCGCGGGCAGCAGCGCCAAAGCGTCCAGGCTCTGCTGGTAGGCGCGGGGCAGTTGCGCGACGCCGGCGACCACCGTGCTGACGCCCACCGCGAGCGTGATCCCCGCGGCGTCGAGCTTGCGCTGGGTCGCCTCGAGCCGCTCGCGCAGCTCGGCCGTGCCCGATCGGCGGCTCAGCGCCGGCACGGCGACGATCTCGGTGCCGTGCACGACCGCGAGCGTGCGCAGGCCGTTGACGCCCACCCCGGCCAGCGCGGCGGCCGCGAGTTGGCGTGCCTCGCTGTCGGTTCCGTCGCGCGCGGCGTCCGGTTCGTGGCCCAGCACCGTCGCGGTCACCACCACCAGCGCGCCGCCGCCGTCGGCGCCGATGCCGTGCGCGCCGGCCCGGGCCTGCAGCGGGCCGCGCTCGGGCAGCGACCCGGTGAGCAACTGCGCCAGCAGTTCGCGGCTCTCGCGATCGGAGTCGGCGGTGCGGGACTGCTGGAATTCCAGGTAGGCGCCCGCCGCCTCGGCGCTGATCAGATCGTTGTAGCGGGCCAGCGGGACGACCATCGACAACGCGGCCAGCCGCCCGGCCTCGGACTCGCCGGCGAAGGACAGCAGCGACTTCCAGGTCGCCTGCTGGCCCAGCCGGAACGCCGCGATGTAGTCGATCAGGGTGAGCCCGGCGCGGGCCCGGCGCGCGGCGGCCTGGCGGGCATAGGCGACGTCGGTCGCGGTGACCTTGCGATGGTCCAGGAACGCGCCCAGCCCGGAGCGGCACAGGCGGGTCAGCTGGTCGTGCACGTCATCGTGGAAGGAGTTGTCGCGCGCGGCGTAACCGGGGATCTGGGCCAGGATCGCGCGCAGCCCGGCGTCGGCGATCTGCTCGGCGTGGTCGTAGGCGTTGCCGATGATGCGTTTGCGTTCGGCCTGCACGTCGGCCGGATACACCGGTTCGACCGAATGTGATCCAGCTGACATAACCGGATACTCCAACGCCGTTTCGAGGGTGTCAATACGAACCGCGCGGCGCGCGTCCATGTCTCGCCCGGCCAATATCGCGGCCCCAGCTCTGGCCGCCGCGACCGATGCGAGCGTTGACCAGCGCTTTTACGCTGGCCACCGGCACCGAGCCGGACAGCGGATGGTGTTGTCCCGCAAGGCTATTTTCCCCACGTCTCAAACGTGGGCGCACAGCCCGCGGCGGCGCCGGATCGAGGAGAGGACATCTAATGCGCAGTGAGGCGATACGCGCCGCCGGGATGGCGGCGGCGCTGCTGCTCGCGGTGAGCGCCTGCGGCGGCCGGGGCGAGGACGCGGCTACCGTGGGGCAGGGCGACTGCCGGGGTCAGCAAACCATCGGCATCACCGACAAGAGCGTGAAACTCGGCGGCGTCTACCCGCTGTCCGGACCCGCCTCCGCCTACGGCGAACTGCCCAAGGGGGTGCGCGCCTACTTCGACTACGCCAACGCCGAACTCGGCGGCCTCGGCGGGCGCAAGGTCGAATACCTGATCCGCGACGACGGCTACCAGCCACCCAAGACGGTCGAGGAGGTGCGCCGGCTGGTCGAACAGGATCAGGTGTTCGCGGTCTTCTCCACCCTCGGCACCGCCACCTCCTCGGCGGTGTGGGACTACCTGAACCAGCGCAAGGTGCCGCAGGCGTTCGTCGCCGGCGGTGCGACCAAGTGGGGCACCGACACCGAGCATCCGTGGACCATCGGCTGGCAGCCCAGCTACCGCGCCGAAGGGCAGGCGTTCGCGAAATACGTGCGCGAACAGCGGCCCGATGCCACCGTCGCGGTGCTCTACCAGAACGACGACTTCGGCAAGGACCTGCTGACCAGCTTCACCGAGGCGGTCGCCGGCAGCGGGGTGCGGGTGGTCGCCGAGCAGAGCTACGAGGTCACCGATCCGACCGTGGAACCGCAGCTGCGCAACCTCGCCAACTCCAAAGCCGATGTGCTGCTGAACTTCTCGACGCCCAAGTTCGCCTCCCAGGCCCTGGCCGCCGACGCCCGCAACACCGACTGGAACCCGCTGCACATCCTCGCGCAGGTCGCCAACACCGTCAGCATGCTCAAACCGGTCGGATTCCAGAACGTGCAGGGCGTGGTCTCGGTGGCGTTCATGAAGGACCCGGCCGACTCGCAGTGGGTCAGTGATCAGGGCATGCGCACCTACCGGGACAAGGTGGCCCAGTACGCGCCCGGCGCCGACCCCGGCAACCAGTACACCGCGGTCGGCTGGGCGATGGCCCAGAGCTTCCACAAGAGCCTGGACGCCGCGAAATGCCCCACCCGCGAGGGGCTGCGCGACGCCATGCGCGCCCTCGACAACATCCCCGTCGACCTGCTGCTGCCCGGCGTCTCCATGAAAACCGGGCCCGGCGACGCCTTTCCGCTCGAGGCCATGCGGATCCAGCGGTTCGAAGGGGAGCGCTGGACGCTCACCGGCGACGTGATCAACACCAGTAGATAACCCACCCACCCGCCGCGGCGCAGTCCGGCGTCGCGGCGACTTATTTATCGATGAGGTATTCATGAAATCGCACAGGTCCGTAGTCCTCGCCGCGCTGGCGGTCGCGGCGCTCGGCGTCAGCGCCGGAGTCACCAACGCCGAACCCCTCGCGGCGCCGAACGAGGTGCACTACGAGGTGAGCCGGCAAGGGGATTCGGCGGTGCTGTCCACCAGCGACGGCAAACTGCTCGCCGTCGCCGACCAGCTGGTGGTGACCGACGCCCACGACACCCCCGTGGCCGCGATCCCGCTCACCTATCGCATCGACGCCGTCGCCTACCCGATCGCCGCGCACATCGACGGCAACACCGCGGTGCTCACGCCGTCTCGCGAGGGCGGCACGCCGGTGGCGGCGGTGACGCCGGGTGACATGGTCTCCAGTGACCGGGCGCTGCAATCGGTGGCCGAATCCTTCACCCCGCGTGATCAGGGAGCCCTCGGCGTGCTCGCCCAGCGCCTGACCATCGGCAGCGCGGTCAGCGCGATCATCGGCGCGGTGCTCGGCGGCGGTGTCGGCTGCCTGGTCGGCGGCGCGGCCGGGGCGACGATCGCCAGCCCCGTCATCGCGCTGCTGCTGCCCTGGGTCGGGGCGACCATCGCGGGTTGCGTGCTCGGCGCGGCGACCCTCGGCGCGGTCGGGGCGATGGTCGGGCTGCTCACCGTCGGCGGCCCGCTCGCCCTGTTCTCGGCCTACCAGTACTTCTCGACCATCCTCGCCCCCTGCCCGCCGGAACTGCCCGCGTGCAAGGACCCGATGGTGCCCGCCCCGCCGAAGTAGTTCCCAGACTGCATGATTCGAGCGCGCCCCCGGCCACACCGCCGGGGGTGCGCCGCTGTGTGCGACACAACTGATTGCATTCGCCGATCGGGGGAAATCGGGCAGAAATCCGGGTCTGCGGAAGGTGCTGTGTTGAGTGTGGAGGGGCGCGAGGACGAGGCTGTCGTTGTCGAGAGGCGGTCGGCGGCCGAGCGGTTTGTGGGGCGCGGGGTGGCGGCGTTGGTCGCGGTGGTGGCGGTGGGGGTCGGGTTCGGGGTGCTCACCGTGGCGGCGCGGGCGCGGTGGGAGCCGTTGCAGGAGGCGGATCAGGCGGTGGCGGATCGGCTCGTGCGGGTGGTGGCCGAGCAGGCGTTGCTGCGCGAGATCCTGCTCGGCGTCACCGATCTGGGGGCGACGATCACGCTGATGCTGGTGCTCGCCGTCGCGGCGCTGTGGCTGCTGGTGCGCGGGCAGCCGCGCCTGGCCGGGTACATGATCCTCACCGGGGCGGGCGGTCTGCTGCTCAACGGGGTGGTCAAGGAACTGGTCGCGCGGCTGCGGCCGGTGGTGGAGACGCCGGTGCACAGCGCGGGCGGCTGGAGCTTCCCGAGCGGGCACGCGATGAGTTCGCTGATCTGCTACGGGGTGCTCGTGCTGGTGTTCGCGCCGAGTCAGCGGGTGTGGCCGCGGCGGATCCTGGTGGGTGCGGTGGTCGCGATCGTGGCGGTCATCGGGGGCAGCCGGGTGGCGCTGGGCGTGCACTATGTCTCCGACGTGCTCGGCGGCTGGCTGCTGGGCGCGCTGTGGCTGGTGCTCACCACGGTCGCCTTCCAGCGCTGGCGTCGCGACTCCGGGGTGCGGGACGCCGGGCCGCTGCCCGGTGCGGTGCCGCCGGATTCCGCGCAGGAACTGCGGCCGGTCCCGGCCCCGCATCCGTCGACCCTGCCGCATCCCTGGCTCGGCATGGGCGAACTCGCGGTGGCGTGGGTGCTGCTGGTCGGACTGGTGCTCGGCCTCGGCCTGGCGGTGCGGGCGCTGGAAGACGGTGTGCTGCGCTGGGATCTGGGTGTGGTGGCCTGGCTGTCCGAGCACCGCGATCCCGTGCTGACCAGTGTGCTCGGCGTCTTCGGCCATGTCGGCAATACGCTCGCGATCATCACGGCGGCGCTGGTCGTGGCCGCGCTGGCGGTGGCGGTGCTGCGCTCCTGGCGGCCGGTGCTGTTCCTCGGTGTCGCGCTGCTCGGTGAGATCACCGCGTTCCTCACCCTGTCCGCGATCGTCGACCGTGACCGCCCGCGAGTGGTCCCGCTCGACCCCGACCTGCCGCCCACCTCGAGCTTCCCGTCCGGCCACGTCGCCGCCTCGGTCACCCTCTACGCGGGCACCGCGGCCCTGCTCTGGGCCACCGACCGCCGCCGCTGGCGCCTGTTGGCCGCCGTCCTGCTGCTGGTCCCGGTTCTGGTCGCGGCCCAGCGCCTCTACGCCGGCGCCCACCACCCCACCGACGTCCTGGGCGCGCTCGTCCTGGCCTCGGCGTGGACGTCGATCGCCTGGTGGGTGGTCCGCCCGCTGGGAGCCCGCGCCCCGAGCCCGCAGCAACACGCTGAGCCTGCATACGCGCATCGGATCGCAACCGAGGCGCGAAACGGTCGCGATAGCGCCGGGCCGTGACGTAACCGCTGCGTCGGGAGCGCTGCGTCGGGACCGCTGCGTCGAGACCGCTGCGCGGTGACTGCCGCGCGGAACGGCCCCGCCATGATCGCTGCGCCGGGCCACAGGCCGGCGCCCGGCGCCCGGCTCAGCGGATCGCGACCACCACCGCGTCGGTGATGGAGCGCCAGGCGACCCCGACCTCGGCGAAGCCCGCTTCGCGCAGGTGGGTGAGGTGCCAGGGGAGTGGCTGGGGGGTGCCGGGGGTGCGAGTGTCGAAAATGGTTCGGCTGGCGGCGTATTCGGTGCGCAGGGCCGGGTCGGTGGCGACCTCGCGCCACCATTCGTCCCAGTCGCGGGCGCCTTCGGCGCGGGCGCGTTCCTGGTGGGTGCGCTGGATGAGGGCGTCGAGGGCGAGCAGGCGCGGGGTGTCGGGGTCGGGCATGTGGTCGGCGTTGAGGAACAGGCCGCCGGGGCGCAGCAGGGCGGGCAGGTCGGCGTAGAGGCGGGACAGGTCGCCGGGTTGCATCCAGTGTGTGGCGGTGGCGGTGAGCACGGCGTCGAACGGCGCGCCGGGCAGGGCGCGGGCCCAGGCGGGGTCTTCGAGGTCGGCGGTGACGACGGTGACGGCGGCGTCACCGTCGAAGGAACCCGCGGCCATGGCGAGCAGGGTGGGGTCGCGGTCCACCGCGACCGCGCGCGCCTCGGGCAGCCGGGCGAGCAGGCGGCGGCTGAGGGTTCCGGTGCCGCAGGCCAGGTCCAGCACGCGGGGCGCCTTGCCGGCCGCGGCCTCGACCAGGTCGAGCATCACCCGGAAGCGTTCCTCGCGATCGGGCATGTAGAACTCCTGCTGCCGATCCCAGCTCCGCTGCCACGCTTCCCAGTTCACGCATCCTCGCTTCGTTCTCGGCGCACGTTCGGTCGGCGGCGATTCTGCCGCACGGCGGTGCCCTTGCCGCGCGAACACGCTGGTCGAGACTCTCGACGACGAGGTACTAAATTGCAGTTACTGAAAACTTGCAGTTTCTGCTAGATTCTCCGCGTGCCCACGACCCCGGATCCCGAACCCGAACTGGGCCTGCGGGAACGCAAGAAGATCCAGACCCGGCTGGACCTGTGCCTGGCCGCGCGCCGGCTGATCCTCGAGCGCGGCCTCGACGCGACCACCACCGACGACATCGCCAAGACCGTCGGCGTCTCCCCGCGCACCTTCTTCAACTACTACGAGACCAAGCTGGACGCGGTCGTCGGCCCGGTCGCCGAGATCGGAACACCGGCGGCGCGCGCGGAATTCGTCGCGGGCGGCCCCGGCGGCGCCCTGCTCGACGACGTGCTCGCGCTCTACACCTCGGGCTATGAGACCGACGAGGAGATCCGCGAGAGCATCGCGCTGGTCGCCGAGATCATCAAGACCGAGCCGCGGGTGCTGGCGGGCTTCCTCGCCGCCGGCGCGCGCCACGAGGCGGCGGTGGTCGAACTGGTGACCGCCCGCCTCGGCCCGGACGCGGCCGAGCTCGGCGGCCTCATCGCGGGCCTGATGTCGACCCTCACCACCCGGGCGGCGATGTCGCTGGCCGCCACACCGTCCCGGTCGCTGGCCGACGCGCTGCGCGCGCAGTGCGCGCTGGCCACCGGACTCTTCGAACAGACCCACCAGAACAGGAGTCACCGATGACCGCGACGGCCACCCCGCCGCCGACCCCGATCGTGCTCACCCAGAAACGGATCTGGCTGATCTTCTCCGCGCTGATCGCCGGCATGTTCCTGGCCAGCCTGGACCAGACCATCGTCGGCACCGCGATGCCCACCATCGTCGGCGAACTCGGCGGGGTCTCGGAGATGGCCTGGACCGCGACCTCGTATCTGCTGGCCACCACGATCGTGATGCCCATCTACGGCAAGTTCGGCGACCTGTTCGGCCGCCGCGTGCTGTTCCTGTTCGCCATCGGCGTGTTCACCGCGGCCTCGGTCGGCGCGGCGCTGGCGACGGGGTTCTGGGAGTTCATCGCCTTCCGCGGCCTGCAGGGCGTGGGCGGCGGCGGCCTGATGATCCTGGCGCAGGCCATCATCGCCGACGTGGTGCCCGCCAAGGATCGCGGCAAGTACATGGCGCCGATGGGCGCGATCTTCGGCATCACCTCGGTGGCCGGTCCGCTGCTGGGCGGTTTCTTCGCCGACCACATCGGCTGGCGCTGGTGCTTCTGGATCAATGTGCCGATCGGGCTGGCGGCCATGGTGATCGCCTGGCGCTACCTGAGCATCCCGAGTCACCGGCCCAAGACTCGCCCGGATTACCTGGGCGTGGTGCTGATGTCGTCGGCGACGACGCTGCTGATTCTGCTGACCGACTGGGGCGGCAAACGCTACGCCTGGGATTCGACGGTGATCGCGGCGATGATCGCGGCGCTGGTGCTGGTGGTCGCGGCGTTCGTGGTGGTGGAGTCGCGGGCCCAGGAGCCGATGCTGCCGCTGTGGCTGTTCCGCAATCGCACCTTCGTGCTGACCTCGGCGATCGGGCTGGTAGTCGGCCTGGTGATGTTCGCGGCGCTGGCCTTCATCCCCACCTATCTGCAAATGGCCACCGGCGCGTCGGCGTCGGTGTCGGGCCTGCTGCTGATCCCGATGATGATCGGCATGATGGCGACCCTGATCACCTCGATGACGGCGATCACGAAAACCGGTCGATACCGGGTGTATCCGCCGATCGGCGCGCTGGTCATGGCGGCGGGCATGCTGTGGCTGACCCAGTTGAACGCGGGCACCTCGATGTGGGTGGTCTCGGGCATGCTGTTCGTGATGGGCGCGGGCCTGGGCCTGATCATGCAGATCATCGTGCTGGTCGTGCAGAACGCGGTCGCCCCCGACCAGATCGGCACGGCCACCAGCGCCAACAACTACTTCCGCGAGATGGGCGGCGCGATCGGCGTGGCCGTGTTCGGCTCGATCTTCACCAATCGGCTCACCGAGGGGCTGACGGCGGCGGTGCGGGAGAACCCGGAGCAGGCCGCGGCCGCGCGGCTGGATCCGGGCGGGCTGGTGCCCTCGGTGGTCAAGGATCTGCCCGAGCAGTTACACGACGCGATCGTCGGCGCCTACGTCGACGCGCTGGTTCCCGGGTTCTGGTATCTGCTGCCGGGCGTGGCGATCGCTTTCCTGCTGGCCCTGTTCATTCCGCATCTGAAGCTCTCCGACGAGGCGGGCATGGTCGCGCGCGGGGAGGCGGTGCTGGCCGAGGAGGAGCCGGTGCGCGCCGAGGCCTGAGCGTCGGTCCGGAAAGTGGTGGATGCCAACGGCATCCACCACTTTGTCTTTTCGTAGAACAAACTTTGTGCGAAATCGGTGAAAGTCGAGACAGATACCGACAAAGAGGCGTTCAATCGCCGTATGCGGATCGCGGCTCGACCTGAAAACGCCCACCAGGAGCGGATTTTGCGCCTGCTGCGCGACCGGGGCCCGCAATCGCGCTCCGACCTCGGCCACCCCACGCAACTGTCGCGCTCCAAGCTCGCCGTCGAACTCGACCGGCTGGCCGAACTCGGCCTCGTCGAAGCCGGCGGCCTGGCCGCCTCCAGCGGCGGCCGCCGCTCGGCCATCGCCCGCCTGGCCTCCGGCCTGCGCTTCGCCGCCGTCGACATCGGCGCGACCTCGATCGACGTCGCGATCACCGACGGCGAATTACGCGTCCTGGGACAGCTTTCCGAACCCTGCGACATCCGCCAAGGCCCGGCCGCGGTCCTGGAACGCGTCCTGGACCTGCTCGGCAAACTGCGCGCCGAACACGCCGTCGGCGGCCGCCTGCACGGCGCGGGCCTCGGGGTGCCGGGCCCGGTCAGCTTCCGCGACGGCATGCCGGTGAGCCCGCCGATCATGCCCGGCTGGCACCGGTTCCCGGTGCGCGAGGCGCTGGTGCAGGACTTGGGCTGCCCGGTCCTGGTCGACAACGACGTCAACATCATGGCGCTGGGCGAAATGCACGCCGGCTCCGCGCATTCGGTCGAGGACTTCCTACTGGTCAAGGTCGGCACCGGTGTCGGCTGCGGCATCGTGGTCGGCGGCGGCATCTACCGCGGCGTCTCCGGCAGCGCGGGCGACATCGGCCACATCCGCATCGCCGAGGACGGCCCGGTGTGCGCCTGCGGCAACACCGGCTGCCTGGAGGCCTACGCGGGCGGGGCGGCCCTGGCCCGGGAGGCGCTGGCCAGCGCGCGCGCCGGGCGCTCGGCATTCCTGGCCGAGCGGCTGGCCCGCAACGGCACCCTCGGCGCCGCCGACCTGGCCGACGCCGCCGCGGCCGGAGATCCGGTGGCGGTGGCCATGATTCGCGAGGCCGGCGAGCACCTGGGCTCGGTGCTGGCGGGACTGGTCAGCTTCTTCAACCCGGGCCTGGTCGTGCTCGCGGGCGGTCTCACCGGATTCGGTCACCCACTGCTCGCGGAGATCCGCAGCGTGGTCTACCGCCGGTCGCTGCCGCTGGCCACCGGCAACCTGCCGCTGGTGCTGTCCGAACTCGCCGGGGTCGGCGGGCTGATCGGCGCGGCCCGGCTCATCAGCGATCACGTCTTCAGCGTCGCCTGATCCGCGGCGCCGGCGAGGAGGCCGGCCATGGACACCGTGCTCACCATGCGGGGCATCGTCAAACAGTTCCCGGGCGTGCGGGCCCTGGATCACGTCGATCTCGAGGTCCGCGCCGGGGAGGTGCACTGCCTGCTCGGCCAGAACGGGGCCGGCAAATCCACCCTGATCAAGGTGCTCTCGGGCGCGCACCAGCCCGACGCGGGCGAGCTGCGCTGGCACGGTGCGCCGGTGCGCCTGAGCGGTCCCGCCGCCGCGACCCGCCTCGGCATCGCCACCATCTATCAGGAACTGGACCTGTGCGACGGGCTCAGCATCGCCGAGAACATCTTCCTCGGCCACGAGCACGCCCGCGCCGGATTCACCCGCCGCGCACCGGCCGCCCGCGCGACCACCGATCTGCTCGCCCGCCTGGGCCACGCCGAACTGCACCCCGGCACCGCCGTCGGCACCCTGCCCGCCGCGGCCAAACAGGTGGTCAGCATCGCGCGGGCGCTCTCCCACGACGCCCGGCTGATCGTGATGGACGAACCCTCGGCCGCGCTCGGCAACGACGAGGTGGCCAACCTGTTCCGCATCGTCGGCCAGTTGCGCGCCGAAGGCGTTGCGGTGGTGTACATCTCGCACCGGCTGGCGGAGATCCGGGCGATCGGCGACCGGATCACCGTGCTCAAGGACGGCCGCACCGTCGCCGCCGGGCTGCCCGCCGCGACCACCGGCACCGACGAGGTGGTCGCGCTGATGACCGGCCGCACCGACCTGGCCGCGAGCGCGGCGCGCTCGGACCGCCCGTCGAGCGCGGAGATGCTGTCCGTGACCGGCCTGTCGCTGCCCGGGCGCTTCCACGACCTGTCCTTCACCGTGCACGCGGGCGAAATCGTCGGACTGGCCGGACTCGTCGGCGCCGGGCGCTCGGAAATCCTGGAGACGATCTACGGCGCGCGCCGCCCGAGCACCGGACAGGTCACCCTCGACGGCCGCCGCCTGCGCCCCGGCAGCACCCGCGCCGCGGTCGCCGCCGGCCTCGGCCTGGCCCCCGAGGAACGTAAATCCCAGGCCCTGTTCCTGCTGGAATCGGTGGGCCGCAACATCTCCGCCGCCTCGCTGCCGCGCTACTCGCGCCTGGGCTGGTTCGACCGGCACCGTGAACGCGCCGACACCCGCACCGCGCTCGGCCGCGTCGGCGTGCGCCCCGCCGACCCCGCGCACCCGGTGCGCGAACTCTCCGGCGGCAACCAGCAGAAGGCGATCCTGGCCCGCTGGCTGCTCGACGACGCCCGCTGCCTGCTGCTGGACGAACCCACCCGCGGCGTCGACGTCGGCGCGCGCGCCGACGTGTACACCCAGATCCGCGGCCTCGCCGAGCAGGGCGTCGCGGTGCTGCTGGTCTCGAGCGACCTGCCCGAACTGCTCGCCCTGTCCGACCGCGTCCTGGTGCTGCGCGAGGGCACGGTGATCCACGCCGCCGCCGCGGCCGAGCTCACCGAAAGCGCCATCATCGCCATGATCATGGAAGGAAGCGCCCTGTGAGCGAGAGTCAGCGAGTCGACCCGGCACAGCGGGCCGAGACCGGAACACCGCCGCCGGCGCGCACCCCCGCGCCCGGGAAACGGGCCGCGCCGAGCCGGGCGCGTCGGGAACTGCGCAAACACGCGACCCTGCTGGCCGCGCTGGTGGCGCTGATCGTGGTCGGCGCGGTCACCAAGGGCGAGGATTTCCTGAGCACCGGCAACCTCATCACCATCCTGACCCTGGCCTCGGTGATCGGCGTCGTCACCGTCGGCATGACCTTCGTCATCATCGGCGGCGGCATCGACCTGTCGGTCGGCGCGATCATCGCCCTGGCCTCGGTGTGGTGCACCACCACCGCCACCCAGTCCTACGGCGTGACGGGAATGGTGTTCAGCGCCTTGGCCGTCGGCGCGGCCTGCGGGCTGCTCAACGGGGCGCTCATCGCCTACGGCCGACTGGTGCCGTTCATCGTCACCCTGGCCATGATGGTCGCCGCGCGCGGGCTGGCCGAGCAGATCTCCGGACGGCACTCCCAGCTGGTCACCACCGACCTGCTGGCCCTGGCCCAGGAGCGGGTGCTGGGCATACCGCTGATGGTGTACCTGTTCGTGGCGGTGGTGCTGGCCGGCTGGATCCTGCTCGAGCGCACCACCTTCGGCCGCCGCAGCTTCGCCGTCGGCGGCAACCCGGAGGCCGCCCGGCTGGCCGGCATCGACGTGCGCCGCCACACCCTGGTGCTCTACACCCTCTCGGGCCTGTGCTGCGGCGTCGCCGCCATCATGCTCACCGCGCAGACCACCACCGGCGCCAGCACCAACGGCCAGCTCTACGAACTGGACGCGATCGCCGCCGTCGTCATCGGCGGCACCCTGCTCAGCGGCGGCTTCGGCACCATCACCGGATCCATCCTCGGGGTGCTGGTGTTCACCGTCATCGAGGACCTGTTCATCCTCAACAACCTCGAACAGCCCATCCAAGCCATCGGCAAGGGCGCGATCATCGTCGCGGTCCTGCTGTTCCAGCGTTTCGGCCGCGCCCGCGCCGTCCCGACTCTCACCTGAAAACCAGTAATGCACAAAGGAATACGATGAGTACCAGCCACACCCTCACCCGCCGCGGCGCCCTGCTCACCGGTCTGGCCGCCGCCGGCCTGGCCGCGGCCGCCTGCACCTCCAACGACTCCGGCTCCAGCACCCAGGTCGCCGGTGCCAGCGGCGACAACGCCGCTCCCGGCGCCCAGGTGCGCATCGGCTTCTCCGCCCCCGCCGCCGACCACGGCTGGACCGCCGCCATCACCCGCAACGCCCGCGCCCAGGCCCAGGGCTTCAGCGACGTGCAACTCGACCTCACCGAGGGCACCAACGACGTCGCCCGCCAGATCGAACAGGTGCAGACCCTGATCAACCAGAAGGTCGGCGTGCTGGTGGTGCTGCCCTTCGACGGCAATGCCCTGACCGAGGTCGCCAAGAAGGCGATGGCCGCGGGCATCCCGGTGATCAACCTCGACCGCGTCTTCGCCTCCGCGCTGGCCTACCGCACCTGGATCGGCGGCGACAACTACGGCATGGGCGTCAACGCCGGCAACTTCCTGGCCGCGAAGATGCGCGAGAAGAAGATCGCCGACCCGGTGATCGTGGAGATCGCCGGCATCGACAACCTGCAACTCACCCAGGAACGCAGCAGCGGCTTCCGCGACGCGATCCAGGCCGCCGGATTCCGTATCGCCGCACGCCAATCCACCGACTTCACCGCCGCGGGCGGCCAGCAGGTGGCCAGCCAGATGCTGCAGGCGACCAAGAAGATCGACGCCATGTGGAACCACGACGACGACCAGGGCATCGGCGTGCTCGCCGCCATCCGCCAGGCCAACCGGGCCGGTGAATTCGTGATGGCCGGTGGCGGCGGATCCACCCAGGCCATGAACGAGATCAAGAACGGCGACTCGCCCCTGCAGGCGACCGTGCTCTACAGCCCCGCCATGGCCTCCTCGGCGGTCGCGCTGGCCCGGCTGCTCGGCCAGCGCCGCGCCCTCGGCGACCTCGCCGAACACGATGTGCCCGCGAAGATCACCACCTTCTCCGCGGTCGTCACCAAAGACAACGTGGATCAGTACCTGGCCAACGGGTACTGACCCCGAACCGAACGGAGCCCGATGAGTTCGACGCAGCGGCCGAGCCTCGGCATCGGCATGATCGGCCACGCCTTCATGGGCCGGGCGCATTCGCACGCCTGGCGCAGTGTGGACGCGGCCTTCGAATTGCCGGTCCGGCCGGTGCTGTCGGTGCTGGCCGGCCGCGACGCCGGGCGTGCGGAAGCCGCGGCGGCGCGGCTGGGCTGGGCGCACGCGGTGGGGGACTGGCGCGCACTGCTGGAGCGCGACGATGTCGACCTCATCGATATCTGCACCCCCGGCGACTCGCACGCCGAGATCGCCGTCGCCGCCCTGCAGGCCGGCAAACACGTGCTGTGTGAGAAACCGCTGGCCAACACCGTCGCCGAAGCCGAGGCGATGGCGGCCGCCGCCGAGCGGGCGGCCACGCGCGGGGTGCGCTCCATGGTCGGATTCAGCTACCGCCGCGTCCCCGCGCTGGCCCTGGCCCGGAACCTGGTGGCGCAGGACCGGATCGGCACCATCCGGCACGTGCGCGCCCAGTACCTGCAGGACTGGCTCGCCGATCCGCAGGCGCCGCTGAGCTGGCGCCTGGATCGCGACCGCGCCGGATCCGGCGCGCTGGGCGACATCGGCGCGCACATCATCGACGCCACCCAGTTCGTCACCGGCGAAACCCTGACCGGGGTCTCGGCGCTGCTGGACACCTTCGTCACCGAACGCCCGCACCCCGAGGGCCCCGGCCGGGGCCCGGTCACCGTCGACGACGCCGCACTGTTCCTGGGGCGGCTCTCCGGCGGCGGACTGGCCTCCTTCGAGGCCAGCCGCGTCGCGACCGGCCGCAAGAACGCGCTGCGCCTGGAACTCAACGGCACCCGCGGCAGCCTGGCCTTCGACCTGGAGGAGATGAACGTGCTGTGGTTCCACGACAACACCGAATCCGCCGACACCGCCGGATTCCGGCGCATCCTGGTCACCGAACCCCGCCACCCCTACGCCGGAGCCTGGTGGCCGCCCGGGCACGCGCTGGGCTACGACCACGCCTTCACCAACCAAATCGCCGACCTGATCATCGCCATCGCCGCGGGCAAGGACCCCGAGCCCGGCTTCGCCGACGGCCTGGGCGTGCAGCGCGTCCTGGCCGCGGTGCAGGCGAGCGCGGCCGCGCAGGGCCGCTGGACCAGCACGGGAGCCCCGTCATGAGACCGATCACCCTGTTCACCGGACAGTGGGCCGACCTGCCCTTCGAGCAGGTCTGCGCGCTCGCCGCCGACTGGGGCTACGACGGCCTCGAAATCGCTTGTTCGGGTGATCATTTCGAGGTCGACCGGGCGCTGGCCGAACCGGACTACCTCGACGCCAAACGCGAGACCCTGCGCCGTCACGGCCTGTCGGTGTACGCGCTGTCCAACCACCTGGTCGGTCAGGCGGTCTGCGATCACCCCATCGACGAACGCCACCGCGCGATCCTGCCCGCGCGGATCTGGGCCGACGGCGACCCCGAGGGGGTGCGCCGGCGCGCCGCCGCCGAGATCGCCGACACCGCCCGCGCCGCCGCCGCGCTCGGAGTCCGCACCGTCGTCGGCTTCACCGGCTCGGCCATCTGGCACACCCTGGCCATGTTCCCGCCGGTCCCGGCGCAGACAATCGAGCGCGGCTTTCAGGATTTCGCCGACCGCTGGAACCCCGTGCTCGACGTCTTCGACGCCGAGGGCGTGCGCTTCGCCCACGAGGTCCACCCGAGCGAAATCGCCTACGACTACTGGACCACCGTGCGCGCGCTGGCCGCGGTCGAGCACCGCCCCGCCTTCGGACTCAATTGGGACCCTTCGCATTTCCTGTGGCAGGACCTGGACCCGGTCGCCTTCATCCTCGACTTCGCCGACCGGATCTATCACGTGGACTGCAAGGACATCCGGATGCGCCGCGCCGACGGCCGCCGCGGCCGCCTGTCCTCGCATCTGCCGTGGGGCGATCCGCGCCGCGGCTGGGATTTCGTCTCCACCGGCCGCGGCGACGTGCTCTGGGAGGACTGCTTCCGCGCCCTGAACACCATCGCTTACACCGGCCCGATCTCCATCGAATGGGAAGACCCCGGCATGGACCGGCTCGCCGGGGCGCCCGAAGCCCTCGCCTTCGTCCGCCGCCTCAACGCCCTCACCCCGCCCGCCGCCGCCTTCGACGCCGCGTTCGGCATCGAGAGCTGACCGGGCGCGCCGGTTCAGTGCCGGTTGCGCCGCCAGATGCTGGCCGAGAGCACGGTGGCGAACGCGCACCAGGCCGGATACGGGGCCAGTAGTCGCCCGCGCGGGTGCGCGGCGGCGACGCGGCGGGTCAGGTCGGCGCCGCTCGCGGTGAGCGCGGCCGCGCCCGCGGTGGCGGCCCCGAGGCGATGGGCGCGGAAGAACAACCAGGTCCAGCCCGCGTTCAGGACCAGGTTCGCGGCCAGCGCCCGGCGGGTGGCGCGCCGCTCGGCCGGATCCGGGGTGTGATCCAGCGCCAGGGCGGTGGTGGCGGCGATATCGGCGTAGAGCAGGGTCCAGGCGATCGGGAAAACGACCGGCGGCGGCTGGAAGGCGGGCTTGTCCAGGCGCCGGTACCACTGGCCGCCGGGGCCGGAGGCGAGCGAGCCGATCACGGCGGCGGCCCCGACCCAGGCCGCGGTGGTACGCAGATTCGCGGAGGTGGCTGTGCTCATAGGCGGGCCATACCCGGTCGTCCGGAATCGACGCGGAATTCCTCCGATGATCTCGAATACGTTCCGGACCAGCACATTTCGCCCAATTCCGGCAAGTGCGTGTCGCAGGTATCGAATCTGCGGCATTTGTGTGACGGAACGGCCGAGGGCAGGTAGCGTCTCGCACCGGCCGTTCGACAGTTAGGAAAATCTTGACTGATTCAGAGAATGCGTCCCTGTCCTTCCCCCCGGCGGAGCCACCGGCATTTCCGGATGCGCCACCGCCGCCCGAAGGAAAGGGCATGTCGCGAAGAAAGCTCGCCGCCCTCGCCGGCGTCCTCCCGCTGGGCGCGCTAGCCGTCGGCACGGTGTACGCCGGCACCCGCCAGGACACCGACACCGCGCCCGCCAGCAGCGGACCCGCCACCTCGGCCACCGCCGCCGGAGCCGTGGGCGCGGCCACCACCATTCCGACCCAGACCGCGCCCGCGGCGGTGCTGGCTCCCGAAATCGCGAAGATCGGCGGCCGTCACATCGCGGCCCTGCACGCGATCCACGATTTCCTGAGCCATATCTCGACCTATGAGCCGCAATCGCTGGACACCTACTTCGCGGGCGCGATCAATTCGACGACCGGGCCGTATCGGCAGCAACTCATCGATACGCAGAATGCGACCCGTCAGTATTATCTGGCGACCAACAGCCGCAGTCACGTCGTGGAATTCAATGCCGGATTGCGTGCCGTCCACGGCACCACCGCGCTGGCGGTCGGCTACGTCAAACAGGCGACCGCCAACGACCGCACCGCCGAGGTCACCTTGACCGCGGCCGTGGTCACCGCCGAGGAACAGCCCGACGGCCGGTGGCTGGTCAGCGATCTCAAGCGCATCTCCACCTAGCCCGCGGCGCCGTCACCACCAGGCGGTGATGGCGCCGATCTCCCGGCCCAGGCTCGGCGCGAGCGTGCGCGCGTAGCTGGCCGAGAGGTGGTGCTCGTCCCGGTAGACCAGGACATTGCCCTCCGCGGCCAGGCACCGGTCCGGCCGGCAGAGCGCGTCGGTGAGATCGAACGGGAAGACCATCGGATAGGCCGAGGCCGGTTCCAGGGCGGGGTTCTCCGGATCCAGCGCGGCCGCCCGGTCGACGCCACAGCTGTAGGCGTTGCCGCGATGGGCCAGGCAGTCCAGCGCGCGATAGCCGACGCCGTCGCGGCGCGGCCACGGCGTGTCCCGCACCGCGAGCACCGGCAGGCCGCGCTCGGACAGCGCGGTCCAGACCTCGAGGTACTCGGGCGGGACGGCGTCGCCGCGGTCGGGGCGCGGGCGGGTCGCGGTGACGAACACCCAGTCCGGGCGCTGCTGGTCCAGCCGGTCGAGCACCTCGCCCGACCATTCCCGGCATTCCGGGAACGGGGCCAGCGCGTAGGACGGCTCGTCGACCAGGGTCAGCGGGCACCCTTCCTTGAGGTAGGTCAGGATGCGGAAGCGGTGTTCGGTGGCAAGGACTTCCAGTGCGGGCAGCCAGTGCTCGGAGTGCGATCCGCCGACCAGGGCGATGGTGCGCTCGGCGTCTTGGTCGCCGTAGACGCAGGCGCGTACCTCCCGGTTCGGGGTGATGCAGCCGTCGAAGGTGGGCCGCGGTGCGTCCTGCTGGCCTTCGAAGACGGTGGGGCGCAAGGGTTCCGGTGCGGTGCGGACGCCGTCGGTGAGCACGGTCGCACCGGGGTAGCGGTGTGGGTCCAGGGCGGCGGGCGGGTGCGGGGGATTGGCGGCGAGCACGGCCTGCCAGCCGAGCGCGCAGGCCAGCACGCCTACCCCGGCGGCGGCGCTGGTCAGCCGCACGAGCCGCCGCCGCGGATGCGCGGGCTCGCGGCGGCGCAGCGGAGCCTCGATCCAGCGCTCGGTGGCGTAGGCCGCGACCAGCGCGAGGCCGAGCACGCTCAGCCCGCCCAGCACCCCTGGTGCTTCCTGCCCGTATTCGGCGAGGTAGAAGATCAGGATCGGCCAGTGCCACAGGTAGAGCGCGTAGGCGAGCCCGCCGAGGCGGACCAGCGCCGGCGTGGCCAGCAGCCGATTCGCCGCCGGCGGCTGTGCGCCCATGCCGGACACGATCAGCGCGAGGGCGGCCGAGACGGGGAACAGGGCGGCCGGACCGGGGAAGTGCGCGGCCCCGTCGATCAGCACACCGCAGCACAGCACCATGAGCAGCCCGAGCGCGCCGAGCACACCGCGCAGCGCGCGCGGGACGGTGATCCACGGTGCGGCGATCGCCAGCGCCGCACCGGCGAGCAGTTCCCAGGCGCGGGCACCGGTGTCGTAGTAGGTCCAGGCCTGGTGGCGGTCGGTGCCCGCGGCGGCGTACCAGAACGACAGGCCCGCCACGGCGAGCACGCCGAGCAGCAGTGCGGCGCGGGCGCGCGGTGTGCGCCCGGTGGCGCGCGCCCACACCGCGATCAGCGCCAGCATCGCCAGATAGAACTGGCCTTGGACCGCCATCGACCACAGGTGCTGGAGCGGGCTGACCGAGGGATCCGGGGCGAGGTAGTCCAGCTCGGCTCCGGCCAGGTACCAGTTCTGGTAGTAGAACGCCGAGGCCAGGGTCTGGGCGGAGATGTCGCCCCACTGGGTGTAGGGCCGCAGCAGCACCGTCGCGGCGAGCACCGCGGCCAGCACCACCAGCAGCGCGGGTAGTAGCCTTCGTCCGGTGCGGCGCAGCGTCGGCCCGATCGCGCCGCCCCGCAGCACCATGCCGGTGAAGAAGAACCCCGAGAGCACCAGGAACACGTCCACGCCGCCGGAGACCCGGTCCATCCAGAGGTGGAACAGCACCACCAGCGCGATCGCGAGACCGCGCAGTCCGTCCAGGTCGTGCCGATGCTGTTGCGGCGCAACCGAATCGGCGCGGGTGACCGGAGCCGCGATGGTCGAGCCGGACCGCGCCGCAGGGGTCTGCTCGGTCACCGGCGCCCACTCGACATCATGGCAAGCACCCTAACGACACGCCGCGCCGTGCCGTGCGGGCGCCGTGTTCAGGGCTGCTTGGCATCGGTGATCTCGAGCGAGTGCCCGGCGGCGGGCGCGGTGGGGCGGGCGCGGCTGTCGAACCAGCCCAGCAGCGGCTCGACCACGCGCGCCGCGATCGGGCCCATGACGGCCATGATCAGCACATAGGTGGTGGCCATGGCCGCGAACTGGCCGGGGACCGCGCCGGCGCTGACGGCCAGGCCGGCGATGACGATGGAGAACTCACCGCGCGCCACCAGGGCGGTGCCCGCGCGGGCGCGCCCGTAGCGCGAGGCTCCGGCGCGTTTGGCCGCCCACCAGCCGGTCGCCAGTTTGGTGGCGGTGGTGGTCACGGCCAGCACGATGGCCCAGCCCAGCACCGGCGGGATGCTGGCCGGGTCGGTGCTCAGGCCGAAGAGCACGAAGAACATGGCGGCGAACAGATCGCGCAGTGGTTCCAGGATCTTGGTGGCGGTGTGGGCGGTGGAGTCGGAGATGGCGATGCCGAGCAGGAACGCGCCCACCGCCGCCGATACCTGCAGGGCGGAGGCGATCCCGGCGACCAGTAGCGCCGAGCCGAGGAGTTTGAGCAGGAAGATCTCGCGGTCTTCGCTGTCGACGATCATCGAGACGTAGCGGCCGTAGCGCAGCGCGATCACCAGCACCACGGTGACGGCGAGCAGTGCGATGCCGAGGGTCTTGAGCCCGGCGGCGAAGCCGACGCCGGCCAGCACGGCGGTGAGCACCGGCAGATAGCCCGCCATGACCAGGTCTTCGAAGACCAGGATCGACAGGATCGTCGGCGTCTCGCGGTTGCCCAGGCGCCCGAGGTCTCCGAGCACCTTGGCGATGATGCCCGAGGAGGAGATGTAGGTGACCCCGGCCATCGCGACCGCGCCGGTCACGCCCCAGCCCAGCATCAGCGCCACGATGACCCCGGGGGTCGCGTTGAGCACGATGTCGAGCACGCCCGCCGCCCAGGAACTCTTCAGTCCGGTGACCAGTTCGCTGGCGGTGTACTCCAATCCGAGCAGCAGCAACAGCAGTACGACGCCGATCTCGCTGGCCAGGTGGATGAATTCGTCGACGTGATTCAACTCGACCAGGCCGCCGGTGCCGAAGACCAGCCCGCCGATCAGATACAGGGGGATCGGCGACATGCCGATCCGCGCGGCCATGCGGCCCAGCAGTCCCAACCCGAAAAACACCGCGCCCAGCTGGATCAGCGCGAGCGCGGTTTCGTGTGCCACCATCTATTCCTCAGCCATCCGTCACAATTCTGACGGCGGTGGCCGTGGGCCTTCCGCCGTGTCGAGCACAGAATGTCGGTTGCCGCGAACGTTGTTCAGTTACGCCGCAGCGATCGAGGAAAGAGGTACGGCATCGTGGTGTATGCGTGATACGTGTATGCCATGGGCAGCTCCTTTCGGTTCGATTCGCCCTGAGACGGACTCGCGGAGTCAGCCATCGGCAGTCCCCCAGCTCACCTGCTTGGTAATGATTCCGTAAAGGAGCCGACTTCGCAAACTGGTCGGTGTGTGAAACGCGTCGCGGGCACGGTGGATTCCGTTGCCCCGCAACGGGTTACGCCGGGCTCAGGGCCGGGGGATGTTGCGCAGGTTGCTGCGTGCCAGATCCAGCATGGTGCCCACGCCGCCGCCCAGAACCGTGCGCCCGGCGCTGAGGGCGAAGCCGCGCAGCATCTCTCCGGTGATCTTGGGCGGAATGGACAGGGCGTTGGGGTCGGTGACCAACTCCAGCACCGCCGGACCGTCGGTGGCGAAGGTGGCGCGCAAGCCCTCGGCGATGGCGGCCGGGTCCTGCACCCGCAGCGCCGCCAGACCGCAGGCGCGCGCGATCGCGGTGAAATCGACCGGGGCGTGGTCGGTGCCGAAGGAGGGGTAGCCGTCGACCATCATCTCCAGTTTCACCATGCCCAGGCTGGCGTTGTTGAACACCACGACCTTGACCGGCAGATCGTAGGTGCGCAGGGTCAGCAGTTCCCCGAGCAGCATGCTCAGCCCGCCGTCGCCGCAGATCGCGACGACCTGCCGGTCCGGGTAGGCGAGCTGGGCGCCGATCGCGTGCGGCAGCGCGTTGGCCATGCTGCCGTGCAGGAACGACCCGATCACCCGCCGCCGCCCGTTGGGGGTGAGGTAGCGGGCCGCCCAGACATTGCCCATGCCGGTGTCCACGGTGAACACCGTGTCCTCGGCGGCGTGCGAATCCAGCAGCGCAGCAGCGTATTCCGGGTGGATCGGGGTGTGGTGGGCGATGTCGCCGGTGTAGGCCGAGACCACTTTGTCCAGCAGTTTCTCGTGCCGGCGCAGCATCTTGTCCAGGAACGCGCGGTCGGCGCGCGGGCGCAGCCGGCCCAGCAGCAGCGCGAGGGTTTCCTTGATGTCGCCGTGCACCGCCAGCTCCAGGGGAGTGCGGCGGCCGAAGCGGGTCAGGTCGTGGTCGATCTGCACCGTGCGCCGCTGGGGCAGGAAGGTGTCGTAGGGGAAGTCGGTGCCCAGCAGCAGCACGCAGTCGGCCTCGTGCATGGCTTCGTAGCAGGCGCCGTAGCCGAGCAGTCCGCTCATGCCGACATCGAAGGGGTTGTCGTATTGGATCCACTGCTTGCCGCGCAGGCTGTGGCCCACCGGCGCGCCGAGCGCCTCGGCCAGGGCCAGCACCTCGGCGTGCGCGTCGGCCACGCCGTCACCGCAGAACAGCATGACCTTGTCCGCGTCGTCGAGGATCTCGGCGAGTTCGGCGATGCGCCGCGCGCCCGGCACCACCGGGGAGCGCTGCGCCAGGTGGGTGGGTGCGGGCTGATCGGCGGGCGCGTCCTGGGCGCTGACATCGCCGGGGATGGTCAGCACCGCGACCCCGGGCGTGCCGAGCGCGGTCTGCACGGCGATGCGCAGCAGCCGGGGCAGCTGCTCGGGCGCGGAGATCAGTTCGCTGAAAGCGCTGCACTCGGTGAACAGGTGCTGGGGATGGGTCTCCTGGAAGAACCCGGTGCCGATCTGGGACAGCGGGATGTGGGAGGCGATCGCCAGCACCGGCGCGCCGGTGCGGTGGGCGTCGTAGAGCCCGTTGATCAGGTGCAGGTTGCCCGGCCCGCAGCTGCCCGCGCAGACCGCGAGCTTGCCGGTCAGCTGCGCCTCGGCGGAGGCGGCGAACGCAGCGGCCTCCTCGTGGCGGACGTGCACCCACTCGATGCCCTCGGTGCGGCGGACCGCGTCGACGATGGGATTGAGGCTGTCGCCCACGATGCCGTGGATGCGGGTGACCCCGAGCGCGACCAGGTCGCGCACGAGCATGTCGGCCAGAGTCGCCATGGTCTGCCTGCTTTCGCTCGGGGAACGGAGGTGCCGAGAGACTGCGAGGAACTGCGGGCAGAATGCCCGTACCGATCGGTCTGAAACAAGCCTAGGTGCATGCCGGGGGATACAGTGCGCTCAGGAACCCACTGACCAGAAAGGGGTGTTCGCGACGTGGCCGACGCCGAACCGATCAGCTGGAAGCACCTGAAAGCGCGCACACCCGGCGACGCCGACCGGGCCGCGCTGCGCGAGACCCTCCTCGAGCGCGCCGCACTGGTCGCGGCACAGGGCTGGAACGCCTACCGCGACACCTGGACCCCCAGTGACCTGGCCGCCGTCGCCTATCTGCTCGAGGACACCGACATGCTCGCCGAACTCGACGAGCACGAGGGCGCGGTCCTGACCCGCTTCGCCGGCGAACTCTACGGATTCCAGGGCGCGCGCAAAGAGATCGAGTCCGGCCTGCGCGGCACCCAGGAGTGGTTCGCCGCCGCCCGCGCCGAACTCGCCCGGCGCGGGCGCTGAGCATCTACATCGGATACACCGCGTGCTTGCGCGGATTGAACTCCGGCTTCACCGGCGGCTTGTCGCGCAGCAGCCGCAGCGCGCGCCGGATCTCGAGCCGGGTGCGCGAGGGTTCGATGACCGCGTCGATGTAGCCGCGCTCGGCGGCGATCCACGGGGTGGCGATGGTCTCGTTGTAATGGTTGACCATGAACTCGCGCGCCGCGGCCCGCTGCTCCTCGGGCACCGCGGCCAGCTGGCGCTTGCCGATCAAATCGACGGCGCTCTCCGCGCCGATCACCGCGATCCGCGCGGTCGGCCACGCGAAACTGATGTCGGCCCCGACCTGGCGGGCCGCCATCATGCCGTAGGCGCCGCCGTAGGACTTGCGCACCACCAGATTGATGATCGGCACGGTCGCCTCGATGATCGCGCGCGGCACCCGGCCGCCGCGGATGATCACCCCGGCCGCCTCCTGCTCCAGCCCCGGCAGCACGCCGGGGGTGTCCACGACGAAGACCAGCGGAATGTTGAACGCGTCGCACAGGCGGATGAAATAGGTCGACTTGTCCGAGCAAGCGGCATCGATCGAACCGCCCAGCACCAGCGGCTGATTGGCGATCACGCCGACCGGATAGCCGTCGACGCGGGCGAACCCGGTGATCAGGTTCGGCGCGAACGCCGCGCGCACCTCGTGGAATTCGCCGTCGTCGAAGATCCGCAACAGGATCTCGTGCATGTCGTAGCCGGTGCGGTCGGAGTCGGGGATGAGCGTGTCGAGTTCGCGGTCGTAGGCGGTGAGCTCGGGTTCGAGACCGGGGTTGACGATCGGCGGCTGCTCGAGACAGCTGGTCGGCATGTAGCTCAGGTACCGGCGGGCCCAGTCGTAGGCGGCCTGCTCGGTGTCGGCGACATGGTGCAGGGTGCCGCGTTCGGCCTGCACCGCCGCCCCGCCCAGCGCCTCGGCGGTGATGTCCTCGCCGTTGACGGCCTTGATCACCTCCGGGCCGGTGACGAACATGTAGGAGTCGCCGGTACCGATCAGCACGTCGGTGTTGATCGGCCCGTACACCGACCCGGCCGCGCACTTGCCGAGAATGATCGACACCTGCGGCACATACCCCGACAGCTTCTCCAGCACCCGGGAGATGTCGCCGAAGGAGGCGATCGAACCCACCGCGTCCTGGATGCGCGCGCCGCCGGAGTCGTTGATCGTCACCACCGGGCACGCGGTGTCGAAGGCCAGTTGCAGCGCGCGCATGAACTTGCGCGCGGAGGTGACGCCGACCGAGCCGCCGTAGACGGTCTGGTCGTGCGCGATCACCACCACCGGGCGGCCCGCGATCAGCCCGCGCCCGGTAACCAGGCCGTCGCCGTAGAGCGCGTCGGGGACACCGGGCTGCCGCGCCAGCGCGCCGGTCTCCAGGAAGCTGCCCTTGTCCACCAGCAGCTCGATCCGGGACCGCACACTGGGAATGCCCTTCTTGGCCCGCTTGGCGATCGCGCTCGCACCCGCGGGCTCGGCGGCCGCCGCCAGGATCTTTTCCAGTTCGCCGAGTTTGTCCCGGGTACCCACCACGCCGCCGCCACCTTCCACCATCACACTGTGTTGCCCACGCGACCGTAGAGCCTGCGCGCCCGCCGCAGCGATCCCACCTGGCATTTGCTGGAAAGATCACAACGGCGGGCGGATCTGTCTGGCACTGTCGACAATTCGGCCGCAGCGGGCACCGACAGGCTGGCGGGCGACCGGCGCGCGAGTCGGTTCGCCCGTTTCCGACGGCGATCAGCGCGCCATGGCCGATTTGGTGTCGCTCTGCGCGGCCAGGCCGGGCAGGTCCCGGGCGTGCTCGGCCCATCCTGCGGTGGTGTCCACCCGGCCCGAGGCGATCAGGGTTCGGGCCGCGCGGATGTCGCGGGGCCGGCCGACGCCGACCGCGCCGACGAGCGCGCCCCCGGCCACGGCCAAGGCGATGAATTCCCGGGACTCGATCGAGCCGTGCACGACCAGGTCCTCGTGCTCGCGCGGTGCGCCCGCGAATTGCAGGTTGAGCCCGTACTGGGTGGACCAGCCCCACGGCGTCTCCAGCTCGGTGACCGGTTGTCCGAGCATGGCTTTCGCGGCCGCCGCGCCCTGGGCGACCGCGCTGTTCCAGTGTTCGGCGCGTTCGTGGCGGCCCCGGCGCACGGTGAACCGGGCCGCCACGTCACCGGCGGCGAACACACCCGGCGCGGAGGTGCGGAACTCGTGGTCGACGAGGATCCCGTCACCGACCGCGAGACCGGCGGTGCGGGCCAGCGCGGTATCGGGTTCCGCGCCGATAGCCACCAGCGCCGAGGCGCCGGTCCAGGTGCGTCCGCGCACATCGGTGGCCACCACGCCGCGGGTGTCGATCTGCTCGACCCCGGCCAGGCGCACGTCGTTGTCGATGCGCACCCCGTGCTCGGCGTGCAGGGCGGCGATCATCGCCGAGACCCGCGCCGGCACCACGCGTTCCAGCGGTGCCGCGCTCGCGTTGAGTACATGCACCTGCCCGCCCAGCCCGCGCGCGGTCGCGGCGACCTCGAGCCCGACCAGCCCGGCTCCGATGACCAGCAGCGGCCCGGCGTCGATCGCCGCCCGCAACTCCGCGACGTCCCCGGCCCCGCGCAGGCAGCGCACCCGCACCGGTTGATGCTGTTCGAGCCGGCGCGCCCGCGCCCCGGTGGCCAGCAGCAGCCGGTCGTAGTCGAGGGCTTCGCCGGTGCCCAGCCACACCCTGGCGCGCTCGGTATCGAGATCGGTGACGGTGGCGCCGAGGCGCAACTCGATGTCGTGCTCGGCCCAGTACCCCGCGGATTCGAGCAGGCACCGCTCGGGCGCGCGGGTCCCGGCGAGCAGATCCTTGGAGACCATGGGCCGCCGGTAGGGCGGATGGGTCTCCGCGCCCACCAGCACCACCCGCCCGCGGTATCCGGATTCGCGCAGCGTGCGCGCCGCCGTGGCGCCGGCCGCTCCCGCGCCCACGATGACGATGCTCACGAGCGGCTGACCTCGACCATCTCGAAATCGGACTTGGCCGCGCCGCAGTCCGGGCAGGACCAGTCCGCGGGGATGTCGGCCCAGCGGGTGCCGGGGGACAGGCCGTCCTCGGGCCAGCCCAGGGCCTCGTCGTACTCGAATCCGCATTGCAGGCAACGGAACAGCTTGTAGTCGGTACTCACGGGGTGGTCCTCTCGGCGGGTTCGAAATCGACTTTCTCGCGGACGCCGCAGTCGGGGCAGCACCAGTCCTCGGGCACGTCCGTCCACGGGGTGCCGGCCGGGAAACCTTCCCGGGGCGCGCCGGTGGCCTCGTCGTAGACGTAGTCGCACACCGGGCAGCGGTAGGCAGCCATCACCGGGCCCCGTACCGGGCGAGCAGCCGCTCGCGCTTGGCCGGTTGCAGGTTGACCCGCGCGATGTCGCCGTCGTAGTGGTCGAGCACGCGGTGGTCCATGACCCGCCGCCACAGCGGCGGGAAGTAGGCCAGCGCGATCATGCTGGCGTAGCCGCTGGGCAGATTCGGCGCGCCGTCCATGCTGCGCAGGGTCTGGTAGCGGCGGGTGGGGTTGGCGTGATGATCGCTGTGGCGCTGCAGGTGATAGAGGAAGATGTTGGTCACGATGTGGTCGGAGTTCCAGCTGTGCACGGGGGTGCAGCGCTCATAGCGCCCGGAGGCGGTGCGCTGACGCAGCAGCCCGTAGTGCTCGAGATAGTTGACCGTCTCCAGCAGCGTGAAACCGTAGACGGCCTGGATCACCAGGTAGGGCAGCACCGACGGGCCGAAGGCCACGGCCAGCCCGCCCCACAGCGCCACCGTCATCAGCCAGGCGTTGAGCACGTCGTTGCGCAGGGTCCAGGGACTGTGCTCGAGGCGGCGCAGCCGGGCGGCCTCGAGTTCCCAGGACGAGCGCAGGCTGCCCCACACGCTGCGCGGCAGGAAGGCCCAGAAGGTTTCCCCGAAGCGGGCGCTGGCCGGGTCCTCGGGGGTGGCCACGCGCACGTGATGGCCGCGGTTGTGCTCGATGTAGAAGTGGCCGTAGGCGGTCTGGGCGAGGGTGATCTTGGACAGCCAGCGTTCGAGCTGGTCCTTCTTGTGCCCGAGCTCGTGCGCGGTGTTGATGCCGACCCCGCCCATCGCGCCGATGCTGAACGCCAGCCCGATCTTGGAGACGACCCCCAGACCGCCGTCGACGCCGAGCCAGGACAGGTCGGTGGCCGTCCACAGGTAGCAGGCGAACACCATGCTGGCCAGCTGCAACGGAATGTAGGCGTAGGTGCAGTAGCGGTAGTACCTGTCGTTTTCCAGCCGCTCCATCACCTCCTCGGGCGGGTTCTGTCCGTCGGGGCCGAAGAACAGGTCCAGCAGGGGGAGCAGGACATAGATCAGGATCGGGCCGATCCACCACCAGACCGGGGCCGCGGCGTGCCAGCCGAGCCAGTTGAACGCCCAGACCAGGACCGCGGCCACGCCGAGCGCGGTCGGTGCGATCAGACCGAGCAGCCACAGATAGCGCTTGCGGTCGCGCCACACGGGCGCGGCCGGGTCGCCGATGCGAGATGTCATGTCGTACTCCGTTTACACATTCGAGCAATGTGTATTCAGTAGATACAACTAGATATGAGTTGTCAACGACGGAGTCAGATCCGGCTCTGCTGTACGATGGCCGACGTGGCTCAAGCGCCGAACTTCCAGACAGAGATGCGCCAACTCCTGCGCGAACGCGCCCTGGACGCGGCCCGCGAGGTCGTCTGCACCGAAGGCTGGGGCGCGGTCAACATGTCGCGCCTGGCCAAAGACGTCGGCATCAGCCGGCCCGTGCTCTACAAGGAGATCGGCACCCGCCAAGAACTCGCCGACGCCCTCATCGAACGCGAACTCACCACGTTCATCGCCGGAATCATCGCCACCCTGAGCGAACACCCCGACGACCCCGGCGCCGGCATGACCCGCGCCGCCGAATACACCCTGCGCACCGGCGCCGACAACGTCCTGCTCAAAGCCGTGCTCTCCGGCCGCCACACCGGCGACACCACCCTGCTGCCCGCCCTGATGACCGAACCCGAACCGGTCCTGGGCCGCGCCATCGCCGCCCTCGTGCCCGCCATGCGCGCGAGCTACGACCTGCCCGATCTCTCCGACGCGAACCTGGCCACCCTCGCCGAGATCCTGGTCCGGTTCACCCTGAGCCACCTGTTCCAGCCGGTCGGCCCGCTCGACCGCGCCGTCGCCCAGATCGAACTCGTCGTCACCCGCGTCTACGCCGCGCTCCACGAATGATTACCCGCCGGGTAATGGTCCCGCGCCCCGAAAATTCCTAGAGTGCAATCGTGCACACTATGACAGCCGGCGACCTGCTGCGGCACTGGCGCCAGGAACGCCGCCTCAGCCAACTCGAACTGGCCGTCCGCGCCGACACCTCCGCCCGGCACCTGAGTTTCCTGGAAACCGGCCGCGCCACCCCCAGCCGAGCCATGCTGGCCAACCTCTGCGAACACCTGCAGATCCCGCTGCGCGAACGCAACCGCCTGCTCCTGGCCGCCGGCTACGCCCCCGCCTTCGCCGAACCCGGCCTCGACACCCCCGAAATGGCGCCCGTGCGCGCGGCCATCCGCCAAATCCTCGACGGCCAGCAGCCCTACCCGGCCCTGGCCATCGACCAATCCTGGACCATGATCGACGCCAACGCCGGAGTAGCCCTGCTGCTCGAGGGCATCGACCCCGCCCTGCTCCAGCCCCCGGTCAACGCCCTGCGCCTGAGCCTGCACCCCGACGGCCTCGCCGGGCGCATCCGCAACCTGCCCGAATGGCGCGGGCACCTCTTCGCCCGCCTGACCCGCCAGATCGAAGTCACCGGGTCCGCGGAGCTGGCCGAACTGCGGGCCGAACTCCGCGCCTACCCCGGCGGCGAAACCGAACTCGTCCTGCCCGAACCCGACCAGGTGGTGGTCCCGCTGCGCCTGCGCCACGACGGGCAGGACCTGTCGTTCCTCAGCGTGACCACCGTCTTCGGCACCCCGATGAACGTCACCGTCGCCGAACTCGCGATCGAATCCTTCCTGCCCGCCGACGCGGCCACCCGGGCCGCGCTCGCCTGAATCAGGACGTCTTCGCGATGATGTTCTCCGCGTAGCGGGACAGATTCGCGATCTTGGTCTCCAGGCTCTCGGTGTCGTGCTCGCGGGTGTAGGGCACCCGGAAGCCGACGATCACATCGGTGACGCCCTTGTCCTCGAGCCGCTTGATCCCATCCACGGTGTAGGCGTCCAGCGAGATCACATGCACCTCGTAGTCCTTGCGCGAACCGTACTCCTCCCGCAGCTTGTTCAGCTTGCCCAGCAGCCGATCCAGCTCCTCGCCGTCACCGCCGGCGTGCATCCAGCCGTCGCAACGCGCGGCCCGGCGCAACGCCGGCGCACTGTGCCCGCCGATCAGGATCGGCACCGGCTCGGTCGGCACCGGACTGATCTTGATCGGCGGCAGGTCGTAGAACTCGCCGTGGTACTCGAAATACCCGCCCGCGCACAACCCGCGCACGATATCGATGCACTCGTCCATGCGCGCGCCACGCTTCTCGAACGGCACGTCCATGATCTCGAAATCATCCGGCCACGGACTGATGCCCACACCGAACCCGAACCGGTTGTTGCTCAACGCCGCCAGCGACGCCGCCTGCTTGGCCGCCAGCACCGGCGGCCGGATCGGCAGCTTCACCACGAACGGCGTCGCCCGCAGCGTCTTGGTCGCCGCCAGGATCGCCGCCGAGAGCACGAACGCCTCGATGAACGGCTTGTCCTCCAGGAACTCCCGATTCCCGTCCGGAGTGTAGGGATAGGTCGAATCGGACTCCTTGGGATAGGCGATGCTGTCCGCCACCGTGATCGAGGAGTACCCGGCCTCCTCGGCCGCCTGCGCCAACGGCACGTAATACTCCGGGTTCGTCATCGCCTCGGCATAGGTGAATCGCAATGTGCAACCTTTCTGTGGGTGCGCGGGACCGGGCCCGCGACAACTCGGGCGGGGCTAAGTCCAGGGGTTGCGATATCCGTCCGGCACGAGCTGGTCGAACACCGCCCGCATCTCCGGCGAGAGCCGCATCAATTCCACATACGAGCCGATCGGGCCGCCCGCCAGATAGGCGAACTCCATCCCGGCGCCCTCGAAGGCGCCGCGCGCCACGATCTCCCGCCCCGCCGCCCGCGCCTCGGCCAGCGCGGCGTCGAAGTCCTCGGGAATCCACGCCACGTGATGCAGACCGGGCCCACTGTGCGCGAGCTGCTCGGAGTACAGGCTCACCCCCGACCGCGGCTCGATCAGCTCCAGCTGCTGCCCGCCCGCGTACCCCAGCGCGACGGTGATCGTGTAGTCGGCGGGCGCGCCGCGATGCTCACACAGCTCCGGCCCGAAGCGCACGTCCGGGATCGTGAACCACTTCTCGACCCCGTAGCGCTCGGTGAACTCCCGGGTCGCCGCGGCGATGTCGGCAACCACCCAGCACAGCTGGAAGATCGGCCCACGCGCAGTCGTCATCACACACCCCCGACTGCAACGTGTTCTAAATTCACGCCCTCAACAAACCACCCCCACCCCGACAACGTCAAGAGTTCACGCTGAATACCGCGCTCACACCGCCCGCGAACGCCGCGTCAATTCCACTGTCGCCGCACGCAGTTGATCCACCCCGTCCACCGGCTCCACATAACCCACCCGCGTCCGCGCCACACCCCGCGGCGTCACCACCCGCAAATCCAGCCCATACCGATCCGCCCGCTCACAACTCGCCTCCGACGCGTCCGGATACCCACCCAGCGCCCGCGCCATCGACAACAACGCATCCGCGTGATCGGCGTTCAAATGCTCGATCGCCCGCCCCGCCTCCGGAATCACCGGATCCGGCCGCGCCGCCGCGTACTCCTCCGCCGACGCCGAATCCATCCGCCCATAACCACCCACCCAGCGCACCCGCCGCACCCGCAACACCCACAGCGCGAAATCGCTGTAGTCGATGTAGTACCGCGCCGCGGGCACCGCCGCCAGATGCGCCTCCCGCGCCGCCGCCAACTCCGCACCCTCCGGCCGCTCCACCACACCCGCCAGCGTGATCCGCGTCCCCGCCAGCGGATCCGCCGGCAACTCCGGCGCCACCACCGCGATACTCGCCCGCGCATCCGCCGCCAGATTCCGCCCGTGCTCGGCCATCCGCGACACACACAGCACCGGCTGCCCCGCCAGCAAGCCATAGGTCACGAACGACGCCCACGGCGTACCGTCCGAACTCAGACTGGCCAGCGTCCCCGTATTGCCCGAGGCCGCCACCGTGCGCGCCTCCTCCGCCGCAGAAGGCCGCGCGGCATTCACCACCGCCGCCAGCGGCTGCGGAATCGAGGGCGCGTCGCCCGGGTCACCATGATCGAGAGTCATCCGCAGTCCTTCAGCCGGGGGATACGCCGCCGCCGATTCTTCCACCCGCACACCCCGCGACCCGGCGCACCTGCCCGTCTCCCGTGGAATCGCCGCTGCCCGAACGCCAATGGACCCCAATGCGCAGGCGCGACGGCAGCCGATGGGCGACACTGTGCGGCGTGACTCGATACGCATTCGACGCCGACCGCAACGCTCTCGTCGCCATCTGGGCGACCGGGCGCGGCGACCTGACCGAGACTGTGGCGGTCCTGCCGCCGATAAGTCCGGACCAGGCAACGGGATTGGCGTCGAATCTCACGACCCTGTCCCGCTTCCAGTGGCGCACCTACACCCATCCCGCCAGCGCCGCAGGCGATCCCGACGTCCCCAACAGCGAAGCCTGGCGCCGCGCCGAGGAACGCCGCAACTTCAAGGACGTCGAAGCCGGTATCCGGCACCCCAACCTGCCCACCGACCACGGACTGGTCGTCTCCTACAGCGGCGTCGTCGAATCCGCGCACCGGCTCGGGCGCGCCCTGCACCTCATCGACGTCGAAGAACTGACCGAGACGATCGTCGCCGAGGTGGACCGGGAGCAGCGCGCCATCGAATCCGCCGAACTCGGCGACCTGTCCGCCCGCGCCCGCCAGGCCGTCGAACTGTCCCGGCCCGACGTCTCACCGGCCCAGGTGCAGGCCGCCGATCAACTGCTGCGCGCCGACCCACTCGGCTCGCTGGAACTGTTCACCGAGCTCGATCCCGCCTCGGCCTCGGTGGCCGCCGCGCACTGGCTCTTCGCCGCCGCCGAGGTCGCGGGGGAGCTCGCCGGCATTCCCACGACGGAGGTCGTCGTCGAGGCCGACGAACTGGAAGCCCTCCAGGTGGACACGCCGACCCTGGTGCTGGAACGGCTGGTAGCGGGGGAGACCCCCACCGAGATCGTCGCCGACCTGATCGCCGAGGCGATGGCGGTCTCCGAGGGGCACGTGCCGGCGCCGTGGGCCGTCGTCGCGCGGGTCGCCGAAATAGAAGAGCAGGCGCGCAAATACGAGGTCGACAGCGCGACGCGGGCCGCCTTGCTGGCCGAGTTCCGGATCAGCCGGTTGGATCCGGTCCGCCCCGCCCTCGACCTGCTCGAGGATCTACTGGACGGTATCCGCGGCTGCCTGCTGCTGTACACCGCGCACAGTGCGGGGGATGACGCCGATCTGGAGGAGCAGTTCGCCGACGACGTCAGGGGAGAAGCGGACGCGCACTCCGACCAGCTGTTCTGAGCTGGGAAGTCGAGGCCGGTTCCGGCTGGCTGACTTCCAACGAAAGCATCCTAGTTTGTAGATATGCGCATCTAACTATGTGAATCCTTTGTATACATCGTCACCACAGTGCCACTCAAGTCAAAAGACCGCTCCGACAAGGGGAGGGGCTCGCTCGGGGGCCCGTAGACAGGGGAGAGGGGCTGCCGGTGTTTGCACGCCGCTCGTAGGGGCGAGTGGCGCGCAATCGGCCTCCGGTGCGGCTGAACCGGAGGCCGGCGGCGAGGGTTGCTACGCTGCGATCAGATGAACTCGGGGAAGTAAAGATGCTCCAATCGGGCTATGCGTATCAATGCATGCAAACCCTCTGTGCCGCTACGCAATTCATCACGCGCGGCAACCAAAAGACGCAACGACGCCCAGGGGCGTCAGTTCTGCTGGGTGACGCAGTACCAGAGGACCGCCATCGTCCCCAGGACGAACAGCGGTGAGATCACCCAGGTTTCGACCTTGTTCCCGGTGCGCTCGATGATAGGCAGCCGGACGCGGAGGTCGAATGGCCAGAAGAGCCGGCAGCCGCGGTCGGTGAGGCAGTCGCCAAGGATGTGGGCCAAGGCGCCCAGGGCCACGCAGAAGGGGAGCCAGGCGGGCTTGTCGGTGAGGAAATGGTCCATGACGAACGTGCCCGACACGGCGAGCACGATGACCGTGCCGTAGGTGCGCACGCTGTTGCCGGGCGGGCACAGGTGCAGGGCCCGGACGGCCAAGGCCAGCAGGAAGAAGACCAGGGCCAGGGTGAACGGTCGTCCGAGCCAGTGCGCGCCCGCCCACGTGGCGGCGAACGCGACGGCGACGAACAGCAGCGAGTGCGTACCGCGCCGGTGGCCGCCGGAGAGCTTGCTGATCAGCACGCAGAGGAAATACGACACCGGGCCCAGCACGTGGGCGATGGAACTCTTCGGGTGGTCGGCGTCGGGGAGCAGCGCGGCGCCGGCGGTCAGGAAGACGCCGAGCACCAGCTCGACCGTCCCGATATGACCGCTGCCCTCCTGGATGACCGGGTAGGTCAGCGCGGTGACGGGCAGCAGCGCCGCCGCCCCCGCCCAGGCCAGCGCGCCACTGGTCGCGTGAGAATGTCCAAGCACCCGGCAACGTTAGTTGAACGAACGACCATCCTGAAAATCGTTTGCTACCGAGCACTTTCACCGGTAAGCCTGGCTGCATGCGTTTGGGAATCGTGGGTTTGCTGCGTGGGCTCTACTTGGCCGACTGGTCGCGCCGGCTCGGCATCGAGGTGGCGGCCCTCTGCGACCGGGATTCCGTCCGCCTCGCCGCCGCGCACGCGGAGCACCCGACCGCCCGGGTGACCCAGGACTGGACCGACCTGCTGCACGCGGGCCTGGACGGCGTGGTGCTGGCCAACGATTTCGATGCGCACGCCGAACCGGCGATCGCGTTCCTGGACCGCGGGATCCACGTCCTGTCGGAGACGACGGCGTGCGTCTCCGAGGTGGAGGGCCGTCGGCTCATCGCGGCCGTGGACCGTTCCCGAGCCACCTACTCTTTCGCCGAGAACTACGTCTTCCACCCGCACACCCGCCTGCTGCGCGCGAGCGTCGACGCGGGGGAGCTGGGCCCCTTGTCCCTGGTGGAAGCCGAATACCTGCACAGCCTTTCGCCGGCCGACACCGCCGCCCTGATCGGCGACCCAGGGCATTGGCGCGGCCGCATCGCGCCCACCGCCTATTGCACACACACCGTCTCACCCTTGTTGGCCTTGACGGGCGCGTGGCCGACCCAGCTCACCGCGCACAGCATCGGCCCCGGCGGCGACCGCCCCGCCGCCGTCCTGCTCACGATCCGCCTCTCCGACGGCACCCTCGCCCTGGCCCGCCACGGCTTCCTGGCCGGGGAGTCCGGCAGCCACTGGAGCTGGCTCTCCCTCCGCGGCGCCCACGGCCTCGCCGAATCCCTGCGCACCACCGGCGAGGCCGCCTGGTCCATCCGTGTCCGCCAGGAGGGCTGGTCCCGCCCGGACGGCACAACCCACGAGGACCACCGTTCCCCGAGCCCCTACCTGCTTGACAACGCCCCGATCGACCGCATGGCCGAGGGCACGGTGGTGATCCTGCAAGGCTTCCGATCCACAGTGACCCAAGGCTCCCCACCGCTGATCCCGGTCCGCCCAGCCGTAGCCGCCGCCCTGGTAGGAATCGCGGGCGCGGAATCCCTGTCGCAAGGGTCGAACCCGATCACGATCCCCGATATCTCCGGCTGAGTCCCTCAGCACGCGGCCCGAACGAACACCCGCGGCGAGTCGCTGCCCCGATCATGGACGATCACAGCCCTGGCGGGCGTCTGATTCACCTCCACCAGACGCTGATTCCTCTCCACGTCCGAGAGCAATTCGATCTGACCGCTGCCTTGCCAGAACGACTCTTTCCACCGCGTAGGCACTCCGGGCGCGAACTCCACCAGTTTGGACCGTTCCTTGAAATCGCTGAGCTGCCCGGTGGGGATATCCACGACGGCTTCGGCAACGGAGTCTCCGAACATCACCTCGCGGTGATACCAGACCAGGTCCACACCGGTGGGGAACACGAAATTGCCGCAGTCGGCCACGATGCGCAGCTGCTCCGCGGTGTCTTCCGCACATCCCGGCACGAAGGCCAGCAGCATGCAAGCCGACACACATCCTTGCGCCCAGCGCGTGATCATCCGATTCACAGGGTTGCTTTCCAGCCTTTCCGGATCTCGGTCTCGCCCTTCGACCGGTAGCTGCGTGCCCAGCCGGCCTCCTCGAGCTGTCGCATCTCATTGTTGATGTCAACGCCGATGTTCAAGCTGAGCCGTTCGCGCTCGAGCAGGTCGAAGTTGTAGAAGTCATGCAGGTAGATCTTGTAGTCGATCTCTGCCTCCAGGCCACTGCCGTCGCCGGTCTGGCGCACAGTGACATCGGCGCCGACAGCCACGTCGAAGTGCCCGACCGCTGCCCGGACGTCATCGTCTTCGGGCTCGACGCCACCTTCCCAGGGCGAGGTCACCTCTCTAATGATCCCGATCTGAGGGTCGGCTCGCGCTTGGTCCTTCACCGATTCCTGACATGCGGTGATGGCCTTCTTGACGGCCGGATCCCTGGTGATCTGCCAGACTTCGTCGGCGCTGAACCGGTACTCGTAGCCGTCGTCGTGGTTGGCGAGGTAGACCTCCAGCAGGGTTGGCGCGAGGGTGTAGCCCATGGTCTTCCAGCCCAGAATCACGGCGGCCGCGTCGATGCTGCGGTTCGCGGCGGCCTCGGCTTTGTCCAAGGCTCCGGTCTTGGAGCGGTACACCGCCCGCTTCGGGTCCAATGGCGGGTCAGGAGGCGGATGCAATTGCCGACTCCCACCACACGCTGCCGCCGAAGCCGTATCGAATCGTGCCCAAATCCACGTTGACCTTGTCTGGTAGTTCGAATTCGCTTGCGTTGTATGCCGGTATCGCTCGCCCGGTCGTGTAGGTGAGTGCCTGGGAGATCCGGTCGAGAGTGGTCGAGATCGCGGTTTGCGTGGAGATGGCCGTCTTGGTGGCAGTGTCTACGGCTGCGACGACTTGTGAACGGATCGATTCTTCTATCGGCCGGTTCACCAATTGCGCCCAGCAGCCCAGTGGGAGGGTGAAGCCGTGAAAGGTCATCGATTGCAATAATCCGCTACTGAGTTCCATGGCCTGGTTGTAGACCAGTCGTTCGAGCAGGGGAGCAGCGCTGGTCACGATCTTCGCGACAGCTTCGAGATCGTCGCTGCGGTCGGAAATCTTCTGTCCGAGGCTGGTCACACTTTCGCCGAATGTCAGTGCGGCGCTTCCGGTCCAGTGTTGTTGCAACCATCGGGTGCCGGCGGTGAGGTTCTGCGTGCAGACGAAGTCGTTGATCCCGGTCAGATCTATGCGCTTACCGAGTGCTTCGAGCGCCTCCCAATCGGCCTCCAGCGGCACTAGATAGTCAGCAGCTGGTTTGATGCCGAGTACCTGGCTCAGGGGATCGTCGAACAGGGAGATCGCGTCGATCGCGGTACGCACAACCCGCCGGACGGTGTAAGAGGGTTCTGGTGGGTCGGCGAAGGTGGGTGATTCCAGACTTGGGAACCGGGTGACGCCTTGGCCGGTCGTGCTCACGGGTGCTGCATCGGCACCGAACGCGTTCGCTGTCGCGGTGGTCAAGGCGCCGGCGAAGGAGTCGTCTGTAGCTCGATAGCTGGCGGCGGTAGTGCCGAGTTTCTCGGCGAGGGTAGTGATCGCGCGTAGATCGACCTGCTGGGCGACGGAGACTTCGGTGCGGAACGTCTCGAATCGGGCAGCTACAGACTCGAGGAGCCCGGTTGGCTTGGATAGTTGTACACCCGCTAGCAGGGTGGATGCGTTGGTGGAGCACGCCGCACCCAATTCCCGCAGATCCAGCTGGAAACCTGCCAGGCGTGCGACGTCGACCTCGACGCTATCCATAATGACCGCGAAAAACACGAAAGATGTTGCAAGCTAACCGCATTAGTCCCCCCAGGCGATATCGAGATCGAGTCTACAACGCCGTGGCGTCCCAGATGACCGGGGGACAGGTACGTTCGGAGGGATGACGCGGACTGGATGGACCGAGGCGGATCTGCCTTCGCTGGTGGGGCGCACTGTGCTGATCACGGGGGCGAACAGCGGGGTGGGGTTGGCTACGGCGCGGGGGTTCGCGGGGGCCGGGGCGCGGGTGGTGCTGGCGGTTCGGGATGTCGGGCGGGGGCAGGAGGCGGCTCGGCTGGTGGGTGGGGACTGTGTGGTGCGGCGGCTGGATTTGGCCGATCTGGCGTCGGTTCGGGAGTTCGGGCGGTCGTGGCGGGAGCCGGTGGACGTTCTGGTCAACAACGCGGGGGTGGCCGGGTTCGCGGGCAGGCGCACGGTGGACGGGTTCGATCTGCAGTTCGGGACGAATCATCTGGGGCATTTCGCGCTGACCAATCTGCTGTTGCCGCATCTGCGGGATCGGGTGGTGACGTTGGCGTCGGGGGCGCATCGGGCGGGGGAGATTCATTTCGACGATTTGACGCTGTCGACGCGGCGGTACGGGTTGGCGGCGTCTTACGGTCAGTCGAAGCTGGCCAATCTGCTGTTCACCCTCGAGCTGGATCGGCGGTTGCGGCGGGCGGGTTCGCCGTTGCGGGCGCTGGCGGCGCATCCGGGTTACGCGGCGACGAATCTGGGGACGCAGGGCCGTAATCGGGTGCTGGTGGCGGCCGTGCACGGGGTGGGCAGGGTGCTGGCGCAGAGCAGTGCGCAGGGGGCGTGGCCGACGTTGTTCGCGGCGACACAGGATTTGCCGGGCGGCGCGTATGTGGGCCCGGATGGGCGGCGGGAGCTACGTGGTCATCCGACGCTGGTCGGTCGTTCGGCGGCGGCGAGTGATCCCGTTACGGCGAAGCGGCTGTGGTCGGTCTCCGAGGAGCTCACCGGGGTTGGTTTCGGACTCGACGGGTAGCCGCGGGGCAGCGGACGAAATGTCATAATGTCGATTATCGGTTCGAGAACGGCGTGGCGATCGGGGTGCCTGCGGTGACCGAATGATGTTGATATATGCGCTGTTTCGTATATCGGCCGCTCGGCTCCCGCCCCATCCCTTGATCCTGGAGACGCCCACGCCGACGGAATGTTCGCTGATCTGCTCTGCGTCATCCTGTCGGCCATGAAAATATTCCGGCGAAACCCGTATTTCGCCGGAATATCATGATCCGCAACAAGATTGGCGTCGAGACCCCCACTTCCCCGGGTCCAGCCACCCTCCCTCAATACGTCACTGTGACGAAAAGAAGGGTGTCAGCGGATCGTGCCCGCGCCTGCGATCAATGGCAGATCCAGCGGCGTCACCCATCCTGGCGGCAAGTCGTTGACAGCCGGTACGGCATTGAGGGCGCGCAGGCCGGTCGCCAGGCATCCGGCGACCGCCGGGGTGCGCCCGGAGCCGTCGGTGAACCGGAACGAGGTCTCCTGGGAAATCGACGGTGAGCCGGTGATGTCGACGCGGTACACATCGTCACGGGTGCCGGCGGGCCAGTCCGGTGCGGCGTCGAGGCCGATGCGGTTGACGTGTTCGAGGGTGATGACTTCGCGGCCGCGGTAGGTCCCGTTGATGGTGAACCGGATCGCGGCGACGGTGCCCGCCTTGACGGCGCCCTTGGCGGTGGGTCTATCGGTGGGTGTGACCCATTTTTCCCAGGTGGTGGTGATGTCGTCGAGTTCGATGCCGACGGCGGCGGCGATCATCGGCACGGTGGCGCCCCAGGCCATGATGAGCATGTCGGGGTGTTCGAGCAGGGCGGTGAATTCGGGTGGGTGCCCGATGCCCATCTCGAATTCGTAGTCGCCTTCGTACTGGGTGTAGTCGAGCAGTTCCGAGGCGCGCACGGAGCTGACTTCGCCGCACAGGCCCATCAGGGTCATGGGAAACAGGTCGTTGGCGAAGCCGGGGTCGATGCCGGTGGTGAAGCAGGAGGCGCCGCCTTCGGCGCAGGCCTGGGTGATCGGATCGCGCCACACGTCGGGCAGTTGTTTCATCTGTGGCCACACCCACGGTGTCATGGCGGTGGAGCAGACGTCGATGCCGGCGCGCAGGAAGGCGCTGATGATGCGGATGTTGTCGTCGGCCAGGGCGGCGGTGGGTCCGTAGTGGACGAGGGCGTCGGGGCGGGTGGCGATGAGTTCGTCGACGGAATCGGTGGCCAGGACACCGGTTTTCGGGGCGCCGCAGAGGTCGCCGGCGTCTTTGCCGATCTTGTCGGGGTTGGCGACGCCGACGCCGACGAGTTCGAAGTGGGGGTGGCGCAGGATTTCGGTGAGGACCATGGTGCCGACGACGCCGGTCCCCCACAGCACGATGCGTTTCTTGGTGGTCATCGGTGGAACTCCCCGCAGTCGACGGTCAGCATTTGTCCGGTGATGGCGCTGGCGAGGTCGCTGGCGAGGAACAGGGTCGCGCGGGCGACTTCCTCGGGGCCGGCCAGGCGTTTGAGGTCGGTGGGTTCGGCTTTCTGGCGGTAGATCTCGGCGTGGTCGACGCCGGCTTGGGTGGCGAGCCAGTCGAAGTAGGCCTTGTTGATGTCTTCGTAGACGTAGGAGGGGGCGACGCTGTTGACGCGGATTCCGCAGGGGCCGAGTTCGGTGGCCAGGGAGGAGGCGAGGTGGGCGAGAGTGCCTTTGGAGAGTTTGTAGCCGGAGAATTCGGGTTGGGAGCTGTAGGAGACGCAGGAGTTGAGCATGATGACCGAGCCGCGGGTGGCTTGCAGGGCGTCGGCGAACAGGGCGGTCAGGCGCAGGGGTGCGAAGACGTTGGTTTCGTTGACGGTGCGCAGGGCGTCGAGTTCGATCTGGGTGATGGGGTTCATCGGGGGGATGGCGAAGGCGTTGTTGATGAGGCAGTCGATGCGGCCGAAGGCGGCGAGGGCTTGTTCGGCGAGGGCGGCGCGCTGGGGTTCGTCGGTGATGTCGGTGGGGATGACGGCGGTTTTGGCGCCGAGGGTTTCGAGTTCGGTGGCGATGGTGCGCAGGCGTTGTTCGGTGCGGGAGGCCAGGATGAGGGTGGCGCCCATGCGGGCGGCTTCGGTGGCCAGGGCGTGGCCGAGTCCGGGGCCGACGCCGGAGATGAGGATGACTTTGTCCTGCAGTAGCGGGACGGGGGTGTAGGTGTCGGGTTGGACGGCTGGCACGGCTCCTCCTCGAAGTCCGCAGCAGTTACACACTGTAACGACTTTGTTGTGACAGACTGTATCGACTGCTGCCCGCCCTCACAAGGATGAGATTTCGTGACCGCACGCCATCGGCTCGGCCCCCGCCGTGATCCCGCGGTGGATACCGCGGTGCTCGAGGCCGCGCGCAGTCTGCTGGTCGAGAACGGTTACGCGGCAACCTCGATCGATGCGATCGCGGTGCGGGCGGGGGTGAGCCGGCCGGCGATCTACCGGCGCTGGCCGTCCAAGGCGCATCTGATCGCGCAGGCGGTGTTTCCCGATGTCGGGATGGCGAATACGGCCGCGGATCTGACCAGTGAGATCCGCAAGGTCATCCGGGGCACGATCCAGTTGTTCGGCTCCCCCGAGGCGCGTGCGGCGATGCCGGGGTTGATGACGGAGATGCGTCAGGACGCGACGTTGTACGAGAAGTTGTCGGCGCGCTTGGATTCGCCGACGCGTGCGGAGTTGGGTGACTATCTCGGTGCGGGTGGTGCGCCGGGGCTGGATCCGAATACGTTGCTGGACACGATCGCCGGGGCGGCGTTGTTCGCGATGTGTATCCGCGATATCGATGATCTGGACGGTTTCGCGGGGTCGCTGGAGGATCTGCTGTTGTACGGGGTGCTCGGTAAACGCCCGGAGTGAGCCGGTGCCGTGCGGGGGCTACTCCCCTGGTCTGGATGTTCTTGTCCCCCAGGCTGAATCGTCACTGTGACGGCTCAGTCGCGGCCGAGGGTGGCCAGGGCGGCGCGCAGGCGGACCGCAGCGTCTTCGGCGACCGGGTCGAGGTCGGGTTCGCCGGTGACCTGGACCATGAGTTGCGGGTTCATGGCTTCGACGATGACGAGGTCGGCGTGTTCGGGATGGCGGCGCACGACCACGTTGCACGGCAGCAGCAGCCCGATCTGGCGTTCGATATCGACGGCGCGCTGGGCCAGGGCGGGGTTGCAGGCGCCGAGGATGCGGTACTCCTCCATCTGGTGGCCGAGTTTGGCTTCGAGCGTGGCGCGCAGGTCGATCTCGGTGAGGATGCCGAAGCCTTGCTCGGCGAGGGCGGCGCGGGTGCGTTCGATGGCGTCCTCGAAGGCGGCGCGCACGGTGGTCGACAGGGCCAGGGCCATGGGGGTGTGCTCCGATCCGCGGTCGGTGGACATTGCGTCAGGTCGAGTGACCATGTCATTTATACCCCCGGTTTCCGGGCGCGGCGGGGTTGCCGGGCCCGATATCCGACCGTGGGTGGATCAACCGTCTGAGCCACAGGCGGTAGCCTGGGGGCAGTATCGGAGGGGAAAGGTGAAAACCCGTGAGCGCCAAGACGATCGCCCGGCAGTGCAATCTGTGTGAGGCCCACTGCGGAATCCTGGTCACCGTCCAGGACGAGCAGGTCACCAGGATCGAGGGCAACCCCGAGGACGTGCTGTCCAAGGGCTATATCTGCCCGAAGGCCACCGCGCTGGCGGGGCTGCACGAGGATCCCGACCGGCTGCGCACCCCGGTGCGCCGGGTGGGTGCGGGGTTCGAGCCGATCGGCTGGGACGAGGCGTTCGCCGAGATCGGGCGGCGGTTGCGCGCGGTGCGCCGCGAGCACGGCCCCAGCGCGATCGGGATGTATCTGGGCAATCCGGCCGCGCACAGTTCCTCGGTGATCTACGGGGCGCTGCTGCGGGCGGCGCTGCTGACCAAGCATTTCTTCACCGCGTCCTCGATCGATCAGTTCCCGCAGGAGTTCGCGGCGTGGCGGATGTTCGGGTCGAATCTGCTGATGCCGGTGGCCGATATCGATCGCACCGACCGGCTGGTGATCCTGGGGGCGAATCCGGCGGTGTCCAACGGGTCGCTGACGACGATGCCGGGGGCGAAGTCGCGGATCAAGGCGGTGCGTGAGCGCGGCGGCACGGTGGTGGTGATCGATCCGCGCCGCACCGAGACCGCGCGCCTGGCCGATGAGCATGTGGCGGTGACCCCGGGCGGGGATCCGTTCCTGTTGCTGGGGATGCTGCACGTGCTGGTCACCGAGAACCTGTGTGACGAGCGGGTGACCGCGCGCCAGTGCGCGGGCTTCGAGCAGCTCGCGGCGCTGGTGGCCGATTTCGCGCCGGAGCGGGTGGCGGCCGCGGCGGGGGTGGAGGCGCCGGTGATCCGCCGGTTGGCGCGTGAGCACGCGGCCGCGGGTTCGGCGGTGCTCTATGCCCGGCTCGGGGTGTGCCTGCAGGTGACGGGCACGCTGACGCAGTGGCTGGTCAATGTGGTCAACGCGGTCACCGGGAATCTGGACCGGGCCGGTGGGCAGATGTTCGCGACGCCGCCGATCGATGCGGCCCGGTTCGGCAAGTATCTGCCGGTGGGTCATGGGGCGTGGACCGACAGCAGTGGGCGGTTCAAGTCGTTTCGCAGCGAGTTGCCGGTGGCGGTGCTGGGTGCGGAGATCCGCGGCGGGGCGATCCGGGCGATGGTCACCTACGCGGGCAATCCGGTGCTGTCCACCCCGCAGCGCGGTGAGCTGGACGAGGCGCTGGAATCACTGGATTTCTATGTGGCCGTGGACATGTACGTCACCGAGACGACCCGGCACGCCGATATCATCCTGCCGCCGATCTCGCCGCTCGAGCGCGAGGATCTGGATGTGCTGCTGCCGGTGTTCAGTGTCCGCAACAATCTGCGTTACAGCGCGCGGGTGTTCGATCCGCCGGCCGGTGGGCTCGAGGACTGGCAGATTTTGGCGCGGCTGGTGACCGAGGTGCTGCCGCTGCCGTTGCGTGCTCGCACGACGGGGGTGGCGCATCGGGTGTTCGAGCAGTTCAGTCCGTTGCGGTTGTCGGCGCTGGGGATCGCGGCCGGGCCCTACGGGGTGCTGCGGCGGGGGTGGAAGGGTTTGACGGTGCGGTCGGTGCGCGAGAGCGCGGGCGGTATCGATCTGGGGCCGTTGCGGCCGCGGCTGCGGGAACTGATCGGCACCAAGGATCGCAGGGTGCAGTTGGCGCCGGCGGATTTCGTGGATGCGGCCCGCGCGCTGGGCGCGGATCTGGATCGGGGTGCGCGGGCGCGCGCGGGCGGGTTCGATCTGCGTCTGATCGGGCGGCGGCATCTGCGCAGCAACAACTCCTGGCTGCACAATGTGCCCTCGATGGTCAAGGGCAAGGATCGTTGCACCGCGCTGATGCATCCCGAGGATGCCGCCGCGCGGGGGCTGCGTGACGGTCAGCCGGTGACGGTGCGTTCGCAGACGGGGTCGATCGTGGTGCCGGTGGAGGTGAGCGCCGATATCCGGTGCGGCACGATCGCGGTCCCGCACGGGTGGGGTCATCAGGAGCCGGGGGTGGGCTGGCAGGTGGCGGCGTCGCTGCCGGGCAAGAACGTCAACGTGCTGCACGATCCCGCGTTGACCGACACCTTCTCCGGGGCGGCGGCGGTCAACAGCACCTGGGTGCGGGTGGAGACGGTGTCCGGGTAGCTCGCGTCAGCGGCTGGTCTGGTCGACGCGGGTGCCGTTGAGCCACGGTTCGGGGTCGGCCAGGAACGGGGTGTCGCCGAGGCGGTCGAGGTCTTCGAAGAAGGCGCGGGTGGTGCGGGCCGCGCCGGGTGTGGTGCCGGTGGCCAGGAAGGCGGCTTGTTCGGCGGCCAGTGCGCGCGGCAGGGATTTATCGGTGCCGAAGTAGATGGCGCGTTTGGCCTCGGCGATCACGACCGGGTTGCGGGCGGCCAATCGGGTTGCGGTGGTGCGGGTTTCGGTGAGCAGCCGGTCGGGGTCGACCAAGCGGTGCACGAGTCCGAGGCGGTGGGCCTGCGTGGCGCTCAGGGGTGCGCCCTCGAGGGTGAGTTCCAGCGCGGCGGCGGCGCCGAGCAGGCGGGTCAGGCGCTGGGTGCCGCCGCCGCCGGGGATCAGGTTGGCCGGTGCTTCGATCTGGCCGAAGCACACGTGCTCGGCGTCGGCGGCGTAGCGCAGGTCGCAGGCCAGCGCGATTTCGTTGCCGCCGCCCAGTGCCGGGCCGTTGATCGCGGCCAGGTAGACCGTCGCGGAGCGGTTCATCCGCAGGGTGGCGCGTTTCCAGCGGAAACCCCAGACCAGGCCCGCGCCGAGTCCGCCGAGGCGTTCCACGGAGTCGGCCACGCCCGGCACCCGCAGGCCCAGTTCGCCGGCGCGCAGCAGCGGTGCGGCGACGCGGGCCGGGATGAACGGGTGCGGCAGTTCGATCATCCCGGCCAGGGCGCGCGGGTCGGCGTGGGTGAGGAAGCGGCCGGGCAGTCCGCCGGTGAGCACGACCGCTCCGACGCTGTCGTCGCCGTCGACGGCGCGGGTGAGCCGGTCGAGGTCGCGCACGACCTCGGTGGTGACGAAGTTCAGCGGCGGGGCCACCACGGCGGCGGTGAGCACGCGCCCGTCCTGTTCGAGTTCGAAGGTGTCCAAGGCGAGTTCGGCGGCACGGCGCATCGGGTGTCTCCTCTGGTGCGTGGGCTGGCCCCGAACCGATTCCGCGACAAAGTGGTTCGGGCCGGGTTCCACGCTAGCCGGGTCGGGCGGTGCGGGTCTGTGTGCGACCGCACAGAGTCCGGGGCGCGGGTTGTCGCGGATGCTCAAGGGTGGTCGTAGGCGCCCTGGGCGATGTCCTCGAGCAGGTTCGGGCCGAGCGGGTTCCAGGACAGCAGGGCGCGGGTGTGCTCGCCGGTGGCGGCCATGTCCAGGCCGAGGAAGCGTCCGAGGAATCCGAAGTGCGCGGCCGCGTTCTCCGGCGGCACCGCGGCCACCGGCACCCCGAGACGGGCTCCGATCGCCTCGGCGATGGCGCGCGTGCCGACGGCGGGTTCGGCGACGGCGTGCAGGATCGAACCGGCCGGGGCGCTCGCGAGTCCGAGTCGGATCAGCCGGGCGGCGTCGCCGCGATGCACGGCCGCCCATGTCGTCGTGCCCTCCCCCAGGTATCCCGAGACGCCGTGGCGGCGGGCGGCCGCGACGAGCGCGGCGACGAATCCGGTGTCGCCGGCGCCGTGCACCGAGGGTGCGAAGCGGACCGCGAGCACCCGCACGCCTTTCTCGGCGTAGGTCAGGGCGAGGTTTTCGGTGCCGCCGCGGGGCGAGTCGGGTCCCAGCGCGGGCGAGGGGTCGGTTTCGGTGGCGGGGCGGCCGCGCACCAGGCCGGAGAGCACCGAGGCGAACGCGAGGGGGCGGTCGCTGCCGGCGAGGGTGTCGGCGAGCGTGGCGACGGCGGCGCGTTCCGAGCGCGCGGTCTCGGCCGGGTCGGACCAGTCGTGCTTGTTGGCCAGGTGCACGACGGCGTCGGCGTCCTCGGCGGCGGCGCGCAGGCCCGCGAGGTCGTCGAGATCGCCGAGGCGGGCCAGGGCGCCGGTGCGGCGCAGGGCGGCGGCCGCGTCCTGGGAGCGGGCCAGGCCGGTGACCACGTGGCCGTTGTCGAGCAGGTCGGTGACCAGGGCCGAGCCGATCCATCCGGTGGCGCCGGTGACGAAGACGTGCATGGGTTTTCTTCCTTCTGTCTGAGTTTGGCTATCGGGTGGCGCGCCGCGACAGCACGGCCTGGCCGACGACGAGCGCGCCGAGCACGAGCACGCTGAGGCCGATCACCCGCAGTCCGGTGCTCGCGCCGGCGCCGAACGCGGCGATGATGTCCGCGGATCGGGTGGGGGCGGCGGCGAGGGCTTGGGCGACGGTGTGCGGGTCGCCGGCGGCGCGCAGGTCGGCGGGCAGGGCGTGCACGAATCCGCCGGTGAGCACGGTGCCGATGACCGCGACGCCCAGGGCGCTGCCGAATTCGCGGGTGGTGGCCTGTAATCCGGCGCCGACACCGGCCAGCGTGTGCGGTAGCGCGCCGGTGATGGCGCCGGACAGGGTCGGCAGGGCCAGGGTGACGCCGATGCCGGTGAGCAGCAGCCATCCGGCGTAGATCGGGTAGGGGGTGTGGGTGTCGCCGGTGGAGAGCCCGAGCAGCCCGCCGCCGACGCAGGCGAAGGCCAGTGCGAGGGTGGCGTCGAGGCCGGCGCGGGCGGCCAGGCGGGCGACGTGGCGGGATCCGGCGATGATCGGGATAGTCAGCGGGATGATGCCGAGTCCGGTGCGCAGCACACCGAAGCCGTGGGCGTATTGCAGGAACGAGGCGTTGACGTAGAACAGGGCGAACATGCCGAAGAACACCGCGGTCATGCCCAGGCAGGCGCTGCGCAGGATCGGGATGCGGAACAGGCGCGGATCCAGCAGCGGCTGTCCGGTCTTCAGCTCGACCACGATCCAGGCCGGGAAAAGGACTGCGGCGCAGAGGAATCCGGCGATCACCAGGGTGCTGCCCCAGCCGGCGACCGGGCCTTCGACGATGCCGAGCAGCAGCGCCACCGACGCCGCGACCAGCAGGAGTGTGCCGATCGGGTCCAGACGGCGGTCGTGGCGCGCCGAGACGGGGGCGATCACCGCGCTCAGCGCCGCCAGCACGAGCGCGAGCGGGACGGCGGCGGCGAACAGCCAGCGCCACGAGCCGCCGGTGAGCAGCGCGCCGCCGCCGACGTTGCCGAGCACGCCGCCGATGCCGGTCATCGAGGCCCACACCGCGATGGTGGCGGGTTTGCGTTCGGGGGCGACCGCGTGCAGCAGCACCGCGAGCGTGTTGGGCAGCACCGCGGCCGCGCCGACGCCGGTCAGCGCGCGTCCGGCCAGCAGCACCGCCACATTCGGGGCGAGCGCCGAGAGCAGCGCGCCTGCGGCGAACACTCCCAGCCCGGCCAGCAGCACGCCTTTGCGGCCGAATCGGTCACCGGCCGCGCCGGCGGGGATGACCAGGCAGGCGAAGACGATCACATAGGTGTCCACGATCCACACCAGCGCCGAGGCCGAGGGGTGCAGGGAGCTTGCCGCGAGCATCGGCACGGCGAGGTTGATCGCGGCGACCATGCCGACGACGAGGGCTACGCAGGCGCACATCACCGCCGGCAGGCCGCGTCGGGTGGCCGGCATTGTCGGGGTGTCGTGGTGCACAACATCGGTTTGCATATCCAGCACGCTAGGGAGCTGGGTGATGTTCGTGCGACGCAACTTCGGCAATCTAGAATTGCATAGGATGCAACTATGTCCGAGCAGCTCGATCTGAATCTGCTGCGCGTGTTCGACGCGCTGTCGCAGCACGGCAGCGTCACCGCCGCCGCCGAACACCTGCACCTGTCGATCCCGGCGACCAGTCGCGCGCTGGGCCGGTTGCGCCGGGCAATGGGCGACCCGATCCTGGTGCGGGCCGGGCGTGGCATGGCCCCGACGCCGTTCGCGCTGCGCACCGCCCCGCGCGTGCGTTCCCTGCTCGACGAAGCCGCCGCCCTGATCAGCGCCGACCGCGTCGTGGACGTCGCGACCCTGGAACGCAGCTTCGCGATCCGCATCAACGACGGTGTCGCCGCGACCTTGGCCACAGCCGCGGTCGCGGCGACCGCGGCTGTGGCGCCCGGGGTGGTGCTGCGTTTCGTGGCCGAGGGCAACGAGAGCCTCGAGGCGTTGCGTGACGGTTCGGTCGATCTCGATATCGGCGCGGGCGCCCCCGAGGCCCCGGATCTGCGCGCGCAGTTGCTCTATCGCGAGCAGATCGTCGGTGTCGTGCGCGCCGGTCATCCGCTGGCCGGGCAGCGTCGTCCGAGCCTGGCGCGGTTGTGCGAGCATCCGCATGTTTCGGCGTCGCGGCGTGGTCGCGTCCACGGGCCGCTGGACGAGGCTCTCGCGGCCGAGGGCCTGCGCCGCCGGGTCGCCGCGGTCGTGCCCACCTCGGCCATGGCCGCGCTGCTGGTCTCGGCCACCGATCACGTGGGCCTGGTCCCCCGGCGCCTGGCCGAGCAGTACGGCGCGGCCCTGGGCCTGCACTGGTTCCCGATTCCCGCGGCGCTGCCCGAGATCGAGATCTGCCAGCTCTGGCACGCCCGTCTCGACGCCGACCCCGCCCAGCGCTGGCTGCGCGGGACCCTGCGCGCGGCCGTGGCCGTGAAGTCCTGAGCGCGGGCGTGCAGCAGGCGTTCCCTCGATGCCGCACGGGACCGGGGGCGACGGGGCCCGTGCCGAGGAGACCGCGTCGCCGCCGAACCGCGAGAACCCGCCTACACCGTGGGGCGGGTTTGTGTCTCGCAGATCCCGAATGCGGCGGCCCGGTCCGATCGAGACTTGGCTGCGGGCTGTCGATGACGAGGGCGTTGTCGCGGTGCGGCAGGTCGGCCTGACTCGCACGTGGCAGGGATCCGACGGTGCGGGCGCGAGAACCCGCCGCGGCGTCAGGCCGGGGGCTGGGCGGTGGCCAGCAGGTGACGCAGTTCTTCGACGGTGTCGTCCAGGGGCACGGTGCTGCGCTGGACGCGGCTCAGGGTGATCGCGCCTTCGATTGCGGCGACGGTGAGGGTGGCCAGGCGGGTGGCGCGGGCGGCGGGAACGTCGTGGCGCAGCAGCAGTCCGGTCAGGGCGGTGTGCCAGCGGGCGAAGATCTCGGCGGCGGCGTGCGCGAATTGTGGTGCGTCGTCGTTGGTTTCGACGGCGACGGCGAAGATGGGGCAGCCGGCGCGGTAGTCGCTGTCGCGCAGGGTGGTGCGCCACAGGTCGGCGAAGCGTTCGAGGGCGTGCACGGGGTCGTGCTCGCGGGTGAGCGCGTCGATGAGTTCGCTCATTACCGTGCCCGCGGCGGTGACGGCGTCGCCGATGAGCTGGGTGCGCCCGCCGGGGAAATGGTGGTAGACCGAGCCGCGGGGTGTGCCGGTGGCGGCCAGGACCGCTTCGACGCTGGTGGCGCTGGCGCCGTGCACGCGCAGGGACTCGATCGCGCCCTCGATCATGCGGCGGCGGGCGTCGGGGACGCGAGGTCGGGTGGGGCCGGTACGGGGCCGGCGGGTAGCTGCCACGCCCGCCATTCTATGGCGGACTCCATAGCACGAAATTTTCGCGCCGGTCAGGAACCTATTTGGCGTTTTGTGTCCGATTTTGTGAAACAGATCACTAATAGCTGGAGATTAACCATGTGGCTCGCAAAGTGCGGGTGCAGTACGAAAGGAAAAGTCCAATGCTCGTCTCACTTCTTGCCGCAGGCATCGCATTCGTGGCCACCGTTCTGCTCGCGGGAATCGGTATCTTCCTCTGAGCCGCGCCACGGCGGCTCCGCTGAGCCGGATGCCGCAGTCTTCCGACCCGAACGCCACCAATGGTAACCACCGGTTACCTGGTTGGCGCTCGGGCCTTTTCGGGTCAGTTCACCCGCGTGCGATGAAACTCCAGGAACGCCTCCAGCGTCTCCTGCGCGGCCTCGAGCTGCGGATAGTGCCCCACCTTCGCCAGCTCCACCACATCGGCGCCGGGTACGAGCTCGCGATAGCGGGCCACCATGTGCTCCCCGGAGACCGGGTCGAGCAGTCCGTCGATCAGCCGTAGCGGGATCTCGGCGCGTTCGAGCGCGCCCACCCAGCGCTGCCGATGCGCGCGCCGCTCGGCCATGTAGCGAATCAGTTTGTGCCCGTTGCGTTTACCGTGGCGCCCGCACCACAGCAGCCAGAACTGATCCAGTTCGGCCGCGCTCGGTTTGGTGTCGGGCCCGAACACCGCGGCCAGGCTCGAGGCGAAGGTGGCCTCGGTGGCCAGCAGGCTCAGCAGCGGGCCCAGCGGTCCGGCCAGCAGCTTCTGGATCGGGCGCGCGCGATGGGTCTCGGGGAACAGTCCGCCGTTGAGCAGGCACACCGATTCCAGTACGAGCGAATCGTCGCCGGCGGCGCGGCGTTCGCTGTCGCGGGCCAGCAACTCCTGGGCGACGGTGTCGCCGTAATCGTGGGCCAGCACGTGCACCCGGCGCACCCCCTGCTCACGCAGCAACTGCTCGTGCAGATCGGCCTGATCGAAGATCGAATACTCGTAGTCGCGCGGCTTGGCCGACCAGCCGAACCCGATCATGTCCGGCGCCAGCACCCGATCGAACTCCGCGCACAATCCCGCCCAGATCCGGTGCCAATCCCAGGACGCGGTCGGGAAGCCGTGTACGCACAGCAGCGCGCGCTCCCCTGCCGCCCCGGGTTCCCCGGCCGTGGGCAGGGTGCCGTGAAAGGCGCTGTCGCGCCAGAAGATCTGGTGGCCCCGATGGGTGAACCTGCGGCCGTTTGCGCGCCAGTCCGCGAACTCGTCCATGTCTACCTCCTCGTGCCGACCAGCATTGCGCGTGCACGCTACTCCCACAGCGGGTTCGGCGGCTGCGGGACGCGTCAACTACCGCGCGGCGGGTGCTCTGCGAGAATGCTGCGGTGCATATGGCGATCGGCCTGGTGGTTCTCGTAGCGTCGGCGGCGGCCCTGGCCGCGCTGGCGCGGCGGTTCGGTGTCTCCGAACCGCTGGTGCTGACGGTGGCCGGGGTGGCGGCCTCGTATCTGCCGCACGTGCCCACGGTCCACCTGGACCCGGAGGTGGTGTTGCTGGGTTTGTTGCCGCCGCTGCTCTACACCGCGGCCATCCGCACCTCCCTGGTCGACTTCCGCGCCAACATCCGCACCATCGCGCTGCTGTCGGTGGGGCTGGTGCTGTTCTCCACCTTCGCCGTGGCCGCGGTGGTGTGGTGGCTGCTGCCGGTGCCCTTCGCGGTCGCGGTCGCCCTGGGCGCGGTGGTCGCCCCGCCCGACGCGGTCGCGGCCACCGCGGTCGCGCGCCGGATCGGGATGCCGCGGCGCATCGTGACGATCCTCGAGGACGAATCGCTGTTCAACGACGCGACCGCGCTGGTCGCGCTGCGCACCGCGATCGCGGCCTCGGCGGGCACGGTCTCGGTGTGGAACGCCGGCGGTGACTTCCTGCTCGCCGCGGGCGGCGGCGCGCTGGTGGGTGTGGCGGTGGCCTATCTGCTGGCGCTGCTGCGCCGGCGCATCACCGACCCGGTGCTCGACACCACCCTGTCGTTCCTGGCGCCCTTCGCCGCCTACCTGCCCGCCGAAGGCGTGCACGCCTCCGGGGTGATCGCGGTCGTGGTGTGCGGGATGATCCTGGGCCACAACGCGCCGGTGTGGCAGAGCGCGGCCTCGCGCATCGCCGAGCGCACCAACTGGCGCACCATCCAGTTCATTCTGGAGAGCGCGGTGTTCCTGATCATCGGCCTGCAGGTGCGCGCGATCGTGGAGGGCGCGTGGGGCAGCGGCCTGGATCACACCACGCTGATCCTGGCCGCGGTGGCGGTGCTGGCCACCGTCATGCTGGCGCGCCCGCTGTGGGTGTTCCCGTGGGCGCTGCTCTCGCGCCGCTTCGGGCTGGTGACCGCCCCCGCCGAGGAGGGCCTGCGCTATGCCACGGTGGTGTCGTGGGCGGGCATGCGCGGGGTGGTGACCTTGGCGGCGGTGCTGCTGCTGCCCGAGGACACCCCGCAGCTGGCGGTGCTCAAACTGCTGGCGCTGGTCGTGGTGGGCGGCACGCTGCTGGTGCAGGGCACCTCGGTGCCGTGGCTGGTGCGCGCGCTGAAACTGCGCGGTCCCAGCCGCGCGGAGGACGCGCTGCAGAAGGCCGGGCTGCTCTCCCAGGCGACCTCGGCGGGGCTGGCCGCGCTCGAGGAGCAGATCACCCCCGAGACCCCCGAGGCGGTGGTGCAGTCGCTGCGCGAACGCGTCACCTGGAAGACCAACGCCGCCTGGGAGCGACTGGGCCGCTCGGAGGCCGAACAGGCCACGCCCACCGCCGAATACCGCCGCCTGCGCCTGGCGATGCTGGCCGCCGAGCGCGCCACCGTGCTGCGGGTGCGTGACGCCGGCGGCATGGACTACGAGATCCTGCAGCACGTACTGGCGCGCCTGGATCTCGAGGAATCGATGATCGACCGCTTCGACGAGACCGAGGACGACCGGATCGAGCTGCTGGCCGCCCCCGGCGGAGACGACTGCGCGCATCTGCGCGCCGCGCCGCTGGCCCCGCAACCGCAGGGACCCGGCGAATGCGCGCAGTGCGTGGCCGAGGGCCTGAGCTGGGTGCACCTGCGAATGTGCCTGTCGTGCGGGCAGATCGGCTGCTGTGACTCCTCACCGGGCAATCACGCCGCCAAGCATTACGCCGCAACCACGCACCCGGTGATCCGCAGCATCGAGCCCGGTGAGGCCTGGCGCTGGTGCTATGTCGACGAACTGCTGGGCTGAGCGCGCAGGTGGGTGTCGAAGAAGGCGAACACCCGCGCCCAGGCGTCCGCGCTGGCCTCGGGGTTGTAGCCGAATCCGGTGACGCGTAGCAGCCGGTCGCCGGGGAAGGTGTTGGCGAAGCCGTGGGTGGTGCGGGGGTAGGTCTTGATGTCGTGGGCGACACCGAGTTCGGTGAGGGTGCGTTCGAGTTTGCGCGGGGCGCCGCGTAGCGAGGGATCCTGGGCGGCGTAGCTGGCCACCACCGGGCAGGCGCCGTCGAGCAGGCGGCGGTAGTCGCCGTAGAGGCCGCCGTAGAAGGGAGCCGCGGCGTCGAAGCCTTCGGGCGCGCACAGCAGCGCGAACCCGCCGCCCATGCAGAAACCGCTGATCGCGGTGCGCCCGGTGCAGGCCGGGTCGGCGAGCAGGCGCTCGCGCGTGGCCAGGATGTCGCGCACGGGTTCGCGGTCGGCCTCGGTGGTGCCGCCGGTGAACCACAGGGCTCGCATCACCGCGCGCATGCAGCGGGTGCGGCCGCGGCTGAACAGGTTCGGGGCGATCGCGAGGTAGCCGTGCTCGGCGAGCAGGCGCAGATGCCGGTGCAGATCGGCGCTGTCGCCGGTGACATCGTGCAGCAGCACCACCCCGGGCCAGGGGCCGGGACCGGTGGGGCGGGCCAGCACCGCCTGGATCGGGCCGTCGGGGGCGTGCACCTCGAGGTGTTCCATGAGCACCGAATCTAGGCGTGTGTCTCAGACATGTACAGCAGTCGCGAGGATCGCGCGCACCATCGAACGCGCGCCGCTCACTTCCAGGCGAAGCGCGGTTGCTCGAGATGCGCGACCCGGGTCGGACGGTGGTGCAGCACCACCTCGCGGAACTGGTACAGGATCGCCGCGGTCGGGGCGTGCAGGTGCCCGCCCAGCAGCGGCAGCTGGATGGCGAGCCGATCCGAGCCGGGCACCGGAACGAACTCGGGCTCGGTGTCCAATGCCGCGAACGGAATCCAGTGCACCACAGCCACTTCCGCCACATTGGGGTGCAGCGGCGGCGACTGCCCGACCCAGGCCACCACCGGGGTCATCACATAACCCGAGCGCGTCGGGTAGTCGTCGAGCAGCCCCAGCACCGCCGAACCCGGGGCCGTGACGCCCAGTTCCTCCCGCAGTTCCCGCAGCGCCGCCGCGGGCGCGTCCTCTCCCGGATCCAATTTGCCGCCCGGCAGCGCGAACTGGCCCGCGTGCGCGCGCAGCCCGGCCGCGCGCTCGGTCAGCCAGATCCCGTGCTCGCCGTCGCGTTCGGCGATCGCCAGCGCCACCGCCGCCGCGGTGCGGTCCTGCGGCTCGACCTCGTGGCGAGCGAACCCCGACAGCGTCGCGGCGATCTGCTCGCGCAGCCGCTCGGCGGGCACCTCGGTCCAGTTCTCGGCGCGTGTCTGGGGCATCAGCCGAACCTAATTCGGTGCGCGGGCGAGCGTCAACGGCGAATATCACTGGAGTGCCGCGCACCGGCTCGGGTACCGTGCCGGACATGCAGCGCGCCGACCACACCACGACGCCGGACGACGTCCCGGCGCGCTGAACCCTGTTCCACCAGCCCCGGGCGGATGCCCGGGGCTTCGTCACGCGCATCCGCCCTCCCCTTCGGAGGAGATCCGCTATGTACGACCACCGCGTCCTGGGCCGCGAGCTCGGCCTGTTCGACACCGACCCGCTGATCGGGTCCGGGCTGCCCTACTGGCTGCCCGACGGCGCGATCGTGCGCCACAGCCTCGAGGAATACCTGCGCACCGTCGAACGGCGCGCCGGCTACCAGCACGTGTACTCCCCGGCCCTGGGCAAGCGCGAACTCTACGAGCGGTCCGGGCACTGGGCGCACTACCGCCAGGACATGTATCCGCCGATGCCCCTGGGTTCCGAACAGCTGATGCTGCGCCCGAGCCTGTGCCCGCACCACGCGCTGATCTACCGCTCGCGCTCCCGCTCCTACCGGGAACTGCCGCTGCGCATCGCCGAGATCGGGGCGATGTACCGCGCCGAATTGTCCGGCGTGCTGGGCGGTTTGACCCGCGTGCGCGCGATCCAGCTCAACGACGCCCACCTGTTCTGCACTCCCGGCCAAGTCGGCCAGGAAGCCGCGAGCGCGCTGGCCATGATCGGGGCCGCCTATCGGGCACTGGGGATCGAAGCCGCGCGCTATCGGCTCTCGCTGCCCGCTGCCGGCGGCAAGTACGTGGCCGCGCCGCAGCTGTGGCAGCGGTCGGTGCGGCTGCTGCGCGAGGTCCTCGACGGGTCCGGCATCGCCTACGAGGAGCAGGCGGGTGAAGCCGCCTTCTACGGCCCGAAGATCGATGTCCAGGTACGCGACCACGCGGGGCGGGAATCGACCCTGTCCACCGTCCAGATCGATTTCCACCAACCCGAACAATTCGACCTGCGCTACATCGGCGCCGACGGGGCCGAGCATCGCCCGGTCATGGTGCACCGCAGCGTTCTGGGCAGCCTCGAGCGCGCGGTCGCGCACCTGCTCGAGCACCACGGCGGCGCCTTCCCCGCCTGGCTGGCCCCGGTCCAAGCCGCGATCCTGCCGGTCTCGGCAGCCCAGGACAGCGCCGCGGCCGCCCTGCGCGACCAGCTCCTGTCCGCCGACGTGCGGGCACGCCTGCTCCCGGCGGAGCAGGGCAGTCTCGCCGCCCGCGTCCGCGAAACCCGTCTCGCCCCCTACCAACTCGTCCTCGGCCCCGCCGAAACCGACCTCGGTCACGTCGCGCTGCGGCTGCGCGACGGCCGCCGCCTGCCCGCCCAACCCGTGCCCGCCGTCGTGTCCCGAATCCGTGCCGCGATCGACAGCCACGCCCTCGAGCTGTGGCCCGAGGCCATGGCAGAGGCGCAGCACCGTCAGCCGAGTCGACCGGTGCTCAGCGGAAATCGGCGACGTGGTCGGTGACCCACTGCCGATACGTGTGCGCGGGTGCGCCGGTAATTTCGGCGACGGTGGCCAGCACCGGCTCCGGCCGCGCCGTCATCTCATCCATCCCCAGCAGCGCCGTGTTCACGTCGGCGACTGGCATCCACGTAGACATCTCCGCAAGCATCTGCTCCCTGGACGTTTTCTCGAACCGCACCGGCACTCCGAGTACCTCGGCGATGATCCGCGCCCGCTGCGGGGCGGTCAGCGACTCGGGGCCGGTCACCTCGTAGACGACGCCGATGTGTCCCTCGAGCAGTGCCCCGACGCCCACAGCGGCGATGTCGCGTTCGTGGATCACCGACCGGGCCCATGCGTCATAGTGTTCGCGCACCACACCTTCCGTGCGAATCGAGTCCGCCCAGCCGAGATCGTTGCCCGCGAAACCGCCTGCGCGCACGAAGGTCCAGTTCACCCCCGCTTCCGCGATGAGCCGTTCGAGATAGCCGTGCGAACCGAGCACCGCGCCGACCCGCTCGTCGGCGCCTCGCGCGGAGAGGTAGACGAGGTGGCGCGCCTGCTCGGCCAGCCGCCGTATCACGGCCGGCGCGGCGGCGTCCGCTTCCAGGGTCGGCCACACCAGGAACACCGCGTGCACTCCGTCGAGCGCGGTATCCAGCGAGCCCGGGTCCGACAGATCACCGCGCACGACCTCTACGCCGGACGGAAACGTCACCGACTCGGGGCGGCGAACCAAGGCACGGACATCGACGCCCGCCTCGTGTAGTTGGTGGACGGCCGCGCGGCCGACCTTGCCTGTTGCACCGGTAACCAGAATCATGGGCCCGATCGTGCTACCCGAACTATGGTTCAGGTCAAGTGCCGGCTAGGGTCGGGCGGTCTCGATGCGTGCACTAACGGAGTGTTGCCGCAGGGGTGAACACATCGCCGAGCGGCCCGGACACCGAGGGCCGCCGACCTTCCTCGGCGAACCATTCCCACCGGAACAGCCGTGCCCGAACCGGTTTCGGAGTACGCAATAGCGCACGTGCGAGGGTGGCGAAGCGGCCGCCACCGTCGAGCACGGTTCGATGCTCGGCCAACGCGTCGAGCCGCTGGGCCGCGAACGCCGAAACATCGATGCGATGGGTGATCTCGGCTCGGGCGGTGTAACCGTCACGGATCGCGGTGGCGTCGTAGCCCAGCCAGCGCGCCGGGGTGGCCAGCCGTTGCAGCGGCTCGCGTGGCAGCGTCGCGGCCAGCACTCGCGTGACCCCGGCCCGCTCCGCGGCCTCGACGCCGACGTCGTGCACCCGGAGATGGTCGCGGTGCCCGTACCCGCCGTTGCGGTCGTAGCTGAGCAGGATTTCCGGGCGTTCCCTACGCAGAATCGACGCCAGCCGTTCAGCGGCCTGCGCGATGTCAGCGCGGGCGAACCGGACCCGTCCCGGTGGATCCGGGTACAAGATCGGACCATGGCCACTATCGGCATAGCCGAGGTGTTCGACTCTGGCGACACCGAGAACCCGCGCGCTGGAACGCAGTTCGCGCAGCCGCGGTGCGACGGAACCGTCGAACGACCGCATGTGCCCGTCGCAAGCGACCACGATCACCGTCCGGTGGCCGGCATCGGCCAATTTGGCCAGCGTGCCGCCGGTGAGGATGATCTCGTCGTCCGGGTGGGCGTGAAAGGCCACAACTGTCGCCACCGTTCCAGTATGTCCGTGCGCCGCTGCACCTGTCCGTCCCGGCCGATGTCGGCCCTCGCGGACGCATCGGACGCCACCGAAAGCGGACATTCTCGCTGGGTTGCTCCTGACGTAGCGTCAGGTCCTAACGTCGACGACGCCGGCGCACGGTGCGCCGGCGGGAGTGAGATGGAAGCGGATGCCGCGAACGCAGCTGTGGAAGGTCGGCGAACTCGCCTCCGAGGCCGGATTGACGGTTCGAACGCTGCACCATTACGACCGCATCGGCTTGGTCCGTCCAGCCCGGCGCACCGCCACCGGACACCGGCTCTACACCGACACCGACGTCCAGCGGCTGTACCAGGTTTCGGCATTGCGCCAGCTGGGTCTGGGCCTGGACCAGATCGCGAACGTGCTCGCGGGCGCAGTGACCGTGGGAGACGTACTGAGCGCGCATCGCGATCGTCTGGCCGCTCAGATGGTCGCGCTCGAGGATCTGCACGCCCGGGTGGCCACATTGGCGGCGACAGCGGAGAACCGGCCCGGTATCTGCGCGGATCACTTTCTGGAACTGATCAGGAGGACTGTCATGGTCGAGAACACCGCAGGAAAACACTTCACCCGAGACAATGCCACGGCCTTCGCCGCCCTCTACTTCGCGCAACTCACGGCCCGCCAGCACGCCCTGGAACTCTGGTACGCCGAAAACGCGCAACTCACCGTCGATGACACTCCATACCAGGGCCCGACAGCGATTGTCGAGCGGCTCACGCGACTCTCGCCCTCCGACTACGAGGTCCAGGCGATCGATATCCAGACAGACACCGATCTCTCAGCTCTCGTTCGCGTGACCGGAAAACGCGTGCAGGACAGGACATCAGGCGCCGACCCGTTCGCGACCTCGTTCACACTGAGCAGGGCCGGCCTGATCGTCACCCAAACCTTCCACGGCGCCTAGAACCCTGATCGGTCGATCTCCCCGGGACCGGTGAGCAGTGCCAACCGCTCGGCGTCCACACTGCCCGGTTCAGCGGTGTCGATCATGATCCGCAGATCACAGCCCGCGACCGTGAGGACGGCGCAGTCCAGCGTCAACGGCCCCGCGACGGGGTGGTCGATCGTTTTGACCGTGACCTCGTACCCGGCGACCGCGCCCGACTCCCACAGCGCGTCGAAACGCGCGCTGTGGGCACGCAGATCGCGGATGAGTTCGCGCAAGGCCGCGTCGGCGGGATAGTGGGCCGCGGCGGTGCGCAGATCCGAGACCAGAGCGGTTTCCAAGGCATCCAGATACTCCGGGGAGTACCGCCCGGTCGGGCCCGGGGCCACGAAATGCCGCCACACCCGGTTGCGTTCGTTACCCTGCCAGCTCGCCGCGTCCCCGAGCAGCGCCAGACAAGCCGAATTCGCTTGCAGCAGAGTCCAGGACGCGTCGAAGACCGCCACCGGGATGCCGGTCATCCGGTCCAGCATGCGCTGCACCGCGGGTGGGATCTCGGTGCCGACGGTGCCGGGTTCGGGCAGAGCCAGACCGGCAAGCCGATACAGGTGGGCACGCTCCTCGCCGGTCAATCGCAGCGCCCGGCCCAGCGCTGCGACGACCTGCGGTGACGGATTGGACGCGCGGCCCTGCTCGAGCCGGGTCACATAATCCACCGAGATGCCGGCCAGCAACGCCAATTCCTCACGTCGCAGACCCGGCACACGCCGCGCGCCGTTCGTGGACTCCGATACCGCCTGGTCGCGCCAGCGGCGCACCGCCACTCCGAACTCCGCTGTCGCCATGGCCCTCATTGTGCCGGGTGCCCGGCCTGGTACCGGCAGTCCCAGGAAGACCGAGGCACTGGTTGACCCGCTCGCCTGCGACGAACCTGAGGCCATGACCACAACACTGATCACCGGAGCCAACAAGGGCCTGGGCTTCGAGAGCGCCCGCCAGCTGATCGCCGCGGGCCACCTGGTGTACCTCGGCAGCCGCGATCCGGACCGCGGTCGCGCCGCGGCGGCTCGGCTCGGCGCCCGTTTCGTCGAACTCGATGTCACCGACACCGCCTCGGTCCACGCCGCGGCCGCACGCGTCGAAGCCGACGGCGGACTCGACGTCCTGATCAACAACGCGGGCATCGACGTGGAGGGCAACGGGGCGGTCGACGTGGCCGAGGTCACCGCCGACATTATGCGGATCGTGTTCGACACCAACGTCTTCGGACCCGTGCGGGTCCTGCACGCCTTCCTGCCGCTGCTGGCGCGATCGTCTGCGCCGGTCATCGTGAACGTCAGCAGTTCCCTGGCCTCGCTGACCCGCAGCACCACCCCGGGCACCTCGGCCTACACCTATCCCGGCCTGTCCTACCCCGCCTCGAAAACCGCACTCAACCGCCTCACCGTGCAATACGCGAAACGCTTCCCGGCGATGCGCATCAACGCGGTGGAGCCCGGCTACACCGCGACCGACCTAAATGCCCACGCGGGCACCCAGACCGTCGCCGAGGGCGCCGACATCATCGTGCGTATGGCGCGGCTGGCACCCGATGGCCCGACCGGCGGCTACTTCGACAAGACCGGCCCCCTGCCCTGGTAGCGATCCAGCTCCGGCCGCCCTGTTACCTTCCTGCCCCGGCGCTCGTCATAGGTAACAGCGACCGCACCCGTGGTCGCCCCCTATGAGTAAATGGAGCACAGAATGCTGAACAACATCATGTACGTGACCGTCTACGTCACCGATCAAGACCGTGCGCTGGAGTTCTACGCCGGTGGGCTCGGCCTGGAGAAGCGAGTCGACTACCCCGGACCCGATGGAAGATTCCTCACCGTCGGCGTCCCGGACAGCCCGGTGCAGATCATTCTGTGGCCGCACGCGCCGGCCGCCGGACTGCCCGGCGAATCCGGCCGCCACATCGCCCCCGGCCCGGTGATCCTCGAGTCCGACGATCTGCGAGCGGATTTCCACCTCTTCCGGCAGCGCGGCGTCACCTTCGAAGAACCCGAGCCCGTCGAATACCCCTTCGGTCTGCGCGTCGAGGCCAGAGACCCGGACGGCAACCAGATCTCGCTGCGACAGTCGCGCAAACCGTGACAGCGCAGTCGCCGGAGGTCCTCAGCGCGTTCGAAGGCCAGCGCGAACGCCTGCGCGCCGTCGCATACCGCGTGCTGGGTTCACACGCCGACGCCGAGGACGTGGTCCAAGACGCCTGGCTGCGCCTGGCCCGCCAGGACACGACAACCATCGAGAACCTGGCGGGCTGGCTGACCACCGTCGTCGCCCGGATGAGCCTGGACCGGCTGCGCTCCCGTCACGCCCATCCTGAAACCGTTTTCGGGCAGGAGTTCGCGGATTTCGTGGTGACCCCGGACGAGGGCCCCGCACCGGAGGAGCAGGCGCTGCTGGCCGACTCGGTCGGCGTGGCACTGCTGGTCGTGCTCGACTCGCTCGCTCCCAGCGAACGCTTGGCGTTCGTCTTGCACGACATGTTCGCGGTGCCGTTCGCCGAAATCGGCCACATCCTGGGCAAATCCGGCGACGCCGCCAAGATGATCGCCAGCCGCGCCCGCCGCAAGGTCCAATCCGGGGACCGGTACGCCGGCCGCGGCCGCGAACACCGACAAGTCGTCGAAGCCTTTCATGCCGCAGTCCGCAGCGGCGACTTCGAAGCGCTCCTGCGCGTCCTGGACCCGGAGGTGAAACTGACCGTCGATACCCCCGGCGGCCCGGTGGTCACCCTGGGCGCCACCAAGGTCGCCGCCGGTGCCCGCCGATTCTCCGGCGAGGTCGCCCATCACCGGCCGGTGCTGGTCAACGGCGTACCCGGGCACATGTCCTGGCGTGCCGACCGAACCCCGCTGTCGGTGATCGCCTTCACCGTCAGCGCAGGCCGAATCACCACCATCTACATCAACATCGACCCGGCCAGACTCGCCACGATCCAGCTCCCGGACGAAAGACCGGAGGTGCGCGACCACACCGTCACCGAACTCGATGCTTGACCCGGAGAAAGCCGGTTCTTGTCATTGATGGTTTGCGTTTCGATGACTACGAAGGTTTTGCCCGGGAATTCTCGGCGCTGCTCGACGACTGGGCGTGGAACAAATCGGAATATGTTATGTCCCAACCGCGCCAGCGATGGGCAACATACCGAAGGGGGGCCGCGCTCGTCGTTGTCGGCCTGTATCTGGCTGTAATGATCAGGTTGGCTGTCAGTCAGAATTGGAGCGATCTGGTTGTGAGCCGATTGGCGGGGGGGTGACCCTGCTGGTGGCCGTTGGGCTGGTCGTGTTTTCCCTGTTCGATAGTCCGCCGAAACGGCGGACTACACGCAAAAGGGTTACTGTGTCGGTCGCGATCGCGCTGATAAACGGTTGCGCCGGAGTGGCGATCATCTGGACGGAGGGCCACCCAGCAAGCCATGCGGTCGGATTCACCGGGCTGGTCGCCCTCCTGCTGTTCTTGAGTCTCGGTTAGATCCAGGTCGATGTCAGTGCGGCCACCGGTCGCACGCTCGTCGGCAGAAGCGTGTGCTGCTCGGTCGGCACCGCAGCCTCCACATCACGGGACTCGGTCTTTCCACGCGTCAATCGATCAGGTCGCGCAGCGCGTCGACCACAACCTCGGGCCGCTCCTCTGGCAGGAAGTGGCCGCACGCCACTGTGGCAGTGCGGAGATCTTGTGCCCACCGAGTCCAGATCGCCAACGGATCGAACGGAAGGACGGCCTCGCCCGGGTCTTGCCAGAGAGCAGCCACGGGCATCACCAGACGGCGACCAGATCTGCGATCGGATTCATCGTGGACATTGTCGATGAATGCGCTCGCCCGGTAGTCGGCACAAACGGCATGGATGGCGGCGGGCTCGCGGGCGGCAGCGAGGTAGGCGGTGCGGATGTCAGCGGGAATAGCGTCCGGCATTTTTGTCCAGCCGTCGAGGAAGTGCCCGAAGAACAGATCGGGTGCGGCTTGGATCAAGCGCTCGGCCAGATCGGTCGGCTGCGCGAGCAGGTAGAGGTGGAAGGCGAAGATCCCGGCGGTCCCGTGCAGTGCGGCCCAGAGTTCCGCGGCCGGAACCACATCGAGGATTGCGAGATGGCTGATTGCCTGTGGATGGTCCAGCCCGGCACGAAATGCGACCAATCCACCTCGATCGTGTCCGGCAAGGGCAAATCGACTGTGGCCCAGTGACCGCATGAGTTCGACAATGTCGGCTGCCATCGTGCGTTTGGAGTAGGTGTCACCATTCGGATCATCAGCCGGTTTGTCGCTGTCGCCGTATCCGCGCAGATCCGGGCAGATCACTTGATGGTCTCTGGCGAGGTCGGAAGCGACATGGCGCCACGCGAGGTGTGTTTGCGGGAAGCCGTGCAAGAGTACGACCGGTTTACCGGAACCGGCCATGGCGACGTTGAGGCTGACAGCACCGGCCGACACCCGGTCGTAGGTGAACCCAGCGATTCGGTTGCCCATGGCTGGACGGTAATCGACGGCACCGACAGTCCTGTGCAGAAGAGCGAAGCCGACCGGCTCGAAAGGTATGGCGCACGAATGATTCGCTCGCGGAGGCACATTCGCACATTGGCACGATGGTGCGTTCCTAGCTCGTCGCGGGCTCACTCGCTTCGGGCCGGTGCTGCCGTTGGCTGAGCACGAGCGCACCCGCTGCCAACAGGTAGAACGGCGACGGGAACAGCAAATCCCAACCCGCCGTGTCATTGTGCTCGAGCGCCTTCAACCCGAGATACCCGTCGACCGTACCGAGAACAGCCAGAATCGCCGCGGCCCAGCGCGTTCCGGCCCGGACACACCTACGCGGCAACGCGAAGACGACCGCGGGCACCAGCACCACCAGGCCGGACTCCGCGACGAACACGAGCAATTGCTCGACCAGCGGCCGCGCCGGCGGATAACCCACCCCGACGACGGTCTCCGACAAGACCACCGCCGCCTCGCCGCGGTCCGCCCCGGCGTCACTGCCGGACAGCACCGGGAAACGCGTGTCCAACACCCGCGGTAACGCGACCAGGACCAGGCTCACCACACGCCAGCAGGTGACACCGCGCCACCACCGCCCCAGCGACACCACCATGCCTACATCCCCTCCGACCGAACTCCGCGCGGGCGAGGCTACCCGCGCAGCCCATCCACAGCGAATCCGGCCACGCCCCGATCGGAAACCCACAGACCGACAACGGATCCCCACGGCACGCCCGGATGATTCGAAGAAGTCAGCCCCACGCTCGAACTCTCCCGGTTTCGCTATCGCGGGGTGAGCCGATCTCGGCGCGCGAGGGCATCGAGAACCTCGCGCGCGGCCCGGTGGCCGGATTCGATGGCACCGTCGAGGTAGCCCGGGTGCTCGGCCGCTGTTTCGGTACCGGCCCAATGGATGGCGCCGACCGGTGTGCACGGCATGGTCGCCTCGGTGCTGCCCATTTCGGGGAGTGCGGTGTAGCCGCCGCCGACGTTGTCGTCGAGATGCCAGGCTTTCTCGTACCAGCTCACCGGTTCGAGGATCTCGGCGCCCAGCCAGGAGACCAGGGGGCCGAGGACGGTTTCGCGCCGGGCGGCGGCGTCGAGGTGGTCGAGGGTGCGGGCGTGCGGACCACCCACCAGCAGGCACAGGTGGCCGGGGCCGCCGGGCGGACTGGTGTCGAACACGGCGGTTCCGGGCGCGTCCAGGACCATGATTTCGGTGTTCCTGCTCCGGTCGCGCCAGAACGGCTTCGGGAACACCGCGATCGCTTTGTAGACCGACCCCATGTAGGTGCGAGCGGTGATGGCGCTCCGCTCGGGCGGCAGGGGCGGCTGGAAGTCGATGCGATTCAGCAACGGTGGCGGCACTGTCACCACGACGTCGGTGGCGTTGATCGTGCCGGCGGTCGTGGTGAGGGTGAGGCCGTCGGCGCCCTCGACGATCGAGGTGACGCGGTGCCCGTGACGGACACGGTCGCCGAGTTCACCGGCGAGACCGTCGATCAGGGTGCCGACGCCTTCGACCAGCAGGCTTTCCTGCGCACCGCCGGTGGTGGAGAGCATGTTCCGCAGTCCGCCCTGCAGGCGGATCATCCGCATCATCGCCGGCACGGACAACCGGTCGAGGTCGGCGCACCACGATGTCGCGGCGGTCAGCTCCAGTAGTCGGCGTGGCGTGCGCCCGGGCACCTTGGCCAGCCAGTCCGCGACGGTCGTGGTCTCCCATCGCCGGGGCGGGTGCAGGCGGGACAACGCTTCCAGGCCGAGAACAAGGCCGACGGTCGCCAGCATCGACGGCGCGCCCAGCGGCACCCGGCGGGCACCGTCGAGGATGGTCGGCCGCTGTGTGGTGTGCATGCGGAACTGGGTAGCGCCCAGTTCCGCGGCCAACGCGGCGATACGGGGATGGTCGTGGCCGATCCACTGCCCGCCCAGATCCACGCGTGATCCCAGCGCGGTGGTTTCACTCATCGCGCGCCCGCCACAGCGGTCGGCGGCCTCGAGCACGAGCACATCGACACCCGCCCGGTGCAGTGTGCGCGCCGCGGTCAGTCCCGACAATCCGGCACCGACCACAGCCACGGTCGCGGTGGTCGGCTTCGGGTCGGTGGTGGCCTCGGGCCGCATCGAGTCTTTGCTGTTCATATTTACCTTTCCGGGCCAACCGCCCTGTCCGATGTTGAGCCTGTGCGAGCGATGGAGTCGGTGCGGGCGGCCGTCAGCGCGCTGGTGATCTCCGCGGCGGCGCGGTGGCCGGACTCGGCGGCGCCGTCGATGTAGCCGGGCCACACGGTGGCGGTTTCAGTGCCGGCCCAGTGCAGCGGGCCGATCGGTCGGCGCAGCGCGGGCCCGAACCTGGTCAGGGTGCCGGGAGTGGTGAAGGCGCCATAACAGCCGCGGCTGTATTCCTCTTCGGCCCAGTCCTTTTCGATGTAGTCGATGGGTGTGCGGGCGCGGGGGCCGAAGTAGCCGGCGAGGCCCTCGAGCACCAGTGCGCGCCGCTGCGCCGGACTCAGTCGGGCGCTGGTGTCGGCGTGGCGGCCCTCGAGGAAACCGACGAGCACGCCCGGTCCACCGCCGAAGGGGGTGTTGTCGAAGACGGTGCCCAGGGCTCGCCGGTCGCTGTTGGCCTGTCCGGACCAGCCTTCGGCGCGCCAGAACGGTTCGTCGTAGGCGACGTTGACCTTGATCACCCGGCCCATCGGCATGCGCTGCACGAGTTGGTCGCGATCCCCGGACAGCCCCGGGGTGAACCGGATCCGGGCGGCCAGTGGTGGCGGTATCGCGATCACGGCGCGGCGCGCACGCACCGTCGCGCCGTCGGCGCGGATTCGCACTCCCGTGTCGTCCCAATCGATTTCGGTGACCGGGCTGTCGAGGACGACCCGGTCCCCGAGCTGGTGAGCCAGGGTCAGCGCGATGGTTTGGGTGCCGCCCACGACCCGGTCCTGCTGGGCGCCGTCGACGACGTTGATCAGCGCGTCGAGCCCGCCGGCGGCGCCGATATAGAAGTTCGCCCACAGCGCCGACATGTCCTGCGGCCCGGTGGAGAACACGGCTTCGGTGATCAATCGGAAGAAGGCTCGCCCGCCGGTGGTGCGTGCGTGGTCGCGCAGCCACGTGTCGAAGGTTTGCGCGTCCAGGGACTCGGCCAGCTCGTACTCCCATGGCTCGGCCCGGGCGACTTTGCGCGCCAGCCGGTCCAGCCGGAACTGCGTCTGGGCGATATCGAGCAACGTCAGCGGGTTCACCCGCGGAATGCGACCGGTGTATTCCGAGCGAGAGCTGCCCAGCTCGGCGATGTGACGCCCCGCGGTGTGCGTGGGATAGGTCCGCAGACCCAGTTCATCGATCAGCGCCATTACCCGACGCTGCGTCGGGCCGACCCACTGGCCGCCGACCTCGATCGGCGAGCCACCGGGCAGTTCCGCGTTGAGCACGCGGCCGCCCACCCGCTCGCGGGCCTCGAGGACCAGCACCTCGGATCCGCCGCGCACCAGGTCCCGAGCGGCGACGAGGCCCGCGATACCGGCCCCGACGACCACCACATCCACCGATTTGCCCATCCCGACAGCTCCGATCAATGCACAGCGCATCTGGCATACACACTGTATGTGCTAAACCTAGCGTATGAAGTCTTTGCGTGACAAGCACGTCGAGCACACCCGGCAAACGCTGCTCGAGACCGGGGCGCGCCTGTTCGCCGAACGGGAGTACGCCGATCTGTCAGCAGAGGAGCTGGTGCGTGCGGCGGGCCTCACCCGCGGCGCGCTCTATCACCATTTCGACGGCAAGAAGGGGCTGTTCGAGGCAGTCCTCGACGACCTCGAACAGCAAGCGGCACAACGCATCCGAGCCGCGATCGACTCCTCGGCCGATCCCCTGGAAGGCGCCGAGCGTGCGATGGAAGCGTTTCTCGACATCTGCACCGAACCCGCCTATCGCCACATCGTGCTGCTCCAAGGCCCCATCGCACTGGGCTGGCGACGCTGGCGTGAAATCGACCAGCACCACCTCAGCGGACTCGCCGTGGAGGCCGCCCAGCGCCTGATCGACGCGGGGCAAATACGGCCGCAGCCGCCCGAACTACTCGCCCGCGCGCTCTACGGCGCTCTCACCGAAATGTCGCTGACCATCGCCGAAGCCGATGATCTCGCACTGAGTCGCGCCCGAGCGGTGGAGCTGGCCCGGGCCATGCTCGGCGGGCTGATCACCGGCGCAGGAGACCATCGAGCCGGGTGATCTTCTCACCGAACCTCGCGGGCGCTCGACCGGCGCCGCGGGTGCGAGAACTGCGCAGCCAGTCGTAGGAGCATGATGTGCGCGAGACTGGGTGAACGCATCTGGTTGACGGCGGCGGCGATGTAGAGATCGCGATCCGGCACGTAATACAGCACAGTGCCGAAGGCGCCGGAGTGGCCGATCATTTCCGGGGCGGGCGCGAAGGGGGTTTGCCAGCGCGGCTGCCGATAGCGCATGATCCCGAGCCCGTACCGAATCGGCACCAGGGGTGAGAACACCGGACGCCATCGCGCCGTCATCTCCTCGAGGTAGGGCGCCGGGAACAGATCGCCGCCTTGGAAGGCGCGCAGGAAGCGCACCTGGTCGGCGGCTGTGGAGACGACCGCGCCGTCGGGCGGAAATGACGCGACCGTTCGCGGTATGCGCAGCACCTGGTTGCCACGCCGCAGCGGCGCCACCTCGTCGTACCGGTCCAGCGTGTGCGGCCCGAACAGCCAGGTGCCGTCGAGGCCGTGTGGTGCGAGGATGCGCCGATGCAGAGCGGTGCCGAAGTCGCCGCCGGTCGCGATCTCGATGATGCGTCCGAGTAGCTGATAGTTGGTGTCGCAGTACTGCGCTCGCCCCGGTGCGGACGGAGGGAACCGGCTCGGCATGCTCCTGGCCAGCTCCAGCAGGTCCTCGAAGCTCCAGAAGGCGTCCTCGCGGGTCATCGTGTCGGCGAAGGTGGTGCCGTCGGGGCGCTTCTGCTCGTAATAGTCCGGTATTCCCGAGGTTTGGCCGAGCAGTTCCCGGATCGTGATGGCCGAGCCGTAGTCGTGGCCGGCGTGCACATTAAGCCCGCGCATGGTCTCCGCGCCGAGCACCTCGGCCGCGGGAGTGTCGAGGGTGAGCGCCTTCTCGTGGCGCAGCTGCATGATGAGCGTGACGGTGTAGAGCTTGGTGATGCTGGCGATGAAGTACGACCGGCCCGGATCGCCGGAGCACCAGCGGAAATCGGTGCCGGGCTGCTCGATCGCCGCGCTGAAACCGGAGACTTTCGGATGCCTCGCGTAGCGCGCCGCGATCCGGTCGAGGTCGGCGCGGGTGCTCATCCGGTGATCCGTTCCAGTCGTCGTTGCGTGCGCTCCAGCCAGGCGAGTTCGGCTTCGGCGGCGGCGATGCCGTAATCGAGGGTGGCAAGCCGCAGCGTTTCCCCGAGGCCGGCCGCCTCGGCGGGGATCGAGATCGCCTGCAGCGCGGTGAGTTGCTCGGTGACCTCGCGGCGGCGGGCGTGCAGCAGCTCGGCTGTGCGCCCGGGCGGCAACCGGTCGGCGAAGAACAGCCGAGCCAAGAAGGGGTCGCGCACCGGCGGCGTGCGCGGTGCCGAGGTGAGCCAGGAGTCCAGCTCGGCAAGGCCGCGCTCGGTCACGCTGTGCACGTGCATATTCGGGCGCTCCTGCTGCACGACAGTGCGCCGCGAAGCCAGGCCGTGCTCCACCAGCTCGGCCAGCGTGCGGTACACCTGCGACTGATCCGCCGCCCAGAAGTGCCCGACGCTCTGGTCGATGGTCTTCTTCAAGTCGTAGCCGCTCATGGGCGCGAGGGAGAGCAACCCCAGGATGGCGTGCCGCAGTGACATAGCAATAAGATAACGCAGATATATGTGTTGTCCTATACGGAAGGGCCGATGTAGGCGGCGTTTGCGCGAGACGCGAGAGCCTTCACTCGCCGGACTCGGGCACCTTCACCTCGTGCGGGGACTTGTCGAGGCGGACACCGCGCCAGCTCGGATGCCGCAGCCCCTCGGCGGAGGCCTCGCGGTACTCGACGTCGGCGACGATGCTGGGGTCCACCCAGTGGGCGGCGCGGGTGAGTGCCGGGGGCGGGGGCAGGTCGAAGGGGCTGTCGGGGCGAGCCAGACGGTCCAGGTCGGCTTGCAGGGCGCGGCGGGCGGGCATCGTCCAGCCGGTGCCGACGTTGCCGATGTGGACCAGGCGGTCCGCGCTGTCGTAGGCGCCCAGCACCAGGGAGCCGAAGGTGGTGGCGAAGCGGCCGCTGCCGGGCAGCCAGCCGGCCACGATCACCTCGGTGGTGTGGCGGATCGCGGTTTTGATCCAGGCCGGCGAGCGGGTGCCGGGGCGGTAGGTCGAGGTGAGCAGTTTGCTGACGATGCCCTCGAGATGATGCTCGTGGGCCAGCGCGAGCATGGTCTCGGCGTCGACGTCGACCCAGTACGGGGACGCGTGCACCCCCGGGCCTTCCAGGGCGAGTGCGGCCAACCGGTCGCGGCGTTGCTGATACGGCAAATTCATCACCGGCTCTCCGTCGAGTTCCAGGACATCGAAGGCGAAGTATTCGACCGGCACCTCCCGCAGCAGGGCCGGGGTGGGGCGCAGGACGTGCATGCGGCGTTGCAGGCGCGCGAACGAGGGCGCGCCGGTGGCGGGGTCGGGTGCGGTGATCTCACCGTCCACGAGCAGGACCCGACCGTCGGCCAGTGTCAGCAACTGCTCGGCGAGTTCGGGGAACGAGGCGCTGATGTCGCGGCCGTTGCGGCTGTGCAGCCGGCATCGCGCGCCGTCGCAGGAGGCCAGGGCGCGGATGCCGTCCCATTTCATTTCGATGGCCCAGCGATCGCGGTCGTCCGGGGGCTGCCCGGCGGTCGCCAGCATGGGCGTGAGAACCGAGGCCACCGTGTCAGCGTATTCATGGCTAACTTTTACGTGCGCACGTTTCAGACACGGTTGCGCAACGGCCCGGCGCTCAGAGCCGGAAGGTCAGCCGCGCCGGGTTCAGGTAATCCACCGGGTCGTGCAGCGCCCGGAACTCCGGGCGCGCGCCCGCGGGGATCCGCGCCAGCTCGGCCTGCATCGGCGCGTCGTAGGCCGCCGCGCTCGAGGTGAGCCCGGGCAGCCAGTTGTCGTGGTGGGTCGGCACGAACAGCCGCGGGGCCAGGGCCTCGATGTAGGTGCGCGGATCACGCATCCCGTTGGTGAACTGGTTGAAGCCCTGCACCGTGCCGATGTGCACGTCGGTGCCGGGCAGTCCGGCCAGCACGTCGAAGACCCGCGGGGCCTTCTCGGTCAGCGGGCCCGCCGAATCGTGCCAGACCAGGCTGAAACCCGGCACCCGGAACTGATAGAGCAGCACGCCGTTCTCGGCGTCGAGCAGCCGCGGCAGGGTGTGCAGCACACCGTCGAGCGCGGGTGGATTGCGAACGAGCGCGCACAGCTCCGGCACGGGCACGACCGGGGCCGCCGGATCGGTGCGGTCGGGGGCGGTGGGCCCGGAATGCACGTGCCGGATCGCGCTGACCTGCACCGCGCCCAGGCTCACCTCGTGGCGCTGACCGATCGCGGTCTGCGCGTCACCCAGGGCGACCGTCGCGAACGACGGGTCGGGCACCTGCGCGCGGATGGCCGCGCAGTGCTCGGCGGTGCCGTACACGACCGCGCCGCAGGCCTGCGCGATCCGGCCCGCGTCGGCGGCGTGATCGAAATGCCCGTGCCCGATGAAGATCGCCTCGGGCCGCAGATCGGCCAGCTCCTGCGCGGTCACCGGGGTGTAGCCAGCACTGGTCAGCCGCGGCGCCCACGCGTCCAGCAACACCACCGAACCCGCGAAAGCCATGGCGTAGGTGGCGCACCCGACCCAGGACAGCACCACCCGGTCGGCGTGCACCGCCCCGGTCGTCTCGTCGATGTTCTGCGCGCCGAAGAACCGCTGCCGCGCCGCGACTGTACGCGGATCCCCCGGCTCGGCCGCCGCCCGCAACTGCCCCGCCGCCAGCAGCACCCCCGCACCGACCAGCCCGCCCAGCACTCCGCGCCGCCCGATCAACCGCCGGGACCCGAGATAGCACATCCGTGCAGCCCACCACGAAACCCGTTCCAGGACAAGGGGTGAGCCGCAGGGTCAGAGTCGCACGCCCAGCAGTGCGTCCACGGCCACGCGGATCAGCGCGGGCGCTTCGGTGTCGGGGCCGCCGTAGGACAGTGCCTGCTCGGCCCAGTTGTCCAGGGCGGCAAGCGCTTTCGGCGTGTCCAGGTCGTCGGCCAGATGCTGGCGGACGCGCGCGATGGTGTCGCCGGCCGCCGGGCCCGATGCCGGCGCGGTGGCGCGACGCCACAGCTCCAGACGGCGTTCGGCCTCGGCCAGCACGGCGTCGGTCCACATGCGGTCGGCGCGGTAGTGGCCCGCGAGCAGGCCCAGGCGGATCGCGCCCGGGTCGGTGCCGGCGCGGCGCAATGTGGACACCAGCACCAGATTGCCCTTGGACTTCGACATCTTCTCGCCGTCGAGCCCGATCAGACCGGCGTGCACATAATGGCGGGCGAAGCGCCGGGTGTCGCCGAGTGCTTCGGCGTGCGCGGCCGAATACTCGTGGTGCGGGTAGATCAGGTCGCTGCCGCCGCCCTGGATGTCGAATTCCGGGCCCAGGCGGTTCAGGGCGATCGCCGCACACTCGATGTGCCAGCCGGGCCGGCCCGCGCCGAAGGGAGCGGGCCAGGACGGCTCGTCCGGGCGGGCCGCGCGCCACAGCAGCGCGTCGAGCGGGTCGCGCTTGCCGGGACGGTCCGGGTCGCCGCCGCGTTCGGCGAAGAACCGCTCCATGGTGGCGCGGTCGTAACCGGATTCGTAGCCGAACTGCTCGGTGGCGTCGGTGCGGAAGTAGATGTCGGGGTACTGCTCGTCTTCGACGGTGTAGGCGGCGCCGGCGGCGAGCAGCTTCTCCACCAGCTCCACCACCTCGTCGACCGATTCGACGGCGCCGATGTACTCCCGCGGCGGCACGATCCGCAGCGCGGTCATGTCCTCGCGGAAGAGGTTGATCTCGCGGGTGCCCAGCTCCCGCCAGTCCATGCCGTCGCGCTCGGCGCGCTCGAACAGCGGATCGTCGACGTCGGTGACGTTCTGCACGTAGTGCACCTCATGCCCGCCGTCGCGCCAGAGCCGGTTGACCAGGTCGAAGGTCAGATAGGTCGCGGCGTGGCCCAGGTGGGTGGCGTCGTAGGGGGTGATCCCGCAGACGTACATGGTGGCCGTGGGCCCGGGCGTGACCGGGCGTACCTGCCGGTCGGCGGTGTCGAACAACCGCAACGGCGGCCCTGCTCCGGGGACGGTGGGTAAGGCGGTATCGGACCAGGACTGCATGATTCGAGGGTAGAGGTGTGGCCGGGCTCATCGCGTCCCGCCCCGCCTCACGGCGGGTCGGAGCCCCCGGGTGCGCCGCCGCCGAGCTGGGCCGATCGGCGGGGCGGGAAAAGTCAATACTTTCGCTCACGCGGAATCTGTGCCGCGCGGCATGACGCAGGTCACCGCTGTCGGCACGCATTCTGCCCGACCCCCTCGGCGGCTACGCCGCGCACCCCACGAAATCGGCACCGGCGTCGCGCAACGCCGGGTGGAATGGCGGGATGTGGGGCACCGCAAGCAGGGCTCGGCTGACGAGCCCTGCTGATCACCGGAGCAGGTCGGCCTATCCAGGGAAACGCCGACCCGCCCCGGAACCGTCGATCAGCGGGGACGCACGGTTGCGGCGGCGTTGCCGTAGACGAAGTCCGAGGCGTCGCATTCGGCGATGAAGTCGGCGGGGAAGCCGCGTTCGAACGGGACCGCCGCTTCCAGGGCGGCGCGGGCCTCGGGCGGCAGGCGCAGCTCCAGGGCGGCGAGATTGTCTTGCAGCTGGGCGACGGTGCGCGGGCCGATGATGGGCAGCACCGCGGGCGAGCTGTCCCGCAGCCACGCCAGCGCGACCTGGGCGGGAGTGGCGTCCAGCTCGGCGGCGACCCGGGCCACGGCGGTGGCGGCCGCGCGTTCGGTGGCGGTCAGCTCGGCGGGATCCACGCGGCGGCTGGTCGCGCTCGCGGTGAGTTTGCCCGCCGCCAGCGGAGCCCACGCGGTGACGCTCAACCCGAGGTGCTCGGCCATCGGCAACAGCTCGCGTTCGATGTCGCGCGCGAGCAGGTTGTAGGGCACCTGCACGCCGGAAAACGGTGTCCAGCCGCGCCATTCGGCCAGGGTGTCGGCGCGGGCCACCACCCAGGCGGGTGCGTCGGAGATACCGAGGTAGAGGACTTTTCCCGCGCGGACCGCGTCGTCGAGCGCGCGCATGGTCTCCTCGAGCGGCGTGTGGCGATCCCACACGTGCACCCAGTAGATGTCGAGATAGTCGGTGCGCAGCCGGCGCAGGCTCTGTTCCAGCGAAGCCCGCAGGTTCTTGCGATGGTTGCCCGCCGCGTTCGGGTCCTCGGCCGCCCGGGTCAGGGTGTATTTGCTGCCGAGCACGAACCGGTCGCGGTGCTCGAGGATCGCACCGAGCACCTCCTCGCTGGCGCCGTAGGCCGAGGCGGTGTCGAGTACGTTGCCGCCGGCTTCGGCGTAGGCCGCCAGGAGCGGTTTTGCCTCGTCCGGATCATGAAAGCCCATGGTGCCCAGCACCATCTCCGAGACGCGGAGTCCGGTGGGGCCGAAGAGTCGATAGCGCATGCGCCCAGTCTGGGACCGCCCCTCCCGCCGAGGGAGACCCTGTCAGGGCCACCCTGAGCGGACCCGATCGATGCGGAAGAAACGACTCCTGCGCACGCTGCCGTCGCGCCGGACCAGCCGATCGCCGCGCACCCCGAGTTCGACCGCGCCGAGCTTGCGGATCGCCGCGGCCGAGCGCGCGTTGCGTTCATCGGTGCGCAGCTGGATCCAGGCCGCGCCCTGGGCGAACACCGCCGGTATCAGCAGCTGCTTGGTCCGCGCGTTCACCCCGGTCCCCCACACCGCCGGATCGAACATCGTCGCGCCGATCTCGACCCCGTCGGGCGCGGCGGGGTCGTAGAGCACCGCCGTGGTTCCGGCGATCACCCCACGGTGACGGACAGTGAAGCGGACACGGTGTGCGCGTGGTTCGGCCTGCAACAGCGTGTCCAGTTCCGCGGCGTCACAAGGGATCCGGCACGGAAGGTGTTCCCACACTCGGTCGTCGTCGAGCGCCGCGAACAACGCTGCCGCGTCGGCGGGGCGGTACTCGCGCAGTGCGACCACCGCGTCGTCGAGGTCGGCGGGCGCGAGCCGCACCGGCCAGGCCATCACCGGCACCCGACCCACGGCTTCGGCGTCACCGAATTCGTGACGCCCGCTTCACCATCGGCGGCGAGCAGACCGAAGACGAGGACTGGCACGGCCATCAGCACCGCGTTGGACGACCACCAGATCGGATCGAAGTCACCGTAGTAGGCCCAGAACGAGATGGCCATGAATCCAGCACAGAAGGTCAGCGTCAGCCCGACAGTGAGCACCAGCCAGCCGAGCCGATGCCCGACCCGCATCAGCTGTAGTCCGGCGAAGCCGAACACCACCGCGGCGAGGTCCAGCGGCAAGAACGACCAGTTCCACGCCTGCACAACGGGATTCGAGTAGTCGCGGAACGCCGCGTCCTTCGGGATCGCGTCCAGCACGACCGCGATCCAATACAGCACCAGCAACCCATCGGTCACCAGCAACAGCGCTTTCCCCGCCCTCAGCCGCATGCGAATCAGCCTAGCCGCCATGATGTTCGGCACGCTCTGCGTACTTCCCCACACCACGACCGGCCCGGGTGTCAGTGCGGTGCGCAGGTTTGCTCTACTGCCGCGGCCAGACGCGCGGCCTCGGCCCGATCATCCGGCCCGGCGACGAGCGCGCGCTGCTTGGCGCCACGGTAGGCGGCCCGGCCCGGTATGGGGGCATCGAGAAGGTCGACGACGGGAACGATCGCCGTCTCCGCACGCTGGCCCAGCACCGTACCCAGCACGGCGGCAGCGACTTTCATGCCGAGCCCTACCTCCCCCGCGAAACTCGTGCGGACCAGCCGGGCGGGTCCCCAGGTGTAGTAGGCCATGCGGGGGTCGGCGTCGACGGCCAGGAGTCCGAGCAGTTCGTTGGCGCGGCGCTGGCGGGCGTTGGATGTCGCGAACCGGAATCGTTCGCGGGATTCGAGGTCGGCAAAGTCCAGGGCGTCGGCGCGCGCACCCGGGACAGCGGTGTTGACCACGACCGGGGCGGGGGCCGCGGCGAGGAGCTCGCGCAGTCCGGTGACGAACAGGTATTTGGACAGGAAGAACAGCGCCCACGACGCCTCGTGGCCCTCGGCGGTCAGGACGCGGCGTTGCCGGATGAACGAGGCCGCCAGTACCAGCGCGTCGACGCGCTCGTATTCGGCGCGCAGGTGCGCGACCACCCGGCGGCTCTCGGCCACCAGCGACAGGTCGGCGGCGACGAATTCGGCGCCCGGCGCGCCTGCGGTGAGAGCGTCGAATTTGGCTCGGCTGCGGCCGATCACGACGACTCGCTCACCCGCGCGCAGGTAGTGGCGGGCCAGCGCCGCACCCATGCCGTCGGTTCCACCTGTGATCACGATCGTGCGCACCGCGCCTCCCAAATTCCGGAACGTATGTTCCGCATCAGGCTAGCATCGTTCCGGAACACGTGTTCCGTAATGCGGTAGGCTGCGGGAGTGGCCGACGATCGCAGACAACGCCGCGACGCCGTCGCGAATCGGGCACGCATCCTTACTGCCGCGGCCGCGGCGTTCCGGGAAAACGGCATGGCCGTGGACATGCGCGCGGTCGCCGCGGCCGCGGGCGTGGGCATCGGCACGCTCTACCGGCACTTCCCCACCCGCGAGGATCTGGTGCACGCCGCCACCGGCACCGACCTGAGCGCCCTCGCCGCCGCGGCTCTGCCCCCCGGCCTGCCCGCGCGCGAGGCGCTGCGCGAATTCTTCACCGCGACACTGACCCGGCTCACCGCCAGCAAAGCGATGCTCGACCTGCTCACCGCCGCGCCCCCCGACGACGCGGACCTGCGCCGCTGCCTGACCCACCTCACCGAACTCGGCGAGCAGGCCGTGCGCCGCGCGCGCACCGATCACAGCCTGGCCGCCGACGTCAGCGCCCGCGACATCGCCTATCAGCTGCTCGGCCTCGTGCGCGTGGCGCAACTACTGCCCGGACCGGACGCGCTGGGTCATCAGATCGACCTCGCGCTGCGCGCCCTGGCCGCGGACCGGGCCCGGTGAACGCGCCTCCGCGCCCACCGAGCCGCTCGCTCAGCCCAGGCTGAACGGCTGACCCCACAGGGTCACCACGGAAACGCCGTGCGCGCCACGGACTTTGACCAGCACGAAGGCCCGCGCCTGGGCGTAGCCGGCGCAGCCGTCCACGGCCAGGGTGGCATCGGCCCAGCTGACGCTGCCGGTGGGGCCGCGGAAGGAGTTGGCCTTGCTGTGTTCTTCGTTGCCGTAGTCGTCGGGGGCTTCCAGATCCAGGATCATCTGCCGTCCGGTCTGGCCGGGGCCCAGGGTGAGGCGCCCGCCCGCGCCGACGGAGGCGTTGACCTTGTCCCCGTTGGTGCTGAGGCCGCCGTTGGAGCTGACCCCGCCGCCGCCGATGTCGACCTGGCAGCCCACGATGTAGCCGGGGGCGATCTTGGCCCCGACGCTGGCCCGGTCACCGCCGGTGAGCTCGACCTGCGCGGTGCCCGAGACCCAGGTGTTGCGGTGCAGCGGCGTGCTGCCCATGGAGGGATTGATATTGGCCGACTCGCCGACCAGCCGGACAGTGATGGTCATGCCGTTGGGCAGGTCCCGGGTGTATTCCCCGCCGGGCAGCGGGATGAAGGTGTCGGCGTCGGCGGCGCCGGTGGACAGCAGCCCGAGCGCGGCGACGGCGGCCAGCCCGGAGGCGGCCACGCGATTTCTGCGGTTGAACATGAGGATTGACCCTTCGAGGGTTCGGTACGGATGGCTGCGGTGCGGCCGGTTCAGCCGATGCTGAACGGCTGCCCGTAGAGGGTCGTCTTGGAGTGGTTGTCGCCGACGATCTCGAGGTTGGTGTAGGCGCGCGCCTGGGCGTAGCCGCCGCAGCCCTCGATCGACATGTCCACGTGGGTGTAGTCCACCGAATAGGTTCCGGGGCCGACGATGTCGGCGCGCTCGAGCTGCACGAACCGCACCTCGCCGGGGCTCATCCGCACCCCGATCGACCCGCTGAGGCTGCCGCGCTGCGGGGCCAGCCCGGCCTTGGCGGCCAGCGACACCGCGTCGTCGCTGATGCTGACCTGGCAGCCGATGACGTATCCGGTGTTGAGCTGGGACGCGCCGCTGGTGGAGGAGTTGTTGCTGCCGGGGCTGTTGGAGGGCCCGCGGTCCGGGCCGACCTTACCCTCGGGAGTGTCGGTGACCTCGGCGACGACCATCCCCGACACCCACACCACTCGCCCGGCGCCGTTGGCCGCCAAAGACGGTGAGACCAGCGCGCTTTCGCCGGTGCGGGTGATCAGCGCGCCCGGTGCCGCCTTCTGGCCGTCGGGCAGCGGCACGAAGACATCGGCCGTGGCGGTGCCCGGGGCGAACAGCCCCACGGCCGCGACCGTGGTGCCCACGACGCCGAAAGATCTTTTGAGCACGCCGGATCCGGTGCTCGGAATAGTTGTCATCTCGTCCTGACTTCTCTCGGGATACGCCCGAGGCAGTGGTGCCGTCAATGCGTGTGATCGGCCCAACGCGAGCCGCATCACACACAAGGAGAAGCTAGCCTAACCTGATTGGTAGCGAGAAGTTCAGGTCCGCGCGCGGAATTCAGCGGCCTTCCGCCCCTTGGCTTTCCGGGCGCACGCCGGCAGCGTGGCGGTCGTAGTAGCGCGCCACCCGCACCCGGTTGCCGCAGCGTTGCGGGGAGCACCAGCGCCGGCGGGGATGGGCGGGCACGAACAGCAGTACGCAGTCGTGGGCTTCGCATTGCTTCAGGCGCGCGATCGCCGGGTCGGCGAGCAGGTCGACGGCGGAATCGGCCAGCGCGGCCGACAGTCGCGCGCCGCGCGGGCCGGTCCGGGTCACCGTCGCGGTGAAGGCGGTGCCGTCCCAGTGCAGGTCGCGGATCGCGGGCGCGGCGGACTGGGCGGCTCGCAGTCCGCGCAGCGCGCTCTCGGGTGGACGGCGCCCGCGCAGGAGCGCTTCCAGGATCGCGGCGAGATGGTCGCGGACCTCGCGGACCCGGCGCAGGTCTTCGGCGCTCGGACGCTCCGGCGCGGGCAGTCGATCACCTTGCCGGCGCAGCCATTCGGCCAGTTCCCCGGTGGTGGTCAGCAGATCGGTGCCCGCGGGGCGGGTGTTGACCAGATCCAATGCCACCGGTTCGCCGATCAGGAAGGGCTGCGCGCTCATGAACTAATGCTACATCGAACGATTGACACATTAGAAGCCGTCGCGTACATCTAATGCATCATCTTCGAGAGAAAGCATGTGAACGAGATGGGCCTGCCAGTGCTCCGCCACCACCGCCTCGACGTCGAGGGCGTGCACGTCTTCTACCGGGAGTCCGTCCCCGCCCGCCCGGACGCGCCGACCCTGGTGCTGCTGCACGGCTTTCCCTCCGCCTCGCATCAGTTCCGGCGCCTGATCGACACGCTGGGCGATCGCTACCGCCTGATCGCCCCGGACTATCCGGGCTTCGGCAACACCGAGGCGCCCGCCAGCTTCGACTACACCTTCGACCGGCTGGCCGACATCACCGAGGGATTCCTGCGCGGGCTGGGCCTGGACCGCTTCGCCCTCTACCTCTTCGACTTCGGCGCACCCGTCGGCCTGCGCGTGGCCGAACGCCACCCGGAGTGGATCACCGGGCTGATCGTGCAGAACGGCAACGCCTACGAGGCCGGGCTGTCGGAGGGAGCGCGTGCGTTCACCGCACTGCGGCCCGAGGATCCCGGTGCCGCCGACACCATCCGCGCACTGCTGACCCTCGAGGGCACCCGCGGCCAATACGAAACCGGCGTCCCCGACACCAGCGTGCTGTCTCCCGAATCCTGGCTCCTGGACCAGTATTTCCTGGAGCTGCCCGGCCGCGAGCAAGCCCAGCTGGCCCTGGCCTTCGATTACAAATCCAATCTCGCCCGCTACCCCGCCTGGCAGGCCTGGCTGCGCGAACACACCCCGCCCACCCTGATCGCCTGGGGCGCCGGCGACCCCTTCTTCCCCGCGCCCGGCGCGCACGCCTACCTGGCCGACCTGCCCGAGGCCGAGCTGCACCTGTTCGACACCGGCCACTTCGCCCTGGAAACCCACCTCGGCGAGATCGCCCCGCTCATCGCCGCGTTCCTGGACCGGCTCCCGGCCTGAGCCGCCCGGACCGGTCACCGGGGGCGGATAGTCTCGACGCCATGCCCCGCGCCCTGGCCGATCTGCCCTTCGCCCGCCGCCTCGAACCCTGCGACGCCGAGCTGGAACCCGATCAGGAATACGACAACATCCACCTGACCGGCCGGGAGTTCGACGAACCAGACTGCCGGGGTTCCCGTTTCGTCGAGTCCGCGCTCACCGAGCTGACGGTGCTGCGCGGGAGCCTGCGCTTCAGCCGCTTCGCCGATGTCTGGATGCGCGGTGTGCGCCTGGTCGGCACCAATCTCGGGCAGAGCGACTGGCAGGACGCCGAGCTGGTGGACAGCGCCTGGTCCGGGGTGGAGATCGTCAGCGCGGGCCTGCGCCGGGTCCGTTTCGAGGGCTGCAAATTCGAATCGGTGAACTTCCGCAACGCCACCCTGCGCGACGTCGAGTTCGTGGACTGCGTGCTGCGCGACGTCGACTTCGCCGAGGCCACCCTGCACCGGCTCACCTTCCCCGGCTGCACCCTCTCGCGCCTGGCCCTGGACCGGGCCCGCATGCAGGAGGTCGACCTGCGCGGCGCCCGCACCCTCGACATCGCCAACGGCCTCGACGCCCTGCGCGGCGCCATCGTCAACTACACCCAACTCCTCGATCTCGCCCCCGCCTTCGCCCAGGCCGCGGGCCTGATCGTGCGCGAGGACTGAGCCCCGCCCTCGATGCGGTGCATGCCGAAATGCACGCACCGCACCGATATTCGCGGAAAGACAAGCACCTCGCCGAAAGCTGCGATCTGTTCCTGCAGTGCGCGCTCAGCGCCGCCGCAGCAGGACGCCGCGGATGAAAGCCGCCTGGCCGGAGTGCTGGATGTCGTCGTCGATGACGCTGATCAAGCGGACGCCGAGGGTGACCGGGGGATCCCAGCGGGTGTCGACGACGCGGGGCAGGTCGGTGTCGGTGAGGGTGCGGACGTAGTCGACGGTTTGGGTGTGGACGGCGTCGAAGTAGCCCCGCAGCAGGTCGGCGGGTACGCCGTCGAGGGCGGCGATCTCGGTGGCGGTGTGCCCGTAGCCGGTGGCCGAGTCGGGGAAGGGCAGGTCGAATCGGCCGGACCAGCCCGCCGCGGTCCACACCTGTTTCAGGCCCGCCACCTCGGCGACGTGATCGTCCTGGACGCGGGTCAGATGCCATACCAGCCAGGCGATGGAGTTGGCGCCGGGTTCGAGGGAAACCCCGAGCTCGGCGGTGCTCAGCTCCGCGAGAGCGCCGTGCACGTTCTCCCGGACTCGGCCGAAGGCGTCGATCAACAACTCAGCACTGGTCATGTCCGGGACCAAGGCCCGGCTCGCGCGAGTTATTCCCGAGGGGACGAGACCGCTCAGTTGACGGTGACGCTGCCCGCGGCGATTTCGGCTTTCACCTTCTCCATCGCGGCGCTGATCTCCGGGGTCGTTTCGCACAGGGTGATGTCGGTGGCGCCGGTGCCCGAGGCCAGCCCGAATCGCACCTGCTCGGCGCGGAAGCTGTTGTCGAGCACCGCGCGCACCGCGTGCTCGAGTTCGGCGCCGGTGTCGCTCTTGACGTAGCCGGCATACCCGGGCTCGCTGCCGCACGGCTTGACCAGCGGGCCGCCCACCACCACGGCCCGGCCTTCCTTCGCGGCCTGGGCCAGGCCCTGGCGGCCCAGGTTGAGCTGCTGCCCGAACGCGCCCGCGCCCGCGCCGACATCGGCCTGGGCGGCCTGCTTGGCCTTGGCGACATCGTTGAAATCGCCGACATACTGCGGCGCCAGCACGCTCACCTCGGGCCGCACGTGGCGGGCGCCCTGCTCGAAAGCCTTGGCGGTCTTGACGATCGCGGGCAGTTCCATACCGCCGACGAAGGCGACCTTGCCGGTGCGGGAGACCAGCGCGGCGTACGCGCCGGCCAGGAATCCACCGTCGGCCTGGACCGGGTCGTAGTAGGCCAGGTTGGCCAGCGGGACGGCGTCGGCGGGCCCGCCGATCTCGACGAACTTCACCTTCGGGAACGCGGGCGCGACCTGGCGCAGCACCGAATCGGTCTGCCCGCCGAAGGACACGACCAGTCCGGAGCCGGTCGCCAGGCGGGTGAGCACCTGCTGGTAGTCGGCGGCCGCGACCTGTTCGACCTTGGTCAGCGCGACCCGATCGCCCAGGCTCTGTTGCAGGCGCTGATAGCCCTCGTAGCCGGATTGCATGAATCCGTCGTCGGAGAGCGAGCCGGGGAACAGCACACCGACTTTCAGGGCGCCGCCGGCGCTGTCGGAGCCGGCACTGCAGGCGGGGAGCGTGCCTGCCGCGAGGGCGAGCAGGGCGGCGACGGCGAGCTTCTTCATGGGTGTTTCCTTCGAACTTTAGTGGTATGCCATTAACCTAGAAGTGCTGGATTACCAGCGGGTTTCGCGCGCGTATCGCGCTCACGCCGTCAAATCGACCTCGGTGCCCAGCCCGCGGGCGCGCGCGGTGTCGAGCAGCAGCCGCGCCACCGCCAGATCCTGCAGACCCACCCCCAGGGAGTTGTAGAGGGTGATCTGATCACCGCTGCTGCGACCGGGTTTCGCGCCGATGAGCACCTCGCCGATCTCGTCGGCGAAATGCGCGGCCCCGATCACCCCCTCACGCAGCGGAATCAGCACGTCCCCGGACTCGTGCCCGGCGGTGAGCCGGCTGTCCACCACCACCCGGGCCCGCCGGATCCCCTCGGAGTCGATCTCGCGATGATCCGCGCGCGGCGGCGCGCCCACCGCGTTCACGTGCAGGCCCGGCGCGAACCACGCGCCCCGCACCACCGGCTGCTTGGCGGGGGTCAGCGTGCACAGCACGTCCGCGGCGCGCACCACCTGCTCGGGCGAGTCGGCCGCCTGCGCGCCGGTGGCCTCGGCGAAGGCCCGCGCGGTCGCCGCGCTGCGGCTCCACACCAGCACCCGGTCGAACTCGTGCACCACCCGCAGCGCGGCCAGATGGGCGTGCGCCAACGCGCCCGCGCCCACCAGGCCCAGCACCCGGCTCTCGGAGCGGGCCAGCGCGGCCGTGGCGACCGCCGACGCCGCGGCCGTGCGTACCCGGGTGACCGCGGCGCCGTCGATCAGCGCCGCACAGGAACCGTCCCCGGTCGCCACGGCCAGGATCGCCGAACGCTGTGCGGGCAGCCCGATCTCGCGATTGCCCGGCATATCGGCCAGCAGCTTGACCACCGCCAGCCCGGCCGGACGCGAGGCCGCGGCCATGGCCAGGAAACTCGACTCCGAGCCGGGCAGCCGCAGCGCCGGCGGCGCGGGCGCGAGCGCCTCACCGCGCGCCAGGTCGGCGTGCGCGGCGCGCACCGCCGCGATCACCTCCGGCAGGGCGATCATCGACAGCACCTCGGAGCGGGTCAGGATCAGCGTCATCAGGCCTTGGCCTCTCGCACGAAGGGATGGGTGAGCGCGGCCGGAGCGCGGGAGGCGCCGACCAGCCCGCTCACCGCCAGCACGGCCAGCAGGTAGGGCGACATCACCAGCACCGCGGTCGGCAGATGCCAGCCGAAGGACGGCGCGGCGAACTGCAGCGCCTGGGCGAGGCCGAACAGCAGGCAGGCCAACATCGTCGGCCAGGCCCGCCAGCGCCCGGCGATGACCGCGACCACCGCCAGGTAGCCGGCCCCGGCGGTGAGGTTGTCGGTGAAGGCGTGCACGTCGGCCAGGGCCAGGTGCGCGCCCGCCAGGCCCGCGGTGAGCCCGGCCAGCAGCACCACCCCGTAGCGGATGAGCGCGACCGGCAGCCCGGCGCGGTCCGCGGTCACCGGGTCCGCGCCGATCGCGGTCACCGCCAGTCCGAGACCGCTGCGATGACCGAACACCAGCGCCAGCACCACCGCCAGGCCCAGCCCCAGATAGCCGAGCGCGGTCTGGGCGAACAGCGCCGGCCCGAGCAACGGAATATCGTGCAGCACCGGGATTTCCACCCGATCGAAGCCGGGCACGCTGCGCCCCTCGGTGAAATACAGCCGCGCACCGTAGGTGGTGGCGCCCAGCGCCAGCGCGTTGGCCGCGATGCCGGTGACGATCTGATCCGCCCGCAGCGTCACGCTCAGCAGCGCCTGCAACGCCGCCACCAGCAGACTCGCCACGACCGCGCACAGCACCCCGGCCGCGGCGCTGCCGCTGCTGTGCGCGCCGAGCGCCCCGGCGAAGGCGCCGGTCAGCATCATCGCCTCGACACTGAGGTTGAGCACCCCGGCCCGCTGGCTGACCAGCTCGCCCGCCGAGGCGAGCAGCAGCGGAATCGCCAGGCGCACACCGCCGTCGAGCAGTTCACCCGCCGCGCTCATCGCGCACCGCCGGTGCGCAGGATGACCGCGCCGGCCACCAGGATGATCAGCACGCTCTGCACCACCTGCACGCTCGCCGCCGGAACACCCGCGGCCAGTTGCAGATTGATCCCGCCCGAGGCGAGCAGGCCGAAGGCCAGCGCGATGCCGGCCACCGCGCTCAGCGAGCCGCGCGCGAGCAGACCCACCACCAGCCCGGCGAAGCCGTACCCGGAGGTGAAGTGCTCGGCCAGCACGAACGGCACCGTCGCCACCAGACCCGCGCCCGCCACACCGGCGAGCCCGCCCGCGGTCGCCAGCGACCCGAAACGCAGCCGGGCCACCGGCAACCCCAGTCGCGCCGAGGCGGGGCCGGACAAGCCGACCGCGGCCAGCCGGGTACCGATCGCGGTGCGGCGCAGCACGATCGAGGTCGCCACCGCCGCGAGCAGCGCCAGCAGCACCGCGATGGTGGCCGGGGACTCGGGCAGGCCCAGCAGCGGCAGGCGCGCGCCCTCGGCCAGCGGCTCGGACTGGGGCAGGGTGTCCGCGGAGGTCACCGGCTGACGCAGCAGCGCCGGTTCGTGCACCACCAGCGTCACCAGGCCCAGCCCGACGAAGTTCAGCAGCAGCGTCGTGATGACCTCGCTGGTGCCGCGCCACACCGCCAGCCCCGCCGCGATCCCGGCCCAGCCCGCACCGGCGGCGAATCCGGCCGCCAGCACCAGCGGCACCGCCAGCAGCGGCGGCGTCGCCGCGGGCAGGTGCACCCCGACCGCCGCGGCCGCGATGCCGCCGAGCGCCAATTGTCCTTCGGCGCCGACGTTCACCAGCCCCGCGCGGTAGGCGATGGTGAACCCGGTGCCGATCAGCGCCAGCACCGCCGCCGCGTTGAGCGCGCTGCCCAGGCCGTAGGGCGAGCCGAACATGCCCGACCACAGCGCCTCGGCCGCGGTCGCCGGGCGCGCGCCGCCGATCAGCACCAGGGCGAGCCCGACCAGCAGCGTCACCGTCACCGCGCCGGAGTACACGACGAGATCGCGCCGCGCCGCGGCCGGCAGTCGGAGTTTCGAGAGCGCGGCGGGCCCCCGCCGGGAGATCGTGTTCACGAGGCAGTTCCGAGCATGAGATGGGCGATGCGGTCGGCGGCCGCGGGATCGGCCGGGTCGATGGGACCGCGCAGGCGGCCCCGGTAGGCGACCAGGACGCGGTCGCACAGGGTGAGCAGTTCGGGCACCTCGTGCGAGACGATCAGCACCGCCGCACCGGCCGCCGCGGCGGCCCGCAGGCGGGTCAGCACGGCGTCGACCGCGCCGAGATCGAGCCCGCGCGTGGGATGGGCGGCCACCAGGCAGCGCAGCGGATCCAGCGCCAGCTCGCGCGCTACCACCACCTTCTGCTGGTTGCCGCCGGAGAGGGTGCGCATGGGGGCGCGCGGTCCGGGCGCTGTGATGCCGTGCCCGGCGATGACCCGGTCCGCGGCAGCGTGCAGCGCGCGCCGATCCAGCAGGCCGCGCCGCCGGAACGTCGAAAGCCTGCCCAGGAACAGGTTTTCGGCGACGCTCATGGCCGGGATGCAGCCCTCGTGGTGCCGATCCTCGGGGATCACCCCGAGCCCGGCCGCGGTGCGAGCGGCCGGGCTCGCGTGCGTGAGGTCGGCGCCGTCGAGTTCGAAGGTCCCGGCCGCGGGGCGCAGCGCGCCACTGAGCACCGCGACCAGCTCACTCTGCCCATTGCCCTCGACCCCCGCGATCCCGGTGATCTCCCCGGGGCGCAATCGCAGGTCCAGGCCATCCAGCGCATAACCACCGCCGGGCCGGGCAAGGCGCAACCCGCTCACGCGCACTGAACATTCCGCGCCGCCGCCATCTTCTGCGCCGCCGTCCGCGGGCCCGCCTGTCACGCTCGCCGCGACGACGCGCACCGCATCGTCAGGCCCGGGTGCGGACTCCAGCAGGGCTGTATCCCCGCCATGCTCGGGGTCGTCCGACACCGTCGCTGAGTCCGCCGGTGCGACCCGGCCCGAGTCCGCCACTACGGCGCGGGCTGTGTCAGCCGGTGCGGCGTGGCCCGTGTCAGCCGGTGCCGCTGAATCATGGACCTGCGTGGCACGGTCCGGGTCGCCGGACCCAGCCGGGGACTGCGCGGCACCGAATTCCTGCGCAGCCCCCGTGCCGAGAATCAGCGCGGGATTCAGCTCGGCGGCCGAGCGTCCGATCATCAACTCCACCAGCGCATTCCGGGTGAACTCCGCCAGCGGCCCGGCTCCGGCGACGCGCCCGCCGCGCAGCACCGTCGCGCGATCGCCGGCGGTCTCGATTTCGCCGAGCTTGTGGGTGACCAGCACGACCGCGCGCCCGGAGTCGGCGATGCGGCGGCAGGTGGCCAGCAGGGCGGTGATCTCGGCGGGGCCCAGGACCGCGGTGGGTTCGTCCAGCAGCACCAGGCGCGGGTCGCGCAGCAGGCATTTGACGATCTCGACCTGCTGGCGGTCACCGACCGACAGCGCGCCGGCGCGGGCCGAAAGATCCACGCGCAGGCCGAATTCGGCGTCGAGCGCGGCGACCCTCGCCGCGAGTTCGCGCCGGGGCACGCGCAGCCGCAGGCCCGTGCCCAGGGCCAGGTTCTCCGCGACGGTCAGCTCCGGCACCAGGCTGAAATGCTGGTGCACCATGGCGATGCCGTGGCGCAGCGCGTCGGCGGGACGGCGCGGCTGATACGGGCGGCCGAACAGGCGCATCCGGCCGCTGTCCAGGCGCGCGCCGCCGTAGACGAGATTGCACAGCGTGGACTTGCCCGCGCCGTTCTCCCCGAGCACGCAGTGCACCTCGCCGGGGTGCACGCTCAGGTCCACCGCGTCCAGCGCGCGCACCGCGCCGTAGGTCTTGCCGACGCCCGTCAGCTCCAGTGTCGCCGCCACGGCCACCTCCATTTATTGGTATACCGTTAACTTGGCGGTCGGGTGTGGCCCCCGTGTTCCCGGCGTGTTTCGGCTGTGAAAACCCGTGCGCGCTACCGTTACTGTGGGTTCTCGTGACTGCCCCCTCGCTGCGCGACCACGCCTATCGGGTGCTCAAGCGCCGCATCGTCGAAGTCGAACTGCGCCCCGGCGCGCGCCTGGTCGAGCGCGATCTCGCCGCCGAGCTCGCGGTGTCGCGCATCCCGCTGCGCGAGGCCCTGCGCATGCTCGCCGCCGAGGGCCTGGTGCTGCTGGTGCCGCACAAGGGCGCGCTGGTGGCCAGCTTCTCCCCCGCCGACGTGCGCGACCTGTTCGACATCCGCGAGGTCCTGGAATCGCTGGCCGCCCGCCTGGCCGCCGAGCGCGCCACCCCCGCGACACTGGAACCCCTGCGCGCGCGCCTGAGCGCGGCGCGTGCGGCCACCGCCGCGGGCGAGGTCACCCGCATCGCCGCCGCCAACGCCGCCTTCCACGCCGAGATCATCGAGCTGGCCGCCAACCCGCTGCTGACCACCGTGCTCGGCCCGCTGGCCGCGCGCACCGAATGGCTGTTCCGCCTCACCGCTTCCCGCGACCCGGCCGAACAGTGCTCCGAACACGAGGAGCTCTACGACCTGATCGCCGCAGGCCGCGCCGAGGCCGCCGCGGCCTGCGCGTTCACCCACGTCGCGGCCGGACGCGAACCGAGCATGAGCCTGGCCGAGCAGTGGTCGGACCCCGACTTCGACCCCGAACTCATCGCCAGGGGCCGCCGCCGGCGCCCTACCGCAGGTACGAAGCGCCGTTGACGTCGAGCACCGCGCCCGAGGTCCAGCTCGCCTCCGGCGAGGCGAGATACCGGACGGCCGAGGCGATTTCGCCCGGCGTGCCGACCCGCCCGAACGGGCTCTGCGCCTCGACCTCGGCGGTGACCCGGTCGGCGACGCGTTCGGTCGCCACGAACCCCGGCGCCACCGCGGCCACGCCGATGCCGTGCGGGGCCAGCGACACCGCCAGCGATTGCGCGAGCGCGTGCACCGCGGCCTTGGTCGCGCCGTAGGCGGGATGATCGGGTTCGCCCCGGAACGCCCCGCGCGAGCCGATGTTCACGATGCGCCCGGCCACGCCGTGCTCGATCATGTGCCGGGCCACCCCGTAGCTGACGTGCGCGGTGCCCAGCAGGTTGACGTTCACCGTCTGCGCCCAGATCCGCTGCCAGTCGGCGTAGGAGGTCTCGGCCACCGGATGGGCCAGGTTCACCGCCGCGTTGTTGACCAGCACCCCGATGCTCCCGAGCGCCTCGATCGCGGCCGACACCACCGCCTCGGCGCCCTCGGCCGTGCCCAGATCGCCGCCCACCAGCGCGTGCCCGGCGCCGGGCAGCCCGGCCAGGGTCTGTTCGGCTTCGGCGCGGCGCGCGGCGTAGTGCACCACCACCCGATCGCCGCCCGCCGCGAACGCGGTCGCGATCGCCCGCCCGATCCCCCGGGACGCCCCGGTCACCAACACACCTCGACTCGTCACCGGCCCAGCCTGCCACGCTTGGCAACCTGCACGAGCGCGGGCGGCGGGAGCTGACATATCGCCCAGTGACCCAGGGCACAGGCCGTGGCAACGTCCTCTGGGTGAAACATGCGGCGCGGCAGGTTGTTCGGTACGGGTTGGTGGCGACGGTGGTCGCGGGCGGGTTGCTGGCTCCGGCCACGGCCGGGGCCCAGGACGCGCCGCCGGTGTCGGTGGCCACCGATCGCCAGGAACAGCCGATCGCCGAGCGCGACGGCATCGTGGTCTCCTATGTCAGCTTCCGGCTGCCGCTGCCCGCCGGCGCGCCCGCCCACCCCGACGCCTGTGACCGCACCGGTTTCCTGCGCTACCGGCCCGCCGGCGGCCCGGCCGAGTCCGCGGCCGCCGACGCGATCGTGGTGCAGCAGCAGGGCCTCAACGGCGGCGCGGTGAATTCCGATGGCGTCGCGGCCAATACGGTGCGCTCGGCCAAGGCCCTGGACCGCACCGTGGAATTCTGGGCCATGGCCCGGCGCAGCGCCTGCCTGGACGAGACCTTCGGTTTCGACGCGGCGCTGGCCAGCGGGAACTACCTGGACGCTGTCGACTACTACTTCAACGGCAAACCCCTCGAGGGCCGGGTCTTCCCGGGCTTCAGAGCCTCCCCGGACCTGCCGATCCTGGACGTGATGGGCGTGGAGCGGGTGATCCGCGACCAGTACGAGATCATGCTGCACGAGGTGCCCGACCAGCAGCGCCGCCAGCGCATGTTCGTGTGCACCGGAATCTCCATGGGCGGCATGGTCACCGGGCTCTTCGCCGACTGGGACTTCGACGGCGATCCCGGCACCCGCGCCGACGCCGGTTACAACCAGTGCGCCGCCTTCGCCGCCCAGGACACCATGGTGTCCTCGGATCCCGCCGCGATCCAGAACACCCCGTTCTTCCACGACGTCGCCAACGCCGTCCTCGGCCCGGTCGACGACGTGCTGAAAGCGGGCCTGGATTCGGGCGTGCTGCCGCTGCGCACCTTCGGCCCGGCGCCGATCATCGGCACCAAGGCCTTCCTGCTGTACCGGCTGGCGGGCCTGGCCGCGCACCTGGATCCCGACGGCGAGTCCCAGCTGCTGGCCCACCTGCCGCGCGAACCCGAACTCGAAGCGACCCCTGGCCTTCCTGTTCGGTCGCAGCTGGCCCGCGGTGCTCAGCGGCCAGGGCGGCATCCGGGAGTTCCGGTTCACCAACACCGCGCTGCTGGGCACCCTCATCGACAACAACTCCGGCAACTTCGCGCTGCTGCAACAGGGCGTCGGCGCGCTCGCGGGCGGGCCGGTGCAGGAGAAGACCTTCCCGAACGCGGCCCTGGCCACCCAGATCCCGGTGCTGGGCAACTATCTGCGCATGAGCGCGGGCCCCCAGGTACGCGTCGCCCCGACCGACCCCGGCACGCTCTACACTTGGCGCAACTACAACGACGTCGCCGGGGTGCCCTGGACCGCGCCCAATCGCGAGACCGCCGACATCCACGAGGTCGCCCGCCAGCTCGGCACCGGCGCGCCCACCGCCTACTGGGAGACCTACTTCCCGCTGCGGATCGTGGTGGACCTCGCGGCCGGGCTGGCGGGGTCGCGCACCGGCGACATGGCGAACCTGCGCTATGCCAACATGTCTCGCACCAAGCCGAACTTCGTGGCCTGGGCCGGGGACAGCGTGGTCCAGTTCGGTGTCGGCACGCTGATCCCGACGCCGCCGACCGCGCAGGTCGAACAGCTGCCCGGCTACACCCACATCGATACCATCGGCGCGGCCGCGGTCCAGAACAACGGCAAACCCGACTACAGCGGCCAGTTGCTCGCGGAGTTCATTCGCGGGCTGACCTGACCGTTCGGGCCGGTCACGGGCCGCCGATACCGGATAATCATCGGCACCGGCCGGTGGCACGCAGGGGGTGCCGCCGGCCGGTGCGCGTCGCCGAAACCTCGTGGCAGCAGCTATTTCCCGGACACGATCGGACAAACCGGACGGCCGGGTCCGTTGTGCGCGCCGCACCCCCGCTAACCTGGTGAGGTGAACGTTGAGGTGACTCCCCTGCCCGGCATCGGTGTGCGCAAGGAGTTCGCGCTCGCGCGCGGCCGGCGCCGGATCGGCATCATCGATCACAAGGACGGCTCGATCGATCTGATCCTCGGCAAGTCCGACAATCCCGATGTCACCGAACAGATTCCGCTGTCCGCGCACGAGGCCGCCGTGCTGGCCAACCTGCTCGGCGCCCCGCAACTGGTCGCCCAGCTGCGCGAGGAGCATCGCGAATTCGACGGGGTGACCACCCGCCAGCTCCAGATCCGCAAGGGCTCGCCCTACGACGGCCGCCCGCTCGGCGACACCGAGATGCGCACCCGCACCAAGACCTCCATCGTCGCGGTGATGCGCGCGGGCAACCCGATTCCCTCCCCGGGCCCGGAGTTCCTGTTCACCGCCGGTGATCTGCTGATCGTCGTGGGCACCACCGAGGGACTGGAGGCCGCGGCCGCCATCCTGGCCGACGGCTGATCGATGGTCGAACACCACACCGCCCTCGCTCTCATCCAGCTGGGCGCGGTGATCTTCGGCCTGGGTCTGCTCGGCCGGGTCGCCGCCCGCATCGGGATGTCGCCGATCCCGCTCTATCTCCTCGGCGGCCTGCTCTTCGGCACCGGCGGCCTGATCGAACTCCAGCACGTCGACGAATTCATCCATCTCGCCAGCGAGATCGGCGTGGTACTGCTGTTGCTGCTGCTCGGATTGGAGTACAGCGCCAGCGAACTCGTCACCGGCTTGCGCCGCTCCTGGGCGGCCGGCGTGCTCGACGTGGTCCTCAACGCCACCCCCGGCGTGGTCGTGGCGCTGGTCCTGGGCTGGGGCCTGACCGGTGCGATCGCCATGGCCGGGGTCACCTATATCTCCTCCTCGGGCATCGTGGCCAAGGTGCTCAACGATCTGGGCCGCCTGGGCAACCGGGAAACCCCCACGGTGCTCTCGATCCTGGTCTTCGAGGACCTGGTGATGGCCGGCTACCTGCCGGTGCTGACCGCGGTACTGGCCGGGGCCGGGTTCCTGGCCGGGCTGAAGACCCTCGGCATCGCGCTGCTCGCGGTCACCGTGGTGCTGGTGATCGCGCTGCGCTACGGCCGCTACGTCTCGATGATCGTCGACAGCGAAGACCGCGAGATCTTCCTGCTCAAACTGCTCGGCTCGGCGCTGCTGGTGGCCGGGGTCGCCTCGGCGGTGCAGGTATCGGCGGCGGTCGGGGCGTTCCTGCTCGGCATCGCAATCTCGGACTCCACCGCGCACGCCGCCACGAAAATCCTGGAGCCGCTGCGGGATCTGTTCGCGGCGCTGTTCTTCGTGCTGTTCGGGCTCAGCACCGACCCGGCCAGCATTCCGCCAGTGCTGGGCTGGGCGCTGCTGCTGGCGGTGGTCACCATCGCCACCAAGATCGCCACCGGCTGGTGGGCCGCCAAGCAGGCCGGGGCCTCGCGCTACGGGCGCGCCCGCGCGGGCACCGCCCTGGTCGCCCACGGCGAATTCTCCATCGTCATCGCCGGGCTCGCGGTCGCCGCAGGGGCGGTCCCCGCCGAATTCGCCGCCCTGGCCACCACCTACGTGCTGCTGATGGCCGTGGCCGGGCCGGTCGCGGCGCGCGTGGTGGAGCCGCTGCTGGTGTGGCGCGATCGCGGCCGGCCGGTGGTGAAATAGTCAGCGCCGCCACGGCGGCCACGCCCCGTAGGTGACCGCGCGCAGCAGCCACTCCACCGGACCGTACCGATGGGTGCGCAGCCAGCGCGCGCTCAGCACCACCTGTGCGGCGAAGGTCAGCAGCGCCAGCCCGAGCACCGCCACGGGCGGGGTCTTGTCGGCCAGGGCGAACCCGTAACCGGTGTAGAGAACCATCAGCACGACCGATTGCAGTATGTAGTTCGAGGCGGCCATCCGGCCCGCGGGTGCGAGCCGGGCCGCGAAGCGGGCGGTGCGCGCGGCGCGGGTCGCGGCCAGCACCGCGGCGATGTAGGCGAAAGTCATCAGCGGCGCCACCAGCATCTGCGCCCCGGCCCACCAGGGCGGCGGTGTCAGCCAGTGCATCGCGCCCGCGAAAGTCACCGCCGACACCGGTATTCCGAGGCCGAACCCCGCCAGCAGAACCCGCGGCGTCCAGCGCCGCACCCACTCACGATCCTCGAACAGCCCGCGCTTGCCCGCCGCCAACCCGAGCAAGAACATCGCCAGGCTCGGCACCGCCTGCCCGAACCAGATCACCAGCAGGAACTCCGGGAACAGGCCGGTCTGCGCCGCGAAGGTCGCACCCGGGCCGCCGGTGAACCCGGCATGCAGCGCGGGCAGATCGATGAACAGCGCCATCGACTCGTAGACATCGGAGTCCCCGGGACCGGGCAGGAACATCAGCGCCGACCACACCGCGTACAGCCCCACACCCAGTCCCACCGCCGTGCGCGGACGCAGTTTCCGCAACAGGATCAGCACCAGGCACAGCACCGCGTACAGGGTCAGGATGTCGCCGATCCACAGCAGATAGACGTGCACCAGGCCGATCACCAGCAACGCCGCGCAGCGCCGCAGCAGCCGCGCCCGCTCCGAGACGCCCGCGCGCCGGGCCGCCGCGATCTGCAGCGTGAACGAGTAGCCGAACAGGAACGCGAACAGCAGATAGAACCGGCCCTCGAACAGCGCGGTGACCACACCGTGCACCACATGGTCCACGGTGCCGTCGAACCGGGGCACCAGCTGTTCGCGGGTGCCGCCGAAACTGAACAGGGTCGTGGCGACCACGACGTTGGTGACCAGGATCCCGAACAACGCGAATCCGCGCAGCACATCGATCTCGGCGATGCGCCGCCCGGAACCGGTTGCGGCGGGTGTGGATTCGAGGGTGCCGGACATGCTCCGACGGTAGGGCGCGCGGAGCCGTCGCGCGTCGCTCCACCGGGTGATACCGCCCCTGACATACCCGGTGAACGAACGCGACCTGCGAGGTATTGACGCGCCACCGGCGGTGGCCCCCTGCACCCCAGGTCTGCGACTTTCAGGGGCGCGACCCTGCCACGCGAGATCGCGTCCCTTTCACCCCAGGTCCGCAACTTCCAGGGGCTCGACCCTGCCGAACAAGATCGCGCCCTTTCACCCCAGGTCCGCAACCTCCAAGGGCTCGACCCTGCCGCACGAGATCGCGTCCCTTTCACCAGGTCCGCAACCTCCGAGGGCTCGACCCTGCCGAACGAGATTCAGCCCCTTTCACCCCAGGTCCGCCACCTCCAGATAGACCTGCCGCCGCACGGCGAGTTCGGCCAGGAACCCCGGCTCCTCGCCCGCACCTCGGAACGCCGCCACCGCGATCTCCCCGGCCCGCAGCCGCTGGCCGGTGAACTGGCGCTGCCCCAGGATGATCGCCTGTGCCTGCTCGAAGCCGAGCTCGTGGGCGTCCGTGCCGACCGGGTCGCCGAGCAGGTCGGTCACGGTGCCCGGCAGCAGCCCGACCGCGACGATCTGATCGAAGCTGGGCCGGCGCCCGATCCGGTGCGCCAGATACAACCGGTCCGCGACCCCGAAACACAGGTGGGTCAGCCGTTCCTGGCCGCGCCGGGTGCCGGCGCCGAGTTCGTCGAAATACACCACCCGGCGGATCTCGGCGACCACACCGGTCGCCAGCTCGGTGCCGCCGCGGTGCACGTGCCCGCGAAACAGGGTGCCGCGCAACGTCTGCCGGGACCGCTCGCGGCGCGGATCGAGTTCGGTCATCGCGAACTCCTCGGGGACGAACGTGTGCAGCGCCTCGGCGCGGGTACGCCGGTCGGCGCCCAGGGCGCGCCTGCCCCGTTCGTCCAGCTCGACCGCGAGGACGACCTGATAGTTGTGCGGCGCCGCGAAGGTCGCCAAATTCGAGAGATAGCAGTCGACGCCGGTGCCGAACACCAGCATCGCGTGGGTTCCGGTCCTGCTCGCCGGCCCGCACGTCCGCTCGGGTATCTGCTGGGTGTGGATCCCGTTCATGCGGAGGGCCTCCTTCCTGTCCAGCCCCTCCCCTCGAACGGTGACACCGATCGGAGTCGAAACCGCGAGTGCCCGGCTACTCGAATCGGACACCAGGGGGTACTCGGCAGAACCATTCAGGATCCCGCGTCCGCGTCGACCGAGCAAGCCCCGAACACCAGCGGCGCTGTTATACCTGGACGAGCGCGGCGACCGCGCAAGCCCCGAACCCCGGCAGCGCAGTTCAGAACTCGGCGACGACGGGCGACCACGCAAGCCCCGGCGCCCGCGGAACCACATGGGGCGCAACAGGGGACCGTCTTCGGGGAGTTGGATCAGGTCGCCTTCGAGGTCGAAGCCGCAGCGGGCGTAGAGGCGCGCGGAGCGTTCGGTGGAGGCTTCGAGGTAGCCGGGCAGGCCCGCGTCGGCGGCGGCTTTGGCGCGGCGGCGCAGTTGTCGGACCCGGCGACCGCGGGCGACCACGCAGGACCCGACGCCGACGGGCAAGTTACTGAGCTCGGCGACCGCAGGCGACCGGGCCAGACCCCGGCGCCGGCAGCTCAGTTATAAGCCTTCGCGACCGCGTCGAGCAGGTGCTCGAGGGTGTCATAGGTCGGTGTGTCTACGACGTCGATGAGCTCGGGGGTGACCGGAACCCGGTGCTCGGCGGTGACTTTCGCGAATTGGGCGGCATCGCCGGTGCGGAAGCCGTGCTCGGCGGCCAGCCGCTGCAGCTCGGGATCACCGGAGAGCAGTCGGCCCACCTGGTCGCCGGAACCGCGCAGCGGCACCAGGGTGTGGCGCGAGAGCACTGTCGGCGACGGATAGGTCAGCACCATGCCCGGCGCGGTCTTGCCCTGCACGGCCGCCTCGACGAACTGCGCCTCGTAGATCAGCACCATCGGCGAGGGGCCCATGCCGCCCGAGAGGTACTCCTGGAACGGCCCCTGCGTGGAGTTCTCGGTGTAGCCCTGGCCCGCGAACAGCCGCTGCAACGTCGGCAGCACCGCCTGCTCGGCGGGTTCGCCCTGCACCACGGCGCGATCGTTGGCGACGAAGCTGGCGATCGCGGCGTACATGGCCGCGGAATTGGAGGTGCGCGGATCGGTGGTGGAGACCAGGATGTTCTTGCGCACCGGGTAGGTGGCGTTGCCGGGCAGGTGCGCCCACTCGGTGTTGGTGTTCACCAACTCCAGGTAGCGCGCGACGTCGAAGGTCGGCGCGGGGCCGGGCTTCAGCACCCCGGCGCCGGTCAGCAGGTCCGCGATCGGCTGGAAGGTCGCGATCGCCATGGGCGAGGAGAACGGGGTGTACTTGGCGGTCACGTTGCGGGCGCGCTGGATTCGCTCGGCGGCCGGACTGCTGGAGGGGAACGCGAAATCGTAGGCGCCGAGGTCGATCGAGGTCGCGATCTGGCGCGAACCGGCGGGCTCGGCGGTCACCTTCAGTCCATGCTTGGCCAGCGCGTCGATCACTCGCTGATCTTCGAAGAACGCCATCTTCTCCGAGCCGACCACTCCGCGCACCACCGTCAGCGCGGGCGTCACCGGCGCGGCCGCGGGGGCCGGGTCGGGCTCGCGGGCGACCAGCGCCACCACCACGACTGTGACCAGCACCGCGGCACCGGCGATCGCCGCCGTGCGGCGGTTCAGCGTCACTCCGGCGCGCGCGGCCCGGCGGCGATCCGCGCGCGAGGCCCCCTGCTCGACCGCCGCGGCGGCTTCCTCGATGACGCTGCCCTGCGCGGGCGGCGCCAGCTCCCGGTGCACGATCCGCTCGATCAGGATCGGCACGAACTCGCGCACCGGATGCCCGTCGAAGCGCGCCCGGACCGCCGCCAGCACGGCATGGATGTCCTCGGGAGAATGGGTCTCGCCGTAGGTCTCGAGCAGACTGTCGCTCAACCGGCGGATCGCCTGTTCTTCACGGACAGTATCGACAGCCACCGTATCTCCTCGCGCGCGCAGCCCGGCCACATGATCAAACCGGGCCGAACCCTACCGGCAATCGCGGGCCGCGCCAGCCGCCGTGAACGCGCTCGCCGTGTGTAATCGGCTGTGTGAGAAGACCTCTCACGGCGGGCCCGGCGCAGTTGCCGCCCAGGTCAGCGCCGCACAGCGGACGCGGGCGACGGGCCGCGCCGATGCGGGGAAGAAACCGGCGCGCACCCCGATTCGCTCGGAGAATTCAACGCGCCCACCACCCTCGGTCATCGGCCGTTGTTCCCCAGTTCACCGACCGCGCCCGAGCTCGGGCCCGTAGCCGCCTCGACCCGGTCTGCTAGCGTGAAAATCGCCAGGCAATCGCCACCGATGCAGTGTGTGCAAGGACGGAGCCAGCATGCGGAACGTTCTGAAGCTCGCGGCGGCCTCCGCGCTGCCGATGCTCGCGGTCGCGCTGACCGCCGGTCCGGCCGCCGCCGACCCTCAGCATTTCGATCCCGCCCGCGTCCAGGGCACCACCCCGGGCTGTGCGGGCACCGCGAACGCCGAGGTATCGGCGAGCCAGGGCCAGCAGGCGCGGGAGTTCGCCGATTTCATCGACAGCTCCGCGCGGGTCATGGTCAACTTCCAGCCCGACGCCAATCCGCTGAGTTCGCTGTCGGCGCAGAGCTGCGAGATCGCCACCACGGTCACCCTGCGCAACCTGGACACCGGGGCGAGCTCCACCGAGACCCGCACCACGCAGTACGACGGCCACTACGGCTGGCACGCCGCCTTCTTCACCCTGCCCGGCTCGGGCCGCGTCGCAGTGACGGTCAGCACCAACCCGAATCCGGCCGAGGTCGTCATCGAGGTTCCCGCGCCGTACTGAGCTCGGGCCTGATGCCGCCGTAGATGCCGCGCGCGACGATCAGCGGATGCAGCCGTGACCACAGCGGCAGGCGGAAACCGCGGCCGCCGGGGCTGAACACCTCGAGCGTGTCGCGCTGGACTCCCACCACCGAACCCCAGCGCCGGGCGGCGGGCCGGAACGGCTCGGGCGTGCGGCCGTCGAGTTCGGCGCGGATGTTGTGGGCCAGCAGGCCGTCGGCGCGACTGCGGGCCGAGGTGCGCAGCGGATCGGTCGCGGCGGCGTCGCCGATCGCGTAGACCCCGGACGCGCCGCGCACCCGCAGATACTCGTCGACCACGACGAATCCGTGCGCGTCCAGCAGCCGATCGGGCAACCACGCGGTGTTGGGCGTGGCCCGCCCGATCGTCCAGAGCACGGAGGCGGCGCTGCTCGCGGCCTGGCCGGTGCTCCATTCGACCTTGCCCGAGGTGATCTCGTCGCAGCCGAAGCCTTCGGGGACGATCGCGCGATGCCCCGGATGCAGGCCCACGCCCAGGCGGCGCAGCCGCGCGCTGAGCGTGCGCCACACCCGGTGGTGGTGCCCGGTCAGGGCGCGCTCGCCGGGGAAGAACAGATCGATCTGCTTGTCCGGCCAGGTGGCGGCCAGGTTGAACGCCGCGCTCACCGCGGCGGCTCCGCCGCCGAGCACGATCACCGACTCGGCCTCGGCCAGGCGCCGATGCTGCGCCTGGATCGCCGCGGCGACTTCGTCGCCGGTCTGCAATTCCGGGCTGCGCCAGAACCCGTTGCGCACACCGGTCGCGATCACCAGCACGTCGTAGGCTTCAGCGGCGCTGCCGCCGTCGGGGGTGGTCAGCCGTACCCGGCGAGCCTCGAGATCGAGGCCGGTCAGGGTGGCGTGCACGACGCGCACCGGATCGAGGCGGCGGAACCGATCGAAGGACACCCGGTAGTCGCGAGCCCAGGTCCGTGGCCGGGCCAGGCGCAGCCCGAGTTCCTGGCCGCTGACCAGTCCCGGTTTGCTGGACACCCCGACCACCTCGGCGTGCGCGGCCAGGTGGATGGCCGTCAGCAGTCCGGTGTCGCCCAGTCCCGCGACCAGGACGCGCGGGCGGCTCACGCGACCTTCGCCCGCTGCCGGCGCGGCGGCCGCGGCACGAACCGGGGCACCCGGTCGATCACCTCCTGATACGCCGGACGGCGTTGCAGGCTGCGGGTCTCCATCATCGGGATGCTCGCGCCCTGGAACATCGCGTACATGCCCAGCGCGCCCAGCAGCACCCACCACCACGCCTGCGGCGCGGCGGCCAGCCCGAACAGGCCCAGCGCGAGCCAGAACCCGAACTCGCCGAAGTAGTTCGGATGCCGCGACCAGCTCCACAAACCCTGATCCATGGCCTGGCCCGGACTGCGGCGCGCGGCGAACCGATACATCTGCAGGTCGGCGGTGAACGACAGCGCGACCGCGCCCAGCCCGAGGGCGGTCGCGAGCACGTCGAGCCAGCCGAGCCCACGCCCGGTGTGGGTCAGGACCGCGTAGACCGGCAGCATCCCGGCGAAGACCTGCAACGTCGGGAAGACGTGCACCGCGAACAGGTCGGCCAGCGCCTCGGCGCGGCCCGCGCGGGCCCGCAGCATCGGATAGCGCCAATCCTCGTGGTGCAGACCGGGAAACGCGTAGAGCCAGTTGCCGGTCAGCCGGATCGACCAGACCACGATCACCGCCAGCACCAGCCAGGCCCGCGCCTGCTCGCCGTGCGCGCCGATCTCGAGCCACCAGGCCAGCATCAGCAGCGGCGGCAGCACACTCCAATAGGCGTCGTAGCAGCTCGAGTTCCGGTGCAGCCGGCTCGCACCGAACACCACCAGCGTGGCGATCAGATCGGCGATCAGGCCGTCCAGCAACAAATATGGGGTCTCGGGGCCCCACGCCAGCCACGCCCCGCCGGCGGCGAAGGCCAGCACATAGGCGAGGCCGACGCGCGCGATCGACTCGGTTTTGCTCACGCGACGACCGTACCTAGAACGTGTTCTAGTGCGCAGCGAAACGGTCCGGGTAATCCCCGGCCGCGATGGTGCGCGCGACTTTCTGCGGCGCCCCGCCGATCAGCCCGCGCCACGGCAGATACGGCAGCAGGCGGACATTGAGGTTGCGGAAGCCGATCATCGCCTTGCTCGCGGGCGCGTACCAGGCCCCGGTGCCTTCGGCGAACTTCTGGCACGCCTGCACCATGGGCCGCATCCGCTGCTCGTAGCGCGCGAACGCCACGGTGTGATCGCCCGCGGCAGCGGCCAGTTCACCGGCCAGGACGTACGCGCCCACCAGCGCGAGGACCGCACCCTGCCCCGAGAGCGGGGACGCGCAGTACCCCGCGTCCCCGACCAGGGCGACCCGGCCCGTGGACCAGGACCGCATGCGGATCTGCACCATGGCGTCGAGATAGAGGTCGGAAGCCTGGTCCAAGTGGGCGAGCAGCTCGGGCACCCGCCAGCCCTGCCCGGCGAAAGTCGTGGCGAGCAGGCGTTTCTGGGCCGCGATGTCGCGGTGGTCGTACTCGAGCGGGTCGGAGGCCCAGGCGAAAATGGCCTTGGCCTCGGTGTTGGCGCGGGCGCTGTAGGCGCCGGCGATCATGCCGGGGGTGTTGTAATCCCGCTCCCAGTGATCGAGGTTCAGGAAGTTCGGGATCGTGTAGCTGGCGATGTAGTAGCCCATGTGCCGGGCGAAGCGCGACTCCGGCCCGAAAGCCAGTGTGCGGGTGTGGGAATGGGCGCCGTCGGCGCCGACGACCAGCTCGAACACGCGCGGCGCGGCGTGCTCGAAGCGCACCCGCACGCCGTCCTCGCGCTGATCCAGCGCGGTGACGGAATCGCCGAAAAGGTATTCGACCTCGTCGCGGGTGGCCTCGTACAGCACCTCGGCGAGATCGCCGCGCTGAATCTCGGTGTCCCCGTCGGCGCCCACGCCGTTGAAGGTCTCGCTGGAGATGCTCGCGCGGACCTTGCCCGCCGCGTCGACGTAGGAGGTGCCGCGCTTGCCGGTGCTGCGCTCGTGCACCCGCTCCAGCAGGCCCATCCGCCGGACCACCTCGGTGCCGGCGCCGAGTACATCGATGGCCTGACCGCCCGCGCGCAACTCCGGGGCCTTCTCCACGATCGTCGGGGCGAACCCGTAGCGGCGCAGCCAGAAGGCCAGTGTGGGCCCGGCGATGCCGGCGCCGGCGATCAGGACGGTGCGAGTGCTCCTGTGCTGCATGTCCGAAACCCTACAATCGATTTGCGCAAATGCGCAAGACAAATGTCTAAGGCGTTTGCGCTAGCATGGGCGGCATGGGAAACCGGGAGGACTTGCTGGTCGGCGCGCGCGTCTGCCTGTTCGACAAGGGCTACGCGCGCACTACGGTGCGCGACATCGCGACCGCTGCCGGGGTGAGCATGGCGGCCATCGGCTATCACTTCGGCTCCAAGGAGGCCCTGCTCACCGCGGCGCTGGCCGAGGCCACCCGCGAATGGGGCATCGACCTGGAAAAGGCCCTGGCGCGAGTGCCCGAAACCGCCGACCCGTGGCAACGTTTCGCCGATCGCTGGGACGCGGCTCTGACCACCATCGCCGGCCACCGTGGCGTCTGGTCGGCCACCTTCGACGCCCTCGCCCACCCCGAGGCCCGCGCCCAGCTCGCCGGAAACCTCGACGAAGCCCGCACCGGGCTGGCCCGCCTCTTCGACGGTGTCGCCGAGCCCGGCACCGGAGCTCTCTATCAGGCGCTGCTCACCGGCCTGGCCGCCCAGCATCTGATCGATCCCGGCAGCACACCCTCCGGTGCCGACCTGGCCGCGGCGCTGCGCGGAATAACTACCGCCTGAGCGTCTTTCGGTCGCGGAGTTTATCAGTCGCTCGGCGGCCGGGCAGCCGGGATATCCGCGTAGCGCCGCGCGAGGCGATGGCAAGCGTGCCGGAGTTCCGCGGGGTGCACCTCGGTGAGGTCGGTGTCGAAAGTGGCGAGGATGCCGGCGATTCCGGCCCAGGACCACGCGCCGAGGGTCAGGCGACAGTGTTCGTCGTCGAGGTGCTCGACCACGGCACCGCCCGGCGCCCAGCGGGCCACGATGTGGGCGGGCAGGGGCAGTCGCGCGGTGCCGGTGCACGGCCAGTCCGCGGCGGTGTCGCCGCGGTCGTGGCTGCTCATGACGAAATGCGCGAGATCGCCGCCCGGCAGCTCGCGCGGCGCGAAAGCGGAGGTGGTGGGCCGGGTGTGCAACCGGTCCACCCGGCGTACGCGCCAGCGGTGCTCGCCGAGGTCGAAGGCGATGAGGTACCACCGGCCCGCCCACACCACCAGGTGGTGGGGTTCGAGGCGGTGCGCGGGCGCGAAGTCCGGTTCGCCGGGAGCCGGGCGGGTGCCGTCGGGGCGGCGTACCTCGGCGACGAGCAGATGACGCCGCCGCACGGCGGCGCCGACGGCGGTGAGCGCGGCCGGATCGATCGGGGGCGCGGGGAACTCCCAGTAGTTGCGCAGCCTGGTCAGGCGCAGGGATTCCATTGCGGCCCGCAGGGTCTCGGGTATCGCGCGCTGCACGGTGGCCAGCGCCCGGGCGGTGTCGTCCTGCAAGCCGAAGACCGAACTGGGCGCGGTTTGCAGCGCGACCGCGATCGCGAGGGCCTGGTCGTGATCGAGCAGCAGCGGCGGCAGCGTGTGGCCGGCGCCGAGCCGGTAGCCGCCGTCGGGGCCGCGGACGGTCAGCACCGGATAGCCGAGTTCACGCAAGGTGTCCAGGTCGCGGCGCACGGTGCGTTCGCTGACGGCGAGCCGGGCGGCGAGTTCGCGCAGCGGCCACGTCCGCGGCGAGCCGAGCAGGGACAGCAGCCGCAGTGCCCGATGTGACGTTCTGGCCATGCGGGCATCGTGCCATCCGTAGTGGCCACTCGGCGGCCACTACTGCTGGCACCGTCGACGACGACTGATCATTCGGCGAGAAAGGACGTTCGCGCATGCGTGTTGTCGTAGTAGGAGGCGGAATCGGCGGGCTCGCACTGGGTTCGGGACTACGCCGGGCCGGGTACGAGGTGGCGGTGTTCGACCGCGACACCGACGTCGCGGCGACCGGCGGGTATCACATCACCCTCGACGCGCGCGCCTTGGCGGCCCTCGACAGGCTGGTCGCGCCCGAGCTCGTGCGCCGCCTGCTGGCCTCGGGATCGGCGCTGCGCCTGCGGGACCGGGACATGCTCTGGGACTACCGCGGCCGCACGCTCGGCTACGGCCCGGACCTGTCCGAGAGCGCGAGCATCGACATCGATCGCATTACGCTGCGCACGCTGCTGGCCGAGGCCGTCGGCGCGGATCTGCATCTCGGGCGGACGGTCTCGGCCGTCGGAGCAGACGAGCACGGAATGCCACGGGTCGTCTTCGCCGACGGCGCGCCGGAAACCGCCGATCTGGTGGTCGGTGCCGACGGCACCCACTCGATAGTCGCGCGCCATCTGGGCGCGGGCCCGACCAGCCGGCCGACCGGCCTGATCGGATTCTCCGGCCGCACCCGGCGCACCGAGCTGAGCATCGCCGAGCAACGCCGGCTCGGCACCCGCTCCACGATGGGGATCGGCCCACGCGGCGCGGCGCTCTACGTCGGCTTCCTCGACCCGGTCGGCAACGCCGCCCTCGGCGCACCCGAACTCAGCATGTCGATCACCACCGGCCCGACCTACATCTGGGGTGCGATGTTCCCCGAATCCGCCCGCACGGACACACTGCGCGCCCTGCGCGGAGACGCCCTGCGGACAGCCCTGCTCGAAGCGTTCCGCGCGCGCGACTGGGCCGCCCACACCCTGGAGGTCATCGCCCGCGCCGATCCCGCCGGAGTGGGCGCGTTCCGGTTCAACGCCGCCTCCACCCGCGCCGCCGACCTCGCCCCCTGGCCCGCCGGCCGCATCACCGCGCTCGGGGACGCCGTGCACGCCACCCCGCCCACCGCGGGCATGGGCGCGGGCGCGGCCATCCAGGACGCCGCCGACCTGCTCGCTGCACTCGAGACCGGCACCACGCTCGCTGAACTCGACGCCGGCGCCACGCTCATCGATGCGGTCGCCCGCTACGAAACCAAGCTGCGCGAGCGCGGCGGCGAAGTCCTCACAGCGGCAATGAAAACCGTCCGCCTGATCCGCGCCACCGACACCACCCTCGGCGCCGCGGCGACAGCCGCGCTCACCCCTGTACTCGGCATGTTCACCCGGCTACGCCCCGCACCCAGCTACTCGGCACCGGCCACGCGACGCGGCAACACGCGCGGTGGCGGTTAACGCAGCGTTCGCGCGCCACGTTCACCCGGCTACGCCCCGCACCCAGCTACTCGGCACCGGCCACGCGACGCGGCAACACGCGCGGTGGCGGTTGAGGCAGCATTCGCGCGCCAGCTCACCGATGTCGCCGGAGCTGCACACACCGCCGACTCGGCCTCGACGGCGAGCGTCGCCGAGTTGCGGCTCGGCTCGTTCGGCCGCAACGCATTCGGGGGGCGGGTGGCGGCGCTGCCGATCGATGGCAGCCCGCCGTCCGCTGCGACATCGGCAGCGATCAGACTTCGCGCACGATGGCGACGGCGCAGCGGCATACGCGTGATCCGTAAGTCGGGGCCACCGACCGCTAGCCGCCCTCGACGCATCGACCTCGGACACGATTCGGAGCCGCAGACCAAGCTGATTCCTCCGGCTCGGGCGCGATCTGGAGGCGCAGGCTGGACCGATTCCACCCGCTCGGGCGCGATCTGGAGCCGCAGACTGGCCCAATCCCTCCGGCTCGGGCACGATCCGGAGGCGCAGGCGGGACCGATTCCTCCGGCTCGGGCACGGTCTGGACCCGCAGGCTGGACCGATTCCTCCCACTCCGGCGCGATCCGGAGCCGCAGGCTAAACCGATTCCTCCGGATCCGCCGCACCATCCTCGGCCAGGGCCGTGACATCGGGCAGGTTGCCGATGCGCTGGGTGGCTGGGCGGTTCGGGGCGGCGGTCTGCGGGGAACCGGTGGCGCGCAGGCGGGCACGGATTTCGGTGGGCGTGAACCGGCCCGGTCCCGTGGCGCGGATGCCCTGGGCGCAGGCGATCGCGCCGACGACGATCGGTGAGGCGCTGGAGGTGCCGCTGAAAGTGTCGGTGTACCAGTATTCTTCGTCGGCCCCGCCCTGCAGGTCGCCGTAGCCGGTGGTGGTGACCTCCCGGCCCCAGCCCTGGGTGTCGACGCGGGCGCCGTAGTTGGAGAAGGCCAGGCGGGAGCGGCCGGGGCCGTGGTCCCGGCCGTGCGTGCCCGGCGGCGGTGCGCCCGCGCCGACGATGATCGCCCCGGAATCCTCGGCGCGGAACGGGTTTCGCCAGGTGGCGGGGAATCCGGTGGGCCGGGTGTCGTAGATCGCGGCGTCGAGGTTCTCGCCGCCGTTGCCCGCGGCCTCCACGACCACGACGCCGCGCGCGTGCGCGTAGCGGATCGCGGCCAGATCGTCGGGCCACCATTCGATGGCGATGTAACCGGCCTGGTCGGGGCGGTCGGCGAAGTTGTGGCGCGGGCCGGGGCGGTGCAGTTCGAGCAGGATGATGTCGCCGGGGCCGAGCGCGTCCGCGGCCGTGCGGATCGCCGCGGCCGAGCCCGCCCCGAAGATCGACACCGCCCGGATCATCGCCTCCGGGGCGATGCCGGTGATGCCGAAACTGTTGACGTCACCGCTGATCTCCCCCGCCACCGCGGTGCCGTGATTGCGCCAGCCTTCGTCGTCGGCGGATTCGCCGCCGATCAGCCCGCCCTGATTCTGGGTGAGATCTTCGTGGCCGAACAGCCACGCGCCCTCGATGTCGACCACGCGCACGCCCGTGCCGCGCCCACCGGGCCGCGTCCAGGCCCAGCGCGCGTCGATGCCGGTGGGCGCGGGATCCAGATACCCTTGGCGCGCTTGGAAATCCGGCGTCACCGGCGGGGCCTCGGCGTAGGAGCGGGTGGCCTCGTGCAGCGGTGCGATCGGCGGTTCGGCGCCCGGTTTGACGTAGGCGCCGTCGACCGCGTCGTCGGCGCGCAGCCGCTCGGCGATCGCCTCGAGATCGTAGACCGCGCCACCGACCGCGAAATAGTTCAGGTAGTCGCTGCCCTGGGGTTCCTGTTCGGTACCGGCCAGCCGCCCCGGCAATCGGCTGGGCGGGCCGAAGACGCGGCGCAGCCGCGCGCCCAGGGGCAGCAGCGTGCCGACGTGTTCGGCCGTGGCGAGGTTCTCGCGCAGGGCGATCGGCTGGATCGGCGCGCCGGCACCGTGGGTGACGACGATCAGTTCCGCCGGTGACCGCGGCGCCGCCGGCGCCTGCGGGTGTGCCGAACTCCGCCGTTGATCAGTAGGTGCCATAGAGACAAGTGAACCCGCTGCTTTGATCCCCCGCCAGTCATCCGCCGCGCGTCGCGGGGACCCGCGCCGCGCCCGGAATGCCCACCACCGCACCGACACCCGCGATGAGCAGTTCCAGCACGCCGAGCACGATCAGCCCGCCGCCCCCGACCAGCGCCAGCGCCTCCAGGGTTTCGAACGGCAGGGCGAGCACCGCGAGCCCGAGCACCATCGTGAACAGGCCGAGCAGTTCGTGCTGGCCGGCTGCAGGCAACCGGGTGTCCCAGGCGGCGACGGTGGCGTGGATGATGCCGCGCACCGCCCACGCGATGCCCAGCCACATCGCCAGCAGCAGCACCGAGTTGCCGCCGTAGAGGCACAGCGCGGCCAACAGCAGCGAGATCGCGCCGCTGGTGAGCACGAGAGCCCGCAATGGGACAGCAAATTTGGCACCGATCGCTGTCCACACCTGAACGAGCCCGTTCAGAAGCAGATACGAGCCCAGTAGCAGTTCCGCCACCAGCAGCGTCTTGTCCGGCCACACCGCGAGCACCACGCCGAGAACAACCGTCACCGCCCCCGACGCGAGCACCACCTGCCGCCCGCCCAGCACTCTCGGCCGCACCCGCCCCGCACCACCGTTTTCGGGCATACGCCGATGATATGAGCGCTTGCTCTCAATAACCCGAGGTTTGCCCGCTTTCTCGGTGCGTCGCCGTTCTTCCGTGTGTCCGGCCCGGCGTCACCGAACCCCGGACAGCCCGTTCTCGAGCAGCTCGAACACCGTGCCGAGCGCGGCGCGGACACCGCGCATCTGCCCGCCCAGCTGACACCATTGCCGCGTGACCGAACTGCTGATCGTGATCGTGACCGCGTTGCTGGTGATCGCCGCGTCGGCCATCGCCGGTCCCCGGTTGGGGGTGGCCTCGCCGCTGGTGCTCGTCGCGCTCGGGGTGGCGGCGAGTTTTCTGCCGGTGTTCGACTCCGTCCACATCGAACCCGAGTGGATCCTGGAGGGGCTGCTGCCGCCGCTGCTCTACTCCTCGGCGGTGTCGATGCCCTCGATGAACTTCCGCCGCGAATTCGGGGCGATCAGCGGTCTGTCGGTGCTGCTGGTGGTCGGCACCGCGCTCGTGCTCGGCGTGTTCTTCATGCTGGTCATCCCCGATCTCGGGTTCGCCTGGGGTGTCGCGCTGGGCGCGATCATCAGCCCGACCGACGCCGTGGCGACCTCCATCGTCAAACAGACCTCGGTCTCCAAACGGGTGCTGGCCATGCTCGACGGCGAGAGCCTGCTCAACGACGCGACCGCGCTGGTGCTGCTGCGCACCGCGATCGTGGCGACGGCCGCGGCGTTCTCCTTCTGGGGCGCGGTCGGCACCTTCGCCTACGCGGTGCTGGTGGCCGTGGTGATCGGCGGGGTGGTGGGCCGGCTGAATCTGGTGGTGCGCAAACGCGTCACCGATTCCGCGGTCAATACCGTCCTCTCGTTCACGGTGCCGTTCGTCGCCTCGGTGCCGGCCGAACTGCTCGGCGGGTCGGGTCTGGTCGCGGCGGTGGTGGCCGGGCTGATCACCGGATTCCGTGCGCCACGCGATCTCTCACCCCGCAACCGGCTCTCCGACACCCAGAACTGGGGCACCATCGAACTGGTGCTGGAGGGCGTCGTGTTCCTCACGCTGGGCTTGCAGATCCGGTCGATCCTGGCCAACGTGCACCACGATCACGGTGGCGTCGGCACCGCCGTGCTCATCGCCGCCGGTGCGCTGATCCTGACGATCCTGGTGCGCGCCGCCTACGTCAGCCCGCTGCTGGTCTATCTGAACGCCCGCGTCCGCCGCGGCGAGTTGCTCCAGCCGCGCCTGCAGGACATGCAGGAGAAGATGAGCACGCCCGAGGGCAAACAGGAGATGTTCGAACACGCCGGTAAACGCCGCAGGGTCTCCGAACGGCAGCTGGACCGGCTCGGCGTGCGAATCACCCGGGGGCTGGCCAACATCGAATACTTTCTGCGGGAGCCGCTCGGCCGCCGGGAGGGCGCGGCGGTGGTGTGGGCGGGCATGCGCGGCGCGGTCACCGTCGCCGCGGCGCAGACCCTGCCCGAGGACACCCCGCAGCGTTCGGTGCTGGTGCTCATCGCGTTCGCGGTCGCGCTGATCTCGCTGCTCGTCCAGGGCGGAACCCTCGGGCCGCTGCTGCGCCGGCTGCCTTCCGACGTGGATCAGGCCGAGGTCGACGCGCAGACCAGCGCCGAACTGACCCGGGTCATGCACATGCTGCGCACCGCCGCCGAGACCGTCCCGGAACCGCCGCATCCGGACGGCGAACCCACCCAGCAGACCTTCACCGACGCCAAACGCCACCGGCTCGCGGTCATCGACGCCCAGCGCTCGGCGCTGCTGGACGCCCGCGACGACGGCACCTTCGACGCGGACGTCCTGGACAACGCACTCGCGAATCTCGATGCCGCACAGATCGCGATCGAGTTGCGCGGCAAGCTCAGCACGTGAGCTCGCGGGCCTCGAGGTAGTCGGCCAGCGCCCCGGCGCCGGTGAGCATCGCCCGGCCGCGCGTGGACAGGCGGTCCTGCCATTCGCGCAGCGCCGATTCCAGCGGCGCGATGCCTCCGGCGGCGCGGACCTGGGCGAGCAGCGGGGCGATCCGTTCGAGCGGGTAGCCGCCGCGTCGCAGCTGATGGGCGAGGCGGATATCGCGGACGTCGGCGGCGTCGTAGATCCGGTAGCCGGTGGCCGGGTCACGCCTCGGCCGCACCAATCCCGCGTTCTCCCAGGCGCGCAGTGTGGCCGGGCGCAGGCCGAGCGCGCGGGCGAGCGGGCCGATGAAGGTGTCGCCGCGCTGGGCCGGCACCGGCGCGAGGTCGCGCAGCGCGGCCGCTACGGCGGTCAGGGTGTGGCGGTCTTCGAGCAAGCGGGCGTGGCTCTCGTCGATGAGTCGCAGCGCGTCGTCGGTCGCGGTGCGATGGACTGCGCGCATGATCGCCGCGGCCGTCTGATGTCCGTGCCCGGAGACGAGGGCGAGGAAGGCGCGCAGGGCGCGGGCATGCAGTTCGGTGTAGGTGCGGTAGCCGGAGTCGGTGCGCCCGGCGGCGGGCAGGATGCCGGCGTCCTCGTAGTTCCGGATCGCCTGGGTGGACAGACCGTGCCCGCGCGCCAGATCGACCGGCCTCATGATGAGCCCCCTGTTGAAAGTTATGCAGTAGATAACCTGGGAAAAGTCGCGAAAGTTTACACCGATATTTCAACGATACCGTTGAAGGTATGGATATCGAGAACATGGCCTACCCGCTCGACGGTCCCGGGATCTCGGCGTTTCTGCGCGCGCTGCCCACCCGCCCGACGCTGCTGGGGCTGGGCGAAGCACGCCATTTCGTCGGCGAACTGGGCACAGCGCGCAACGAGATCTTCCGCCATCTGGTCGAGCACGAGGGGTATCGCGGCTTCGGCATCGAAAGCGACTGCCTGATGGGCTTGGTCGTCGACGACTACCTGCGCACCGGGGAAGGCAGCCTCGACGAGGTCATGGAACGCGGCTTCAGCCACGGATTCGGCTCGGTCGCCGCCAATCGCGAACTCGTGCAGTGGATGCGGGACTACAACGCGTGCCATGACGAACAGCTGCGGTTCTTCGGGATCGACGGTCCGCTGGAGTACTGGGCCGCGAGCCCGCGCGAAGCTCTCACCGCTCTCTACGCCCTGCTCCAGGGCCCCGCCACGATCGTGAGCGGTGAAGACCTCGACGCGCTGCTGGGCCCCGACGAACCGTGGTCGAACGAGGATGCCGCGATGGATCCCGCGCGGTCGATCGGCCGTTCCCCGCACGCCCGGCGCCTGCGGATCATCGCCGACGATCTGCTGGCTCTCCTCGAAACCCGATCCCCCGAGCTCAGCGCACCCGAGCGGGAACGCGCGAACCTCTACGCGCGCACCGCGATCGGCCTGCTGCGCTACCACCACTGGATGGCCGACGACTCCCCCACCCGCTGGTCCCGCCTGTCGGCTCTGCGGGACGCCCTGATGGCCGCCAACCTCTGCGCGGTCGCCGAGCAGGGCCCCGCCCTGATCTTCGCCTCCAACCTGCACCTGCAACGCCACGAGACCGTCATGTCCTTCGGCGACCACCAGCTCACCTGGTGGAGCGCCGGTGCGATCGCCGCCACCCGCCTCGGCCCGCGCTACGCCTTCCTGGCCTCGGCTTTCGGCACCCTCGGCGACGATGTGCCGCCCGCGGATTCGCTCGAGGGCCTGCTCTCGACCCTCCAGCAGGACCGCGCCCTCCTCGACGCTCGCGCCTTGGCCGCCGCGCTCCCGCCCACCACGCGCCGGCCCTCCCACGACTTCGCCTACTTTCCGCTCGACCCGGATCAGCTGCACCTGGTCGACGGTGTGCTGTTCCTCGACGAGGCGGTGGAGCTGAAGCGCCTGGGATGAGCGAAATTCCCGTGGACTATTCGCCGCGCCGCGACGTTGCTGCCCATTCGATGACGAGCGGATGCCCGGTGTCGAACCAATAGCGGTGCAGATCCACGATCTTGGCCAGGGTCGGCCGCCCACGTAGATGCAGTGCGGCCTCGATGTAGTCGATCGGATACACGGTGTCGCAGAGCGCTGATCGGGCCCGCGCCGCTTCGATCGGGTCGGTGATCTCGCGCGCGGTACCCGTGACGGTGCCGCCTCGAACCCGCAGTCGCACTCGCGGATTCGCCCGGATGTTGTGCACCCAGCTCGTCACCGCCCCGGGCCGGGTCAGCCCCAGATGCGGCGGAACGAGCTGCACCAGGTAGGCGCGCTCACCCTGACACACGACCCGCAGGCACTTGCGCCGCCGCCGACCGGTCCTGCGGCCGACCGTGGTGAGCACGCCATATCCCGCGGGCGGCGACACCTGCACCATCGGCAGCATCAGCGCGCTGAGGATCCGACCGTGGCGTGCGGTGCGCACCAGACCTCGATGCCGGTGGACCTCGGCCGCGGCCGCCGCGCGCAACCGTGCTGCCCGGCCGTCGTCGCCTTCGGGCCGTTTCGCGTCGTCCACCCGGTCCATTCTCCGCCGCCGGCGATCGGTCGCGGGCGCGTTCCGGACCAGCCCGGGGCGCGCGATTAATTCGGTGGCGGCGGTGGTGACCGATTGCTACGGTTTCGGTCGTCTTGCCGATGACCACGGGGCTGCGGCCCAGAAAGCGGGTGTTGATGTCCCGGCCAGCGCCGAGCGCGCCTCGCCGCGCCGCGTAATCGCGTCCCCGCCTGCCGTTTTCCCCTCGGCTGCGCCTTGGACGCGTGTCCCGGTGCCCTATCCGCTCGCGTGATTCACGCGTTCCGTCGAGGACCCGCTCGGCCTGCTCCTGCTGTCACAACCTGTCTTCAGCAAAGGAGTCCCCGGGTGTCCACCTATACCTCTCGTCAGCTCGAAACCTTCACCTGCCTGTGGTGCGGCTCGATCGTGTCCGCCTACGCCGGCGAGGTGCGACGCAACCACTGCCCGTCCTGCCTGCGTTCCCGCCACGTCCTCGACCATGTCGACGGTGGCGCGAGCGAGTGCGGCGCGCGGATGTCGCCGCTGTCCATCGCCGTGCCGCGCGACGGCGACTGGCTGCTCATCCACCGCTGCGTGCGCTGTGACGAGCTGACCGCGAGCCCGATCTGCGCCGACGACAACCAGTTGGTGCTGATGCGCATCGCGGTCCGCCCGCTCGCACAGCCGCCCTTCCCGCTCGAAGCCTTCGGGGCGCTGTAATGCCACGCCACACCAACCGGACTGCGCGTCGCCCGCAACGAAACAAGACGGTCTTGCACGCCCACGACGGTCCCGGCGATTTCCGCTGCGTCGCCTGCCGCGAGGTGGTCCCGATTCACGCGCCGGGCACCGCGCACCGCAACCACTGCCCGGCGTGCCTGACCTCACTGCATCTCGATCGCCGCATCCCCGGCGATCGTGCGTCACCGTGCCGGGGTCGCATGGCGGCCGTGGCGATGAGCGCCCGCGCCGACGGCGAGTGGATGCTGATCCACCAGTGCCGCACCTGCGGGAGACTCAGCGTCAACCGCACGGCCGGGGACGACAACCCACTCGCCCTGGTTCGCCTGGCGATGCGGCCGATTCGCGACAACACACTGGCCAGCAGGGCGTTGCTCGCGCTGTAGGCCGGAGTGGGTGGAGGCTCGAACGCTGGAGCCTCCACCCACGCAGCGCGCTACCGTATGTCCCCGGTCGCTGGAATTCGATCACGTCTGCCCTGACAGGATCGTTCCGGCGGGCCACATGCTCGGGCGATTTGCGCTCCACCGCCACGGGCAAGGTCGACTTGCCGCGACCGCCACCTAGCGAGATCCAGCGGCGTCACCCATCCTGGCGGCAACTCGTTGACAGCCGGTAGGCCGCAAGCGAGTAGAACCGCCCGGCGAGCATTCGTTGTCACTCACCACCGCCGCAGCGGAGAGTACAGACAAGATCGTTGCCGGGCGCGGACTCGTCGCGCTATCGCCACGCACGAGCCCGCGCCGGGCAACGACTCGTGGCGACTACCGCCACCTCGGCACGATCCGCGTTTCGCATGCTGCCCGCCGCGTAGTTCAAGCCTGTTCAGTCTGCGGTGCACGAATTCGGAGCCTTTACTCCACGAGCCGGGCACGATCTCGCCAACGATTCCGCCCAGGCAGGATCAGCCCGTCGCACGCGGAGTCCTTCCCGGCCGTCGAGCTTCGGCGAGGTGCTCGTCGAGCTGGGCTTCGGCGCGTTCGGCGCGGGCCAGGGTTTGGGCGCGGGCCTGGTCGAGGGCTTCGAGGCGGTGGGCGGCCTCGGTGCGGACCTGGTCGAGGGTGGCGGCGGCCTCGGCGCGGGCTTGTTCCGCGGCGGTCACGGCGTCGGCGCGGGCGGCGGCCAGTTCGGCGGCGGCGGTGCGGCGGGCTTCGGTGAGTTCACCACGGACGGTGTCCAATTCGGTGCGCAGGCGGCGGGTTTCCTCGCGTGCCTCGGCGGCGGCTTCGGCGCGTTCGGCGGCTGCCTGCTCGGCGCGGTCGATGGCGCGTTCGGCGTCGGCGGCCCGCTGGATCGCCAGGTCGCGTTCGGCGCCCGCGGCGGTGAGCTGCTGCGTGGACTCCCGGCGGATCTGCTCGATTTCGGCGGCGGCCTTGCGGCGGGCCTTCTCGATCTCCTCCTCGGCCTGCTCGCGGGCGCGAGCGACATCCTCGGCGGCTTCCCGGCGCGCGGTGCGGAGGTCGGCTTCGGCTTCGCTGCGGGCGGCGAAGACGTCGTCGGCGGCCTGCCGGGTGACCTGCTCCACCTCCCGCAACGCGTCGTCGCGGGCCGTGTTCGCCTCGGCCACCAGTGTTTCGGCCCGCTCGGCCGCGTCGGCGGCGTCCTCGGCGGCCTGTTCGGCCAGGGCGCGGGCATCGTCGGCGTCGCGGCGGGCCTGCTCGGCGGCGACGGCGGCGACCTCGGCTTCGGCGATACGCCGCCCGGCGTCGGCCTGCACCGCCTGGACCTGCGCCTCGGCGACCGACGGGTCGGCCAGGGTGGCCAGTTCCGCGACGGCCGCGTTCAGATTCGTGCCCAGTTGTTCGGCGAGCAAACGGAACTGACCGAGCAGCTCATCGGCGCGCAATCGGGCGACGGTCACCGGCCCCTGTGGCGTCACAGTGACGGAAGCGGCGGGTGCCTCCGACTCCTGTTGGAGCCGTTGCCTTTCCCGCCACGCGCGCCATCGCGTGTGGTCGGGGTGATCGCAGTATTCCGAGGGCCGGCCGGGGCCACCCCCGCGCGTAATGGGTCGGACACATCCCGGGTAGTTGCATACGCTCGACACCGCTGAATCGTAGCGTTGTTTGCGTCGCAACCAACGTATTCACACGAAACGAAAGCCGTGTCGCGCCAGATGGTCTCGTTAGTCGACCCCGCCGTCCTGACCTCCGATAAGTGAACATTATCGGGGGTTAGCCTGTGCGGCATTCCCCGCTTGACCGTGGATCTAATTCGTTTACGTTTGGTCACGGCATACGAAACGAAACCGTGACGGAACGCCTCGAAAACTGTGCAGCGCCCGAACCTTCGTTCAGGACCGCTCACGCGTGGCCAAAACCGCGGTCCCCACCCCCAGCGCGGTGAGCACCGCGATACCGATTGCCATCCACCGCGCCGAACCGACCACCGACGCGTCGCCGAAGCGGATCAGCGTGCCCGCGATCGCCGCGCTCACCGCGTAGGTGATCAACTGGGTGGTGTTGAGGGCGGCGGCCGCCTTGGCTCCCTCGGCCGGGTCGTCGGTGCTGCGCATCGCGGCCACACTCAGATGCGGGAACGCCAGGCCGATACCGGTGCCCGCCACGAAAAGCGCCAGGGCCCAGAGCGCGACGCGCGGGCCCGAGGCCGTGTCGATCTGCAGCAGGCCGTAGGCGGCGAGACCGCCGGTGAGCAGCACCGGCGCCACCCGCACCGCCCGGCGTGCCGCCCGCGGGCCCAGACCCACGCTGTAGAGCTGGGCCACCACCCACCCCACCGACAGCGCCGCCCCCAGCAGACCCGCCACCAGCGGCGAGAGACCGCCGAGTTCCTGACCGAACAGGGGAATGAAGTTCTCGGTCATCACGCCCGCGCACAGCGCCGCCACGGTCAGGTAGACCCACTTCAGCGAGTTACCGCGCTGGTAGGTGAGTTTCGGGAGCACACTGTGCCGCCCCCTTGCCTCGATCGCCAGGAACGCGGCGATCAGCACGACGCCCACGCCCAGCGCGATCGCCGTGTGCGCACCCGGCGCGACCGTCGAGCTGAGGCTGAAGGCGGTGGCGGCGAGGGTGAGCAGCACCAGCGGCAGGGTGGGCAATGGAGCCCGGTCAGCTGCGGCGGCACCACCGCGCGGCAGTGCCCGTCGCGTCAGTCCGGCCAGCACCACCGCGACGACCAGCAGCAGCGCATAGGCCCACCGCCACGCGCCGAGTTCGGCGAACAGTCCGCCCGAGGCCGGGCCGATCAGCGTGCCCACACCCCACATGGCCGACACCAGCCCCGCCGCACGCGCCCAGAGCCGCTGCGGCAGAGCGGTTCTGATGACGGCGAAGGCCAGACCCGCGAGCAGACCACCGCCGAGCCCCTGCACCACCCGGCCCGCGACGAGCAACCCCATGCTCGGGGCCACGGCGTTCAGGCCGGCGCCGGCGGCGAAGACCAGGAACGCCGTCAGGTAGGCCCGCGCCGCACCCCAGGCTTCGAGGATCCGGCTGACCAGCATGGCGGCGATCACCGCCGCCATCAGGAAGCCGGTCGCGACCCAGGCGTAGTACCGCTCGCCGCCGATGTCCTCGACGATCGAGGGCATCAGCGCGGCGGTGAAATACAGGTTCATCGCGTACAGCGCCACGCCGCCCGCCAGTACCAGCACGGTTGCCGCCCGCGATCCCGCGAACAGTTCGGACCAGCGCCCGGCATCGTCGGTTTCCGGTACATCTGCCGCTGTCACAGCGCTTTTCGAGGAAGTTTCAGTCACGACAGGCTACGCTAAAACTTCAAGTTCTATTGAAGTCAACAGAGAGCGGGACCTGACCGTGCGGGGCGGCCGTACTTCACGCCGAGATCGGCGGTAACGCAGCATGAAACAGACTCCGACCGATCTGCTGACCATCGGTGATCTGGCCCGGCGCGCGGGTGTCGCGACCTCCGCCGTGCGGTTCTACGAGGACCAGGGCCTGATCACCTCGGTGCGCACCTCCGGCAACCAGCGGCGCTATCCCCGCCACGTGCTGCGCCGCCTATCGCTGGTGCTGTTCGCCAAACGGCTGGGCATCCCGCTCGCCGAGGTCGCGGCCGTGTTCGCGAGCCTGCCCGAGGATCACATGCCCAGCAAGCGGGACTGGGATCGCATCTCCCGGCGCTGGCGCGATCACCTCGAGGCGCGCCGCCGCGAGATCGAGCAACTGCAAAGCGAACTCACCGACTGCATCGGCTGCGGTTGCCTGTCCCTGCGCCGCTGCTACGTCCTGAACCCGGCCGACAGCCTCGCCCGCAACGGCGCCGGACCGCAGCGCCTTCTGCATCCCGACGCCGAGCCCGAGGAATCCGGACCACAGCGCCTCCCGCATCCCGACGTCGAATCCGACCAATCTGGACCACAGCGCCTCCTGCACCCTGACGTCGAATCCGATCAATCTGGACCACAGCAACTCCTGCACCCCGACGCCGAATCCGACGAATAGGGGATCCGCGCGACCGCCGCTACGGTGGAATCCGGTTTCGAGGCGAGAGGTGGGTTATGCGGTTCGGGTTCATCTCGCATGTGGTCGGCGCCGGGGACGCAGCGACGGAACTCCGCGCGACCGTCGACCTGGCGGTGTTCGCCGAGGAGTGCGGGTTCGATTCGTTCTGGGTGGCGCAGCACCACTTCGGGGCGCAGCGCGCGCACTGCCCCTCGCCGCTGGTGCTGCTCGCGGCCATCGCGCAGCGCACGACCCGGATCCGGCTGGGCACCGCGGTCGTGGTCGCCTCGCTGGAGGATCCGATCCGCCTCGCCGAGGACGCGGCCATGGTGGACGCGCTCAGCGGCGGCCGGCTCGAACTGGGGCTCGGCGCGGGCGCCGACGCGCGAACCGCCGAACGCTTCGGCCGTTCCCACGAGGACCGCCACGAACGATTCCTCGACACCCTGCACCACCTGTGCGCGGCGCTGGCCCCGGGCAGCGACCTGGTGCCCGCCGCACCCGGCCTGCGCGAGCGCCTGTGGATCGGCACCGCCTCGGAGTCGGGTTTCGCCCTCGCCGCCGACCTCGACCTCGGCGTGCTCACCGGCCGCACATCCTCCCCCGACGGACCGCACGACGAGATCGCCGCCGAACGCGTCGCGAAATACTGTGCGGCACAACACGCCGACGGCCGCGTCCCCCGCGTGGGCGTCTCCCGTTCGGTCCTCTGCGCGGACACCACGGCGACCGCCTTCGAGCACATGCGCCCCGGCATCGAACGCTGGGTCGCGACCTCGATCGAAACCGGCCGCTTCCCCGCCGATTTCACCGCACGCGACTACGTCGACACCGGCCACGGCTACCTCGGCTCCGCCACCGAGGTAGCCGCCGCGATCCGCGACGACCTCGTACTCCCCGACGCGACCGAATTCCTGTGCAACGTCCAACCGGCCGCCCCCTCAGCGACCGCCATCCGCACCAGCCTGCGCCTGTTCGCCGACGGTGTTATCAATAATTGACGCTGTGCAGCATCCGCATCGGAGCGGTCCTGACAGCGTTCTTCCGGGCTGTGCGGCAAGAGTCGATCGCCGCGCTCCGTGACGATCTGCCGCAACATCCGGACCGGTCTTGCACGCGCTCGCGCCGATTGCGCCTTCATGGAGAACTGTGGCGACATCCGGACCGGTCTCGCTTGCGTTCGCCCCGATTGCGGCTACATGGCGAGCTGCCACGACACCCAGAACCCACCTCACCCGCGTTCGCCCCGATTACACCTACATGACGAGCTGCCGCGACATCCGGCCCCTGCCTCGCCCGCGTTCGCGTCGATTAGGCATTAATGGTGCGCTGTCGCGGCCGCCGGACCGGCCTTGCTCGTGCTCGCGCCGATTGCGTCTACGTGACGAGCTGCCGCGACATCCCGGGCCCTCCTCACTCGCGTTCGCGCCGATTGCGCCTGCGTGACGAGCTGCCGCGATACCCAGAACTCACCTCGCCCGCGTTCGCCCCGATTGCGCCGACGTGGCGAGCTGTCGCGGGCGCCGGACCGGCCTTGCTCGAGTTCGCGTCGATTGCGCCTACGTGACGAGCTGCCGCGATATTCGGCCCCCCGCCTCGTCCGCGTGCGCCCCGATCGCGTCAGAGTGTGAGCTGCCGCGACCTCCGGACCGGTCTCGCCCGTGTCCGCGCCGATCGCATCGCCGAACCACAGCGCACGCCATACCGATCGCCCGTCACCCGGCGGCGGGAACCTCCGGCACCGGTTCGATCCGCACCACGGTGTCGGCGAGTTCGGCCAGCAGCCGTTCCGAGTGTGAGACCAGGACAATCGCCATTCCCGCGTCGGCAGCTTCGCGCAGGATTTCGATGATCCGCGCGGCCGAGGCTTCGTCCAGTGCGGCGGTCGGTTCGTCGGCCAGCAGCAGGCGGACATCGCCGACCAGGGCTCGGGCAAGGGCTACGCGCTGGGCCTGACCACCGGAGAGCTGACCGGGTCGCCGTTCGGGATCGAGGTCGCCCAGGCCGACTCGCGTCAGCGCCTCGCGGGCGAGGGCCAGTGCCTCGGCGCGGGGCAGGCGGCTGCGCAGGCGCGGTTGCAGTGGCTCGGTGATGCTGCGGTAGATCGGTCTTCGCGGGTTCAAGCTGCCGACGGCGTCCTGGAACATCACACCGATCCGGCCCGGCGCGGGTGCGCCGTCACGGCCGTCCCAGCTCAGGTGACCGGCGCTGGGCGCTTCGAGGCCGGCCAGCACCCGCAGCAGTGTGCTCTTGCCCGCGCCGGACGGTCCGGCGATGCCGAGGATTTCGCCCCGGCGCAGCTCGAGATCGGTGGCCGCCAGACCGGTATCGGCCGTGTACAGCTTTGCCACACCGCGCGCACGGAGCAGTGGTGGACCGGGCGGCACCGGCTTGCGCGCCGGAATCGGCGGTGCGACATCGAGTTCCACCGAATCTGCCTCGACGACGACACCGTTGTCGACTACGTACACCCGGTCGGCGTACTTCTGCACCAGCCGCCGGTCGTGGCTGACGATCAGCAGCGCCGCGGGCCCCGCCGTCAACGCGGCCAGCACCCGGTGCGCGTTCGCTTCGTCCAGCGCGGAGGTCGGTTCGTCGGCCAGCACCAGCGCCGGATCCAGTGCTCGCGCGGTCGTCACCGAACCGCGCTGCAACATGCCTCCGGACCAGGTGAAGGGCCGCTGCCGCACGCGCGCCGCCGCATCGCCGATATCCACGGCTTCCAAATCGGCGACGATCCGCCCTCGCGGCACCGGCCGCCGCGCGATCCGCCAAGCCTGCGCGATATTGGTCCGTACGGACATGATCGGATCCATCGCGGCGAACGGATCCTGGCTGACGTAGCCGAGCACCGTTCCCCGCAGCGCGGAAAAGTCCCGCACCTCGACCCCGTCGACGTGCACCGTACCGTCGATCCGCGCCGCGCTGTCCAGCGTCCCGAGCAGCGCCCGAATCAACGTCGTCTTGCCGGACCCGCTGGGCCCGACCACCGCCACCGTCTCCCCGCGCCGCACGCACAGCGACACGGCGCGCAGCACCGGTCCAGCGCCTGGATACGCCACCGTCAGCCCACGAATCTCCGCAGTCGGCGCGCTCATCGGGCTACCTCCCTCACCCAACTCGGCACGACCGCCGCCGCTTCCGCTCTTCCACCGAGCCCCTCGCACACCGACCCCGACAACGATCCAGCGACAGGGCCTGCCCCCTTGGCCCGCACGTGCCCTCCCGTGCCATTCATCCCACCGACTCCCGCGCACCGCGCTCCCGCAACCCTTCGGCCAGCAGGTTCGCCGCCGCGGCCAGCAGCAGAATCACCAGCGCCGGAGCGAGCAGCAACCACGGTGCGGCCGTGAGGAATCGGCGCGCGTCGCCCATGATCGCGCCGAGTTCGGCCTGGGGCATCTGCACGCCGAGACCGAGGAAGGACAGGCCGGCCAGGGCGACCACGATGCCGCCGAGCCGGAGCGTGGCCACGATCAGGAACGGGCCGACCACCGCGGGCAGCAGGTGCCGCACGCCGATCGCGGGCCGGCTCACACCCGCGACTCGCGCGGCGACGACATAGGGGCGGGCGCGGGCGTCCAGGGTCAGCGCCCGGGCGACGCGGGCGTCGGCTGCCCAGCTCGTGATCACCAGCGCCAGCAGCAAATTCAGGTATCCCGGTCCGAGCAGGCCGACCACGGCCAAGGCCAGCACCAGCCCCGGGATCGCCAGCACCACATCGATCACCCGGGACACGATCCGATCCAGCCGCCCACCGTAGAGTCCGGCCGCGAGCCCGACCAGCAGGCTGATGGTCGCCGACCCCGCCAGCACCAGCAGCGCCGACAGCAGCGACAACCGCAGGCCGTGCAGCACCCGGGCGAGCTGGTCGCGTCCGTACTGGTCTGTGCCGAGCCAGTATTCGGCGTTGGGCGCCAGCAGTTTGTCGGCGTAGTGCGGTTCGTTCGGCGGGAACGGCACCAGCATCGGACCCGCGATCGCCAGCACCAGCAGGATCGCGAGCAGTACCGCTCCGGCGCGCACCGACCCGGGCAGACGCAGCCGGGCGCTCACGCGGCCACCGCGATTCTGCGGTCGATCACCGCGGACAGCAGATCCGCCAGCAGGCTGGTGAGAACATAGCTCGCGGTCGCGAACACGGTGAACGCCTGGATCACCGGCAGGTCGCGGGTCTTCACCGCCTCCACCACATAGGAGCCCAGCCCCGGCCAGGTGAACACCGTCTCCACCACCGTCGCCCCGCCGAGCAGCACCGCCAGCCCGACGGCGAACGCGTGCAGCGACGGCACCGCGCTGTTGGGCAGCCCGTGCCGCCACAGGATCCGCCACCGCGAGGCGCCGCGAGCGCGCAGCACCGCCGCGGTGGGTGATTCCAGGAATTCGAGCAGAGTGGCCCGCAGCAGCCGGGACCAGCTGTCGGACAGTCCGACCGCCAGGCACACCGCGGGCAGCCACACCTGCCGCCAGGTGCCGTCGAGGGCCGCCTTGCCCCAGCCCAGCCCCACGACGAGCACCTGGATCAGCACCAGCGCCACCACGAATCCGGGCACCGACGCGAACACCAGCGCCACCCACCGGGTGCCGTGATCCGGCCAGCGCCGCGGATACCGGGCCGCGAGCACACCGAGCGTCACCGAGAGCAGCAACGCCAGCAGCAGGGCTGCCGCCGCCAGGAGCAGCGTCGCCGGCAGCCGCTCGGCGAACTCACCGGACACCGGTCGCCCCGACCCGAACGACAGCCCGAAGTCGCCGCGCAGCACACCCCACAGCCAGTGCGCGTACTGCGTGAGCACCGGCCGATCCAGGTGCAGCTCCCGCTCGAGCGCGCCGATCTGCTCGGGCGTGGGCTCCGGAACGCCCTGCGCGACGAGGATCATGCGCGCGGGATCGCCCGGGGCCAGCGGCAGCAGCGCCCAGATCAGGACGCTCGCGCCGAGCAGGGTGAGCAACGCCTCGACCGCCCGGCGCCGGGCCGGGACGAGAACTCGCATCGAAACGCGTTACGCGCCGGTGCGGCTGGTGAGATGCCGGCGCACGTTCGACACCCGATAGTCGGCCCACTCCGGACCGGTGACCACGGTGAAGTACTTGAACGTGCCCGCCACCACATAGGCCTGGTCCCGGACCAGGATCTCCTGCGCCCGGCGCAGCAGCGCGTCCCGGCGCGCGGTGTCGAACTCGCCGCGCAGTTGCGCGCCGATGGCGTCGATTTCCGGGTTCGCCACGCCTTGGGCGTTCGCGGAGCCGCCGGTGGTCCAGCGCACCAGATACGGCTGGATGGGGTCGGCGGTGCCGGAGAGCGAACCGCTCAGCGCCACCGACGAGTCCCACGCGCCGGGGTCCTTCTTCACCGCCGCGGAATCCTCGGCGTTGTCGATGCGCAGCTCGAATCCGGCGCGTGCCACCTGGTCCTGCACCGCGATCGCGACATCGTTGGTCTCCGGGCCCTGGGCCTGGGTCACGAAGCGCACCACCAGTTTCCGGCCGTCCTTGGCGCGGATGCCGTCGCTGCCCGGCACCCAGCCCGCCGCGTCGAGCGCGCGCTTGGCGGCGTCGAGATCGTGCACCTGGTTGTCGGCCGCGAACGACATCGACGGCGGATACAGACCGGTGGCGGCCGCGAACTGGCCGTTGCCGACATCGGCGGCGATGGCCCGATAGTCGATCGCGGCCGTGAACGCCTTGCGCACCGCGGTGTCGGTGAAGATGCCCGCCTTCAGGTTCATCTCCACCAGCAGCGACTGCAACGCCTGCTCCGAGGACAGCACGTGCATGTCCTTGTCACCCTGCAACTCCAGCTTGGCCGAGGTGGAGGGATAGAACGCCATGTCGGCCTCGCCGCTGCGCACACCGGCCAGGCGGGCCTGCTCGTCGGGCACCACCCGGACCGTGATCCCCTTCAGTGGCGGAGTGCCCTCCCAGTGCTTGCTGTAGGGGGCGAGCACCAGGTTCTCCGGGGTCCACGCGGTGATCGCGTACGGGCCCGAGTACGCGCCCGCGCCGACGATCTTCGCCGAATCACCGCCGGCGGCCTCCATGGCCGCGACGTCGTAGATCTGCAGCGAGTTGTCCCGCGCGGCGAGCGCCGCGGGCACCATCGCGTTCGGGGTGGGTGTGGTCAGCACGACCTTGTCGCCGTCCGCGACCACCGTCGTGGCCGCGTCCAGATACACCCGGGCCGCGGCCGAGCGCGCGATCTGCCTGGTCAGGGCCGCGGCCACGGCGGGGGCGTCGACCGGCTTGCCGTTCTGGAAGGTCACGCCGGGGCGCAAGCGCACCACCCAGCGGGTGTCGCCGTCGCGGGTGACCGATTCCGCCAGCCACGGCGCGACCTCGCCGGATTCGGTGATCTGCAGCAGGTTCTCCGCGACTCCCCAGTCGAAGAGCCAGTTGGTGCCGGTGCCGATCGGGTCCAGTCCGGCGATCTTGTAGGAGTTGTAGATCGTCAGCGTGCCGTCGCCGGCGGCGCGCAGCGCGCGAGCCGAAGCCGCCGCGCCGCCGTCGTCGGACGCACAGCCGGTGAACACCATGGCGACTGCGAGCAGCCCTGCCAGGGTGGCCGCGACCCGGGACCGACGACGTCGTTCCGGAGCGTGGCCGGGTAGCCGCGCGGCGCTGGGCCGGCGGCGAGTGAGCACTCGCATTCTCATCCTCGTGAAGCTCGATCCTGAAGTGGCGCAGGTATCCTGGCTCCCGGATCGACGCTCGCCTTCGGCCTTCCAACCCAGGAAGGTCGTGGCCATGGATGAAGGTTCGCTCCTCGGTCACAGTTGCGGGACAGCCCCGGATTCGCACCGGTGTTCCCTGCGGGAGTGAACCTAGCAGCCGGGGCCAGCTATATTCATCTGGCAGCTGGTTCGCCGGAGGTGGAGTCGAGGAGCCCCTGATCCACCCGAGGCGTCGAAGCCCGGGCTTGTGTTCGCACAGGCGCGGGTGAGAGGGAACCCGGTGAGAATCCGGGACTGTCCCGCAGCGGTAAGTGGGAACGACAGCCGTCACCCGCACTGGGCGCGAGTACGCGATGCCTGGGAAGCGACGGTCGGTAGGACCAGCCCCGGGCCCCGAGCCCGAGGCCGACCCGTTCGAGGGTCGATGCCCACGAGTCCGAAGACCTGCCCGTTGTGCCGGATACGCCGTATCCGGCGGTCGTCGCCTCGTGGATTGGGTGGCACGCCGAGTGGACCCGGGCACGGGAACGATGCTTAGTGGGCTCCGTCAGCGTGCGCTCGTAATGGGTGGCGGCTCTTTCCGTAGCCGAACTCTGGAGTTCACCAATGTCGAACCCCCGCAACACCTTCACCGCCACGGTGCTCGGACTGCCGCGCATCGGGCCCAACCGGGAACTCAAGCGTGCGATCGAGGCCTACTGGGCCGGGCGCTCCGATGCCGCCGCCCTGCACGAGGTCGCCCGCACCCTGCGCACCGCGCAACTCACCGCCGTCCGCGACGCCGGACTCGACTCGGTGCCGGTGGGCACCTTCTCCTATTACGACCACGTCCTCGACACGGCCGTGCTGCTGGGCGCGCTGCCCGAGCGCGTCGGCGGCATCGCCGACGAGCTGGATCGCTATTTCGCCGCCGCGCGCGGCACCGCCGAGGTCGCGCCCCTGGAAATGACCAAGTGGTTCGACACGAACTACCACTACCTGGTGCCCGAGCTCTCGGCCGCGACGGAGTTCTCGCTGCATCCCGAGAAGCCGCTGGCCGAGTTGAAAGAGGCGCTTGCGCTGGGCGTTCCGGCCCGCCCGGTGATCGTGGGGCCGATCACGTTCCTGAAGCTGGCCAAGTCGGTGGACGGCAGTGATCTGCTGGACCGGCTGCCGGATCTGCTGCCGCTCTACGAGCAGTTGCTGGGCCTGCTGGCCGAGGCGGGCGCCGAGTGGGTGCAGCTGGACGAGCCCGCGCTGGTGACCGATCTCACCGAGACCGAGCAGGCGACGGTCTTCACCGCCTATCGCCGCTTGGCCGACGCCCAGAACCGGCCCGCCATCCTGGTCGCCTCCTACTTCGGACGTCTGGGTGAAGTGCTTCCGGCGCTGGCGAAGTCGGGCGTGGAGGGCATCGCCATCGATCTGGTGGCGGGCGGGTCCGCCGATGTCGCGGCCGCCGCCGCGCTGCGCGACACGCTGGTCGTGGCGGGCATCGTGCCCGGCTACAACGTCTGGCGCGTGGATCCCGACCAGGCGCTGCCGCGGCTGCGCGCGCTGCGCGAGGCCGGGGCCACGGTGGCGGTGTCGAGCTCGTGCTCGCTGCTGCACTCGCCCTACGGCCTGGAGCCGGAAACCGAGCTGGATCCGCGCCTGCGCAGCTGGCTGGCCTTCGGCAAGGAGAAGATCGCCGAGGTCCGAGTGCTGGCCACCGCCCTGCACGACGGCGAGGACGCGGTCGCCGAGGCGCTCGAGATCGCGCGCACCGCGGTCGCCGATCGCAAGGCCGATCCCCGTCTGCGGGTCGAGTCGGTGCGTGCGCGCCTGGCCGAGCTCGATGCCGACGCCAGCCGCCGCACTCCGGCCGACGAACGGCGCGTGCTGCAACAGGAACGACTGAACCTGCCGTTGCTGCCGACCACCACCATCGGCTCGTTCCCGCAGACCTCCCGGATCCGGGTGGCGCGCGCGGAACTGCGCAAGGGTGAGATCGATCAGGCCGAGTACGACAACCGGATGCGCGCCGAGATCGCCGAGGTCATCACGCTCCAGGAGGAGATCGGCCTGGACGTGCTGGTGCACGGTGAACCCGAGCGCAACGACATGGTGCAGTACTTCGCCGAGCAGCTGGACGGTTTCGCCGCCACCGTCAACGGCTGGGTACAGTCCTACGGCACCCGGTGCGTGCGGCCGCCGATCCTGTTCGGCGATGTCACCCGCCCGGCGGCGATGACCGTCGGCTGGAGCACCTACGCGCAGTCGCTGACGGCCAAGCCGGTCAAGGGCATGCTCACCGGTCCGGTGACCATCCTGGCCTGGTCCTACATCCGCGACGATCAGCCGCTGGCCGACACCGCGCGTCAGATCGCGCTGGCCATCCGGGACGAGACGGTGGATCTGGAGGCGGCCGGCATCGGCGTCATCCAGGTGGACGAGCCCGCGCTGCGTGAGCTGCTGCCGCTGCGGCGCGCGGATCAGGCCGAGTACCTGGCGTGGGCGGTGGACGCGTTCCGGCTCTCGACCGCGGGCGTGGCCGATGTCACCCAGATCCACACCCACCTGTGCTACTCGGAGTTCGGCGAGATCATCGGCGCCATCGCGGGATTGGACGCCGATGTCACCTCGATCGAGGCGGCGCGCTCGCACATGGAGGTGCTCGACGACCTCAACGCCGCGGGCTTCGATCTGGGCGTGGGCCCGGGTGTCTACGACATCCACTCCCCGCGCGTGCCCGGCGCCGAGGAGATCGAGACCTCGCTCGCACAGGCGTTGAAAGCGGTTCCGGCCGAGCGGCTCTGGGCCAATCCGGACTGCGGCTTGAAGACGCGGCGCACCGACGAGGTGGTCGCCTCGTTGCGCAATCTCGTCGCGGCGGCGCGGGCGCTGCGCTGACGGATCGCCGGGGCGCCGCACCGGGTGTGCGGCGCCCCGGCGTCCCGAGTTCTCCGGCACTACACGAAGGCGATCATGCATTCCGTTCCCGACCTCGGGCACCTCGGTTCCGGCCGATTGTCCCGGATTTCCCCGATGGTCCCGTCCGTCGTTCAGAGCCTGCGCACCCATGGCGGTGCGCGGGTGCCGTTCTCGGTGGAGTTCAATCCGCCGCGCGATGCCGCGGGTGAGGCGCGACTGTGGCGGGCGGTGCGCGAATTCGAGCGCATGCATCCGGCGTTCGTGTCGATGACCTACGGTGCGGGCGGTTCCACCAAGGACCGCACCGCGCGCATCACCGGCCAGCTGGCGCAGGAAACCACCCTGACCCCGGTCGCGCACCTCACCGCGGTCGGGCACAGCCTCGCGGAATTGCGTGCGCTGGTGGGCTCCTACGCCGACTGCGGTATCCGCAACATGCTGGTGCTGCGCGGCGATCCGCCCGGTGACCCGCTGGGCGCCTGGCACAAGCATCCCGAGGGCGTCACCTACGCCGAGGAACTCGTGCGCATCGTGCGTGATCTCGGCGATTTCAACGTCGGCGTGGCGTCCTTCCCCGAGGGGCACCACCGCTCGCCGGACCTGGACACCGATACCGCGTTCTTGATCGCGAAACTGCGTGCGGGCGCGGACTATTCGATCACGCAGATGTTCTTCGACGTGGAGCACTATCTGCGGTTGCGCGATCGGGTGCTGGCCGCGGACCCGGAGCAGGGCGCCAAGCCGATCATTCCGGAGCTGATGCCGATCACCTCGCTGCGCACGGTCGCGCGCGCCGAAGAGCTGAGCGGGCGGGCACTGCCCGCCGCCGTACTCGAGCGTCTGACGGCAGCAGCCGGCGACGGCCCGGAGGAGAACCGGGCGGCGGTGCGGGCGGCCGGCATCGAGATCGCCACCGAGATGGCGCAGCGGCTCGTCGCCGAAGGCGCGCCGTGCCTGCATTTCATCACTCTCAATTTCGCCAAGGCGACCACCGAGGTGCTGACCAACCTCGGCCACCAGGTCACCGCCGCGCCCCTGAGCGCCTGATTCGAAGGAGTGCACCTCCGATGTCCACCGTTTCCGTCAATGCGCAGTCACTCGGTGAGCTCGATCCGGAGCTGGCCGCCGCGATGGCCGGCGAGCTCGCCCGCGAACGCGACACCCTCGAGATGATCGCCTCGGAGAACTTCGTGCCCCGCGCGGTGCTCCAAGCCCAGGGCAGCGTCCTGACCAACAAATACGCCGAGGGCTACCCCGGCCGCCGCTACTACGGCGGCTGCGAACACGTCGACGTCGTGGAAACCCTCGCCCGCGACCGCGCCAAGGAACTCTTCGGCGCCGAATTCGCCAACGTCCAACCGCATTCCGGCGCCCAGGCCAACGCCGCGGTGCTGATGGCGCTGATGAACCCCGGCGACCGGCTGCTCGGCCTGGACCTCGCCCACGGCGGCCACCTCACCCACGGCATGCGGCTCAACTTCTCGGGCAAGCTGTATTCCGCGCAGACCTATGGCGTCAGCCGCCACGATCATCGGATCGATATGGACGAGGTCCGGCGGATCGCGCGCAATGTCGGGCCCAGGGTGATCGTGGCGGGTTGGTCGGCCTACCCCCGCCACCAGGACTTCGCCGCCTTCCGCGAGATCGCCGACGAAGTCGGCGCCTACCTCTGGGTCGACATGGCCCACTTCGCCGGACTCGTCGCCGCCGGCCTGCACCCCTCCCCGATCCCGCACGCCGATGTCGTCTCCTCCACCGTCCACAAAACCCTCGGCGGCCCCCGCTCCGGACTCATCCTCGCCAAACAGGACTACGCCAAAAAACTCAACAGCGCCGTCTTCCCCGGCCAGCAGGGTGGCCCGCTCATGCACGCCATCGCCGCCAAAGCCGTCGCCTTCAAAATCGCCGCCGGCCCCGAATTCCACGACCGCCAGCAACGCACCCTGTCCGGCGCGAAGATCCTCGCCGAACGCCTCACCGGCGCCGACGTCGCCGACAAGGGCATCACCGTGCTCACCGGCGGCACCGACGTGCACCTGGT